>NZ_JBIWNS010000002.1:0-683149 GCF_044767325.1 Herbaspirillum sp. NPDC101397
CTTGCGAGTAGCCGGTGGCGGCAGGTGCAAATCGGATAAAGAGGGGAAACTTGTCTGAGCGCAGCGAGTTTGTTTCCCCTCCCGATTTGCGCCTGCCGCCGCCGGGAACCCCGAAGGGGCTACGAACTTGCGGTCGCCTTCTTTTGCTTACTTTTCTTGGCGAAGCAAGAAAAGTGAGCGGCTGCCGGGCCGCCCCCGGCTTGGTCGATCGAAGAAAGAAAAGATTTAACGAGAACAGGAAGACAGATCAGGCAGAAGCCACAGAATTGCGGTTACCAACCCGCTTGACCAACGCCGCCAACACATCCTGCCCGTCAAGCCAGTCGCCCAACCCCGAAGCAGTATTGATATGCCCCACCGCCCCCGCATTGACAAACTCGCTCCCCCAAACGCCCGCCCAATATTCAGCGCGTTCCGCCGACATCCAGGGATCATCAGTACTGCCGATCACGACCGAAGGAAACGGCAACCGCGTCTGCACGACATCGGCCACCTTGAATTTTTCAGGATCCGCCGGCGCCACCAGCAATGCACCGACGATATGACCTGCATCCAGACCCACACGATGCACCGTCGTCAGACAGCCAAAGCTGTGCGCAACGATCACGGTCGGACGCGCATCCTGTGCCAGCACCTCCTGCAAACGCGACGACCACACCGGCAAATCAGCAACATCCCAGTGATCCTGCTCAACCCGCTCGAAGGCCGGATACAACCGCTGCCAGCGCGACTGCCAATGCTCGGGACCGCTGCCGTCAAGTCCCGGCACCACCAGCACACGGAAATCCGCAATGCGTGGGACACCGGAGCTGCCTTGATTGCGTGCGGTCGTGTTTCCCATGTCAGGCCACCTTGCTTTCGGCGTTTGGAATCGGAGGCGGGAGCGCCAAGGTAGATTTCGGCGTATCCCACAGATAGCCCTGAGCATACACCGGCGTTGCCAGCTTGCCGCCAAACTCCTGCAGCCGCGCGAATACGTCCGGATTCTCGACGCGTTTAAACACGACGCGAATGCCAAGTGAGCCTGCCTGGCGCAGCAGCTTTTCAGTGCCCTCTTCATCGACCAGTTCGCGCGCGTCGACCTTGATCATGTCAGGCTTGACCTTCTCCAGCAAGGCCAGCGCGTCGCGCGCATCGGCGGCGCTGATGCCGAGCCGGAAACCGTTGCGCCGGTAATTGTCCAGCACATAGTTGAGCAGCCAGCCCTGGTTCTGCGTCACCACCGGCATCTGCAGCACGATCTTGTCATGCGGCAGCTCCAGCAGGTTGAGGATGCGACGGAAAGCGATGCCGTGATTGCTGTCCACGGCTGCCAGCAAACGCGCATGCACGCTCAGGTGCAGACTGACGTCGTGGTCCACCTGGCGATAGAAATTGATCGAATGCAGCATGCGGCACAGGCGGTCCAGTTCGACCGACTCGTCATCGCTGGCGGCCTGGTCGAGCAGGCGCCACAGATGCAGGCCGCTGTCGTCTTCGGAATAACTGCGCGCAAAACCTTCATGCGCGACGATGGCGGCGTCCGGCGTGCCGGCGCTGCCGAATACGCGTATCGGCTGGAATGCAGAAGTGAGCGTGGTGTTGAAATACTTGCCCTGCGCCCGCCCTTCCGCATCCAGCCAGACCCTGGATTCTTCTTTCACAGACCCGTTGAGGCGGGCAAGATATTTTTCCAGGGCTTGATACTTCATCAATGGCTCCGTGATGGAATCGGATCAGAGCTTGGCGATCGAGACTTCGGTCGCCTTGACCAATGCGACGACTTCGCTGCCGATCACCAGGCCCAGGTCCTTGACCGAGCGAGTGGTGATGACCGATGTGACGATGCCGGCAGGGGTTTCGACATCGACTTCGGAGACGACGGAGCCTTCGATGATGGCTTTGACTTTGCCCTTGAATTGATTGCGGACGTTGATGGCTTGAATGGTCATGCTTGACTCCTGGTGAGGTAGAAAACTGCGTTAAAAAATAAAAACAAAAACTTAAATTGCCCACTGCACCTGATTGACGGTCTTTTGCAGCGAGACATCGCCGAGCGCGCTGTCCGGCGCATTGGCCGGATGTTGCAGCACGCGCGACAGGATGTACTCTTCCATCTGCGCGAACGCAGGGTTGCCGCGGGCCCGCGGACGCGGCAGGTCGATGGCCTGGTCGAGCGTGATGTTGCCGTCTTCGATCAGCACCACGCGATCGGCCAGCGCGATCGCTTCCTGTACGTCATGCGTGACCAGCACGGCGGTGAAGCCGCGCTTCTGCCACAGCGATTCGATCAGCTGCTGCATTTCGATGCGGGTCAGCGCATCGAGCGCGCCCAGCGGTTCGTCCAGCAACAATAATTCAGGGTCGTGCACCAGCGCGCGCGCCAACGCCACGCGTTGACGCTGGCCGCCGGACAGCACGGCCGGCCATTCGCCGGCGCGTTCTTCCAGCCCGACCTGGCGCAGAGCTTGCGACGCCGAGGACAAGGCCGCCTTGGGCAAGCCCAGCGCGACATTGTTGAGCACGCGTTTCCATGGCAGCAGGCGCGAGTCCTGGAACATGATGCGGGTCTCCGGCTCGAAGCCCGGTTGACGTCCGCCGGCGTCCTTGGCGAAGAGGACTTCGCCGCGGGTCGCCGTTTCCAACTTGGCGATCAAACGCAACAAGGTGCTTTTGCCGCAGCCGCTGCGACCGACGATAGCGACGAATTCACCGGGCTTGACGTCGAGCGCGACGGCTTTGAGCACTTCGCGGCCGGCATAGGATTTCGACAGGCCGTCGATGGCGACGCGCACACCGCGGCTCTGCTTGTCGGACTGCGCTTCGGCGGCATGCTTTACTTGCGTGGTTTCGACCGGATTGTTTTGCATCGCGACGTCCTTGTTCGTTGCTTGGTTCGTTGCCGTGTTCATTGATAGCCCGGATGCCAGCGCAGCCAGAATTTTTCCAGGCCGCGCGCCAGTACGTCGGCCAGTTTTCCAAGCAGCGCGTACAGCAGGATGCCGACCAGCACCACGTCGGTTTGCAGGAATTCGCGGGCGTTCATGGTCATGTAGCCGATGCCGGCCTGCGCCGAAATGGTTTCGGCCACGATCAGCAGCACCCACACCAGGCCGAGCGCAAAACGCACGCCGACCAGGATCGACGGCAACGCGCCGGGCAGGATCACGTCGCGATACAGCGGCCAGCCGGACAAGCCGTAGCTCTTCGCCATTTCGATCAGGCCCTTGTCGACCGAGCGGATGCCGTGGAAAGTATTGAGGTAGATCGGAAAGAACACGCCGACCGATACCAGGAACAGCTTGGAAGTCTCGTCAATGCCGAACCACAGGATCACGAGTGGAATCAAGGCCAGCGCCGGGATGTTGCGCACCATCTGCAGCGTGGTGTCGAGCAGCACTTCCGCCTGGCGGAAGGTGCCGGTCAGCAGCCCTAGCAGCAGGCCGAGCCCGCCGCCGACGGCGAAGCCCGAAGCGGCGCGCCCGGTGCTCACGCCCAGATGCGTCCACAACTCGCCCGACGCCGACAGGTTCCAGGCTGCACGCAGCACCGCCCACGGCTCGGGCAGGATGCGGCTGGACAGCCAGCCTGCCTGCGCGGCGATCTGCCACACGACGATCAGGCCGACCGGCAAGGCCCAGGACAATAATTGCGTGGCGCCGAAACGATTGCCACTGCCGCTACTTTTAGCGGCAGCGATCTTGCGTGGAGTTTCGGTGGTGTCGACGCCAGAGCTGGCGATGCTTGCACTCATGATGGATCCTTAACTCTCGGACACTTGCTGCGCCGGCTTGGCGGCCGGTGGCGGCACGTGGGTGTTGCCGACAATCTCGCCGAACGGGCCGGTCAGGTTGAAACCGGGCAGCGTTTCCTTCTGCTTGCGCGGCAACAGCGGGAACACCAATTCGGCAAAGCGATACGATTCTTCCAGATGCGGGTAGCCGGACAGGATGAAGGTGTCGATGCCGAGGTCGGCGTACTCCTTCAGGCGTGCCGCCACGGTCGGACCGTCGCCGACCAGCGCGGTGCCGGCGCCGCCTCGCACCAGGCCGACGCCGGCCCAGAGGTTCGGGCTGACTTCGAGCTTGTCGCGCTTGCCGCCATGCAGCGCGGCCATGCGGCGCTGTCCCTCGGAGTCCATCTTGGCGAAGGTCTTCTGCGCCTTTTCGATGGTGGCATCGTCGAGCTTGCTGATGAGCTCGTCGGCGGCGCGCCAGGCGGCGTCCGTGGTTTCTCGCACGATCACGTGCAGGCGGATGCCGAAGCGCAAAGTGCGGCCGGCCTTGGCGGCGCGTGCACGCACGATGGCGATCTTCTCGGCCACTGCCGCAGGCGGTTCGCCCCAGGTCAGGTAGACGTCGACTTGCTCGGCGGCGAGGTCGATCGCTTCGTCCGAGGAGCCGCCGAAGTACAGCGGCGGGTATGGCGCCTGCACCGGGGGATACAAGGCCTTGGCGCCTTTGACGCTCAAGTGCTTGCCTTCGAAATTGGTTTCGCCGCCGGTGTGCGTCTTGCTCAGTACGTCGCGCCAGATCTTGAGGAATTCGTCGGAGATTTCATAGCGCTCCTTGTGCGTGCCGAAGATGCCGTCGCTCTCCTGCTCGGCAGGATCGCCGCCGGTGACGACGTTGACCAGCAAGCGGCCGCCGGACAGGCGGTCGAAGGTGGCGGCCATGCGTGCCGACAGCGTCGGTGCGCTCAGGCCGGGACGCACTGCGACCAGAAATTTCAATTGCTTGGTTTCACCGATCAGGCTGGCGGCGGTGACCCAGGCGTCTTCACAGGAACGTCCGGTCGGCAGCAACACGCCGTCATATCCCAGAGTATCGGCAGCGACCGCGACCTGCTTCATGTAGTCATGACTGACCAGACGTCCGCCTTCTGCGGTGCCGAGGTAGCGGCTGTCGCCGTGCGTGGGGATAAACCAGAAAACGTTCATTGCAAACTCCAATCGATATCGGTATCAGGTGAAACCAGCGGTGCGCCGGTCTCTTGCAAGCCGGCGCATCCATGATGCGTATTGCGCGTATTTACTTCAGCACGGCGTCCTTGACGCTGAGTTTTTTCGGGATCAGCTTGAGCTCGAAGAAGGCGTCAGCGATGCGTTGCTGCTCTTCCAGCACCTTGGCGTCGATCGGCCGGAAGATGTGTTCGTAGCGCTTCAGGCTAACTTCGATGACGTCGGTGTCCAGGCCCTGGATAGGCGCGAGTTGGGCCGCGGCTTCCTTGGTGTTCGCGCGGATCCATTGGCCTTCCTTGGTGATTTCTTCCAGTAGCACCTTGAGAACGGCGGCATTCTTTTCCGCGAACGGACGCGCACTCAGGAAGAACTGGTGATGGCTGACTGCGCCCACACCGCTTGCCAGGCGACGCGCGCCGATCTGTTTTTCAGCGGCGGCCTGGAAAGGATCCCAGATGGCCCACGCATCGATGGCGCCTTTTTCAAACGCGGCGCGGGCATCAGCCGGCGCCAGGTAGACCGGCTGGATGTCGCTGTAGTTGAGGCCGGCTTTCTTGAGCAGGGCCACCACCAGCCAATGCACGTCGGAGCCTTTGTTGAAGGCGATTTTCTTGCCCTTCAGTTCGGCCACGCTCCTGATCGGCGAATCCTTTTGCACCAGCAGGCCTTCGGCGTTCGGCGTCGGGATTTCATAGGCGGTGTAGACAAAGTCGGCGCCTGCCGCCTGGGCAAATACCGGCGGCGCTTCGCCGACATAGCCGAAGTCGACCGAGCCGACGTTCAGCGCTTCCAGCAATTGCGGACCGGCAGTGAATTCCGCCCATTTGACTTCCACGCCTTGCGCTTGCAGACGTTTTTCCAGCGCGCCGTGCGCCTTGAGCAGCACCAGCGTGCTGGCGGCTTTTTGATAGCCGATGCGCAGCACTTGCTTGGACTGGGCCGCGGCGAAGTTGCTCATGCCAAGGCCTGCAGCGGCGATGGTCAGTGTGGTCAGCGCGGACAGCAGGCCGAGGGTACGGCGTCTGGCGGAACGTTGTTGTGCACTCATCTGGTTTTCCCGTAACTGTTATTTTGTGTAATTTGGCGTAACAAGGCCCCTCCGCTCCTGCAGCGGATAGCGGGTCTTGCATGGATGATCAATGAAGCGGGAGGACGCGGCCCGCGCTTAAACGCTACATCGGATCTGCGAAAACGGTATATCGGTGAATACGCCCGGCGCGGTCTTGTGCAAGGCCAGCAGGCTGCTCGACAACTGGTCGACGCCTTCCTGCACGCGCGCCACGATGGGCGCATCGAGCACCAGGCCGTCCTGCTCGGACCAGATCACCTGCGCCTCGGTGGCGTAAATACTCGGCAGCACATGTTTGGGGTTCAGCGACGACAGCACAGGACGCAGCGCGTAATCGAGCGCCAGCATGTGCGACTGACTGCCGCCGGTAGCCAGGGGCAACACCAGCTTGTCGGTCAGGCCGAACTGCGGCAACAGGTCGAGGAAAGCCTTGAGCGCGCCGCTATAGGCCGCCTTGTAAACCGGTGTCGCCACAACCACGGCCGAAGCCTCTTCGACACGCGCCAGTGCGGCCTTGATCTCGGGATCGTTGAAGTCGGCGCGGATCAAGGCCTGACCCGGCAGATCGCGCACGTCCAGTTTGGAATAGCGGTGCCCGAGCGCGGCCAGCTTTTCGCCGACGTGGTGCAGCAAGCGGGTGGAACGGGACGGAGCGGAAGGACTGCCGGCCAACAAGAGAATCGTCATGGTCAACTCAAAGGGTGAATCTGGTACCTGGTGATGATTCCGGAAGCCCTGCTGCGGGCTTCCGGAGTGTGATGCCGATGTGCCGCAATTACTTCTTGTTCGGCACGTACAACTGGTCGAAGCTGCCGCCGTCGGAGAAGTGATCCTTCTGGGCCTTCTGCCAGCCGCCGAAGGTATTGTCGACCGTGATCAGGTTGACCTTCGGATATTGCGAGGCGTACTTCGCAGCGATCTTCGGGTTGATCGGACGGTAGTAGTTCTTGGCGATGATTTCCTGGCCTTCGTCGGAATACAAATGCTTCAGGTATTCTTCAGCGACCTTGCGGGTGCCACGACGGTCAACGACTTTGTCGACCACAGCAACAGGCGGTTCAGCCAGGATGGAAATCGATGGGGTGATGACGTCGAACTTGTCCGGGCCCCATTCTTTGAGCGAGATCAGCGCTTCGTTTTCCCATGCCAGCAAAACGTCGCCCAGACCGCGCTCAACAAAGCTGATGGTGGCGCCGCGTGCGCCGGAATCCAGCACCGGCACGTTCTTGAACAGCTTGGAGATGTAGTCGCGCGCAGCGGCGTCATTGCCGCCCTTTTTCAGCGCGTAGGCCCATGCCGCCAGGTAGTTCCAGCGTGCACCGCCGGAGGTCTTCGGATTCGGCGTGATCACCGAGACGCCAGGTTTGATCAGGTCGTCCCAGTCCTTGATCTTCTTGGGGTTGCCCTTGCGCACCAGGAACACGATGGTCGAGGTGTACGGCGAGCTGTTGTGCTCGAGGCGCTTTTGCCAGTCGGGCGGCAGCAGCTTGGCCTTTTCGGAGATTTCGTCGATGTCATACGCCAACGCCAGCGTCACGACGTCAGCGTCGATGCCGTCGATGACGGAGCGTCCCTGCTTCCCGGAACCGCCATGGGATGCTTTGATGGTCACGTTGTCGCCGGTCTTGGCTTTCCAATACTTGGCGAAGGCCTTGTTATAGTCGGCGTAGAGTTCGCGAGTCGGGTCGTAGGAGACATTCAGCAAGGAAACATCCGCGGCGTGGGCCAGCGGCACAACCTGCGAGAACAAGGCTGCGACGGCAACCGACTTGATAAGCTTTTTCAACATGATCTGCATCCCTCTTGGTTCAGTTTTGTTCTGGAGAGCACAGGTTAATGAGGCGGCAAGAAAAAACGAACGAATACTTTCTTCTCTCAATATGCGAAAAACAGATAAGCAACAACAAGGCTGCCGAATATAGAGAGGCGCTGTTCATATCAAATTCGCATAAGAGAATCACCTGCAGCAATATAGCCGGGAGGCATGGGCGAACGGGGAATTCCCGGCGAATCGTAATATCGGCCTTTATGACGCAATTACGGAACTGCCCTCTCCTTTGAACCTGTCGTCGCCGTTTCATTTTTGTCCTCGTAAAACTACCATCCCGCCCGGAAAACGCCTCTTCCTGGCGCACCGCCTTCTTCTCCTTTTCACAATGTGGTATAAAGAACCTATTGCAATGCATCAGAAATCGAGATGAAAAAAGAAGCCCACGACGAGACAGGCGCGATATCGATCCAGGTCATTGAACGGATGGTGTCCCTGCTGGACGCGCTGGCGATGTATCCGGATCCGGTCAGCCTGAAGGAATTGTCGGCCGCCACCAAGCTGCATCCCTCCACCGCCCACCGCATCCTCAACGACCTGGTGGTAAAGCGTTTCGTCGATCGCTCGGAGCCCGGCACCTATCGCCTCGGCATGCGTCTGCTTGAACTCGGCAACATCGTCAAGAGCCGCCTGAGCGTGCGCGAAGCGGCGCTCGACTTCATGCGCGCCCTGCATCGCAAGACCCATCAGACCATCAACCTGTCGGTGCGCCAGAGCGATGAAATCGTTTATATCGACCGTTCCTTCTCCGAACGCTCGGGCATGCAGGTGGTACGCGCCATCGGCGGCCGCGCGCCGCTGCACCTGACCTCGACCGGCAAGCTGTTCCTCTCCATTGACGACCCCAAGGCCGTGCGCGCGTACGCCACGCGCACCGGACTGGCCGGCCACAACAAGAATTCGATTACCGATCTGAGCAAGCTGGAGCGCGAACTGAGCATGGTGCGCGCGCTCGGTTATGCACGCGACAACGAAGAGCTGGAGCTGGGTGTGCGCTGCATGGCGGCAGGCATCCGTGACGACTCCGGCAAACTGGTCGCGGGACTGTCGATTTCGGCGCCGGCTGATCGCCTGCAGGAAGATTGGGTGGAAGATCTGGTCACCACGGCGGCGCAGATCTCCTCAGCGCTGGGCTTCGTGAGCCAGCAAAGCCTGCAGGATGGCGCGGCATAGTTTGAACGACTTCTACGTGCCGGGGCAGGAATAAAAAAGGCGAACCGAAGTTCGCCTTTTTTTATTGTCTGGTGACTTTAAAACCCGGATCAGCCTTCGTCCGCACGTGCACGCAGGTTCACGCGGGTCAGGTTTTGCGGGCCTTGCTCGGACAGCCATTTGCGCATGCGTGCAGCATCGCCCACGTGCGACAGCTTACCCTTGGAATCGAGGAACACCATCACTACCGAACGGCCTTCGATCTTGGTCAGCATGACCAGGCAATGGCCTGCTTCATTGATGTAACCGGTCTTTTGCAGGCCGATGTCCCAATCCTTGCTGGCGACCAGGCGGTTGGAGCTGGCGTATTGCAGGGCGTGGCCGCTGGGCTCGACCATGTATTTGGCGTCGGTCGAGTATTGGCGAATGATCGGATAGTTGTAAGCCGCGACCACCAGTTTGGCAAGGTCGCGTGCGCTGGCGACGTTGTTGCTGGAGAGGCCGGTTGAATCAACGTAGTGCGTATCCATCATGCCCAGCGAGCGCGCCTTGGCGTTCATTGCGGCGACGAATGCCGGCAGTCCGCCCGGATAATTGCGACCGAGCGCCGATGCCGCGCGGTTTTCGGAACTCATCAGCGCAATGTGCAGCATGTCGTCGCGCGACAATTGTGCGCCGACACGCAGGCGCGAGCTGCTGTGTTTTTGACGATCGACGTCGTCATCGCTGACGGTCAGGACTTCTTCCATGTTCTGGCGCGCTTCAACCACCACCAGCGAAGTCATCAACTTGGTGACGGACGCGATCGGCAAGGCAACAGAGGAGTTTTTTTCAAACAGGACTTGCGAGCTGGCCTGGTCGATCACCAGCGCGACATTGGAACGCAGCGCCAACGGGTCTTGCGTCAGGTTGAGGCCGGCCATGTCGCCGGCGGTCATGACGGGCGGCACCACCGGGACAGTCGGCATGGCGGCTACGCGCTGATACACCACGCGGCGCTTGCCGTGGACCACGGCGACCTTCTTGACCAGTTTTTCACGGCGATCCAGCGAGGCTTGGGGAGCGCGCCTGGGCGCGGCGACTGGACGACGATTGACGACGTTCTTCTTGATTACAGTCTTTTTAACGACCGTTTTCTTGGAATTAGGTGAAGTTTGCGCTTGCACCGAGGATATGCCGACCAAGACCAGAAGTGCCGTAGCGACGGCAGCTAGCGCAGATTTGAGCATTGGTGAACCTCCCCCTGATTGATACATACAAGAAACTGTTGGCAGTGTAGCAAACCAAGGGAAAATCGCAAGATAATTAGGTAGTTAGCGCAACTTTTTAATCAATTTTCTTGAAAAAGTGCGCTTTTTTAATTTTTGGAAACCCCGCGCGACTTTTTAACGGTCGCGATACCTCTGATTTGCTATAAACAGACCCGCCAGTACAAAAATAAAACCCACAGCATGATACCAGTGTAACGTCTCCCCCAGCCAGGCCATCGCGATAACAGAGGCGAATACCGGGACCAGATGAACGCATTGCGATGCCCTCACGGCGCCGATCCGATCAATGCCGTAGTTGCACACGAGCGTGGCCAGGATACTTGGGAAAACAGCCAGATAAAAAACACCGGTCACACTGGTTTGGCTGAGCGATATAACGAACGTCCGCCCGCCTCCGTTGACGAGCATCAGCAAAGTCAATGCAAACAATCCGAGCACGCCCGTGACCCACAAAAAACAGAAGCTCGGCAAGACACGCGGGCGACGCGGCAACAGCAAGAGATAGACACTCCACATCACCATCGCCACCAGCATCCAGGCATCGCCGCGATTGAGCTGAAAGCTTGCCAGGCCGGTAATCGAGCCATGGCTGATGATGGCGGCAACGCCACAGAGGGAGACGCTGACGCCTAGCAGCTCCATGCGACCCGGCCGACGCCTGTGTATCAGCACGGAGAGCAACACGGTCCAGACCGGAATCGAGGAATTGAGCAAGGCGGCGTTGGTCGCGCTGGTGAAATGCAGCGCGCCGAAAATCAGCGCGTTGTACAAGCCGGTGCCGAGCAAGGCCAGCAAGCTCAGCAGCGGTAAAGCCGCACGGATGTCCGCACGATAACGTACCACGTCGCGCCACACGAACGGCGCCAGGATCGTCAGGATCAGCACCCAGCGCCAGAACGCCAGCGTCAGCGGCGCGACCTGCTCATTGAGCGCTTTGCCGACCAGCATGTTGCCGGCCCAGAACAGGGCCGCGGTGGCGAGCGCGAGGACGGCGAGGAAATCGGAGGAGCGCAGTGCTTTCATGGCTGAGCGGCGTGCCTGACGCTGACGTAAGGAAAATGCCGCCCAGCATAAGCATCGACTCATATGGGGTCCAATATATTATTAGACGCCCTTTAAGTCGGTTTCCGTATGAGTTGCCTGCTCCCGCCGGTTACTTCTTGATCGCCTCCACCAGCACGGTGTCGATATCGAAGGAATAATCCTCGGCCACGTTGAAATAGGTGCGCACTTCCGCCGGCGCGGCGCGCCACAACGACTTGATTGCGGCAATGTGTTCCGGCGAAGTGCGCATGCGCGCGACCCAGGAGGAGAATTCCAGCGTCAGTTTCCAGCTCTTGGAGAACTCGACCTGCAGGCCGGTCTGCGCAATCAATTTTTTCCATGACGACAGACTGACGTTGCGCACATGCGAAGTGTCGCGCAGCAGCTCGATGCCCTGCACGTAGGTGTCGGCCAGCACATCTGCGGGCGCTGCAGTGTCGATCATCACAAAGCGGCCGCCCTGCTTCAGCACGCGTGCGGCTTCGTGCAAAGCCTGCGGCAGATTGCGCCAGTGGTGTGCGCTGAAACGCGTGCACACGACGTCGAACGAGGCATCGGCAAATGGCAGGCGGTCGGCGCTGCCCTGCTGCACCTCGATGTTTGGCAGCTTGCGTTCGACGGCGGCGGCGCGCACCACTTCCAGCATCTGTGCCGACAAGTCGTAGGCGACTACCTGCGCGGCGAACGGCGCCGTCGCAAAGCTGGCATGACCGCCGCCACAGCCCAGATCCAGTACGCGGGCATGCGGATAGGCAGCGGCATACGCCGCGAGGTCTTGCAGATCCGCCCCCTGCGCATGGACGGCGCTGGTCAGATACGAGGCGGCGGTGGTGCCGAACTGTTCGGAAATCACTTCATTGTGGCTACGCATTCCTGGCTCCTGTGTGATGTGCTACGTGGTTGTTGACTGGCTGGAGACGCAAGTTTAGTTGTTCTGTATCCTGGTACAAGTTCACCATTTATACTATTACCAAAACCAATAGCCTGAACCCTCCGCCATGCCCTCCGACGACACCAGACAGGATAAAACCCTCAAACCCGACATCAAGCGCAAGGCGCTGGGTGAGTTCATCAAATCGCAGCGCGAACAGATCTCGCCGACGCTGGCCGGACTCGGTCATCTGGCGCGCGGCACGCGCCGCCGGACACCGGGACTAAGGCGCGAAGAAGTGGCGCAGCTGTGCGGCATCAGCGTGACGTGGTACACCTGGATAGAACAAGGCCGCACCGATTCGATTTCTCCGCAAGCGCTGGCGCGCATCGCCGACGCGCTGCACCTGCCGCGCGCCAAACGCACCTATCTGTTTGAACTGGCGGAAAAGAAGGATCCGGTACATCAGGACGATCACACCGAAAGCATCGCGCCGGAAATCCTCGAGGTCGTGCGCAGCATCCGGCAGCCGGCCTATGTGCTGGACCGCTACTGGAATGCGCTGGCCTGCAACGCGCCCGCGCGCAAGCTGTTCACGGGCTGGCTCACCGCCGGCAGCGAATACGACAATCTGCTGTTTTTCACGTTCTGCACCACGGCCTCGCAAGAGTTGATCACCGACTGGGAACAGCGCGCACGCCGCCTGGTCGCGGAGTTTCGCGCCGATTGCGGGCAATACCTGGACGATCCGCAGATCAAGACGATGGTGGAAGAATTATCGGCGCGCAGCGCGCTGTTCAAGCGCGCCTGGGGCCTGCAGGATGTGGTCGAACGCGAAGGCGGCAAGCGCCTGTTCCGCCATCCCGTACAAGGCGAGCTGACTTACCAGCAGGTGAATTTCCGCGTGGCGAACCGGCCGGATCTGAAGCTGATCACCCTGATGCCGGTCTGAACGGATTACTTGCGCACCACGAAAGCGACGCCAATCACGGCCACCACCATGCCGATGATGCCGACCACGCTGAAGACTTCGCCGAACATCAGCCAGGCCATCACTGCAGTGGTCGGCGGCGTCAGGTACAGCAGGCTGGTGACGGCCGTGGCCGCACTGCGCCGGATCAGCGCGAACAGCAGGAAGATGGCGCCGATCGACAGCGCCAGGATGGACCACAGCAAGGCGCCGATGAACTGCGGCGTCCATGCGACCGCGTGCAAACTCAGGTCGAAGTCTTCCACGAAAATCGCAAACGGCAGCACCACCAGCAACGAAGCGACGAACTGCACGATGGTGCCGGTGCGCAGGTCGAAGTGCGGGCAGAAACGCTTCTGATACAGCGTGCCGATGGTGATCGTCACCAGCGCCATGACGCACAGGGAAATCGCTTCCCATGACAGGCCGATCAGTGAAATCTTGTTGGCCACGACCAGCCCGACGCCGCACAAACCCAAGCCCAGTCCCAGCCATTGGCGTCCCTTGACGCGCTCGCCGACGAAGGGTGCCGCGAAGGCCGTGAGTACTGGTTGCATGCCGACGATCAACGCGGTCAACCCGGCCGGCATGCCCATCTTGATCGCGCTCCACACGCCCGCGAGATAACCGGCATGCAACAGAACGCCGGCGACGGAGATGTGTGCAACCTGCAGCCCTTGCGGCCATGGCGCGCGCAAGATCAGCACCAGCGGCACGAGGAAGATCAGCACGCCGACGAAGCGCAGGATCAAAAAGGTCAGCGGCGGCGCATACGGCAGGCCAAACTTGGCGACGATGAAGCCGGTGCTCCAGATCAGCACAAAGGACAGCGGAACGAGATTGAGCAACAGGGGATTCCAGGAACGTTTGTCCTGGGCTGCGCCGGCGGCGATGCGAGTCATAGTTATCCAAAACACACTGCGGGAAGTCTGCGCCGGAGTGCGGTGAACGTTTTGGCTCCGGAGCTCAGTTCCAGTCGGCAGCGTATCGACTGGCAAGCGTTATTGTTTGTACGTGGACGGCGACGGTGTCTTCGATGTTTTTTCCGTAACCGCCCGCCATCGTAACCGCGATCGGAATTCTTTGCTGACGGCCCAGTTCGAACACCAGCGTGTCGCGCGCCGCCATGCCGGCCATGCTCAGTTTCATGCGCCCGAGGCGGTCGCCTTCGTGCGGATCGGCGCCGGCCAGGTAGATGATGAGTTGCGGATCGAAGCGTGCCATCAGCTGCGCCAACGCCGCCTCCAGTGCCGCCAGGTAGGCGGCGTCGCCGACGCCGTCGGGCAAGCCGACATCGAGATCGCTGCGTTCTTTCTCGAATGGGTAGTTGTGCTCGCCATGCAGCGATAAGGTAAACACCGAATCGTCCGTCGCCAGAATCGATGCAGTACCGTTGCCCTGATGGACGTCGAGGTCGACGATCGCCACGCGTGCGGCGCGACGTTCAGCCTGCATCAGGCGGGCGGCGACGGCGGCGTCATTGAACACGCAAAAGCCGGCGCCGCGATCGGCATAGGCGTGATGCGTGCCGCCGGCCAGGTTGACCGCCACGCCCTGCTCCATGGCGCTGCGACAGGCGGCGATGGTGGCGCCGGCGGATCGGCGCGAACGCTCGACCATTTCCGGCGACCACGGGAAACCGATGTCCTTTTGCACCTGCTCCGGCAACGCGCCGCGCGAGACCAGATCGACATAGCGCGGATGATGCGCCAAGGCCAGCACGCCATCAGTGGCGGCCTGGGCTTCGTGGAATTCCAGATCCGCCACTGCACGCGCGGCTCCCTCGCGGATGAGGCGATACTTGATCATCGGGAAACGATGTCCGGCCGGCAGCGGCAGGACGAAGTGGTCGCTGTAATAGGCTCTCAACAATAGGCTCTCAACAATAGGCTTTCAAAAACAGACTTTCAATAGGCTTTCGTTAGCCTGATACAGACGTGATACTGGCGAAATACTGGCCAGAAAAAACCGACTCGGAAGTATGTTTGACGCCTGCGGAAAATAGACCACAATCTTTTTCAAAATCGTCGGCAAACCTATTGACATGCCGGTGTTTTCACCTAAAATCCGAATTGTGCACCGCACAAAAGAGTGTCCAACAATAGCGTGCATTTTCCCCTGCCCCATTCCATTCAATCTTGATATCGGACCAAAGGACTACGCAAAATGACGACTCTCACCGAACAATTCTCCGCCGCAACCAAAGCAAACTTCGAAGCGCAAATCGCACTGTTTAGCCAGTTCGCTAACAAGACCTTCGAGGGCGTCGAAAAGCTGGTCGACCTGAACCTGAAAGCCACCAAGTCTTCCCTGGAAGAATCCCGCGAAGCAACACAAAAATTGCTGACGGCGAAAGACGCGCAGGAATTCTTCTCGCTGTCGACCGCGCAAGCCCAGCCTACCGTTGAAAAGAGCCTGGCATACGGCCGCCATCTGGCCGGCATCGTGTCGACCACGCAGGCAGAACTGACCAAGACTGCCGAAGCGCAACTGGCTGAAGTCAATCGCAAGGTGATTTCGCTGATCGACGAGGCTTCCAAGAACGCCCCAGCCGGTTCGGAGAACGCAATTACTTTCGTCAAGACAACCATCGGCAACTTCAATGCCGGCTACGAACAGTTCACCAAGAGCGCCAAGCAAGCAAGTGAAGCGCTGGAAGCAAATGTCTCAAGCGCCGTTGATCAGCTGTCGCAAGCAACCGTAAAAGCAACAGCCCGTGGCAGCAAGAAATAATTTCAACGAATAATTCGAGCTTCAACAACACCCGGGCAGACAATATTCGTTATGATGACTGTTCTGCCCGGTTTGCTTTACAGGTTTGTTGACACAGTTGTAACGCTGCAAGATTTTCTGCAGGTGGTTGCAAGTAGTGCTTGTGCAATACCCGTTATTCAGCAATGAGGCGTATCCCCGTTCTACCCGTAGCGCCTCAGAGCAATCTTTGTCTCCTCGGTATCTGATTTCCTCCTAAGATACCGTTTCTGATGCCTCGGTGAGCCGGGGCATTTTTTTGCCCACGGCATTCACTTCCGCTCAGATCAGCCTGCTTGCTGGTAATCAGCCTTCAACTGGCGCAGGCCTTCTTCCATCTTGCGGAAAGCATCTTCCACTTGCGATGGATCGCCTTTGACACCGAGGTCAATGTGGCGACGGGTCTTGTCGTCGCCCACGTGCGGCAGGCTGAATACTTTCACCAGCGCAAACTCTGCCTCGATGGCTTCCATCAGCGGCGTCAGCGTCGACTCCGGCATCTCGAACACCAGCACCGATTTTTCCGCGCGTGCGACTTGATGGAACAGATGCGCATAGTGCGTATCGAGCACCCATTCGAACATCGGCCACGCCATCACCGGGAAACCCGGGGCGAAATAATGCGCGCCCTCGCCGCTGACGTTCGGCACAAAGAAGCCGGGAATCTTGTTGAACGGATTGGGGATAATCGAGGAACCAACCGGAAACTCACCCATCTTCAGGCGATGCAGGTTTTCCGGTGCGTCGAACACCGGCGTGATGCCGGCTTCGCGCGCGGTATCGGCGATACGCTCCTGGATTTTCACCTTGGCGTCCGGGTGCAGCGCGAGGGCCACGCCCCGTGCCGCCGCCGCGCACTGGCGCGTGTGATCGTCGGGTGTGGCGCCGATGCCGCCGGTGCAAAACACGATGTCTTCGCTGGCGAAGGTGCGCCTGAGCGTGTTGGTGATGCGTTCGGGATCGTCGCCCACATACTCCACCCAGGCCAGTTGCAGGCCACGTGCGGTGAGCAATTCAAGTACTTTGGGAAAATGTTTGTCGACGCGTTTTCCGGAAAGGATTTCGTCGCCGATGATGATGAGTCCGATAGCCATAAATATCCGTTCGCTTCTGCAGGTGGTAACCCGGAATTATGCCCTGATCCGGATAATCCGGCTGCGCCCGGCTCAGTTGCCGGCGGAAGAAGCGGCAACCGTGTCGGCGTTAGTTGCAGCGCGCAGGCGGCTCAACGCTTCCAGGCAATAATATTGGAACCACAGTCCCGTGAACACGAACACCAGCACGTACAGCCAGATCGCACCGGCCGCGAGGATGGGAAAAAAAATCACCGACAGGGCGCCGCCCAGCCACAGCAGGGTCGGCGCGGCGCCCATGGTGCCGGCGATGGCGCCGACCAGCAGCAGCGGCCAGCGATGCGCATGCAGGATGGCGCGGCGCTCTTCCGGCGTGGCGTAGTCAGCCAGCGTGTCATAGGCCATCACGCGATACGTCAGCCAGCCCCACAGCAGCGGATGGATCACGAACGCCAGCGGCGGGAAAATCGACAGAGGCAAGGTCACGATCCAACCGAACACGAACACCGCAAAGCACCACAGCGAGGTCCACAGGCTGCCCGCCACCGAACCGCCGTGGCGCTGCTCGAGATGTGAATAATGACGACCGCCGACGTGGCGTGCGATGGCCGGCACCGCCCACAAGCCGACGAACACCAGCGCCGTCAGGATCATCAGCGGCAGCAAGGCCCACATGGCGATCAGCGGCACGATGACGGTCTTGAGCGCGCCCATGTTGAACCAGCTGAGAATGGAGCCGGCCACGCCAAAGCCGTTGTGGCCGACGAAGTAATCCTGCAGCCAGTCGATCATCGGTTGCAGGCCGAGCCACAGCGCCACGCCCCAGAGCACAATCGACATCACGAACGGCAGCACTGTCAGCAGCAGCATGCGGATATGCAGCTGCGACAGCAGCGCGCGTCCGAAGGAGACGGTCATCAGGCGCATCAGCGCGCCGCCTTGCGGGAAAATTCGACGATGCGCTTCAGGCCCAGCCATTGCTGCGCCCAGAAGCCGCGACCGTAGTTGCGCCCCTTGCCGGCCGGTGGCGGCAGCTGGTCGCGCACGCCGGTCATGGCGAAGCCGGAACCGACGTGGCGGGTGCGGAACAGCACATCCCAGATCGGGAACAGCACCGCGAAGTTATGACCACCCAGCGAATTCTTGCCGCGGCTCTCATGACCGATGCCGATCGCGTGATGCAGGCGATGGAAGCGCGGCGACACCAGCAGCCACTCCCCAATGCGGCCGAAATGGATGCGCACATTGGCATGCTGCAGACTTTGCAACATGCGCGACGCCGACACCAGCAGGATGTATTGACCCGGCTGTACGCCGATAGCCAGCGCCACGATGCCCATCAGGACGTCGCGCACCAGGTCGTCGAGCAGGTGGTTGCGGTCGTCGCTCCACAGGTTCATGTTTTCCTGGCTGTGATGCAGGCTGTGCAAGGCCCACAGCCAGCGCACGCCATGTTGTGCGCGGTGATACCAGTAGTCGCAGAAATCCAGCACGATCAGGTAAAGCAGGAAGCTCACCAGCGCCTGATCGGTGACGCCCGGCCAGACGTCGTCGAGGTTGAAGGTGCCCCAGCCTTCCCAGTGCAGGAATTCGCTGAGAGTAGACATGAGCGGGTCAAGCAGGAAAAACACCAGGATCGAGAACGCGCCGAGACGATGCAAGGCGGTATAGATGAAATCGTTCCAGCGCGCGCGCCGGTCGGTGAACGCATGCACGGGAATCCAGGCCTCCAGCGGGCGCAGGATGATGAACAGCACCGCCAGCTCGCACACGCCGACCAGGAACCATTCGGTGCCGGTGAACGCCTCTTCGACGAATTCTCCGAGGCCGAGATTGAACACCATCGGCTGGACGACGGTTTCAAACAACCATCCCTGGACGGTGGCGAACAAATCGGAAAATGCCTGAATCATGTGCATCATGAGGATTGCCTGGGTAAATGCTGTAATTACTGAAGACGCTGCGCTGGTGCGTGCTTATTTGATAACGGCGGTCTGCTGCCTGTCGAGCGCAGCCCGGTAAGCCGGATGTTCGCGCAAGGTGGCGAAGCAGAAACCCTTCCGCTCCAAGCCGGAAATCAACGGCTCCAGCACGGCCGGCGCCCATGGATCCTTGCGCGACCAGATGCCAAGATGGGCCATGACGATGTCGCCATCTTTCAGTTTGCGCAAAGCTCGTTGCAGCAACATGGCATTGGGCCATTTTTCGCTCGGCAACTCGTCGCCCGAGAAACCGGCTTCGGCCCACGCCACATGAGAATAACCGCAAGCGCGCCCTGCCGCCAGCAGCTGCGGCGTCAGCTTGCCGCCGGGCGCGCGCCACAGATGGTCGAGCGTGGCGCCGGTCAGTTCCTTGAAACGATCCGCCACGCGCTGCAGCTCGCTGCAATACTGGGCGGCGCTCCAGACCTGCTTCTGGCCGGCGTGCGCGCCAAATTGTGGTTTGACTTCGATGCGGCCGTCGGGCAGATCACGCTGGACGTAGACATGGTCGAAGGTGTGCGTGCCGAAAGCATGGCCTTCGGCGACACGCGCTTTCCAGTATGGTGCCCAGGCCGGATCGAGCGTGTAATCGCCGTTGACGGTTTTTTCGTTGGCGAGGAAGAAGGTCGCCTTGATGTGATGCTTGTTGAGCGTTTTGGCGATGAACTCGGCCTGCGACTGGCTGCCGGTATCAAAACTGAGGTAGATCGTGCCCTTGCAGGATGCGGCATTGTCGGTCGCCGCCTGCACCGGCCAGATCGAGACCACTGCGGCCACCGCAGCGCCCATGGCAGCGAACCTGCCAAGGCGAAGCGAACCTGCTTGCAGCGCCCTCTGCATCAGAGGTCGGCAGCCCGATTGATGAAGTAGATGCCGTGCGGCGAACGGCCGACCGGGATGATTTTCGTGATCTTCTTGCTGGCAAGATCAATTACGGCGACCTTCTTGACCCAGCGCAACGTAACCCACATGGTCTTGCCGTCGTCAGTCACTTCCATGCAATCCGGGCCGCCGGGCACGGAAATGACGCCGACGCTTTCCAGCGTTTGCAGGTCGATGATGTTGATGGTATTGGAGACGCGATTCGAGACATAGACATAGCGCTTGTCGCCGTGGGCGCGGAAGTTGTGCGCGCCTTCGCCGGTGCGGATGGTCTTGACGGTCTTCTGCGTGCGCCAGTCGATCACCTGCACGTAATCCTTGCCCATGATGCCGACCAGCAAATACTTGTTGTCCGGTGTCATGAAGATACCGGCAGGCAACTTGCCGACCGGCATGGTCCATTTGACCTGCTGGGTTGCCAGATCGATCGCGCTGATCTCGTTGCTGCCCTGCTGGGTGATGAACGCGGTGGTGCTCGCTGCGTCAAAAGCGATGTGGCTCGGCGTCTTGGCCAGACGCACGCGCTTGGCCAGGTCGAGGTTATGGCCGTCGTAGCGGTACACGTCGACGCGGTCCAGGCGCAAGCCGTTGGCGATGAACCATTTCTGGTCCGGGGAGAAGCCGATCTGGTACGGATCGATGATGCCGCGCAGCTGGCGTTGTACTTCGCCTGTCTTGGGATCAAGGAAAATCAGCTGGTTGCCGGTGGCGCTGGCAACGATAAGCGACTTGTTGTCGGGCGTCGCCATCAGGTGATGCGGTTCCTTGCCGACCGAGAAAGTGTTGATTTCCTTGTAAGTCGACTGATCCAGCAACGTCACCGTGGCGTCGCCGGAATTGAGGACCACCACCACGTTCGCAGATGCCGGCGCAGTGATGACAGCGGTCAGCGCGCACAGCGCCAGAAGAGAGAGCCGGGAAAACCGGGCAAAACTATGCAGCATGAAGAACTTTACTTTAAAAATTGCGATCTTACCGTGCATGAAATCCGTAACAAATCCGTAAAAAAGCACGCCCCACGGTACCTAACGCTTGTGATGCCGATTTGGCTGACACGAGTGGCGTTGATCCCGGTGTTTTGCGGTGTTTTGGTTTACACTGCCACCAACCCCGTTCAGCAACGCAGCATGTACATGCGCAGAACGCAGGGAGGACGGGCCTTTCAGCGCCCTTTTCTCCCGGACGCGCGGCTAAAAACACAGCACAAACAAACTCTTTGAAAGGAACAAAATGTCTACTATCGCTACCTCCTCTGGACTGCAATACGAAGAAATCCAGGTTGGCGCCGGCGACGAAGCCAAGGCAGGAAACCATGTCAGCGTGCATTACACCGGCTGGTTGCAAAATCCGGATGGCACCGCCGGCAGCAAATTCGACTCGAGTAAAGACCGCAACGATCCATTTGCGTTCCCTTTGGGCGCAGGTCATGTGATCAAGGGCTGGGATGAAGGCGTCCAGGGCATGAAGGTCGGCGGTGTCCGCAAGCTGATCATTCCTGCTGCGCTGGGCTATGGCGCACGCGGCGCCGGCGGCGTGATTCCGCCGAACGCGACACTGATTTTCGAAGTCGAACTGCTCGCGGTCTAAGCGGTTTAACGCCGTCCCAAGGCCATTCAGGAGGAAACATGAGTTTGCAGGAACAATTTGAACAGACCGTCGCCGAGTCCAAGAACCTCTCGGAACGCCCCGACAACATGACCCTGCTGAAGATGTACGGCCTGTACAAGCAAGGCAGCAGCGGCGATGTGCAAGGCGATCGTCCTGGCATGACCGACTTTGTCGGTCGCGCCAAATGGGACGCCTGGGAAGCCCTCAAAGGCTTGCAGCAAGAGGAAGCGCAGCAGCAGTATATTGACCTGATCGCCGATCTGAAGGGCTGATCTATTCCTTGAAAACAGCGTCCGGAAAATAAAAAACCCGCCTCGGCGGGTTTTTTATTGCCTTCATGACAATGCCGGATGAATGCCAGATGATTACGGCTTCGGCTGGACATCACGATTCAGCAGGTTCGGCGGCGTCTGCCCCGACAGCGCGGCGATCAGGTTATCGGCCGCGCAGTTTGCCATCGCCAGTCGCGTCGGCGTCGAGGCGCTGGCGATGTGCGGCGTCAGCACGACGTTCGACAAACCGAGGAAATCCGGATTGAAGGCAGGTTCGTTCTCGAACACATCGAGGCCCGCAGCAGCAATCTTCCTGTCGCGCAAGGCGGCGATCAGCGCCGCGTCGTCGACAATCCCGCCGCGCGCCAGATTGATCAGCGTGGCCTGCGGTTTCATCAGGGCCAGATCGGCGGCCTTGATGGTGTGATGCGATTCTTTCGAATACGGCAACACCAGGATGACGTGATCGGCGGTACGCAGCAGTTCTTCCTTGCCGACATACTTTGCATTGTTGGCGCGCGCTTCCAGTTCCGGTGAAAGTTGCGAACGGTTGTGATAAATCACATTCATGTCGAAACCCAGCGAACGCCGTGCGATGGCCTGGCCGATGCGGCCCATGCCGATGATGCCCAGCGTCGAACCATGCACGTCCGATCCGGTGAAACTGTCGTAGCTCCACTTTTTCCAGTGCCCGGCGCGCAGCCAGTGTTCCGACTCGGTGACGCGGCGCGCGGTCGCCATCAACAGCGCCCAGCCGAAGTCGGCGGTGGTTTCGTTGAGAACATCAGGCGTGTTGGTGGCTTGCACGCCGGCCTTGGTGGCGGCGGCGACGTCGATATTGTTGTAGCCGACCGCCATGTTGCACACCGCCTTCAATTGCGGATTAGCCGCGAACAAGGCGGCGCTGACCGGTTCGCTCGGCGTCGAGAACAAGCCGGCCTTGCCCTGTACCTTGGCAATCAGTTCATCGGCCCCGAAAATGCGGTCTTCCTGATTGGACTCGACGTCGAAATGCTGCGCCAGGCGCTCCAGCACTTCAGGGAAAACGGCGCGTGCAACGAAGATCTTTGGTTTCATGCTTGTCTCTTTATCGTTAAACAAAAAACAGGAAGGTCATGATGACGAACAGCGGCACCAGGATGGCGAACGACCAGGCCATATAACCGAAGAAGGACGGCATCTTGATGCCGCGCTCTTCGGCGATGGCCTTGACCATCATGTTGGGCGCATTGCCGATGTAGCTGTTGGCGCCCATGAACACGGCGCCGGCCGAAATCGCCGCCAGCGTCGAACTCAACTTGGTCATCAGCGTATGCGCGTCACCCGACGCGGTGTTGAAGAACACCAGATAAGTCGGCGCGTTATCGAGGAATGACGACAGCAGCCCCGTGATCCAGAAATACATCGCGTCGACAGGCTGGCCGTCCGGGCCGGTGACGGCACGCACGACGGCGCCGAACGCACCCGCTTCGCCTGCCCGCAGCATGGCGATCACGGGAATGATGGTGATGAAGATACCCGCAAACAACTTGGCCACTTCGAGGATCGGCCCCCACGAAAAATCGTTGCCGGCACGTGCAGATTTCGGTGTACTCCACAGCGAAATCACGATGATCGCGACCAGCGCGAGGTCGCGCAGCAGGTTCTGCAATTCGACCGGCGTGCCCATGACATCGAATGCCACGCCTGACTTCCAGAAGCCGCTCATGAGCACCAGCGCGATCACCGCCAGCAGCAGCACGAAATTGAATTTCCCTTCGAAGCTGATGCCCGAGTCGGGCGTCGGATCGCGCGCCGGCGGCAAGGCTTCTTCCTTGTTCTTGTAGTAGTGGCTATCGAGCAGATAGAAAATCACCAGCAGCGACACGCAGACGAACAAGGTCTCGGGGAAGATGTTCTGCATGGTCCAGAAAAAATCCACGCCCTTGAGGAAACCGAGGAACAGCGGCGGATCGCCCAGCGGCGTCAGCGAGCCGCCCGCATTGGCAACCAGGAAGATGAAGAACACCACAATGTGCACCGCATGCTTGCGGTTGTCGTTGGCGCGGATCAGCGGGCGAATCAGCAGCATCGACGCGCCGGTGGTGCCCATGATGCTGGCCAGCACGGTGCCCAGCGCCAGCAGGCCGGTATTGAGCGCCGGCGTGCCGTGCAGGTTGCCGCGCACGCAGATGCCGCCGGCCACCACGAACAAGGCGGTCAGCAAGGCGATGAAGGGGATGTACTCGGCCAACAGCGCATGGACGGTACCGGCGGCGGCCGTATGCACGCCGAACGTCGCCGCAAACGGCAGCAGGAATGCCGCGCCCCAGGCCAATGCGATCTTGCCGAAATGATGGTGCCAAAAATGTTCGAAGAGCAAAGGCCCGAGCGCAATCGAGAGCAACAAACCAATGAATGGAATACCCCACAACGCAGACAATGCGCCGCCGTCAAGATCGGCTGCATGAGCCAGTTGAGGAAGCATCAAAGCAAGGCCGAGACCGGCCGATGTCGTGAGGAGTTTTGTGCGCAATGTGAGACCTTGTGAAGAGGAAAAACCGTAACAAACGAGGCCACACTATACCAGCAAGACCGGCCATGGCGGCCGGAATCCGAATGCATTAAAACATTTCAACCAAGGCTTTGGGGCAGAATCTGAACCGGCGAAAATTCTCTCGCCGCGGTCATGCCGCGAGGGCTTACTTGATCTCGAATACCTGCCGCAGATACTTCACGTAGGCTTCATCGTCGCACATGTTCTTGGCCGGCGTATCGGACAGTTTCGCCACCGGCTGCCCGTTGCAGCGCACCATCTTCATGACCACCTGCAGCGGCGTGTAGCCGAGATCGTTGGTCAGGTTGGTGCCGACGCCGAAGGCCACTTTTGCGCGATCCTTGAAGCGCAAATACAGCGACACCACCTTGTCGAAATCGAGGCCATCGGAAAACACCAGCACCTTGCTCTTGGAGTCGACGCGGTTGTTGTCGTAGTGTTTCAGCAGGCGCTCGCCCCATTCGAACGGATCGCCGGAATCATGGCGTGCGCCGTCGAACAGCTTGCAGAAATACATGTCGAAATCGCGCAGGAAGGCGTCCATGCCGTACACGTCCGACAAGGCAATGCCGAGGTCGCCGCGGTATTCGCGCGCCCACATTTCAAAGCCGTAAATCTGCGAATCGCGCAGGCGTGGACCGAGCGCCTGGCAGGCTTGCAGGTATTCATGCGCCATCGTACCCAGCGGCGTAAGGTCGTGCTGCATGGCGAACTGGACGTTGGAGGTGCCGGCAAAATGACTGCCCATGTGGTCCTTCATCGCCAGGATCACTTCGGCGTGCCAGCTGCGCGAGAAGCGGCGGCGTGTGCCGTAGTCGGCGATCTTGCAACCGTCCAGCGCCGGGTTGTCGGTCAGCAGCGCGATCTTGTCGCGCAGGCGCGCACGGCCGGTCTCGTAGTCGGGAGCGCGCTGAGTGGCGCGAAAATACACTTCATTGACGATCGCCAGTACCGGCACTTCAAACAGGATGGTGTGCAGCCACGGACCTTTGACCTGAATCTCGATCTCGCCGTTGTCAGCCGGCGACGGCGTGACGCTGATGTACTTTTCGTTGAGATGGAACAGATCGAGGAAGTCGACGAAATCGCTCTTGATGAAACGAAAGCTACGCAGGTAGGCCAGTTCCGATTCGCGGAAGCGCAAACGGCACAGCGCGGCGATTTCCGCCTTGATCTCATCGATATACGGCGTCAGGTCGACATCGTCGTTGCGGCATTTGAAACGGTACTCGACCTGCGCTCCCGGGAAATGATGCAGCACCACCTGCATCATGGTGAACTTGTAGAGGTCGGTGTCGAGCAAGGAAGAAATAATCATGGCGCCTGACGAGTCAAAAATGATCGTGTGCTGGAGAGGACAAGGGGCACTATCTTACCTTGGATAGGGAAGATCGTGCCCCGCCTGCGTGGAGGGTTAATCAGTCAGCCGATCAGCCGGCCGGATCGATCATGCGCCGCGCAAGGATTGCGGCATGATCAGCGCATCGCCGAAGCCGGCCTGCGTCCCTTGATGTAATTGTCGTCCGGCATGTAGCGCGCGCCGTCGAGGTAATGCCATTCGGTCATGTTGCTGCGCCCATCCTTGCACACCAGCGTCGCGACGAACGCCCCCATGCTCGACTGCTGGTCGTGGGCGCGGAAGGTGATCGGCCCGACCGGCGTCTCCACGCTCAGGCCGCGCATGGCCGTCACCAGTTTTTCGGAATCGACCGATCCGGCCTTCTTGATGCCGGCGGCGATCGACATCACGGTGCTGTAGCCGAACACCGCCTGCAACAACGGACGATCGTTGAAACGCTTCAGGTAGGCCTCGCGGAAGCGCTGATGCTCGGGCGTGGCGAGTTGCTCCGACGGATAACCCAGCACCACCCAGTTTTTGGTGCCTTCATATTGCGCCAGCACATCGCCCAGCGCCGGGCCGGCCGACATTGAAAACACCGTGCTGGCGGCGAACAAACCCTGACGGCTGCCCTCTTCCGCGAATTGCTGCAGGTCGCTGCCGAAGGCGGCGTTGAAGATCGCATCAGGGCGCGCCTGGCGCAAGGCCTTGACGACCACCTCGGCGCGCATCTTGCCCAGCGCCGGCCATTGCTCGGCGACGAATTCAATGTCCGGACGGCGCTCTTTCAGCAGCAGCTTGAAGTTGGCGACAGCGCTTTGTCCATATTCGTAATTGGGCGCGACGATGGCCCAGCGCCGTCCCGGCACCTTGGCGGCCGCTTCCGCCAGCATGGCGGCCTGGGTATAAGTCGACGGCCGCAGGCGGAAAGTGTAGCGATTGCCCTTGTCGAGCGTGATGGCGTCCGACAAGGCATCGCCGACGACAAACAGCTTCTTTTCGGATGCAGCTGTCCTGGCGACTGCCAGCGCCACGTTCGACAGCATCGAGCCGGTCAGCACATCGACGCGATCGGTCTTGATCAGCGCCTCGGCGTGCCGTACGGCCTCATCGGGGCTGCCGCTGTCGTCGCGCGAAATCAGTTCGAGGTTGCGTCCCAGCAGGCCTCCGGCGGCGTTGATTTCGACCACGGCCAGGTCGGCGCCGTTGCGATAGGCCTGGCTCGACTGCGCCACGCCGGTATGACTGTTGATTTCGCCGATGCGGATGTTCTCGGCCCGGGCGGCAACCGCCAGCGCCAAACCCAGCCCCAGCGCCGCCGTCAGCCCGGTCAGCGCGCGTGTCACGAAACCCGTCTTTGCTTGTTCGTCGTTCACTTTTGATCTTGTCCTTGGACGAATGAATATTTCATATTTACTTATACGTAATTTGTATAAGCCTCATTTGTGAGAAAAGTTGAATTGCCTTAAAATACAAGGCTTTCCAGCCGGTTGTATAGGGATTGTCGCGCGACCAGAAGATTTGCCTCAGATCTGCCTGCAAATTGCGAAGCAATCAGGGAACAATCAGGAATTCCGGCTGCAATCGAAATTTGCCTCGATTGAACCGCGCCATATTGCCACTAATTCCGGCTGAGTTTGCCCAGGTTTTAAAGAAATTTTACAGATAGGACTGTTATGACCCACGTTGTGACCGACTCCTGCATCCGCTGCCGTTACACGGACTGCGTCGATGTATGCCCGGTTGATTGCTTCCGCGAAGGCCCGAATTTCCTCGCCATCGATCCCGACGAGTGCATCGATTGCGCCGTTTGCGTAGCCGAGTGCCCGGTCAATGCGATCTATGCGGAAGAAGACGTACCGGCCGATCAGCAGGAATTCATCAAGCTCAATGAACAACTGGCGCGTTTCTGGCCTTCAATCACCAAAACCAAGGCGCCGCTGGCCGAAGCCGAGGAATGGAAAGACGCCAAGAACAAACTGGAGTTCCTGCAGCGCTGAGCCTGACAGCGCCGCAACGGAGCGGCGCCGGCAACCGGCCGGCACGCTCCTTCAACAGACAGCCTTCACTTCTAGCCATACAGCCAAGATCGGGAATGCACGCGCAAGCCGCTACGCAAACCTGCCTTGGCCGATAGCCAATTGAGTCTGGAAACACCCTCAACTGAAACGGAAATTGGATTTTTTTATGGACAACTTCAAGATTGCCGCGGCTGACGCCGGCAAGACAACGCCGATCGAAACCGATGCCGTCATCGTCGGCGCCGGCCCGGTCGGCCTGTTCCAGGTATTCGAACTCGGCCTGCTGGAAATCAAGGCGCACGTCATCGACTCGCTCGCCAATGTCGGCGGCCAATGTGTCGAACTGTATCCGGACAAACCGATCTATGACATTCCCGCCGTGCCTGTCTGCACCGGCCAGGAACTGACCGACAACCTGCTGAAGCAGATCGAGCCCTTCGATCCGACCTTCCATCTGGGCCAGGAAGTCACCGTCGTGCAAAAGCGCGAAGACGGCCGTTTCGACCTCGAAACCTCGGCAGGCACCAAGTTCATCACCAAGACCATTTTCATCGCCGCCGGCGTCGGTTCGTTCCAGCCGCGCACGCTGAAGGTCGACGGCATCGAAGCCTTCGACGGCTCGCAACTGTTCTACCGCGTCAAGAATCCGGCCCAGTTCGAAGGCAAGAACATCGTCATCTGCGGTGGCGGTGACTCCGCGCTGGACTGGGCGCTGAACTTCGTCGGCAAGGCCGAATCCGTAGTGCTGCTGCACCGTCGCGAAGAATTCCGGGCGGCGCCGGCATCGGTGGCCAAGATGAAGGAACTGTGCGAACAGTACGAAATGCAACTCATCGTCGGCCAGGCCACCGGTTTTGAAGCCAAGGACGGCAAGTTGTCCGAAATCAAGGTCACGGGCGCCGACGGCGTCACCCGCCGCTTGCCGCTGGACATGTTGCTGGTGTTCTTCGGTTTGTCGCCAAAACTGGGCCCGATTGCCGAATGGGGCCTGGACATCGAGCGCAAGCAGTTGAAAGTGGTCGACACCGAAAAGTTCGAAACCAATGTGCCGGGCATCTTCGCGGTCGGCGACATCAACACCTATCCGGGCAAGAAGAAGCTGATTCTGTCGGGCTTCCACGAAGCCGCGCTGGCCGCTTTCGGCGCTGCACCGTACATCTTCCCGGACAAGAAGATCCACATGCAGTACACGACGACATCGCCGAAACTGCACAAGATTCTCGGCGTGGAAACTCCGGTCTTCGATTAAATCCGATCACCCGTGCTTCACAAAAAAAGCCTCTTCCATTCGGACAGAGGCTTTTTCTTTGTGCATTGGCGTGCATATTGATTCAAAATCAACATTCTGATGCCGATAATGTCGCTATAAATCGTTGAATAAAAAGGCATAATTTGTTCCACAACCTGAAAATTCTTTGTCGACATTTAGTGTTTTTATCATGCCCCGGCGCACCACGGTGAACACCGAACCGTGTTAAAATATTGCATTGCAACATAGCAAGAAAATAGAGCTATAACAGAGCAATACTTGTAGTCTCGACAGCACACAATGCCGTTATGGACTAACCAGCCAGCTTCATGCGTACTATGTGTAAAGGTCAGCCATGCTTTATCAAATTCACGAATTAAACCGTGCCTTTCTCACCCCCCTGATGCAATGGGCGGAGACCTCGGCAAAACTGTTTTCCGATCCTGTTTCCCCGCTGGCCCACACGCCATTCGCACAACGTATCGCCGCCGGTTACGAACTGCTCTACCGCCTCGGCAAAGACTACGAAAAACCAGAATTCCAGATCGAATCGACCGAAATCAATGGCAAGACCATCGGGATCGTCGAGAAAACTGCTGAAACCAAGCCCTTCTGTCGCCTGATTCATTTCAGCAAGGACCTGGACAGCAAGCAGTACGCCGCGCTCAAGCAGCCCACCGTGCTGCTGGTTGCACCGCTGTCCGGTCACCATTCCACGCTGCTGCGCGACACCGTGCGCGGCCTGCTGCCGAATCACGACGTGTTCGTCACCGACTGGACTGATGCACGCATGGTGCCGCTCGATAAGGGCGCGTTCCATCTGCATGACTACGTTTATTACATCCAGGACTTCATCCGCACCCTGGGTCCGGACGTGCACGTGATCTCCGTGTGCCAGCCGACCGTACCGGTGCTGGCCGCGATCGCCCTGATGGCGAGCGCCAACGATCCCAAGCTGCCCAAGAGCATGACCATGATGGGCGGTCCGATCGACGCGCGCAAATCGCCGACCGCGGTCAACGACCTGGCCACCGAAAAGCCGTTCAGCTGGTTTGAAAACACCGTGATCTACAGCGTGCCGGCCAACTTCCCCGGCTTCGGCCGCAAGGTCTACCCGGGCTTCCTGCAGCACGCCGGTTTCGTCGCCATGAACCCGCGCCGCCATGCGCAGAGCCACTGGGATTTCTACATGCACCTGCGCGACGGCGACGACGAGTCGGCCGAAAGCCATCGCAAGTTCTACGATGAATACAACGCGGTGCTCGACATGCCGGCCGAGTTCTACCTGGAAACCATCAAGATCGTATTCCAGGACTTCGACCTGCCGCAAGGTACGTGGAAGATTGACGGCAAGCTGGTGCGTCCGCAGGATATCAAGTCGGTGGCGCTCTTTACCATCGAAGGCGAACTGGACGACATCTCCGGCTCCGGCCAGACCCAGGCGGCGCAAGACCTGTGCTCGTCGATTCCGAAGTCGCGCAAGCAGCACTTCACCGCGCCCAAGTGCGGCCACTACGGCATCTTCTCGGGCCGCCGCTGGCGCGAAGTGATCTGTCCTAAAATCGGCGAATTCATCAAGGCGAATTCCTGATCGGTCTGCAGTCCAAGATCCGCAAGCCTTTGCCCGTAACAAGGCAAAGGCTTTTTTATTGCCTGCACGCAGCGATTCCCTCACGGCGCCGGTTTCCGGGATAATACGGCTTCCCGTCCGTCCAGCCATTTTTTACCAGCCATCCAACGTGTCTTCCTCCGCTGTCCTCACACTCGCCGACCAGATCGAAAACCTGCTGCCGCAAACCCAATGTGGCAAGTGCGGCTATCCCGCCTGCCGGCCGTATGCGGAAGCGATCGCCGACGACAGCGCAGGCTACAACCAATGCCCGCCGGGCGGCGCCGAGGGCGTGGCGCGCCTGGCGCAACTGCTGTCCCGCCCGCTGCTGCCGCTCAACCCGGTCAACGGACTGGAGCGTCCGCGCACGCGCGCCGTCATCGACGAAGCCGCCTGCATCGGCTGCACGCTGTGCATCCAGGCCTGCCCGGTCGACGCCATCGTCGGCGCCGCCAAACAGATGCACACCGTGCTGCCCGATTTGTGCACCGGCTGCGATCTGTGCGTGGCGCCCTGCCCGGTCGACTGCATCGCCATGGTTGAAGTCACGCCGGGCCTGACGGGCTGGCAGGCATGGTCGCAGGAACAGGCCGATGCCGCCCGCGCGCGGCATGACTTCCGCAGCTTCCGCCTGCGTCGCGAGAAGCAGGAAAACGACGACCGCCTGGCCGCCAAAGCCGCCGCCAAGTTGAAGGAGGTGGAAGCCGCCGATGCGCTGACGCCAGCTGAGAAAGCCGAGCAGGACCGCAAGAAAGCCATCATCCAGGCCGCCATCGAACGCGCGCGCCTGAAAAAAGAACAAGCCGCCGCCAATGATCAACCAACAGCCAAGCCCGTCCGCCAGCCATGAACAGCGAAAAGCGCCGTGAAATATTCAGCCGTCTGCGGCAAGCCAATCCGACTCCGACCACCGAGCTGGAATACACCACGCCGTTCGAACTGCTGATCGCCGTGCTGCTTTCAGCGCAGGCCACCGACGTCTCGGTCAACAAGGCCACGCGCAAGCTGTACCCGGTCGCCAATACACCGGCCAAGATCTACAAACTGGGCGTGGACGAGCTGATTCCCTATATCCAGACCATCGGCCTGTTCCGCACCAAGGCCAAGAACGTCATCGAAACCTGCCGCATCCTGCTGGAACAGCACGGCGGCGAGGTGCCGCAGACGCGTGAAGAACTGGAAGCCCTGCCGGGCGTGGGGCGCAAGACTGCCAATGTGGTGATGAATACGGCCTTCGGTCATCCGACTATCGCTGTGGACACGCACATTTTCCGCGTGTCCAATCGCACCGGCATTGCGCCGGGCAAGGACGTCGATGAGGTCGAACGCAAGCTGATGAAATTCGTCGCTCCGGAATTCCTGCAGGACGCCCACCACTGGCTGATCCTGCACGGCCGCTACACCTGCATCGCGCGCAAACCGCAATGCTGGAACTGTCTCATCGCCGATCTATGCGAGTTCAAGAAAAAGACGCCTCTGCCCGAAAAAGGCGTGTAGCCGCCCGGGTCAGTTGGCGCTGCCGCTGATGACCTTCCTGACCACCCAACTTTGGTTTTCCACCTCGTAAATGGTGAAGGTGGGATTGTTGAGGTCGCCGTCCTGGTTGAACGAGATCGTGCCCGTCATGCCGTTGAAGCGGATTTCATGCAGCGCCTCGGCGACCTTCTTGGGATCCGTTGAATTGGCCTGCCGCATCGCTGCGATCAGCACTTGCGTGGCGTCATAGGCGAACGGTGCAAAGAGCTCGATGTTGCTGTCGAATTTCTGCATGTAATTCTTTTCAAAATTCTTCCAGCCCGGCATCTTGCCCATCGGCAGCCCCGGCTCCAGCACCACGCTGCCGTTGCCGTCGGCGCCCGCCGCGCGCAGGAACGGCAAACCCACGGTGCCGCTGGAACCGATGAAGCGGACCTCGGGATTGCGCCGCTTCAGGCTGCGCGCCAGCGTCGAGGCCTGCAGCTCGAGGCCGCCGAACATCACCGCGTCGGGACGCAGCCTGGCGGCGTCGGTCAGCACTGCATTGAAATCCGAGGTCTTGTCGCTGACGCTGTGGGAGCCGACGATCTGCGCGCCCTGCTCCTTGGCCGAGCGGATGAATTGTTCGACGAAACCACGCCCGAACGCCGTGCCGTCATCCACCACCAGAAAGCGCTTGGCCTGGAGCGTGCGGACCGCATAGTCGGCGGTGTGGCTGCCGGCGCTGCCGTTGTTGCCGATGGTGCGGAAGGCGGCGCGATTGCCTTGCTGAGTGTATAGGGTGCTCATGCTGGCCGGCGAGATCTGGATCACGCCGCCGGCATTGTAGATCGGCGCGGCAGCCAGGCTGGCGGCGCTGTTCCAATGGCCGATGACGCCCACCACGCCGCTGCGCACCAGATAGCGGGCGATCAATTCGGCGGTGCGCGGATTGCTGCGGTCGTCCTGGATCAGCAATTTCAATTGGACCGGCCGGCCCTGGATTTGCAGGCCGCGCTTGTTGGCCTCATCGACCGCCAGTTGCGCGGCGTTGGCCATGCTTTTGCCGACGGCGGACGACGTGCCGCTCAACGGACCTGCATAGCCGATCAGCACGGTGCGGCTGTCGTCGTCTTCCGGGCTGGTCTTGGTGACAGCGGTGGCCGAGGCGATTGAGGCGTACGAGGAAATGGAAAACAACGAGAGCAACAGCAGCGACGACGACAATAGCGCCGGCAACAGGAACGCGAGCTGCACCCTGCAGAGCCTGAGTTTCATGAATGGTGTCCCCTCATTTCGCGAGATGTGACGATGTTTTTGCTCGTCTTGTAGGGACATATTACCGCAGGACAATTTCGTGCGTATGACTGGTTTTTCCTGCGCCGGCCGAGTTGGCCGACACGGCGTACAATACGGCTTTTATGCGTTTCGCCAGCCGCCGCAATGTTCAACCCCTCCCAGCATGATGTCCGCCGCTTCTTTTGCGAAGCATTCCGCAAGTATCGCGCCAACGAAATTCTGACTCCTCTCGAAGCCATCGCCCGCGACTGGATCGTCGAGCATCCCGAATACGATGATTCGCTCAAGGACGTCGAGCAGGCGCTGGCCGCCGATTACTCGGTCGAGCAAGGCCACAACCCCTTCCTGCACCTGTCGATGCATCTGTCGATCAGCGAGCAGATTTCCATCGACCAGCCGCCCGGCATTCGCAAGGCTTTCGAAGCGCTGGCGCAGCGCAAGGGCTCGGCCCACGACGCGCATCATGAAATCATGGAATGCCTGGGCGAGATGATCTGGAATTCGCAGCGCAGCGGCCTGCCGCCGGACGGTGCGGCCTATATCGAAAGCATCAAGCGCCGCTGATCTTCCCGTTCTGGCGCAGCGTCCATGAAAAAAGCCACGGCATGCCGTGGCTTTTTACGTTGAGGCCAGGCCTCGACTACCGGTTTTACTTCTCCAGCACCAGCGAACCAGGCAGCTTGTGCAGGTAAGCGGCGATATCCTGGATATCCTTGTCGGTCAGCACCTTGGCCTGACCGGCCATGATGGCGTTGGTGCGGCCGTTCATGCCGTCGTTGCCGCGGCGATACGACACCAGCGCATGCTGCAGGTAATCCTGATGCTGGCCTGCCAGCTTCGGATACGAAGGATCGATCGGGGAATTGAAATCTTTGCCGTGACAGGAAGCGCAGTTGTATTTTTCAACCAGCAGCTTGCCAGATTCGGCATTGCCCGCCGCAGCTGCTTGCAGGGAAACAACGGAGGCAGCGGCGAAAGCTGCCAAGGTCAGGATCTTGTTCATCTCGTGCTTCCCTTATTTTTGCTGTGAGTAGTAAGCAGCCAGTTCAGCGATGTCCTTATCGGACAGGCTGCCGGCGATGCCCTGCATGGACGGATGCTTACGCTCGCCTTTTTGATAGGCCTTCAGCGCGTTCTCGATATATTTTTCAGACTGGCCGCCCAGCATGGGGACCTGGTAGACCTCGGGGAAAGTCGCCTTGTAGCCTGGAATCCCGTGACAGCCGATGCACATCGACACATTGACCTTGCCGGTGTTACCTGCAAGATCGACGGCCGAGGCCGCGCTGGCAACACCCGCGAGAGCGAGCAGTACGAAGAGTTTTTTCATATTGGCAGGGGTAAATAAAATCAACTAAAGCGAAACACATGACTGTTCGAAGCTGGTTTCACAGGTTTGGCTATACATTATTGGCTCAACCAATTTGGCTTATTGGATTACTTGAGCATTCTCGCCCGTCCCCTGCGACGCCAAAAAACCGGTTGATTTTACCCCAACAACGCCGTGAGTCAATCTGTCGCAGCGCTCCAAATTACAACATCCCCCTCTGCGCCCACCCCATATTGCGGTGCTTCACCGCTCCTCTTCGGTCTCCGATTCGCTCGGAACGGGCCTTAAGGCGGCGCTGGCGGCCTTTTCAGGGAATAAAAACGTCCACGGCGAAGCCGCAAAACGTCGCAATACAGCACGAAAAACCACGCGCCGGATGCGCGCCGGGATTTCCCGCGCGCGCAAGGCCAGCGCCATCGCACACAAGAACGCGATGCCGACGTTGAGCGCGCCGATCACCATGATGCCGCTGACGGCCAACCAGAATGCCGGCGTCGACACAATACCCCAGCCAAGACTGGCCCCGGCGGCCACCAGCGTGCCGGTCGCCAGCGTGACGTGGCGCACGTCCAGCGGCAGTCCGAAGAACTCGGCCACCACCGGCCCCATACCGAGCAGCACGCCCAGCGAGACATTGCCGACGATGGCGGCGACATGGCGCTCCAGCCAGATGGCCCAGCGCGCCGCGCGTGCAGCGCCCAGCGCGTGCACCAGCCGGCGCTGATGCGCCAGTGCTTCGCGCAGGCGGCGCAAGGCGAACCAGTTGTCGGCAAATCCCGCCGCCAGGCTCGACAGCCACAGCAGGATGCCGGTCAAGGCTGCGTACAAGGGCGCCGGTCCGACCAGCGACAGGCTGTGCAAGGCCGCGCGGGCTTTTTCCGGCGTCATCAGCGTCGCGCCGGAGGCCAGCAGGAAGCCGGCCGTGATCAGCAGCATCGTCGGGATCACCGCAATCAGGTTGCCGAAAATCGCCGCCGCCTGCGAACGCAGCAGCATGGCGGTCTCGCCGATCAGTGCCCGCAGGCCGTCAACGGTGTCCAGCTCGCCCATCTTGGCCGCCAGCGCCGGTGCAGTCACGGCCGGCTGTTTGGTTGCCAGTACGCCACCCAGGGCGGCAATCAGCAGGAAGCTGAAGGCGTAATTGATTGATGCGAACACGCCCTCGAAGAAATGCGCCAATCCCAGCCTGGCCAGGGCGATCTTGCCCAGCACCGTGAACGCCGTGACCACGCCGCCGATACAGGCGGCCTTGAGCATCGCACGGTAACCGGCGCTGTCGCGCGCGATGTAATGTTCGCCGTGATCGGCGCTGCGTTCGACCATCTTGCGCGCCAGCAGCGCGAAGCTGCGCCGCACCAGGCTGCGCACCGACGAGCGGCTGTGATGGGCGGCGATCAGGTCGGCCAGCAGCAATTGCACGCGACCGGCTCCGCGCCCCGCCTTGGGTTCCCGCCAGGTAGCCGAACGCACGTCGATGAGACGCCCCATGCGCGTCAGTTGGGCGCGCATGCGCTCGATGCGGTAGACCAGGCTGACCGAAACGCCGTATTCATCCAGATGCGCATAAATGCGATCGGTCTGCGCCTGGCACACCGCGATCAGCATGCGCGCGCTGCGCAACGGGCCTTCGTCGTGCGGGCTGGCCCGCAGATAGGCTTCCATTTCGCGTCGCAGGGCCATGAAAGGCGTGGCCTGCAGCGGCATCTTCGGCTCCAGCCGCTGGCGGAACGCCGGGCTGATACCGTCGGCCACCACCACCGTGGTGAGATAAGTCAGCGCCTCTTCAATCTGCTGCCAGTAGGTATGCGAGATGCCGTCGTCGGCTGCCAGCTTCCACAGCCGCTCCTGCAGCTCCTGATCCAGCTCGAGCAACCATTCGGCGTCGTCCGGATCGGGGAACATCGCGGCGAACAAGGTCGGCAACTCGCTGGGCGACAAATGCCGCGGCAGCACCATCTTGAAAGCGCGTTCAGTCAGCTCGGTAAAAAAGGCCGGTTCATGCGGCAAGCCGGTGACCGAGAACAGTTCCGGCCCACTCGCCTCGCGCAGGGTCTTCTGCAGGCAGCCCTGCACCTGGCGGCGAATGTCGCGATGCGCGTCGAGCCAGTCCAGCATGGCGCGCACGCGCTGGTGCTTGACCCGGCGCCAGCCTTCAGCGTCGAGCAGGGAAACCTTGGGTTGATGGCGCACCCATTCGGCGACGTCGATCATCCAGTTGGCGCGGTCATGCCAGGCGGAATCGGGATCGGCGCGGCGCATCAGCACTTCCAGCTGCGGCCCATGTTCGCCGTGGTGTTCGTAACGCGCTTGCAGACCATGGCGGAAACGCCGCCAGATCACGCGCATCTTAAGAAAAAGAAACTTCATGCCTCACTCTGTTTTTATAAGGAAAATCACATGCAGCAGCATCAACGCCGCAGCAAATTCCTCTGATTTCACTATATGGGGACGAAAAGCCCGTTTTCAAGCAAAGCCGGACCGTCTGCGCCGGCAGGTACGCGAGAAGCCTGAATCTTTTTACCTTATACTCGGATTTATTTTCGTCCTGATGACACCCCCGCCATGCGACAAGAAACACGCTTCGAAGGTTCCTCCAGTTACGTCGCCACCGACGACCTGAAACTTGCGGTGAACGCCGCGCTGACCCTGCAACGCCCCTTGCTGATCAAAGGCGAGCCCGGCACCGGCAAAACCATGCTGGCCGAAGAAGTCGCGGCAGCGCTTAACCGGCCATTGCTGCAATGGCACATCAAATCCACCACCAAGGCGCAACAAGGCCTGTATGAGTACGACGCAGTGTCGCGGCTGCGCGATTCGCAGCTCGGCGATGAGCGCGTCAAGGACATCCACAACTACATCCTCAAGGGCGTGCTGTGGCAAGCCTTCACCGCCGACGAGCCGCAGGTGCTGCTGATCGATGAAATCGACAAGGCTGACATCGAGTTCCCCAACGACTTGCTGCGCGAGATCGACCGCATGGAATTCTATGTGTATGAAACCCGCGAAATGGTGCGCGCCAAGCATCGCCCGCTGGTGATCATCACGTCGAACAACGAGAAGGAATTGCCGGACGCCTTTTTGCGCCGCTGCTTCTTCCACTACATCAAGTTCCCCGACAAGGACACCATGCAGCAGATCGTCGACGTGCATTTCCCGCACCTCAAGCGCGATCTGCTGGCGCAGGCGCTGCAGACCTTTTATGAAGTGCGTGACATTCCGGGCCTGAAGAAGAAGCCGTCGACCTCGGAACTGATCGACTGGCTCAAGCTGTTGCTGGCCGAAGACATCCCGACCGAGACCCTGCACAGCAAGGACGGCAAGGCCGCCATCCCGCCGCTGCACGGCGCGCTGCTCAAGAATGAACAGGACGTGCATTTGTTCGAACGCCTGGTGTTCATGTCGCGCAATAATCGATAATTTCGACAGCCCGATCCATTCAGTCACGCAAGGAGTCCGCCATGCAATTCCTGCATCCGATCACGCTCAAAGGCCACTACGCCACGCTCGAGCCGCTGTCGCTCGACCACCACGATGCGCTGATCGCGGCGGCCTCCGACGGCAAGCTGTGGAAGCTCTGGTACACAGCGATTCCCAAACCGGAAAACATGCGCGCCGAAATCGAGCGCCGCCTGCGGCTGCAGGAACAGGGCTCGATGCTGCCCTTCGTCACGCGCCGCCACGACACCGGCGCGCTGTGCGGCATGACCACCTACATGAACGCCGACGCCGTCCATCGCCGCGTCGAAATCGGCTCGACCTGGACCGCCGCCAGCGCCCAGCGCACCGGCATCAACACCGAGTGCAAGCTGATGATGCTGAGCCATGCCTTCGAGACGCTGCACTGCATCGCCGTCGAATTCCGCACCCACTGGATGAACCAGCAATCGCGTGCAGCCATCCTGCGCCTGGGCGCGAAGCAGGACGGCATCCTGCGCAATCATCAACGTGCGCCCGACGGTTCATTGCGCGATACGGTGGTGTTTTCCATCATCGAATCCGAATGGCCGGCAGTCAAACGCCATCTGCAATTCAAGCTCGGACACTGATTCGGATTCAATTATTTCTTCTATGCTGATCGACTTCTTTTTCACGCTCAAGGACGCACGGATCCCGGTCTCCATCAAGGAGTTCCTGATCCTGCTTGAAGCCATGCAAAAGAACGTGATCTCGCCGGACATCGACGACTTCTACTATCTCTCGCGCATTACGCTGGTCAAGGACGAGGCCAATTACGACAAGTTCGACAAGGCCTTCGGCAGCTATTTCAAAGGCATCGAAACCATCTTCGAAAAGAACCCCGAGATCCCGCTCGACTGGCTGATGAAGCGCATGCAGCGCGAACTCACGCCGGAGCAGAAAGCGGCGCTGGAGAAGTTTGGTTATGACAAGCTGATGGATCGCCTCAAGGAGTTGCTCAAGGAGCAGCACGAGCGCCACGAAGGCGGCAACAAATGGATAGGCACCGGCGGCAGTTCGCCCTTCGGCAACAGCGGCTACAACCCGGAAGGCATCCGCATCGGCGGCGAGAGCAAGAACCGCAGCGCGGTCAAGGTGTGGGACGAACGGACCTACAAGGACTACGACAGCGAACGTGAACTCGGCACGCGCAACATCAAGGTGGCGCTGCGCCGCCTGCGCAAGTTTGCACGTGACGGCGCCGAGGAGGAACTGGCGCTCGACGACACCATCCGCGCCACCGCCAACAATGCCGGCTACCTCGACATCCGGATGCAGCCGGAACGGCGCAACAACATCAAGGTGATGATGCTGTTCGACGTCGGCGGTTCGATGGACGACCACATCGCACGCACCGAAGAACTGTTTTCCGCAGCGAAGACGGAATTCAAGAACATGGAGTTTTTCTACTTCCACAACTGCGTCTACGACTACGTATGGAAGAACAACCGCCGACGCCATGCGGAGCGCTTTCCGACCTGGGATCTGCTGCACAAATACTCGCCGGACACCAAACTGATCTTCGTCGGCGACGCCACCATGAGCCCTTACGAGATCGTCCAGCCGGGTGGCTCGGTGGAATACAACAATCCGGAAGCCGGCGCGGTCTGGCTGCAGCGCTTCACCAGCACCTTCGCCAACTTCGCCTGGCTCAATCCGGAACCGGAAGGCCTGTGGCAATACCGCCAATCGATCTCCATCATCCAGCAACTGATGAGCCAGCGCATGTTTCCGCTGACCATCGACGGCTTGGAACGGGCGATGCGCCTGCTCAGCAAGTAGCCAATCTAGGCGGCTACAGGCGTATAACCGGCTTCCTTGATCGCTTCTTCAAACTCGGCTGCTGCGACGCTGCTGTCGATGTTGACGCGCTTCTCGGCAACCTGGACGTCGACCTTGGCGTCGGCGTCGACTTCCTTGACGGCACGCGTAATGGCGCTCGCGCAGTGGTTGCAGGTCATGTCCTGGACGTTGAATGTCAGCATGGTGTTGCTCCTTCGTGATGGAAAGATGTCAGCTTAAACCTTCCCACAAGGAGAAGGTCAAGCACCTCATTGCGTGATATTTCATGAATCATGTCAAAATAGGCCTTGACCTTACCATGATGGGAAGGATCATGCTGAACCCGTGATCAATCCCTCAATGAGCCAAACATGAACTCCGCCACACCCGCCCCAACGCTGCAGGAAGTGACGCTCGCCGTCGAAGGCATGACCTGCGCCTCCTGCGTCGGTCGCGTCGAGAAAGCCTTGCGCGCGATTCCCGCCGTCCATGACGTCAGCGTCAACCTGGCCACCGAACGGGCGACCATCCAGGCTGAACCGGGCGTGCACGCCGACCAGCTGATCGCCGCCGTCAACAAGGCCGGCTACGACGTCAAGCAACAGGAAATCACGCTCGACATCGACGGCATGACTTGCGCATCCTGCGTCGGCCGCGTGGAGAAGGCACTCTACAAAGTAAGCGGCGTCAGCGCCGTCTCGGTCAATCTCGCCACGGAAAAAGCCACGCTGACCACCACCAGCGAAGTCACGGTAGACACGCTGATCGCCGCCATCGACCGCGCCGGGTACTCCGCCAGCCTGCCCGCCGCAACACAGGCAAGCGCACAGAAATCCCCCGCCGCGCCGTCGTGGTGGCCGGTAGCCGCCGGCGCCCTCTTCACCGCGCCGCTGATCCTGCCGATGCTGCTGATGCCGTTCGGCATCGAATGGCAATTGCCCGGTATCTGGCAATTGCTGCTGGCGACGCCGGTGCAGTTCTGGCTCGGCGCCCGCTTCTATCGCGCCGGCTGGCGCGCCGTGAAGGCATACGCCGGCAACATGGACCTGTTGGTCGCGCTCGGCACCAGCGCCGCCTACGGTTTGTCGCTGTATCAGTTATTCAATCAATGGCAAGGCGAATATGCTGGCCATGCCGGACACGGCGCGGTGCATTTCTACTTCGAAGCTTCGGCTGCCGTCATCACCCTGGTGCTGCTCGGCAAATGGCTGGAAACCCGCGCCAAGCGCCAGACCGCCGACGCCATCCGCGCGCTCAATGCATTACGGCCGGACACGGCGACGGTGCGGCGCGACGGCGTCGACAGTGAAGTCGCCTTGTCGGCCATCCGGCTCGGCGACCTGGTCGTGGTGCGTCCCGGCGAACGCGTCGCAGTCGACGGCGTAGTGCGCGAAGGCGCCAGCCATCTGGACGAATCCATGCTCACCGGCGAAAGCCTGCCGATGGAAAAACACGGCGGCGACCACGTCACCGGCGGCGCCATCAACGGCGACGGCTTGTTGCTCATCGAAACCACCGCCGTCGGCGCGGAAACCGTGCTGGCCCGCATCATCCGCATGGTGGAACACGCCCAGGCCGCGAAGGCGCCGATCCAGCGCCTGGTCGATCAGGTCAGCGCGGTGTTCGTGCCGGTGGTGCTGGTGCTGGCCTTGCTAACGCTGCTGGGCTGGGGCCTGATCGCCGGCGACTGGGAGCAGGCTCTGCTCAACGCCGTGGCCGTGCTGGTGATCGCCTGCCCGTGCGCGCTCGGTCTGGCCACGCCGACTGCCATCATGGCCGGCACCGGCGTCGCAGCGCGTTACGGCATCCTGATCAAGGATGCGGAAGCGCTCGAAATCGCCCATGGCATCGGCGTGGTCGCCTTCGACAAGACCGGCACGCTGACCGAAGGAAAACCGGTGCTGGCAGCCATGCATGCGATCGACCACGATGACGACAAGCTGCTCGCTCTCGCCGCCGCATTGCAACGCAACAGCGAACATCCGCTGGCGCATGCCGTGATGGCTGTCGCAGCACAAAAACAAATTGCTCCGGCTGCGGCCGACGACAGCAAAGCCGTCCCCGGTCGTGGCACCCAAGCGCTGATCGGCGATCGCCTGACCTACCTCGGCAGCGCGCGCTGGATGCAGGAACTCGGCGCGACACCCGATCAACACGCGGAACTGGCCGGCATTGCAACGACACTGGAGCAGCAAGGCCGCACGATTTCCTGGTTGGCGCAAAGCGAAGCCGAGGGTAGCAACATCGCCCTGCTCGGCCTGCTGGCCTTCGGCGACACACTCAAGGCCAGCGCGCGGCAAGCCGTGGACAGCCTGCATGCGCTCGGCGTACGCACCGTCATGCTCAGCGGCGATAACCACGGCGCCGCTGCACACGTGGCGCAGCAACTGGGACTCGACGATTTCCGCGCCAACATCCTGCCGGCCGACAAGGCGCAGGCGATCGGCGGATTGCGCAAGGACGGCGCATTGGTCGCCATGGTCGGCGACGGCATCAACGACGCGCCGGCACTGGCTGCGGCCGACGTCGGCATCGCCATGTCGACCGGCACCGACGTCGCCATGCAGGCCGCCGGCATCACGCTCATGCGCGGCGATCCATCGCTGGTGGCGGACGCCATCGACATCTCGCGACGCACTTACGGCAAGATCCGCCAGAACCTGTTCTGGGCATTCATCTACAACATCGTCGGCATTCCGCTGGCAGCATTCGGATTGTTGAATCCGATGATCGCCGGCGCGGCAATGGCGATATCCAGCGTGAGCGTGGTCAGCAATGCGCTACTGCTCAAGCGCTGGAAGCCGCAACAAACCCGCCAATCAGAGGGAGAAAAATCATGAGCATGAATATCGGCGAAGCTGCACAGGCTTCCGGCGTCTCCGCCAAGATGATCCGCCACTACGAAGACATCGGCCTCGTGCCCAAGGTGGCCCGCACCGACGCCGGCTATCGGATCTACGGCGAGCGCGACGTGCACCTGCTGCGTTTCATCCGGCAAGGCCGCGTGCTCGGCTTTTCGATGAAGCAGATCGGCGACCTGATGGGCTTGTGGCTGGACCAGTCGCGCCCGAGCCGCAAGGTCAAGCAACTGGCGAATGATCACATCGTCGAACTCGATATCAAGATACGTGAACTGCAGGCGATGAAATCAACCTTGCAACAACTCGCCCACGATTGTCACGGCGACAGCCGGCCCGATTGCCCCATCCTTGACGCATTGAGTGCGGAGCTTCCGGGTGAACACATCGAAACACATTGATTATCGGATCAGGCCTATGACAAGTACGCTTCCCGACACCATTCGCTGGGGCATCATCGGCTGCGGCGCCGTCACTGAACGCAAAAGCGGTCCTGCCTATCAGCAAACGGCCGGCTTCGCGTTGCATGCCGTGATGCGCCGCGACGCCGCCAAGGCTGCCGACTACGCGCGCCGGCACGGCGTGCCGCGCCACTACGATGACGCCGATGCGCTGATCGCCGATCCGGACATCGACGCCGTCTACATCGCCACGCCGCCCGACACGCACTTGTTCTACGCCCTGAAAGTGGCGGCGGCGAACAAGCCCTGCTGCATCGAGAAACCAATGGCGCCCACGTTCGCCGAATGCAAAACCATCTGCGCGGCATTTGAAAACCGCGGCCTGCCTTTGTTTGTCGCCTATTACCGGCGTTCGCTGCCGCGCTTCGCGCAAGTCAAACGCTGGCTCGACGAAGGCCGCATCGGCGCGCCGCGCAGCGTCAACTGGCAATTCAGCCGAACACCCTCGCCGCTCGACCTGAGCCGCGCTTACAACTGGCGCACGGATGCGGCGATCGCGGCCGGAGGTTACTTCGACGACCTGGCCAGCCACGGCATCGACCTGTTTGCACATTTGCTGGGTGAGGTGGTGCAGGCGGCCGGATGCAGCGCCAATCAGCAGGGATGGTATTCAGCGGCCGATACGGTCAGCGGTGCCTGGCTGCACGCCTCCGGCGTCACCGGCAGCGGCAGCTGGAACTTCGGCAGCTTCGAGCGCTGCGACAAGGTGGAGATCACCGGCAGCCTCGGCAAGATTGCCTTTTCAGTGTTTGAAGAGGCTCCTCTGCAGCTGACTACCGCTGCCGGCGTCGAAGAGGCTGTCATCGCCAATCCCGACAATATCCAGCTGCACCACGTACGCAACATGCACGAGCATCTGCGCGGCAGTGCGGCTCACCCATCAACAGGGCGCACCGCCGCGCGTACCAGCTGGACGCTGGATCGCATTCTGGGAAAAATTTCTTAGAAGGGTTCGACCTTTTTGACGTCGATGGTGGCGTCCTTGCCGAAATGCTTGTCGACCTTGCCGTAGATGCGCACCTGGGTGGTTTCACTGATCGGCGTGGACGGGAAATGCTTGTCGTCGATTTCGATCTCGATCTTGCCGCTGCCGTCCTGGAAGGTGTAATGCTCGTCGCGCAGCTTCGCAATGATGGCGCCGACCAGCACTACATGCGTGTCGTCGGCGGATTTGGCGGCGCTGGCGACGGTCTGGATTGACGGCTTGTGCGAGGGGCCGGTGTATTGCGCGAACGCGGGAATAGCGGTGGCGGTCAATAGCGCCGAAAAGGCGAGCGCGCAGGCGGAGGATTTTTTCATGGCTGTTCCTTGTTTTTCATCTCGGGAGGAACAGGTTGGAAAACTCCATGCAGTATTGGTTCCGGCTTCACCCGTTTGCGGGAGACAACATGTTCACCGCGAGCGGACACGGTATTTGCCCAAGGCGATGCGCTCGCCGTCGACTGCAATCTGTCCGGCATCCGCCAGATATTGCAAACGCGAGCTCCAGAAGACATCCCCTTGCGCATTCCGCGGGTCCACTCGCTCCATCGCTTCACCCACGACCGCCACGGCGCGCTGCCATTCCCGGGAACAGCAAGCCAGCAACAGATCGTCGTGTACGTTCATGGGGCGGCAATGCAGGCGATCATTTTCATCGCACTCGCGCAACATCTCAGGTTGCGCGGCAATCGCTGCGAATTCGCGTGCATACTCGTCCCGCTGCAATGGCGACAATGGCACGGCATGCGCGATGAACTCCCTCAATTGTCCTGGCGGCCATGCCGCCGTCGCATGAACGCCGTCGCGCGCAGGCACCCGGACCGTCAGCAAGGCATGGTGAAGTCCGGACAGCCGATGACAGGCCATCCGGAGGAACACCTGTTCCGACCCGCTTCCGCTATGCCAGACGCATATCCTGGAAGAAGCCGCGGCGGCCAGCGTCGATTTCATCTCATGCCATGGCGCGAAACAATCAGGCGCTTCCTTCAGCCATTCTTCGCTGTATCCTCGCCCCATGTCGCGCCAGAAAGCGCCTCGTTCATTGCCATCCTCCAACGGACCCAGACTGTAATCGTCCCCGGCGCAAAACACGCGCGCGTCCGGGAATGCGATGCGCAGTGCGTTGGCGGTGCTGTCAAAACTGACCAAGTGAAATTCCATCATGAACGCCTTTCGTTTCAATAAGCATCACTCCCGAAACAACATGCCCGGGAGGAAAATCATTGGAACAGGCTTGGCTGTCTGCGTTCGTCGTAAAAATTCTGGAAACGGCGCTTAGCGCCGCAGGCAAGGAGGAGCAATGCGGCCAGCGGCGTTTTGTCAGCGACTCTTAATGACAACCGCTGCCGTGGCTCCCGAGATTGACCGGCTTGCTGTCGTCGCTCATGTTGGCCAGGCCTTGCAGGATGCCGCAATCGCGCGTCGCCTGCGCCGTGTCGCATTGCGCGCGCAGGCCTTTCAACTGCACCTGCAGCTTCTTCAGTTCGGCAATGCGCTGCGCGACATGGCCGATGTGCTTGTCGAGCAAGGCATTGACCTCGCCGCAGTTTTCCTCGGGCGCATCACGGAATTGCAACAGGCTGCGCACCTCGTCGAGCGTCATGTCAAGGGAACGGCAATGGCGGATGAATTGCAGCCGTTCAACATGCGTGTCGCCGTACAGGCGGTAATTGCCCTGTGAGCGCGTGGGCGCAGGCAGCAAGGCCTCGCGCTCGTAGTAGCGGATGGTTTCAACCGGGCAATCGGTGCGCGCCGCCAGTTCGCCTATCTTCAGTGCATCCATGCTTTCTCCAGAACAACCAGCCTGCAAGCAAGGTTATAAAAGGCTTGACCTTGTAGCTGGTTCAGGGTTTTTAATATACAGCAAGCCTAGGGCCTGCTATCAAGTAATTTGCGAATGCGAACGCGCGGCAGGCGTTGACTGCCTAGGCGCAGCGACGCGACGTAGCGGCACTACGGCAAGGAGCTGCAACAACGGCAGGCGACGCCTGCAGCCGTTCCCGAAGGGTTTCAACCAGAAGGCGCTGGCGGCGTTGCATGGCTTGCAGGTGGGCCCACCACCTGCTACGCCACGCGCCTTGCCAACACGCCTTCTGGTTGAAACGCATCTCGCAAATTACTTGATAACAGGCCCTCATCTCGCTTGTCAGGAGCACGCATGTCGAATTGCTGTAACCACGATCACGACCACAATCATGGCAAGAAAGCCGGCCATGTCCACGATCACGACCATAATCATGGCAAGAAAGCCGGCCATGTCCACGATCACGACCATGAGCATGCGCACGATCACGCAGCATCGTCGGCGGACAACGCCAAACCGGCCGGCCTCGCCGACGCCGAAGAAGCCGTGTTCTTCATCCAGAAGATGGACTGCCCCACCGAAGAAAAGCTGATCCGCGAACGCCTGGCCAACATGGACGGCATCGCCGCCATGCAGTTCAACCTGATCCAGCGCGAACTGACGGTGCAGCATCGCCTGCCTTCGGTCGAGCCCATCGTCAAGACGCTGGCAGCACTCGACATGCTGCCCAAGGTCAAGAGCGACACACTCGATGCCGAGGCCGGCAGCGATGATGATCACAGCGCATCGTATGCGATTCCCGCGCGTAAATGGCTGATGGTCGGCGTCGCCGGTGTGGCGGCTCTAGCTGCCGAAGTGGTGGCCTGGAATAGCGGCGATGACGGCTCGCTGACGGTGATTGCGCTGGCGTTGTTTGCGATTGCGGTCGGCGGTCTCGACACGCTCAAGAAGGGCTGGATCGCGCTGCGCCACCTGTCGTTGAACATGAACTTCCTGATGTCGCTGGCCGTGATCGGCGCCGCCATCATCGGCCAGTGGCCGGAGGCTGCGGTCGTCATCGTGCTGTTCACGCTGGCCGAGATGATCGAGTCGCTGTCGCTGGACCGGGCACGCAACGCCATCGCCGGACTGATGGCAATGTCGCCCGACAAGGCTACCGTGCTGCAGGACGGCGCCTGGATCGAGGTCGCGGCGAAACAGGTGGCATTGAACACCGAAGTGCGCGTCAAGCCGGGCGAGCGCATCCCGCTCGACGGCGTGGTCACGCAAGGACAGCCGGCGATCAACCAGGCGCCGATCACCGGCGAAAGCATGCCGGTCGCCAAGCAAATCGGCGAGCAGGTCTTTGCCGGCACCATCAACGGCAACAGCGCCTTCGACTATCGCGTCACGGCACTCCAAAGCGAATCGACGCTGTCGCGCATCGTCAAAAGCGTGCAGCAGGCGCAAGGCCAGCGTGCGCCGACGCAACGCTTCGTCGACCAGTTTGCGCGTTATTACATTCCTGCGGTCGTCATAGTTGCGGCACTGGTGGCGATCGTGCCGCCGCTGTTGCTGGGTGCGGCTTTCTATCCATGGCTCTACAAGGCGCTGGTGCTGCTGGTGATCGCCTGCCCTTGCGCGCTGGTGATTTCCACGCCGGTGACCATCGTCAGCGGACTGGCCGCAGCGGCGCGCCACGGCATCCTGATCAAGGGCGGCGTATATCTGGAGCAGGGACGGCAGATCAAGGCGCTGGCGCTCGACAAGACCGGCACCATCACGCACGGCAAGCCGGTTGTGACCGATGTGCAGTTGCTGTCGGACGGCGACCAGGTCCTGGCATTGCAGCAGGCCGCCAGCCTGGCGCTGCGCTCGGACCATCCGGTGTCGGCGGCGATTGCCGCGTACTGGAAGCAGCAGCAACAGCAAGGCGCTGCGGACGAGGTCACCGACTTCGAAGCATTGAGCGGTCGCGGCGTCAAGGGACGCATCGGCGATAGTGAATTCCTTCTCGGCAATCACCGTCTGGTGCATGAAATGGGCATGTGCAGTCCGGAGCTGGAAGCACGTCTGCAGGTACTGGAAAAACAAGGCAAGACCACCACCATCCTGTGCCGGGACGGCCGTGTGCAATTGCTGCTGGCGGTCGCCGACACGGTGCGTGACAGCAGCCGCGACGCCATCGCCCAGTTGAAGCAACTCGGTGTCAGCGTCACCATGCTGACCGGCGACAACGCGCACACTGCGCGCGCCATCGCCGACATCGTGCAGCTCGACGATGCGCGCGGCGACCAGCTTCCTGAAGACAAATTGACGGCAATCGGCGAGCTGATCGACCGGCACGGTTACGTCGGCATGGTCGGCGACGGCATCAACGACGCGCCGGCCTTGGCGCGCGCGCAGATCGGTTTCGCCATGGGTGCGGCCGGCACCGACACCGCGCTGGAAACCGCCGACGTCGCCCTGATGGACGACGACCTGCGCAAGATTCCCGACTTCATCCGCCTGAGCAAAAAGACCCACAGCGTGCTGATGCAAAACATCACGATTGCGCTCGGCATCAAGGCGGTCTTCCTGGCGCTCGCGCTGGCCGGCGAAAGCTCGCTGTGGATGGCGGTATTCGCCGACATGGGTGCGAGCCTGATCGTGGTGTTCAACGGCTTGCGATTGGTGCGCTCTCTGTAGAAATCCTCACCACACCGGCTGCGCCGACCCGAGCGGCGCAGCCGGCCTGTCCCAGGCCATCGCCGTTCCACCCACCGTCACTGCACCGCGCACACGTTGCGCCGGCCCCCAGAAAGTCTGTTCGATCGCCGGCGCCAGATCGCCGGCGTTTTCCGCTGCCAGCGCCGCATCAACCTGATTGCCCGATCCCGTCACCAGCAACTGCGCCATGCGCGCCAGCGACGTGCGTACCTCGCTCCCCTTGCCGGTTTTCAAACGCTGCGTCAATCCACGGATCGCCGCTGTCGCCATCAGGTAACCGGTGGCGTGGTCCAGCGCCTGCACCGGCAACGGCGTCGGCTTGTCGCGGCCGAGGCGGCGCATGCCGGCTTCGGCGATGCCGCTGCTCATCTGCACCAGGCTGTCGAAACCGCGCCGCGTTTTCCACGGACCGCTCCAGCCGTAAGCGTCGAGGCTGACGTCCACCAATGCGGGATTGACGCGGCGACGATTGGCGGCGTCGAAACCCATGCCGGCCAGCGCATCGGAACGATAGCCGTGCACCAGCACGTCGGCCTGTGCCAGCAATTGGGTGAAGATTTCCTGCCCCTGCGACGTGCGCAGATCGAGCCGAGCGCAACGCTTGCCCGGCACGAGGTCGGGCACCACGCCCGGCTCGTCCCAGCTGGGCGGGTCGAGCCGCAGCACGTCGGCGCCAAAGCCGGCCATGAAGCGCGTCGCGCTCGGCCCCGCCAATACACGCGTCAGGTCGAGCACGCGAATCCCTTGCAAGGGACGTTGCGGATTGACAGGCCAGCCGGGCTTCGCGCTCGCGGGCGCATCGGCGACGTGCAGCAGCGGTTCGGCGTTGACGGCGACTCCCTGCGGATGAACCCGCCATTCCTCCATGGTCCGCATTCTGGCGGCGCACCCGCCTTGCGCGACGACGGCGGCTTCCAGCTCCTCGGCGTTCCATTGCGCCACGGCATGGGCGACGGCGGTCCGGTCGACCGGCGCCTTCAGCACCGCCAACGCCGCCGCACGATGATGCGGTGCGTTGGTGTGCAGGCGTATCCAGCCGTCGGCCGTCCGGTAGTCGCCGGCAACCGCATCCCACAAGGGCGGCGCTTCCCAGCCTTGCGGCCGCAGCGAGGTGCCGAACCAGAACGAGGCCAGCCGGCGGTCGACCGCCACTTCCCGTTCAGCGCCGCCGACGGCTTGCACCAGCTCCGCAACCGCCAGGCCGGCGGCCCCGACGGACCCCGCCGCCAGATCGGTCACTGCGAAGACCGACGGCAGACTACCCTCGCCGCTCATGCGGACTTGTTCAAGGAAAGCCGACTCGCCCTGCGCGGCCAGCCAGATCTCGCGCAGGAAAGCCTGCGTGCTTGGGTGTGATTGAGCAGACATCATGACCTTTCATCGGAAGATTGGTGAAGATGACTGAAGCATATTCCGCTCGTTTTAATTGTCAATATTGATTAATATAATCAACATAACTCTCTACCGGAACGACTATGCCCACCTACCTCAGCTCCGCCGAAGCCGCTGCTGCGCTCGGCGTTTCGCGCCAGACCCTGTATGCCTACGTCAGCCGCGGCCTGCTCAGCGCGCAGCCGGACGGCACTGCGCGTGAAAGCCGTTACCTGGAAGAAGAAGTCACACGCCTTGCGACCCAGCGCACGCGCGGACGCAAGCCGAAGGAAGTCGCCAAGGCCACGCTCAACTGGGGCTTGCCGGTGCTGGAATCGGCCATCACGCTGATCGAAGACGGCCGGCTCTACTATCGCGGCCGCGACGCCGTCGCCCTGGCCCAATCGGAGTCCGTAGAAGACCTCGCCGCACTGCTGTGGAACGCCGAAGTACGGCAAGCATTCGGCCCCGGCGAGGTGGCGGCTCATCCCGCTTACGCCGGTTTGCTCAAACATTTCGCCGGACGCCGCGCGGAAGAATCGCTGCTGCCGTTGTTCACCGTCGCCAGCGATGACGCCGCCACCGCGCAATGGCAAACCTCGCCCGAGCGCACCGCCGAAGGCAGCGGCGCGCTGATGCGCCTGCTCGCCGCCTGCCTGCTCGGCACGCGACCATCGGCAGCGCCCATCCACGAACAATGCGCCAAGGTGTGGAAGCTGGATGCGCACGGCGCGGCACTGGTGCGCATGGCGCTGGTGCTGTGCGCCGATCACGAACTCAACGCCTCGAGTTTCACCGCACGCTGCGTGGCGTCCACCGGCACCAGCCTGCGCGCCGCGGTGATCGCCGGACTGGCGGCACTGACCGGCGGCAAGCATGGTGGGACCACGGCGCGCGTGGAAGCCTTGCTGGATGAAATCGGTGAGCATGATGTCGCTCCCGGACTGCAACGGCGTCTGGCGCGCGGCGACGACTTGCCCGGCTTCGGTCATCATCTCTATCCGGACGGCGACGTGCGCGCCAACGCCTTGCTGGCGGAAGTGTTGCCCCATCATCCGGCATGGGGCGACATCATCGCCGCGACCCGCGGCCTGATCGGCCAGCATCCGTCGGTGGACTTTGCGCTGGTGGCGCTGCGCCGTCATCTGCAATTACCGGTGGGCGCCGCCTTCGGCCTGTTCGCGCTCGGACGCGGCATGGGCTGGATAGCGCAGGCGCTGGAGCAGCGCGCAAGCGGCGAACTGATCCGGCCGCGTGCGGCATACACCGGCCCGCGGCCGATTCCGCTTACTGCCGGTCTCGCAAAATAACGAGGCCCTTTTCCGGCAGTGCTACACTACGGCCCATGACTTCGCGCGTAAAAATCCTCCTGCTCTGGCTACTGGCCTTTGCGATTCCCGTCCAGGGATTCGCTGCCGCCGTGCAGGCCGGTTGCGCGCCATCACATCCGATGCAGATGTCGGCGATGGTTGCACCTGCTGCGGCCGATGCACATCATCACGCTGGTCATGACATGCACGACGTCAACACGCAAGCCGACACCGATCATCCGTCTCACACTCAGCATCAGCACAAGGCTTCCTCGGCCTCGTGCAGCTCCTGCAGCGTCTGCACCATCGGCGCGGTCCTGCCGCTGGCGCTCGACAAGCTCATCATCCTGCCTGTATCGGCAGACATCCACGTCGCCGACACCCCGCACGGCTTCGTCGGCTATACGCCGGAAAATCCTGAACGTCCCCCTTCACTGTCCGTGTAACCACTGAAGCTGCACCGGCGTAAGCCGCCTGCAGCTTCCTGCAACCGTTCCGGCGCGTGATCCTGATTGTGCGCCGGCAAACTTGTCGTTTGCACGAGGCTTACATGAATGCATTTCCCTTCTTGCGCAGATTTTTGCGTCCACTCGCGCCGCCGCTGCTTGCCGTCTTTCTTGCGGGCTGTGCGAGTTTCAGCGACGACGGCGGTTTCAACACCGTCAACCAGGCCGCACAACAGCGGCTCAACAAAGAAACCAGTTGGACGCGATCCGAACAGGACGCCGACAACGTCGCCCGCCGCGTCCGCACCATGCTGGCACGACCGCTGGCCGTCGACGACGCGGTACAGATCGCGCTGATCAACAACCGCGAATTGCAGGCGTCCTACAGCGAACTCGGCATCGCCGAGGCCGACCTGGTGCAGGCCGGACGGCTGCCCAATCCAGGCTTCAGTTTCGGGCGAACGCACAGCGGCGACGAGATCAAGATCGAGCGTAGCCTGTCGCTGTCGGTGATGCGTCTGCTGACCATGCCCGCCGCATCGCGCATCGAGGCGCGACGCTTCGAGCAGACCAAACTGAAGGTTGCCGACGTCATGCTGCGCACCGCCGCGCAGACACGCAAGGCTTACTACCAGAGCATCGCGGCGACGCAGACCGTGCTTTATCTGGAGCAGGTGAAGCAAGCCGCCGAAGTCGCTCATGAACTCGCCGCGCGCATGGCGAAGAAAGGCAACTTCTCGCAACTCGACGCCGCGCGCGAGCAGGCCTTCTACCTCGACACCTCGGCCCGGCTGACGCGCGCACGCACGCAAGTGGTACAGGAACGCGAGAACCTGATACGCCTGCTTGGACTGCGCCGGCAAGACGGCGAACTGCAATTACCGCAACGCCTGCCCGATCTTCCCAAGCAGCCGGTCACCCTGGCCGACAGTGAACACGTCGCGATGGAACAACGGCTCGACGTGCAATCGGCGAAGCTGGAAGTCGCCGCGCTACAAACCTCGCTCGGCCTCAGCAAAGCCACCCGCTTCATCAACGTGCTCGACCTCGGCTACGTGCGCAATTCGGAAACCGGCAAGGCCGCCGAAGTCGGTTACCAGGCCAGCATCGACATCCCGCTGTTCGACTGGGGCGGCGCGCGCGTGGCCAAGGCCGAAGCGATCTACATGCAGGCGGCGCACCGGCTCGCCGCCACCGCCGTGCAGGCGCAGTCGGAAGTACGCGTCGCCTATGCCGCGCAGCAGCACGCCTACACTCTGGCGCGCCAATACCGCGACGACGTGGTGCCGCTGCGCAAGCGCATCTCCGACGAATACCTGCTGCGTTACAACGGCATGCTGATGAGCGTGTTCGAACTACTCGCCGATGCGCGCGAACAAGCCGAGGCCGTCAATGCCGCCATCGAGGCATCACGCGACTACTGGATCGCCGACAGCGACCTGCAGCTGGCGCTGGGAGGGCGGAGCGCTCCTGCACCAAACATTATCGAAGGAACAAAACATGACTGACGCCGCCAACAAACTGAGCCGTCGCGCCTTCCTGCAAGGGTCTGCGCTGGCGGTGGGCGCCACCGCCGTCACGCGCATCGGCGCCGCCTCGCTGCCCGAAGCCGCCGTGCAAACCAGCGCCGCTACACAAGCGCCGCTGACGCCGCCCAACGGCCGCCCCTATCATCCCGTCGTCACGCTCAACGGCTGGTCGCTGCCCTGGCGCATGAACAACGGCGTCAAGGAATTCCACCTGGTCGCCGAACCGGTGGTGCGTGAAATAGCCCCCGGCATGAAAGCCAACCTGTGGGGCTACAACGGCCAAAGTCCCGGCCCCACCATCGAAGTCGTGGAAGGCGACCGCGTGCGCATCTTCGTCACCAACAAGCTGCCGGAACACACCTCGGTGCACTGGCACGGCCAACGCCTGCCCAACGGCATGGACGGCGTCACCGGCCTGACCCAGCCGGGCATCCCGCCGGGCAAGACCTTCGTCTACGAATTCACGGCGCGCCGGGCGGGCACCTTCATGTACCACCCGCATGCCGATGAAATGGTGCAGATGGCGATGGGCATGATGGGCTTCTGGATCACGCATCCCAAGGACCCGAACTTCATGCGCGTGGACCGCGATTTCGTCTTCCTCCTGAACGCCTACGACATCGAACCGGGTGCGGCCACGCCCAAGGTCAACACCATGCTCGACTTCAATCTGTGGACCTGGAACAGCCGCGCCTTCCCCGGCATCGACGCGCTGCCGGTGCGACAGAACGACCGCGTGCGCATCCGCGTCGGCAACCTGACCATGACCAATCATCCTATCCATTTGCATGGTCACGAATTCGTCGTCACCGGCACCGACGGCGGCTGGACGCCGCCCGCTTCACGCTGGCCTGAAGTCAGCGCCGACATCGCCGTCGGCCAGATGCGCGCCATCGAATTCGACGCCACCGAAGAAGGCGACTGGGCGCTCCATTGCCACAAGTCGCACCACACCATGAACGCCATGGGCCACGGCGTGCCGACCATGATCGGCGTCGAACAGACCGACCTCGCCAGGAAGATCAACCGCCTCATCCCTGATTACATGGTGATGGGCGACAAAGGCGGCTCCATGGGCGACATGGAGATGCCGCTGCCCGACAACACGCTACCGATGATGGGCGGTGCCGGACCTTACGGATCGCTGGAAATGGGCGGCATGTTCAGCGTCGTCAAAGTGCGCAAGAACCTGGCGCGCAACGACTATCGCGACCCCGGCTGGTACCAGGCTCCGCCCGGTACGGTCGCCTACGAATGGCGCGGCGCCGACCAACCTGCCGCTGCGGCGCCCGGTCCGAAAAACCAAGCCGACGACAACACCGTCAACGTGATTCGCCGTCCACACCAACATTAATCAAGGAGTTACACCATGCACCATCGCCATTTCTTCGCAGCACTCAGCATCGCCATTGTCGGCGGCAGCGCCTCTGCCCAATCCATGCAATCCACCCACCATCACGACGCCCATGCCGACGGCGGCATCGGACAACCCGGCATAGAGGCGAACGTCACCCGCACCGTCAAAGTCGACATGCGCGACAACATGCGTTTCACCCCCGATGCCATCCGGGTCAAGGCCGGCGACACCATCCGATTCATCGTCACCAACAGCGGCAAGATCCGGCACGAAATGGTGTTCGGCAGCGATGCCCAACTGAAGGCGCATTACGCCGCCATGTTGAAGAATCCGGAAATGGAACACGCCGACGACAACCAGATCACACTCGCGCCCGGCAAGAGCGGCGAACTGCTCTGGCAATTCAGCCAGGCAGGCACCGTCAATTTCGCCTGCCTGCAGCCGGGACATTACGATGCCGGCATGAAAGGCAGCGTGACCGTGGCCGGCACTGCGCACAAACATTGACCAACGTTGAAAGGATGATCATGAAACACCTTAATTTCTTCGCCCCGCTGCTGGCGCGGCTTGCGCTGACGGCAGCCCTGGGCGCATCCCTCTGCGCAGCGGCGCAGCAAGCTCCGGCTGCGTCAGGAGATTCCCCGCCGCAGGTTGCCGGCGAAGTCCGCAAAGTCGATGCCGAAGCCGGCAAGATCACCCTGCGTCATGGCGACATCCCCAACCTGGAGATGCCGCCCATGACCATGGTGTTCCGTGTGGCCTCGCCGGACTTCCTGAGCCGGGTCAAAGCCGGCGATCAGGTGCTGTTCTCCGCTGAAAAGAGAAATGGCGCGCTGACGGTCACCGCCATCGAGGTCAAGCCGGACCAGTAAGACTCCCGACAGAAAATCGGGCTATCATCTTCCCTCTGACAAGGGGGCCGGCGACCGCATCAATGCGGTCGCCGCTCCACCATAACAACGACTGGAGACCGTATGAGCCCCCACATCATCGACACCACGCCCGAGGCATACAGCTATCCGCTGCTGATCAAGCAATTGCTTCACTCCTCCATGGCGACCGCGCCCGACCAGGAAATCGTCTACGGCATCGACAACCAGCGCCGCCACACCTACGCCGACCTCAACGTGCGCATCCAGCGCCTCGGCAACATGCTGCGCGAACTCGGCCTCCAGCGCGGCAACACCGTCGCCGTGATGGACTGGGACAGCCATCGCTATCTCGAATGCTTCTTCGCCGTGCCGATGCTGGGCTGCGTGCTGCAGACCGTCAACGTGCGCCTGTCGCCGGAGCAGATCGCCTACACGCTCAACCATGCGCAGGCCGACGTGCTGCTGGTGAATTCGGATTTCCTGCCCGTCCTCAAACAAATTCGCGGCGAGCTCAAGACGCTCACGCGCTGCGTGCTGATCACCGACGACGGCACGCCGGCGCCGCGCGGTCCCGGCTTCGCGGGCGAGTACGAAGAACTGCTGGCGCAGGCGTCGCCGACCTGCGAGTTCCCCGACTTCGACGAGAACGCGCGCGCCACCACCTTCTACACCACCGGCACCACCGGCCTGCCCAAGGGCGTCTACTTCAGCCATCGGCAGCTGGTGCTGCACACGCTGGCGGTCACGGCCGGCCTGGCGCTGGCGCCGCAGCAAGGACGCCTGCATCGCGACGACGTCTACATGCCGCTCACGCCGATGTTCCACGTGCATGCCTGGGGTCTGCCCTACGTCGCCACGATGGCCGGGCTCAAACAGGTTTATCCGGGTCGCTACGTGCCCGACACCATTCTCAAACTGATCGATACGGAGAAGGTCACCTTCTCGCATTGCGTGCCGACGATCCTGCACATGGTGCTGAGCGCGCCGGCAGCAAAAGACGTCGATCTGTCGAACTGGAAAATGATCATCGGCGGCTCGGCCATGACCAGTGCGCTGGCGCAGGCGGCGCGCGAACGCGGCATCGACGTTTTCACCGGCTACGGCATGTCGGAGACCTGCCCTATCCTTTCGCTGGCGCACGTACCCACCGCCGAACTCGGCACCGGACAAGACGTTGCCACACGCGTGAAGACCGGCCGCCCGATACCGCTGGTGGCGCTGCGCACGGTCGACGCCAACATGAACGACTGCCCGCACGACGGCAAGAGCACCGGCGAAGTGGTGGTGCGCGCGCCCTGGCTCACGCAAGGCTACCTGCACAATCCGGAGGCGTCGCAAGGCCTGTGGGAAGGCGGCTGGCTGCACACGCAGGACATCGGCAACGTCGACGCGCGCGGCTACCTGCAGGTCACCGACCGCATCAAGGATGTGATCAAGACCGGCGGCGAATGGGTGTCATCACTGGAGATCGAAGAAATCATCGCGCGTCACCCCGCCGTGGCGGAGATCGCGGTGATCGGCGTGAAGGATGCCAAATGGGGCGAACGCCCGGTGGCGCTGGTGGTGCTCAAGGCTGACCAGGCCGGCAAGATCGATGCCGACGACATCCGCAAACTGGTGCTGGCAGCCGCCGACGACGGCGTGATTTCAAAATACGGCGTGCCGGACCGCATCGAGTTCGTGAAAGAACTGGCGCGCACCAGCGTCGGCAAGCTCAACAAGCGCGTGATGCGCGAGCAATATCCGTCCTGATCAACTGATGTGATTGAAAAGCAGGACGTTCAGAACAAATTCAGTCGTCCTGCGACATCACGCGGTTTTTTCCGCCCTGCTTGGCCTTGTAGAGACGTTTGTCCGCCAGGCGAATCAGGTCGCTCTGGGTCTGCTCTTCCTTCGGAATCACGGTCGCCGCGCCAACGCTGACGGTGACCCATTCGCCGGTGGTCGAATGCGCATGCCCGATGTGCAAGGCTTCCACCATCTCGCGCAATTTTTCGCCGGCAGCGCGCGCGCCTTCGGCATCGGTGCCCGGCAGGATAACCGCGAACTCTTCGCCGCCGTAGCGTGCGCTGAGGTCGGATGAACGCACCGCGCTGGCTTCCATCGCCCGCGCGACGTTCTTGAGTACCTGGTCACCGGCGACGTGGCCGTAGTTGTCGTTGTACAGCTTGAAGTTGTCGACGTCGATCAGCAGCAGTGAAATCTCTTGCTGCACGCGCTTGGCGCGCTTCCATTCCGCATTCAGGTAATCATCGAAATAGCGCCGGTTGGCGATACTGGTCAGGCCGTCGGTATTGGTCAGGCGCTGCAGTTCGAAATTGCTCTTCTGCAGCTGCTGCTGGCTCTCGCGCAGGGCGCGGTAGGCTGCGTCGCGTTGCAACTGGTTGTTGTACGAGCGCGAGTGGTAGCGGATGCGCGCGATCAGTTCGATCGTGTCCGGCAGCTTCACCATGTAATCGTTGACGCCGGTGGCGAAGGCATCGCGCTTGACCAGCGCGTCTTCCTTGCTCGACAGCACGATGATCGGAATATCCATCGTCAGCGGATTGCTGCGGTACTGCTTCACCAGCGTGAGGCCGTCGACGCCGGGCATCACCAGATCCTGCAGGATCACGGTGGGCTGCGTCTTTTCGGCAATGCCCTGGGCTTCTTCAGCGCGCGAGCAGAAATGGAAATCGATGTCGGATTCGGTCAACAACGCACGCCGGATCGCTTCACCGACCATGGCCTGGTCATCGACCAGCAGCACCATGATCTTGTAGTCGGCCGGCGGCAGTTGTATGCCGAGGTCGCTGTCGTTACTATCATTGCTGACATTACCGGTAAGAGTCGGAGACTCCATGTTGTCGTTCCTTTGCATCATGTAAATTGACTGACCAGCGCCTTGGCGATGTCCGCTATCGGCAAAATTTCGGTGGCGGCATCGAGCGCCGCAGCGGCCTTCGGCATGCCGTAGACGGAACTGCTCTCGCGATCCTGGGCGATCGTGTGATAGCCGGCGTCGCGGAGGGCCTTGAGACCGGCGGCGCCATCGCGCCCCATGCCGGTCAGCAAGACGCCCACAGCCTGGCCGCGCCACTGTCGCACCACGCTGTTGAAAAACACGTCGATCGATGGATGGTAGACATCCTCGGGCGACTCCGGCGCATAGCCGAGGCTATCGCGATTCCTGAACAGCAAATGCTGATTGGTGCCGGCCATGAGCACCGTGCCGCGTTGCGGACGATCGCCCTCTTGCGCCACCTTCACCGCCAGTCTGCTTTGTTGCTGCAACCAACCCGCCATGCCGCCGGCAAAACCGGGGTCGATGTGCTGCACGATCACGATGGCCGCCGGAAATGTATCGGGAAGCGTGCGCAATATGGTCGCCAATGCGCCCGGACCTCCTGCCGACGCACCGATCGCCACCAACTTGTCGGAAACTGTCGGCGCCACCGGAATTCGCCTCGGCTCGATCGTCGGGCGCGCAACCGATGACTGCGCAGGCTTGCGTTCCATGCGACCTATCCGGTCGATTTTTTCCATCAGCACGGCCGAACCCTGGCGCCAGTCGCTGCCCGACAGCGCCGGGGTATCGACGGCGTCAAGCGCGCCATGGCCGAGCGCCTGGTAGACCTTGTCGGCGCAGGCGCCGATGTCGGCCGTGACGATCAGGATCGGGCACGGCGTCTGCTGCATGATGCGGCGCGTGGCTTCGACGCCATCCACGCCCGGCATGACGATGTCCATCAGGATCAGGTCCGGTAATTGCCAGGCGCATAGCTCAACCGCTTGCGCGCCGTCCTGCGCCACCCACAGCAACTGGTGTTCGGGCCACTCCGCCAGCACGCGGCGCAGGATCTCGACCACCATGGGGACGTCATTGACGATGGCGATCTTCATCAGGCCGCTCCGATCAGATCGACCACCGCCTGCAGCAGTGTCTCGTCGTGGAAGCTGCTCTTGGTGAAATAGTGATCGGCGCCAGCTTCGAGGCCGCGCTGGCGATCTTCTTCACGGTCTTTGTACGACACGATCATCACCGGCAGATTGCGCAGGTGCGATGCCTGCCGGATCAGCGTGACCAGCTCGATGCCGTCCATGCGCGGCATGTCGATATCGGTGATGACCAGGTCGAACTGTTCGGTGCGCACGGCGTTCCAGCCGTCCATGCCGTCGACCGCAACGGCGACCTGGTAACCGCGGTTGCTCAGCAGCTTGCGCTCCAGTTCGCGCACCGTCAGCGAATCATCGACCACCAGCACTTTCTTGCGCGCGGCGCCGGCATCGTCGGCAGTCGCCTGGCCGACGTTTTCGAGCTGACCGGCGACGCTGAGCTTCTCCACTGAACGCAGCATGTCGGCCACGTCCAGGATCAGCACCGGTGCGCCGTCTTCCATCAGGGCGCCGGCCTGCACGTTGGGGATCTTGCCCAGGCGCGCGTCAAGCGCCTGCACCACCAGCATGCGTTCGCCGAGGAAGCGGTCGACCGCCAGTCCGTAGGTATGTTCGTTGTCGCCGATGACCACCACCATGACCGACTCGCCCTTGGCCCGCAATTCGCCTTTTTGCAAAATCTGGTGCGCGCTGACGAGACCGATCTGGCGACCTTCGAAACTGAAATGCTGGTAGCCCTCGAGCACGTCCAGCTCTTCGCGCTGCAACTCCAGTGTGCGATTGACGTAAGCCAGCGGGAACGCGTACGGCTCGCCGTCGATGCTGACCAGCAGGCTGCGGATCACCGACAGCGTCAGCGGCAATTGCATCTGGAAGCGCGTGCCCTGACCGGCCGTGCTGGTGATGCGCACGGTGCCGCGCACCTGCTTGAGCATGTCGGCGACGACGTCGAGGCCGACGCCGCGGCCGGAGATATCGGTGACCGTGTCGCGCAGGCTGAAACCGGGCAACAGCAGGAATTCCAGCAGCTCGGCTTCACTCAGGCGCGCAACGATGTCGTCGGTCGACAGCTTGCGTGCGACGATGGCTTTCTTCAATTGCGCCATGTCGATGCCGGCGCCGTCGTCGCTGACATTGACCTGCAACATGCCGGCGCTGTGACGCGCCTCCAGAGTAATACGGCCCTGCTCCGGCTTGCCGGCCTGCAGGCGCTGTTGCGGCGATTCGATGCCGTGGTCGACGGCATTGCGCAGCAGGTGACCGATAGGCGCATCGAGTTTTTCCAGGATGTCGCGGTCGATCTGGGTGGCGTTGCCGACGATGTCCAGCCGCACCGACTTGCCCAGCGTGTTGCCGACGTCGCGCACCATGCGGGCGTAGTTGCCGGAACCTGCCCCGGCGCCGTCCGAAAACGGCCGCATGCGGCAGGCCAGCGCCTCTTCGTAGAGACGCTGCGACAGGTTGACGGAATGACGATCGAACATCTCAAGCTCGGCCAACTGATCGCCGACCATGTGCTGCGACTGCAGCATCAGCGCGCGCACTTCATTGAGCGCGACTTGCGCGGCCTCGCCGCCGGCGCTCATCTTTTGCTGCAGCATGTCGAGCGCTTGCGCAGCTTCGCGCTGCAGGCGCTTGACGCGCAGCATCGATGCGGCAAACGGTTTGAGGCGGCGCGATTCCACCAGCGATTCGCCGCTCAGGCTCAGCAGGCGGTCGAGATTGTCGGCGGAGACGCGCACCGAACGGCCGCCGCCAACGTGGGCGCTGTCGCGAGCTTCGATTGATGTGGCTGGTGTTGGCGCCGCGACAGAAGTTATTGCAGGCTGGTTTGCAACGACTGGTATTGCTCCCCCTGCATCGTCACTGCTGTCGGTCATGGCCACACTGAGCGCCAGCATGAAGGCGTCGATCTCGGGCTTGCCCTCCTTGTCGCCCCAGGTTTCGTCGTCACCCGGCGCATTGGCGATACGTTCCAGCAAGTCGACGCCCTTGAACAAGGCGTCGATCTGCCGGCGCCGCAAACTGAGCTTGCCCTGCTGCGCCAGCACGAAACAGTCTTCCATCACGTGCGCGACGTTGACGCCGGCGTTGAGCGTGATGATGCGCGCCGCGCCCTTGAGCGAATGGGCGGCGCGCATGCACGCTTCCAGCGGCTCGGCCAACTGTTCGGGATCGACGTCAACACCGTGGCGTTCCAGTTCGAGCAGGCCGGCGTTAAGCACCTGCACCTGGCTTTCCACTTCATGCCGGAACAATTCCAGCATGGTCATCTGCCGCAGATCGGGCGAACTCATGTCAGGCTCCGATTCAGGGCATAAAACAGCAGGCCGCAGTCGATCAGGCCAAGTTGCCGCTCGCGCCACGAGATCAGCGATTGCGTGTACGTCATGCCCGCATGCGCCATGGTCGAGGGTGGCGGCTGCACGGCATCGGCGGCATAGCCGTAGACGCCGGCGACTTCATCGACCGGGAACACCAGCACCTGCTGTTCATGCTCCACCACCAGAAGGCGTTGTGCAGTCTTGGCTGAAGCAGCATCGGCAGAGGCCATGCCGAGCATGCGGCCCAGCGATACGCAGATTTTCAGTGCGCCGCGGATATTGGTCAGCCCGAGCACGGCAGGATTGGCCTGACCCGGCAAGCTATGGACGGCGCGCGCCTCGATCACTTCGACCACGGCGGCGGTCGGAAACGCCAGCCACTCGGCGCCGACGCGAAACGCCAGCATCGATGCCGTGGCGTCGCCGCGACCACGCACTTGCGCCTCGCCCTCGCCGATGGACGAAAACAAGGCGTCGCTCGCATCGTCGCCAAACACGGGCCGGTCGAGCAGCGCCGAGGCGGCCGACGCGAAGGTCGGGCAATTGAGGCAGCGGAAATATTCTTTCAATTTGGCGCAGCTGCTGTCGCCGCGTACGCCGATACGATTCCAGCAATCGTCGACGGCGATTTCCACGACGACCGGCGAAGAGACAAAATCAGGCATCCGAGCGCTCCCCATTGACCGGTTTCAGTTGCGCCTTCCGGGCTCGTTCCGCGCGTTCCTGCAAACGCTGCGCACCCGCATCGTCGCCCTGTGCCGCCAGCAAGGCCGCCAGATGCAACAAGGCTTCGCGGTGGTCGGGTTGCAGGTAGATCGCCTTGCGGTACAGCTGCTGCGCGGCGCTGGCATCCTGGCGCGCATCGCTGATCAGGCCTTGCAAATGGTAAGCGTCGGCGTTGGGACTGACAGCATTCAGTTGCTCGCACAGCGCCTCGGCCTGTGCCAGTTCGCCGCGATCGGCGCGGGCGCGAGCCTGCGCGAGCAGGTCATTCTGTACAACGGCAGATGGCGTCCCGTCTGGAACACGTTGACGAAACGGTGCAACCTGCACTGGCCGGACTCGCGGTGGCGGCGCAGGTTCAGGCGCGACAATCCGGGGAATTGCCGCCACCATCTTTAGTGGCGGCAGCGGCAAGTCCACACGATCAACCGATTTCTTGCGTCGGAACCCGAAACTGAGCGGGATGCCGATCGATTCGATATGCGGCTTGAGCAGCAATCCGGCCTCGGCCGGGCCGACGAAAATGCAACCGTCGCGGTCCAGCAGGCGCTCCAGCACCTGCACCGCCTGCTGTTGCACGTCGCGGTCGAAGTAGATCAGCACGTTGCGGCAAAAGATGAAATCGTAAGGCGCTTCGTTGCGCATGAAGTCGGGCGACAGCATGTTGCCGAAGCGGAAAGCGACCTGCTGCCGCACGTCCTCGTCAAGCGCCCAGTCGTGCTGGCCGGCGCCTTCGTGACCGTCGGTGAAATGGCGTTCGCGATACTCGAGCTGTTTGCCGCGGAACGAATTGCGGCCGTAGACCGCGCGCTGCGCTGCGGCCAACGAACGATGGCAGATGTCGACGCCGTCGATGCGGAATTGCGCGGGCGGCACGCCGGCCTCGAGCAGCGCCATCGCGATGGAATACGGTTCTTCGCCGGTCGAACAAGGCAGGCTCAGGATGCGTACGGTGGCGTTGGAGGCGTTAGGCGCACGAATGATTTTTTCGCGGGCCAGCCGCGCCACGGCGAGGATCGCTTCGCGGTCGCGGAAGAACCAGGTTTCCGGCACCACCACGAGTTCGATGAGCTCCTGCAATTCGCCCACGCCGGATTGCAGGACATGCAGGTATCCGGTCATGTCGGCCTGGCCCAGCACCTTCATGCGCTCGCGCACGCCGCGCTCGATCAGCGCGCTGCCGACAGCGGCAATGTCCAGCCCCATGTTTTGCTTGAGCATGGCGGCAATCGGTTCGACTGCCGCGTGGTCATCGTGGGAAATCAGGGAAGCATTGGCGCTCATGCCGGGCTCTCCTCGGGGAACAGCAAGGCCTGGACGTCGGCGCCGAGCATGTCGGCCACCTTGACCCATTGGATCAGATTGTCGCCTTGGCGCATGACCGGACCGAGGTAGCGCGCGTTGTCGTGCACCAGCCCAGAGCCGGTGAAATCGGCGACTTCGCAGCGCAGCGTGTCGGTGGCGCGCTCGACGATCAGTCCCAGCAGTTGCGGCGTTTGCCCTTCAGGCATGTAACGGACCAGCACCATGCGCGTGCTCAAGCGTGCGGCCGCAGGCGTGCCGAGCGCCAGCATGCTGACGTCCAGCACCGGCACGTTGCGGCCGTCGTGGCTGAAGATGCCGCGCACCCATGGCGGCGCTTCGGGTACCTGCTTGCACGGCGCCGGCGGCAATACCACCGCCACCTCGGCGGCGTCGAGCGCATAGCGTTCATTACCGATCTGGAAAATCAGGAACAGCATGGCAGGCCGCTCAGGCCGATACCTTGAAGCGCGACACACCGTTGCGCAGGCCGTTCGACACCAGGTTCAGTTCGTCGATGGCCTGGCTCGATTGCTGCAGCGATTCGACGGTCTGCTGGGCCGCTTCGCTCAGTTGCAGCAGCGCCTGGTTGATCTGTTCGGCGCTGTTGGCCTGCGCCTGCATGCCTTCGTTGACCACCTGGAAGCGCGGCGCCAGCGCCTGCACCTGGGCGATGATCTGCGACAGCTGGGTGCCGACCTGCTGCACTTCGGCCATGCCGCGACGAACCTGGTCGGAGAACTTGTCCATGCCCATGACGCCGGCGGCGACCGCCGACTGGATTTCCTTGACCATCAATTCGATGTCGTACGTGGCCACCGCAGTCTGGTCGGCCAGGCGACGGATTTCCGTCGCCACGACCGAGAAGCCGCGGCCGTATTCGCCGGCCTTCTCCGCCTCGATGGCGGCGTTCAGCGACAGCAGGTTGGTCTGGTCGGCGACCTTGGTGATGGTGGTGACGACCTGGTTGATGTTGCCGGCTTTCTCGTTGAGGATGGCAAGCTTGCCGCTGACCGAGCCGGCCGCTTCCATGACGTCCTGCATGGTGTCTTCCATGCGCGTCAGGCCGCTCTGTCCGCTGCCGGCCAGCGTGGCGGCCTGTTCCGACACCAGCGAGACTTCGTTCATGGTGCGCACCAGGTCGCGTGAGGTGGCGAAGATTTCTCGCGAGGTGACGCCGATTTCGGTGGTGGTGGCGGCCGTCTCGGAGGCAGTCGCTTGCTGCTGACGCGAAGTCGCGGCGATTTCAGTCACTGAAGTGGATACCTGCGCCGACGATTTCTGCGCCTGACCGACCAGCGCGGTCAGCTCATCGGTCATGCGGTTGAAGCCCGCCGCCAGATGCGAAAACTCGTCGCGGCGCTCGAAATACAGCCGCTGCGAAAAATCGCCGGCGCGCATCACGTCGAGGATGCCCATCAGACGCTGCATCGGACCGGTAATCGCGCGCAGCAAGAAGTAGCCGCACACCACCGCTGCCGCCAGCGCGGCGATCACTGCGATCAGCATGCTGGTCTTGGCCTGGGTCACGGCATCGGTGATGCGTTGCGCCGAATCGTCGGAAATGGTCTTGTTGATCTCGACCATCTTCTGCGTCAGCGTATAACCGGTGCGCCAGGCCGGACGCAGCTGGTCCGAAATGATCTTGTAGACGGCCGGATTGGGGCTGGACAAATCCATGCGCAGGATTTCCTGCTGGATCTGCCGGTATGCCATGCGAGCCTGCTTGAACTGATCGAACAAGGTGCGATCGCGGGTGGTGAAGATAGTCTTTTCGTATTCTTCCTGCAGATGATTGAGGCGTTCGCCGTTGGCGCGCAGCAGCGCGATGTCGGCCTGGCGTGTCGCCTCGGTATCGTCAACCTGGGCGATTTGCTGGCCCAGCAGCAGGTTTTCATACCAGGCGGCGTTGATCATGGTGCTGTAATACAGCCCTGGTGTGGAGTCCTGACGCAGGCTGGTGGCCTCGTCGTCGATCTTGGCCAGCCTGGTGTAGGCGATGCCGGCCATGACCGCCATCAGGATCAGGATGACCGCAAAGCTGCCGAGGATTCGCTGTTTGATCGTCCAATTTTTCATGCTGACGGGGCTCTCTCAATAGGATAAAAGTTGCTGCAGAAGATGATGCGAAATCTGGCGTGAAATTAATATCGAAAAATCATCGAAAAACCGCTAGATTCTTGCTTCCCGCGCATTATCGCTGAATCGCCTGCGCATTGCCACTCGCGGTCCCAATGAAAAACGCCGGTGCAGATATCTGCACCGGCGTTTTCGCCTGCAAGCTCACAAAAGCGTGATCAGTTGAAGATCACCGTCTTGTGGCCGTTCAGCAGGATGCGGTGTTCCGTGAACCATTTGACGGCGCGCGCCAGCACCACCGACTCAATGTCGCGGCCAATGGCGGTCAGCGTATCCGGTCCCATGGAATGGTCCACGCGCTCGACGCCCTGCTCGATGATCGGGCCTTCGTCGAGGTCGCTGGTGACGAAATGCGCAGTGGCGCCGATCAGCTTCACGCCGCGGTCATGCGCCTGGTAATACGGCTTGGCGCCCTTGAAGCTGGGCAGGAAGGAATGGTGGATGTTGATCGCCCGGCCTTTGAGCGCAGTGCACATCGACGGCGACAGGATCTGCATGTAACGCGCCAGCACCACCAGGTCGATCTGGTTGTGCTCGACGATTTCCAGGATGCGCGCCTCCTGCGCCAGCTTGGCCTCTTCCGATGCACCAGCGGCCAATGGCAGATGATGGAAGGGAATGTTGTAGCTTGCCGCCAGCTGATAGAAATCGGTGTGATTGGACACGATGGCCGGGATTTCCACCGGCAGCAGGCCGCTCTTGTAGCGGAACAGCAGGTCGTTGAGGCAATGGCCGATCTTCGACACCATCAGCAAGACGCGCGGCTTGGCGGCGGCGTCGTGCAGTTCCCAGTCCATGTTGAGCGAACCGCCCAGCAGTGCGAAATCGGCGCGCAGCACTTCGTCGCTGATCGAGGCGTCTTCCGACGCGAAATGCACGCGCATGAAGAACAGCTTTGACTGGGCGTCGCCGAACTGGGCGGAATCGATGATGTTGCAGCCGTGATCGGCGAGAAAGCCCGACACGCGATGAACGATGCCGCGCTGGTCGAGACAGGAGATGGTGAGGATGTATTCCGGGTGAGTCATAGTCGATCTTGAAAGCGCTGTCGCCTGCCGCCAAGTCCCGGAAAAAGACTCCGGAATGCAGCCGAATGGCGAAAAACCGCTATTGTCGCATGCCCGGCGCACGCGCACAAAGCGCCAAACCCCCACCAGGGGTCTGGAAAGCACGAAAAACGGCCAAAAACCGTTAAAAACAGGCGAACTAGGTCAGCAACCCGTCCGGAACATTCCGGAGAGCATCGCGCTGTTTCAGCCGACTTGATCAATAATCCGATAGACGGCCACAGGCGGACACGCCGCTGCCGCGCCTGCGGCAAGCAGCTGACGATCGCCGCTTACTCGATCAAGTAAGACGGCCAGGTGAAATTGATGCGTCTGTTAAGCCGTTTTAGCCTGCAACAGTTCGCGCTGCTCTGCGCTGCCGCCGACCTGCACATCGCCGCTGAGCTGGCCGCCTTCTTCGATCACAAGTTTGCCGTAACGGATCTTGCCCGATACCCGGCCACTCGAATAAATCACCAGTTTCTGGCGCACGGTCAGATCGCCGTCGAAGTCGCCGCGAATTTCAGCCAGGTCGATTTCAGCCGATCCCTTGAACGCGCCCTTTTCGGCGATCTGGATCACGCGCGAATCCATGGTGGCTTCCACGCGGCCTTCGACCACGAGCGTGTCGCAATCATTGATTTCGACACCCTTCAATTTGATGTTGGGTCCGACGATCAGCTTGCTGCCCATTTCGTTGGAGCCGGAGCTGTTGTTCGGCTGCGAACCGGACGAAGAAGTGGAAGTCGGAGTCGCCGTCTTGGACACATTGGATACGCCCGGTTGCGTCAAGTTGTTGTTGGCGCTGAAAGGGGAATTTGGCGAATTGGTTTCTCGTTTGCCAAAGAGAGTTTCTGAGCGAAGCATGGTATCTCCTGAAGATAGATGTGCGGTGCAAGACGTGGCACTGATAAAACAAATCGGGGACATGATCCTCATATGGTGGCGCCCTGTTTCGACGCGATGATGAACACTGTCCTCCGCGGAGGATGAGATCGCTGTAATGCTGATGCCGTTTGCGTTTTCACGACATGAGTTGTGCAGCGATATCAGGCGATTCGGCACATCATGAAATAGAAAGTTCACGAGAATTTTGTAACAGAGCAATGAGTTTGCGGAACATCGGCGCAATGCAAATCGCAGCACGAATTTTTTATGCGTATAAAATTTTCGCGACACGCAAATATCACCTTGTACGTCGTCGTTTTTTTTGCGCGTTTTCACTCTGTGAGGGCGATTATTTTTCATGACGCTGATGATGGTGTCGCCAATCGGCGACACCATCGTTTTGGTCGATCGCATGACGAATGGCGGTTACATTTTTCGGCGCATTTTTTTCTTTTTTTATTTTTCTTCCGCATCTCTTTTTTATTTTTCACGTCGTCGACATCGCGCGTCGCCCTCCTTCAACAGCTTGACTTTTTGCAGGCCGCAAGAGATTCTTTGCCGCACTCAACGACGCGCCGACTCATTGCTCACGTCGCGTATCTATTTCCATAACAACGAACGGGGTAAACATGAGCGACACTTTCGATCCGGCGGGACAGCCTGAACCCAACCAACCGGTCAGCTTTGCCTCGCTGCTGCCGGCGCACACCGGGCCATCGGCGCAAGCGTTTTCGTTCAGCGGACGCGGCTCCGAATATTTCCGCATATGGATAGTCAATCTGCTGCTGTCGGTGGTCACCTTCGGCATTTATTCGGCGTGGGCCAAGGTGCGCCGCCTGCGTTATTTTTATGACAACACGACGGTGGCAGGCACCAGCTTCGAGTATCACGGCAACCCCATCGCTATCCTCAAGGGCCGCATCGTTGCGGTGGTGCTGCTGTTCGGCTACCAGTTCGCGTTCAACTACAACCCGCTGCTGGGCGTCATTGCGCTGCTGGTGTTTGCGCTGGCGGTGCCGTGGCTGATCTGGCGCAGCTTGCAGTTCAAGCTGTACAACTCCAGCTACCGCGGGATCCGCTTCGGTTTTCGCGGCAACGGCGGCGGCGCTTACAAGACCTATCTGCTGCTGCCCATCCTGACCGTGCTGACGCTGTACCTGCTGACGCCGTTCACGCATCAGCGCATCAAGCGCTTCCAGCACAATGAATCGCGCTTCGGCGCCAGCCATTTCTCGTTCGACGGTTCGGTGGGCAGTTTCTACAAGACCTACCTGATCGGCTTCGGGATTTACCTGGCCGGCTTCATCGCGATCGTGGTGGCGCTGGGCGGCACCGCGCTGATTGCCGCCGGGCGCGATTTCGGCGCGCACAGCGTGTTCTCGTTCATGCTGCTGTTCTTTGCGCTGTATGTGTGGACGTTCCTGATGTATCCGCTGTTCCTGACGCTGCTGCAAAACCTGATCTGGAACCATACCCGTCTTGGCGAGCACCGCTTCCATAGCACGATGCGCTGGCCGCGCATGATGTTCATCGCCTTCACCAACATCATCGGCATCGTGCTGACGCTGGGATTGTTCACGCCGTTTGCGCAGATCCGCGCGCTGCGCTACAAGATCGAATCGATGAGCCTGCATGCGGCCGGCAATCTCGACGAGTTCATCGCCGACAATGCGGCGCAAGGTTCCGCCGCCGGTGAAGGCCTGAGCGACCTGCTCGACTTCGATCTGTCGCTTTGAGCGCCCCGATGCAGATTGCGGCGTTTTACTTCGACGGCAGGACCTCGCGTCGCCACGCGGTCACGCTGGTCGTGGCCGACGGCATTGCCACCATCAGCGGCGATGCCGAGCGGACCTGCCCGATTACGCAACTGCGCGTGTCCGAACGACTCAACCGGGCGGCCCGCAAGGTGACCTTCCCCGACGGCGCCTATCTCGAAATCCAGGACAACGCCGCCTTCAACATGCTGCTGCAAGCCACTGCGCACCGCGATTCGCTGGTGGTGCGCATGCAGCAGAACTGGCGCGCCACGCTGGCCGCGGCCGCGACCCTGGTGGCGGTGCTGGTGCTGGGCTACCTCTATCTGCTGCCGCTGGCGGCGGAAGTCGTCGCGCGCTCGCTGCCGATCAGCGTCGAGCAGCGCATCGGCGACGGCGCGCTGGACTTCCTCGACGACCATATCCTGCTGCCGACGCAATTGCCGGCCGCACGGCGCACCGCCATCACGACGCGCTTTCGCGCACTGACGGCAGAAGTCGAAGGTGTACCGCACTACGAGATCGTGTTCCGCAAAAGCCGCATCGGGCCGAATGCGCTGGCGCTGCCGTCGGGTCAGATTGTGCTCACCGACGAGATCGTCACGCTGCTGGACGACGACGACGCCGTCATGGGTGTGCTCGCGCATGAACTGGGCCACGTGCACCGGCGCCACCTGATGCGCCGCCTGATCCAGAGCTCGGCCATCGGCGCAGCCGCGACGGCGCTGTTCGGCGACGTCTCGGCGGTGATCGCCAATATCCCGACCGTGCTGCTGGACATGAAATATTCACGCGACGTCGAGCGCGAGGCCGACGACTATGCCGTGGAGCTGTTCAAGGCCAACGGCATCAGCCGCAAGAAGCTGGCGTACGTGTTCGAGAAGCTGGGCGAGAAGGAAGCTGCCGACGGCGGTGTACCGCCTTACCTGTCGAGTCATCCGGCCAGCGCCGAGCGGGTTGAGCGCATTCTCAGCGCCCAATAGCTCGCCGGCGGCCGTTCAGACTCAGGCCGGCACCTGATCGAGGAAGCCGGTCACGCTGCGCAGGCGTCCTTCCTGCAGGACGGCGTAATCGGTGCCTTTGATCATGGCTTCTTCATCATCCAATCCCAGCGCCCACGAAAAGCGCAGATGATCGCCATGGAAGTCGGCCGCGCCGATGCGGCTGAAGCGAAAGCCCGGGAAGCGCTCGTGTACCGCCGCCACCAGTTGCGAGATGGCGGCATGACCATCGCCCTGCATCAGCGGATCGCGATAGCTCGCGTCGGCAGTCCACAGTTCCTCGATCAGGCCGGCGCGGCGCGTGGCGTCTGGCTCGTTCCAGACGGCGATGTAGAGGTCGACCAGCTTGCTCATGTGTGCGTTGTTCAGGTTTGTCATGCTCGGCTCCGAGTAGTAAGTGAAATAGAGAGATCAACTGATCGTCGCCCGGCGCGTCCAACACCACGTCCGGCGCAACGTCAGGCACATCTTTGCTCGTCCCGCCTACCACCAGCAATTACTTCAGAGGTAATGTAACGAAGCCGGACGATAAGCTATGATCGCCCCATGATCACGACACTACCTCTCGCCTCCCCGTCATCGCGCCACGCTGCGCGCAGCGCCAGCGACCTGCTGCGCGAATGGCGCCTGCGCCGTCGCATGAGTCAGCTCGACCTGGCCTGCGAGGCTGAAATTTCGACGCGTCATCTGAGCTTCCTCGAAACCGGCCGCTCGCAACCGAGCCGGGAGATGCTGTTGCGGCTGGCCGAACGGCTCGATATCCCGCTGCGCGAACGCAATGCCTTGCTGATGGCGGGTGGCTTCGCGCCGCTGTTTCCGGAACGGGCGCTGGACGATCCGGCGTTGCAGGCGGCGCGTGCCGCGATCGAACAGATCCTGACCGGCCACGAGCCGTTTCCGGCGCTGGCCATCGACCGCCACTGGAACCTGGTGTCGGCCAATCGCGTCATTGCGCTGCTGCTCACCGGCGTGGCGCCGGAACTGCTGGCCGCGCCCGTCAACGTCATGCGCCTGAGCCTGCACCCGCAAGGCTTGGCGCCGCGCATCGTCAACTTTCCGGAATGGCGTCGCCACATGCTTGATCGCCTGCGCCAGCAGATCGCATTGAGCGCGGATCCGGTGCTGATCGACCTGATGAAGGAGCTGCAAAGCTACCCGGAGCCGGCCGGGGCCGGGGCCGGCTCCGATGCCCATCCGGCCTCGCCATATGCGGCCGTGGCGGTGCCGTTCCAGCTGGCGACGGACCGGGGCACGCTGTCCTTCTTCAGCACCACCACCATCTTCGGCACGCCGGTCGACATCACCTTGTCGGAACTGGCGATGGAGTGTTTTTTTCCGGCCAATGCGGAGACTTCCGCAGCCTTGCGGGCAATGCTGCCGGACTGAGGCGCACAAAAAATTTCCTCGCGACACTATTCCTCCGTTTTTGCCTCAATCCGGCTACGGTACTTTTACGATCGCGGCAGAAATCGGTTTACATTTCGCACTAGTGTGCTAAATTGACGACCATGGATACCGTCATCACCCGTACCGCCAAAAGCGAACTGACCCTGGCCGCGATCGTCGACACCGCCCTTGAAATGGCGGCAAACGAGGGGCTGGAGTCGCTGTCGCTGGGCGAGGTCGCCAAGCGGCTCAACATCAGCAAGAGCGGCGTGTTTTCGCGCGTCGGCTCGCGCGAAGCCTTGCAGCAGGCGGTGCTGGACGAGTTCGACCGGCGCTTCGTCGAAGAGATTTTCAAGCCGGCGATGGCGTTGCCGCGCGGCCTGCCGCGTCTGAACAAGATGATCCGCAACTGGCTGCAGCGCACCAACAACGACGTCAGCTGCCTGTACATCGCCGGCGCTTTTGAATACGACGACGTGGTGGACAGCCCGATGCGCGACCGCATCAAGAAGAACATCCTGCAATGGCGCGGCATGCTGCACCGGACCATCGAGCAGGCGCTGGAAGAAGGCCAGTTGCGCCCGGACACCGATCCCCAGCAACTGGTGTTCGAGCTGTATTGCCTGATGGTCGGACTGATGCACGATGCGCGCTTCCTGCGCGATCCGGAGGCGCTGGGGCGCGTACAAACAGCTTACGACCGGTTGATTTCGACTTACCGCAGCTTCAATTATCACGGCTGAGGCTGCGGCAGCGCCCATGGCAGGCGCCGCCGGCAGAAATTGTGTTTGTTTTTTTATTCAAATTTCGCACTATCGTGCTAAACAGGGAGTGAATCATGTGGATTATCATCGGTGCTATTGCACTGCCCATCGCGGCATCGTTGTTGTTCCAGTTATTGCAGGCGATGAACCTGGTGCCTGACAGTAATGAGGATTTCGTCTTCATCGAGGCGGCAGAACTCGTAGAGCAGCAGACGGATGCTGCGGCCAGGAACAATGTTTTCGTTGCGGCGGTCAATATCCAGGTTCCGGTGAAGGAGTTCTGAGCGTCTGCTTTGGTCGCTGCGGTATTGCCGTCACTGGATTGACGATCTCCTTATCAATACCAGCCCCCGACGAACTGCCGATGTCTACGCCAAACAACGAACCCACCCTGTCCGCCGAGATCTTCCCCGACCGGCAACTGACCACCCTCGCCTGCATGCTCGCCCTGCTGATCGCCGTGATCAGTTGGTTCGCGCTGAGCGCCCAGACCGACATCACCATCGACCGCCTGCTCGACCGCGGCATGACGGTCATGGACGGCGTCGAACGCTTGACGAGCTATCTCACCAACCTGACCATCCTGCTGAGCGCCGTGAGTTTTTCCGCGCTCGCCCTGCCCGGTGCGAATCCGGTCAGCCGTTTTTTCCGCAGGCCGCAGGTCATTACGGCAGTGGTGGCCTACATGATCTTCGTCGGGATTGCCTACAACCTCCTGCTGCGCCAACTGTGGCAGCCGACCGGCTTTCGCGCACTGGTCAACGAAAGCCTGCATACCGTCACGCCGTTGCTGGCGCTGGTCTATTGGATCTTCTTCGTCCCCCGCTTCCAGCCCAGCCTGAAGAAATGCCTGCTGTGGCTGGTCTACCCGCTCGGCTACCTGAGCATCACGCTGTGGCGCGGCGGCAGTTCCGGCTTTTATCCCTATCCCTTCATCAACGTGCGCGACCTCGGCTATCCGCACGTGCTGCTGAACGCCACCGGCCTGTTCGCAGGATTCCTGGCGCTGATGGGCTTGTTGCTGATCATCAACAACGCCGGCAAGAATCTCCTGCTGCGTCGCTGAGGCGGCGTCCGGCACACGTTCGCCCAAAGCTGAAGTCGACGCATGGAATGCTTTGCGGCAAGTCATGTCCAACCGGCGTCCGGCGGCTTTCCGGGTCGTGCCGGCACACTTCATTCGTCTGCGCATGTAAAAAAATGTTGTCGAAAAACGCTGCGATCGAGGTTTCTTTCTCAAGTTGTCACGCAGATGACCGATATAGGCTGTGGACAGACTGTATTCCCCATCATTGGAGCACGATCATTTCTCTCACCTACATGCCTGACCCCGCCACTGGCAGGCGCCGCAACCCGGCCACGCACGATGCCATCCTGGACGCCACTTGCGTCCTGCTCGATGAGATCGGCTTCGACAAGCTCTCGCTTGAAGGCGTGGCTGCGCGCGCAGGTGTAGGTAAAGCGACCATCTATCGCTGGTGGCCGAACAAGAGCTCGCTGGCCATGGAAGCATTGCTGCGCGAAGTCGGTCCGACTGTCGCCTTCCCGGAGACAGAATCGGCCCGCCACGACATCGAAAATCAGATCCGCAAGCTGGCCAAGCTGTATCGCGGCAAAACCGGCCGTGTGGTGTGCGAAATGATCGGCCTGTCGCAGTTCGACGCCGAGACCATGCGGCTGTTCAACGACAACTTCCTCGATCCGCGCCGCAACGCCGCCAAACAAGTGCTGTTGCGCGGTATTGAGAACGGCGAATTCAAGCCTGACCTCGATTTCGACGTCATCTTCGACCTGCTGTACGGCCCGATCATCCAGCGCATGCTCATGCGCCATGCCGGCATCGATGAACGCCATATTGACCTGCACGTCGCATTGGTGCTCGACGGCATCACTCCCGCCAAAACCAATATCGAATTAATTTAACAACATTCTCGCAAGATTTGTTGCGCCGTAGGAATTTTGCACCTAGAATTAGAGACGAAACGTATCGTCTTGTTTTTCTTATTGCACAACAACGCATCCCGGCCCTCGGTCAGGGATGCGCTCAACCTCAGCGAGAACCGTAAATGCCCTGTCCTCATTTGGCGACCTCCGGTCAGCCAGAGACACGACCGCTTGTTCGCACCTCTACGCCAGGGCTGCACGTCCGACTTCCCCTTTCCCGGTTCGTCCTTGATCTTCTGCAGCGTCTTGCGCCTGAACGGCGCCGCGACGGTCCGCATCTGCGGCTTCGCCTGTCGGAATAAGACGTCGGCGCCATGCCGAGAATGAAATAAGAAACCCAATAAATTCAATCAAGTCAGTTTGCAGATGCGGGGGCACTATGCAGAACGATGTGGCAAATGCGGAAAAAAATAACGCGAGCAGTCAACACAACCACTGTCATGAACAGGGCCGCATAAACGTGCGCTCATGTTCAGCGCATGAAGCGACGTACCGCAGTGGTCACGATGAAATCAACTCTTCCTCATATGCAAACGTCCGTGTGCATCGCACTGTCTCGTTCTGGAGTTTTCTGCTGATTCCGATGGCCGTCATACTCGGATGGACGCAATATGCTTCCCTCAGCGCAGCGCCGTGGATGGACATGACCGACTTGCAGAATCCCGGTCACTGGAACGAAGCCATGCGTTACTACATCTGGCTGCAACTGGTCTGGGTGCCCGCCAACATGGTCATCTTCCTGGTTTGGTGCGCACTGGGCGTGCGGATCTGGAACTGCAAGCGCAAAATATCGGCGCCCTGAACACATGATTTCAGCCGGCCCTCCCCGGGATGGCTGGCCACCTCCCTCAGCCAACCAGGCGTGCTGCGTAATGCGCATGCGCGCTTCTGCCTGCCGTGACGACTGCCACATGACGGACAATGCATCCACACGGACAGTTGAAAAAGTCTGTTCAAAGACGCCCCCGGATCGTATGAATACGCTAACGTTTCTATATAATCATTTGCAAAAATAGAATTACTTTGAGCATGTCCGCCTCATGCTCCTGAACAGCTGCTTGAACAAAAAATAACAAAAAAGGACCTAAAGAAAGCGTCAGCATCGCCGATCACCTTACGTATTGCCGTATTGCCGTATTGCCGTATTGCCGTATCGCCGTATTGCCACCGGGTCGCTCCTCAGATCTTGAAATTTTTTATAAGCCAACAACAGTGAAGAAGCGCCTACCCAAAGTCCTCAGCATTCTGGCCTGGCCCCTTGGGTGCCTCATCCTGGCAATCGTCATGTGGTCGCTGCTGCTGGCGCGTCTCAACGATCGCGAAGCGGAAATCGGCAAGAACGCGTTGCAAGACGCCAGCGTCCAGTCGAAGTCCTATGCCGAACAACTGGCGCGCGCCATCAGCCAGGTCGACCAAATCACGCTGCACCTGAAGTACTACTGGAATTTCACGAATGGCCACCTGAGCGTGGAAGATCAGCAGCAGCAAGGTCTCTATCCGACCTCATCGCTGCTGTACGTGACCATCTCGGACCGCGATGGCCAGCTCATGACCAGTTCGCTGTCGCTGCAGAAGCTGGCCAACATCGCCAATCGCGATTATTTCCTCAACCACAAAAATCATGCGCACAGCGGCTTGTTAATCAGCAACCCGGCGATAGGGGTACGTTCGCAGCGTATGCTGATCCGCTTTTCGCGCCGTCTCAACGATGCCGAGGGCAACTTCAACGGCATAGTCATGGTCGCAGTGGAACCGGCCTTCCTCGCGCCTTCACAAGATGAATCCGCGCTCGGCAAGAAAGACTTCATCGCCTTGTTCCAACCGGACGGCACGCCGCTGCTGTCACGCACCATGGACGCGCTGCAGACACAGGAGACCGTGTTCAAGTCCCGGCCGCCGCTGGTCGGCGCCAACGCCGCCATGGTCATGCCCGGCTCCACCTTCGGCGACGGCGAAGAACGCATCGTCGCCTGGCATACGGTGCGCGGCTATCCCCTGGTGGCTGCGGTCGGCGTGTCGACGCGCGACGTCTACGCGGCTTTCCGAGAGCGCGCCGCCGACTACATGTTCATCGCCAGCGCCTGCTCGGTGTTCCTGGCGATTTGTGCGGTGGTTGGCATGCTGTTCTCGATGCGGCTTGCGATCCGCAAGCACGAAATCGAAAAAGCGCGCGAAGCCTACGGCATCGTCACCGAAGGCGGTGCCGACGGGTTCTACATGTGGCTGGCTCTGCGCGGCAAGGACGGCGAGATCAGTGACTTCCAGGTGCTCGATTGCAATGAACGCGGCGCCGCCATCTTCGGCATCAACAAGTCCGAACTCATCGGCAGTCACATGTCGCGCTTTTATTCGCCGGAATACTTCACGACGCTGATGCCGACCTTTCGCAGCGCCATGGAAAACGGCGAATACGAAGACGAATTCGAGACCCCGCCCGAAAGCCCGCTCGGTGCGTCGTGGCTGCATCGGCGCATGGTACGCACGCGCTTCGGACTGGCAATCACCGTGCGCGACATCAGCGAAAGCAAGGCGCATGAACTGGCCCTGCTGGAGCAGCTCAATACCGACGAACTGACCGGCCTGCCCAACCGTCACTGGGTCATGCGCTACCTGAACCGGCTATTGCACGACGCCGCCGGCGACGGCCACGGCTTTGCCGTTCTGTTCGTCGATCTCGACGACTTCAAAAACGTCAACGACACGCTCGGCCACTCCAGCGGCGACCTGTTGCTGCAAGCGGTGACACAGCGGTTGCGCGAACTGGTTCCCGCACCGCATCAGGTGGTGCGCTTCAGCGGCGACTCGTTCACAGTGATCCATCAGGGCGGCAGCATCGATGAAGCCGCGCAACTGGCCGATGGCATCCTGTCGGCGTTCTCGCGGCCGCTGATGCTGTCCAATCAGAATATCCTGCAAATCAACCTGTCGATCGGCATCAGCATGTTCCCGCGCGACGGCAACAGCGTCGATGCCTTGCTCAAGCATGCCGACACTGCCATGCACGCGGCAAAGTCGGAGGGCAAGAAACGCTTCCGCTTCTACCAGCCGCAATTGTCCGAGCGGCTGCAAATCAAGATAGAAAACGAAAACGCCCTGCGCCTGGCGATCGAACGCGACGAGTTTGTGCTGTATTTCCAGCCGCGCGTGAACACGGTCAGCGGTGAATTCTGCAGCATGGAAGCGTTGGCGCGCTGGCAGCATCCGGTGCGCGGCATCGTGTCGCCACTCGAGTTCATCCCGGTGGCGGAAGAAACCGGTCTGATCCTGAAGCTGGGCGAACTGATCATCCGCAAGGCTTGCGCGCAACTGGCGCAATGGCGCATCGCCGGACTGCCGCTGTTGCCGATGTCGGTTAACGTCTCCTCACGCCAGCTGAACCAGGGCAACCTTAACGACATCATCGCCACTGCGCTGGCCGAACACGCCGTCGACCCGGCCCAATTGGAAATCGAACTGACCGAATCCTGCATGATGGCCGACGCCCTTGAGGTGGCCGAAGAACTGGCGTCGTTCCGCCAGCTCGGCATCAAGCTACTGGTGGACGATTTCGGCACAGGCTATTCCTCGCTGTCGCAACTGCAGCGTCTCGACCTGGACGTGCTGAAAGTGGACAAGGCCTTCACCGCCGAACTGGGCGTGCGCGCCGAAAGCGAAGTGCTCTTCAACGCCATGGTGTCGATGGCGCATGCCTTGCACATGACCGTCGTGGCCGAGGGCGTGGAAACTGAAGCGCAGCTGCATCTGCTACAGGCGCTGGGCTGCGACGAGGTCCAGGGCTACTATATTTCGCACCCCGTCCCCGCCGCCGAGATCCCGTCGCTGATGCGACGGCGCTATCTGTTCCCTGCTTCCCCGGTGACGCTGGCCTGAGTTACTTCGCCTGCACCAGCACCGCTTTGGAAACGTCTGCCGCGGCATTGCCTTCCATGACGACGATGCGCGCCGCAGCCGTAGCCATGCTTGCAGCATCCGGGGCCGCCAGTTCTCGCAACGGGCCGATAGCAGTGCCGTTCGACATGCCCTTGGCATCGGTGACAAAACGCGCCACCGGCGCTGCCTGACCATCCAGATAGACGCTGTACGCGGTCTGTGGCTTGAGCTTGAACAGCGATACTTCCAGCGCATCGACCACACCGAGATTGCGCGAGACCACAAAGCCGCGCGCGTCAGCCGGACCGCCAGCGGCCGCTTGCAAACGGATGTTCAGCGGATCGCTGTTCACGCGCGCAACGAGATTTGCCGCACCGCCGTCAGCGCCTGCAACATGCGACAGATACACCAGCGCCTGCGGCGCCTGGCCGCCGCCGATATGCGCGATCACCTTGTTGGAGGCCGTGTCGATGACTTCGACGCCGTCGCCATTTTCCAGGCCGACGTAGACGCGGCTGCTGTCATCCGACGTCCAGATGCCGTGCGGCAAGGCGCCGGTGGCAATCGTGGCGATGAGTTTAGCGTCCTTGTCGGTGGTGTAGACCTTGACGACGTTTTCCCCGCCGATGGTCACGTACGCCAGCACCTTGGCGCCGATTTTGGCAAACGACAGATGATTGGTGATGAAGCCTGTGTCGATCACGCCGACGACTTGCTGCGTGCGCGTATCGATGCGCGTGACCTTGCCGACGTCCTTGTGCGTCATCCAGACCTCCTTGTAGTCCGGCGTGAATTGCAGGAACGGCGAGAACGGACTGACGACGTCGATTTTCCTGATCACCTTATGGGACTGGACATCGATCACGTCGACCTGCGGCGTGAAGCTCGACACCGCAAACGCCAGCTTGTTGTCCGGCATGAACTGCACCATGCCGGGACCGACGCCGGTCTGGATGCGGCCGGTTTCCTTGAAGCTGACCGGATCAATCACCGAGATGTAATCCTCACCGCGCACCACCACCCAGACCTCCTTGCCGTCGGCGCTGAAGAAACCTTCATGCGGCGAGCGGCCGACATAGGTCGTGCCCTTGACTTTGTTGGTGGCGGTGTCGACAAAGGTCACCGAATTGGAGCCGTTGGACACCACCAGCAGCGTCTTGTGGTCGGGCGAAAAGCCCATCCCGTGCACGTTGATCTGTCCCTTGTACAGCGGCGACAGCACGTCCGGGCGCGGATTGCCGAGGCGGATCTGGCCGACCAGCGTATTGGTCGCAGGATTGATGACGCTGACGGTATTGCTGTTCTGGTCGGCGGTGTAGACGCGATCGTCGCCCGCCGGCAAGGCCGAAGCGGCGTGTGCGAACAAGGCTGCGACGGCGCCCAGCGCCAGTGAGGATTTTTTCATGTTGATGGTGTCCCTGAGTTGGATTGTGATGATGAAATTACTTGCCGTCCGTGCCGCCATGACGCTGCAGCCAGGCTTGCATGACCTTGATTTCGTTCTGCTGCTCGGTGATGATGCCCAGCGCCAGATTGCGGATTTCCGGATCATCGGAATACAGCAACACCGCCTTCGCCATGTCGATCGCCCCCTGGTGATGCGGCATCATCATTGTGATGAAATCGTGCGGCGGCTTGCCGTTCATCGGCGCCTGCGCCATGCCGTGGTCCATCACCGCCATGGCGTCGTCCATCAATCCTGAAAATGGCTTGGCCGTGCTGGCGATGAAGGCCGGCGGCGCCATGTCATGTGTGGCGCCATGGTGATGCGGCATGTCCTGCGCCAGCGCGTTGCTGCTGGCGCACAGGAAAATCGTCGCCGCCAGCACCGAACCGGCAACCGCCATCGCTGCGGCAAGGTGGCGTTGGGCGGAAATGAATCGCTTTGTTTGTTCCATGCAAACTCCCTTGTATTTTTAATCTGTAGTCGATCCCGCACGCCGACGAACGGTGCACAGGATTGACGATCAGTGTAGGAGGCGCAGCGGGTTAAACGGATGACAAAGCGGTGACAAATTTGTCATGCTTCCCTTCTCGCGAAAGGAAGCATGCGGACAAATTATTTGCTGTAGACGAGGACCGGCGCGGCGCGATAGTCGGAGGGGAACATTTGCTTGAAATTCTCGATCTTGGGCAGATCGAAACGCGCGATATAACCTTGTGTCGGATGCAGCGTGGCGAAATCCTGGTGATAATCCTCGGCCGCATAGAACGCCGTCGGCGCCAGCGGCGTCAGTTGCGTGACGATGCGCGCAGGATAGACCTTGGCCGCATCCAGCTGGGCGATGTAATCGGCGGCGATGCGCTTCTGCTCATCGCTCTGATAGAAGATGGCCGAACGATACTGTGTGCCGCTGTCGGGCCCCTGGCGATTGAGCTGGGTCGGATCATGCACCACCGAGAAATAGATTTGCAGGATCTTGCCGTAAGAAACCTTGCGCGGATCGAAGGTGACCTTGACCGCTTCGGCATGGCCGGTGGAACCGCTGCCGACCATATCGTAGCGCGCCGTGTCCTTGGCGCCGCCGGCATAGCCCGACACTGCGCTGGTCACCCCCAGCGTGTGCTGGAACACCGCCTGCACGCCCCAGAAGCAACCGCCGGCGAGGACCACCGTCTCAGTGGCAGCTGCGTTGGCTGGTGCACTTTTCGGCGGCGGAATCCTGAATGCCGATTCGGCCGCGAACGCCGGCGATGCCGACAACGCCAGCGCCGAAGCTGCAAGCACGAACGGCAGACCGTATTTGTACAACGTGTTTTTCATCATTTACTTTCTTTCATCAAAGTAGTTCCCGTCGTTCCTGCATTGCCGGCACTGCGCCGCGACCATAATTGCGCCATCCGTTGGCGGTTATTTTTCGACAGCACGCGCGTCAGCAACAGCAGCGCCACGATGGTCGTAAACAGGATCGGTTGCGCCAGCAGGTTCTTGCCGGCCTTGACCCACCAGAAATGCAGCACGCCAAGCGGCACGATCACGTAGGTGAGGCGGTGCAGCCATTGCCAGCGCTTGCCGCCGAGCCTGCGCACCATGCCGTTGGTGCTGGTGACGGCCAGAGGAATCAGCAGCACGAAGGCCAGCACGCCGACCGTGATGAATGGCCGCTTGACGATGTCCGCCCACATTTCCTGCACGTCGAAGAAATGATCGAGCCAGAAGAAAATCGTGAAGTGCAACGCCACGTAAAAGAACGCGTACAAGCCCAGCATGCGGCGCAGGCGCACCAGCCAGTTCCATTTGGTCAGCTTGCGCAGCGGCGTCACCGCCAGCGTGATGCAGAGGAAATACAAGGCCCAGTCGCCGGTATTGCGCGTGATGAATTCGATCGGATTGGCGCCCAACCGGTCCAGGAAACCGAATGCCACCAATCGCACCAGCGGCAGCAGCGCCAGCACGAACAGCAGGTTGCGCAGTCGCAGTACCCCGCGCTGTGACAAGCCCGACAGCTTCTTGAGAAATTGCATGCTTGCTCCGGCGTCAGAAGTACTTCTTGAGGTCCATGCCGGTGTACAGGCCGGCCACATCGTTGTAGCCGTTGAACATCAGCGTCTTGCGCTTGCGTGCGAAGAAGCCGTCTTCACCGATGCGGCGTTCGCTGGCCTGCGACCAGCGCGGATGATCGACGTTGGGATTGACGTTGGAATAGAAACCGTATTCCTGCGCGGCATACATGTTCCAGGCCGTCTTCGGCTGATCCTTGAGGAAGCGGATCTTGACGATGGACTTGGCCGATTTGAAACCGTACTTCCACGGCACGATGACGCGCACCGGCGCGCCGTTCTGATTCGGCAGCACTTCACCGTACATGCCCATGGTCAGCAAGGTCAGCGGATGGTTCGCTTCGTCCATGCGCAGGCCTTCGGTGTACGGCCATTGCAGGATCGGATCCGACAAACCGGGCATCTGTTTTTTGTCGGCCAGGGTGACAAATTCGATGTACTTGGCGTTGCCGGTCGGGTCGGCTTTCTTGATCAACGCCGACAGCGAATAGCCGATCCACGGAATCACCATCGACCAGCCTTCGACGCAACGCAGGCGGTAGATGCGTTCTTCCAGCGGCGCCAGTTTCATGAGCGCGTCGAGGTCGAGCGTGAACGGCTTTTTGACCTCGCCTTCAATGCTGACGGTCCACGGCGTGGTCTTGAGCGTGCCGGCGGTGCGCGCGGGGTCGGCCTTGTCGGTGCCGAACTCGTAATAATTGTTGTACGTCGTCGCGTCCTGGTAGGCGGTCGGCTTGTCCATCACCGCGTAGGCGCTGTTGAGCTTGGCAGGCAATTTGCGCGCCGTAGCCGACTGAGCAAACGCGCTGCCGGCGCCGAGCAGGCCGCTGCCAGCGATTGCGCCTGCCGCCACCTTGCCCATGAAAGCGCGGCGCGAGGCGTAGACTTCTTGCGGCGTGATCTCCGAAGCGAGCGGAATATCGATCTGGTCTGGACGGATTTTGATCAGCATGGCGGTTTCCCTGGAATAATGAATGGATGCGATTTGTTGCCTGACAGCACGATACGAGACGATGATGCATGGCGTGGACGCTTCTTTTGCACCATCATCCTATGGCAGGGGCAGTGTCATCAAGATGGCAATTTGATGACAAATTTGTCATCGAGCGCCCGCCACGAATTGCTAGAATGCAGCCACATCTACTGTCCAACCTCTGAACCCTACTCAAGCCCAGCATGGCCATCCTTGTCATCGAAGACGATCCGAAAACCGGCGACTACCTCAAGAAGGGCTTGCGCGAATCCGGCTATACGGTCGATCTCGCGCGCACCGGCACCGACGGCCTGCACATGGCGATGGAACAGAACTACGACCTGGTGGTGCTCGACGTCATGCTGCCTGGCACTGACGGCTGGCAGGTGATGAGCGCGCTGCGCGCCAAGCGCGACCTGCCGGTGATTTTCCTGACCGCGCGCGACCACGTCGACGATCGCATCCGCGGGCTGGAACTGGGCGCCGATGATTACCTGGTCAAGCCGTTTTCATTCACCGAGCTGGTGCTGCGCATTCGCACGCTGCTGCGCCGCGGCGTCACGCGCGACGCCGAGGTCTATCAGGTGGCCGACCTGCAGCTCGATCACGTGCGCCACAAGGTCACCCGGCAAGGCGTCAATATCGTGCTGACCAACAAGGAATTTCTTCTGCTGCATCTGCTGATCAAGCGCCAGGGTGAAGCCTTGTCGCGCTCGGTAATCGCCTCGCAGGTGTGGGACATGAATTTCGACAGCGACACCAACGTCGTCGACGTCGCAGTCAAGCGCCTGCGCGCGAAGATCGATGCGCCGTTCGAAAAGAAACTGATCCATACCGTGCGCAGCATCGGCTACATGTTTTCGGAAACGCCATGAAGGACGCACAATGAAAGTCCGGCAATGAGACCGTGGCGTTCCTGGACGCTGGCGTTCCGCGTCAGCGCGCTGTTTGCGTTGATCGCCTGCCTGGTGGTCACCGGACTCGGCATGTACCTCTACAACTCGGCGCGCCAGTCGCTGGAAGTGCGCGCCGACTACACGCTGATCGGCCGCGTGGAACATTTCCGCAACCTGCTGCACGATCTCTACAACGTCGAGCAGATGGAGCAGCGCCCTGCTCTGTTCGAGAGCATGCTCGGCAACGAGCAGGATGTGCGCATCTTCCGCCGCCAGGGCGAAGCGCCGTTCATCAACATGAATCCCGACAACCTGACGCCGCCGGCGATGACGCCGGTCGCCATCGGCGTGCCGCTCGGGATATCTTCTCTGCATGACGGCATGCGCGCCGACGGTGTGCGCGTACGCTGGGTCGCCGCGCTGGCGGACGTCGGCAACCACAACGATACCGTCGAGATCGTCGCCGCCTATGTCATGACGCAAGAGTCGCGCATGATGACGGTGTACCTGTGGCGCGTGGTCGCCGCCGTCGCGCTGGCCGTGTTGCTGACCTCGGTGCTCGGCTTCGCCGTGCTGCGGCGCGACCTGATGCCGCTGACCCGCATGAGCCGCCGCGCCGCCGAGATCACGCCGGCCAACCTCAGCACCCGGCTGCGCGAAGAAGACGCGCCGGCCGAATTGCGCCAACTCGCCGGCGCCCTCAACGCCATGCTGGACCGGCTCGAAAACGGCTACGAACATCTGTCGCAGTTTTCCGCCGACCTGGCGCATGAGATCCGTACGCCGGTCAACATCCTGATGGGGCAGACGCAGGTGACCCTGGGCCAGCGCCGCAACGCGGAAGAGTATGAGCAGTTGCTGGAATCGAACCTGGAAGAATTGACACGCCTGTCGCGCATCATTGAAAACATCCTGTTCCTGGCGCAGACCGATCACGCGGAACTGGTGGTCGACCGCAGCGCCATCGACCTGAAGGAAGAGTTGCAGAAGATCGCCGATTATTTCGAAGGCGTGGCCGCCGAGCGCGACATGCAGTTCGAAGTCGATGTGGCGCCGGGTCTGGCCTGCAGCGCCAACCTCGTGATGTGGCGACGCGCGGTGAGCAACCTCGTCGTCAATGCGGTGCGCTACGGCGATGCCGGCACCGCCATCAGGATCAGCGCTCGGTTGACTGCCGACGGCGTCGCCATCGATGTCGCCAATCGTGGTGCGGCGATGACGCGGCAACAGATGGAACGCATGTTCGACCGCTTCTATCGCGGTGACAAGTCTCGCAGCGAATTCACCGAATCCAACGGCCTCGGCCTGGCGATCGTCAAGGCCATCATGACCGTGCACGGCGGCACGGCGGCAGTGGCGTGTTCAGCCGACGGCTGGATCGCCTTCAGTCTGCTCTTCTCCACTCGGGGGAAGGTCACTCTGCGCTGATCAGCCGGCGGCTTGCTTCAGCGCCGCCAGTTCCGTCCGAACACGCGTCATCACTGCATCCCAGTCACCTGCCGTCGTCTGCCTGAACAGACGCGCCGAGGCATACCAAGGGCTGTCGTCGCGTTCCAGCAGCCAGCGCCAGTCGGCGGCGTGCGACAGCAATATCCAAACGGGAACACCCAACGCGCCGGCCAGATGCACAGCAGCGGTATCGACGCCAACTACCAGATCCAGATTGGCAATCAGCGCAGCGGTGTCGTCGAAGGCTTGCAATTCACGTCCGGGCCATTGCAGCGCAGATGTGCTCTGCAACCAGTCGGCGTCACGCTGGCGCAGCTCCGGTTGCAGCAGGAAGAATTCAGCGTCGGGGATATCCAGCAAGGGTGCAAACGCCTGCAATGGAACCGAGCGGCGGCGGTCGTTGTGGTTGCCGGCGTTGCCCGAGCAGACGATGCCGATGCGCAGCGGCCGGTCGCCTTCCGTGCCCTGTTCCAGCGATTGCGCCCAATGCTGCCGCATGTGCGATCCGGCGCGCAGATAGGCTTGCGGCGACGGGATCGTGTCCGGACGCGTGCCGAACATCAGCGGCAGGCTCATCAGCGGCAACTGGTAATCGGCTGCGGGAAAATCTTCGCCGATGGCCTTGACGATGATGCGTGTGGGCTTGCCCGAGTCAGGATCGATTTCCAGCGTTTGCAACAGCGTCTTCAGCGCGGCATGTACTTCCAGCACGACATTCGCACCGAGCGCGGCGACCTGTTGCGCGTAACGCGAGAATTGAATGGCGTCGCCCAGGCCCTGCTCCGCCCACAACAACACGGTCTTGCCGGCGACGGCATCCTCGCCGGGCCAGCGCGCAATGCCGCCATGACGCTGCGGATCGGCGCGCTCGCCCTGCCAGCGAGATTCATACAAAGGCCAGGCTTCGTCGAAACGTCCCAGCGCCAGCAGGGTCAGCGCCAGGTTGACGCTGGCGTCGGCATAGCCGGCGCGCAAGTTCAAGGCTTTCCGGGCGGACGTGATCGATTCCTCGTAGCGGCGCAGGCGTCCCAGCGTCGCCGCGCGGCACACCCAGCCGTCGCCGAAATCCGGCTCCTGCGCCAGCACCTGGTCGACGCTGGCCAGCGCCTCTTCGTTGCGATGGAGTTCGTACTGCAGCAAGGCCAGATCAAAGCGATACACGCTCTGTGCGGGCGCCAGAGAAACTGCTTGCTGCAGGCTCTGCAAGGCGTCGCCCGGACGTTGCAGGCGCTGCAGCAAGACGCCGTGGCGATGCCAGGCATCGGGGTTCTGCGGCGCAAGGCGCAAGGCGTGTTCGACTGCTTGCAGCGCTTCTTCATTGCGATTGAAGTCCTGCAGCAGCAAGGCAGCGGCGTGGAAAACATCGGCATGCTGCACGCCGGCGGCGATCAGTTGCAAATAGAGGCTCAGCGCTTCCTGATGCTTGCCCGCGTCATACAGGACACGGCCGAGCTTATAGCTCACCGCAAGGTCGCCCGGCGTCAGCGCCAGCGCGCGGCGGTACAACTCGATCGCCTGCGCGTGCAGCTGCAAGCCGGCGGCGACGGCGCCGGCCAGGTGCAGCAAATTGAAATCGGCGGCGGCCTGCTGCGCCAGCGGCTGCAGGATGGCGTGAGCCGCTTCCAGCTGGCCGTGCTGGAAAAACAGGTAAGCCTGGGCGATGGCGTCGTTATTATTCATGGGCGCGATGTTAACACGCATGCGCCCCGACTTGTTTCGGCTAGGCGCCGACGTTACCATTGAAATTGCCGCTGACATTGCCGTTGAAATAGCGCCCCGGCGATTCGCCGAAACAGCGCCGGAACATGGCGATGAAATTGCTCGGCGAGGCATAGCCGAGCGCATCCGCCACCGCGGCCACCTGCTCGCCGCGCGCCAGCCGCTCGAGCGCATGCGTGAGCAGCGCCTGCTGCCGCCATTGGGCGAAGCTGCAGCCGACCTCGACGCGGAACAAACGGCTCACCGTGCGCGGCGACAGGCCGGCCCATTCGGCCCACTGCTCCAACGTGCGGTTGTCCGCCGGCTCCTGCATGATGGCCGAGACGATCCTCAGCAGGCGGCGATCCGTCGGCAACGGCAGATGCAGCGGCTCGTGCGGCGCTTGCCGCACTTCGTCGAGCAGCACGTTCATTACGCGCCGTTGCGCCGGCGACAACGCATCCTGGGTGCTCCACGTCACCGCGCGCCGCACCAGCGCCCGCATCAGGTCGGAGACACCGATCACGCACGGCTTATCAGGCAGCCCGCGACAGGCTTCCGGTGAGATCAGGATGCTCCAGCCGCTCATCACGCCGAGGATGTCGGCCTGATGCAATTCGCCCGGTGGAATCCAGCCGGCGCGCTGCGGCGGCAGCAGCCACGAACCGTGCCTGGTGCGCGCATGCACCAGGCCGCTTTCGATGCAGAAAAGCTGGCCGCGCAAATGCGTGTGCCAGTCGTATTCGCGCGTACCGATCTTGAGCCGCTCGAATTCGTCGGCGCGCAAATCGTCGCCCCAGATCGCAATCAGAGGCGGTCCATCGGCGCGGTCGCTGACGTCGGCGAATTGTGCGTAGAGTTCTTTTGTCATGGCCGGATTTCAATATATTCTGTCCAAACAACGTTATCACGCTTTCCCGCTTTCGCTCAATACTGTCCATCCCGACAGTTCTGCACAGTGATTCTGCATCCCTCCAGCGAAAGGAAAAACGTGAAGCCATTCCCTTCTTCATCCCTGCATGTGATCGTCATCGGCGCCGGTCTGGGCGGCCTGTGCCTGGCCCAAGGTCTGAAGCAAAACAGCATCTCGGTCGCCGTCTATGAAAAGGACGCGTCGCCGTTCAGCCGCACACAGGGCTATCGCATCCGTATCGACCACAACGGCCGCGATGCGCTGCAAGCCTGCCTGCCGCCAGAGCGGTACCGGCTGTTCAGCGCCACCTGCGCACAGGCGCCCGCCGGCGTCAACACCGTCAACGGACAATTGCAGCCGCTGGCGGGTAAATGGGTCAGCAGCTGGCGCAAGGGTGCGGCGGAAGGCGGCGCATCGGACAACCTGGCCGATCGCCAGACCATGCGTCAGGTGCTGTTGCAGGGCTTGCGGCGCGAGGTGCATTTCGGCACGCAATTCCTGCACTACGAAGAAACCGCCGATGGCCGCGTGACGGCGCATTTCGTCAATGGCGGCAGCGTCACGGGAGATGTGCTGGTCGCGGCTGACGGCGTCCATTCGGCAGTGGCGGCGCAACGCTTCCCTGCGATGCAACCGCAGGATACCGGTGACGTCTGCGTCTACGGCAAGACACCGCTGACCGCAGCTTTGCGCGCAACGCTGGCGCATCAGCTGCAAGCCGGCACCAGCGTGATTTTTGAAAAAGGATTGGCGGGCGTGATCGACGCCATGCGCTTTAGTAGCGATGCCTTCGACAGCGACCTGCAGCAACCGGACGACTATCTGTACTGGGCGCTGGTCGGCGCGCGTGAACGCTTCGGTCTGGAACAAGGCGCGGATGCGGCGCTGCGCCTGAGCGCGGCCGAGCTGACGCAAAAGATTGGCGCCGTCACGGCCGGCTGGTCGCCTGCACTGAAATTGGTGTATGAGTCCTGCAATCCGGCCATGCGCACGCTGGTGCCGATACGCACGGCGAACTTGCCGTGCCTGTGGAAGGCCTCGCGGGTGACGGCGCTGGGCGATGCGATCCATGCGATGAGCCCGGCCGGCGGCCTGGGCGCCAATAGCGCGCTGGCCGATGCCGCGCTGTTGACGCGCGCATTGGTCGAAGCACAGCGCGAGGCCGGTGGCGTTGAGAAGGTGGACACCATCACGCCTGCGGTTGACCTGTATGAAAGCCTGATGTGCGCACGCAGTTTTGCCGCGCTGGCATCATCGCAACAAGGCAACCGCGAATTGCTCGGCCGCGACGAAAACGCCGTGACCGACTGACGCAGCAAGCGCCCCAGGTCAGCCGCCGGATGCGCGCAATTGTGCGCGCGAGCCATAGCGATTGGCGTACACCCAGGTAAATTCCGCTCCCAGCAGGAAGATCTGCGCTGAATAATAGATCCACGCCAGCAGCAAGGCGAACGAACCGGCCGCACCGAAACCCGAGGTCATGCCCGCGCGCCCCAGGTACAGCCCGATCAGGTATTTGCCGATGATGAACAGGATGGTCGTGGCGACCGCGCCGGCGCGTACGTCGTGCCATGCCAGCCGCACGCTCGGCAGGTATTTGTAGATCACCGAAAACAATCCCGTAAAAACAGCGAATGAAATCGCGAAGTTCAGCACCTGCAGCAGGATTTCCCAGCCGATAAACCAGCTGCCCCACCATTTCCCCAGCGCCGCCAGTCCGGCGCTGGCCACCAGCGAAATGATCAGCATGAAGCCGAGGCCGAGGATCAGGCCGAATGACAATAAACGTTTGCGAATCAGCAGCCAGATGCCGCTGTCGCGGGGTGCCGCCGGGATGTGCCAGATGCGGTCGAGCGCGCTCTGCAACTCCGCGAACACGGCGGTGGCGCCAATGACCAATGTGACGATACCGAGGCCGGCGGCGATGATGCCGTCGCGCGGCTCACTCACCGACTTCAGCAAACCCTGCACCGCCATTGCGCCTTCCACCCCGACCACGCCCTGAATCTGCCCGACAATTTCGCCTTGCGCTGCGTCATGGCCGAAGATCATGCCAGCCACCGCAATCGCGATCACCAGCATCGGCGCCAGCGAAAAGATCGTGTAGTAGGCGATCGCCGCGCCCATGCTCGGCGCAAAATCGTCCAGCCACGCGGTCACGGCGCCTTTGCTGAGCTGCCAGGCCTGCTGCGCGCGGGTTTCGTCGGGCAATTTGCGGATGAAGGTGTGGGGCATGGTGTTTTTCCGTACAAATAAGTGGTCGGATCGCCCGGAAGCCGGTTTGATTCCCGAAAGATGCTGTTTTTCACGGTTTTTTGGAGTTTTTTCGACACCGGCGCGTCGTCATGCGGCAACGCAGCGATTGTTTGGATTCCTGAAATGTCGTATATTTCAGTAATTACTGAAAATTCAAAAACAATCCACGATGCCGCTCCGCCCCCTCCCCCAGGAATTTTCCATGGAACCCAACACCCTCAGCCCCCTGATGCAGCGCTTCATCCTCCATTTCGGCGAGATGGGCAGCCGTTGGGGCATCAACCGTACCGTCGGCCAGATCTATGCCCTGCTGTATGTGCAGGCGCGTCCGCTGAACGCCGATGAAATCGCCGATTACCTGAGTTTCTCGCGCTCCAACGTCAGCATGGGGCTCAAGGAGCTGCAATCGTGGCGGCTGGTCAAGCTGCTCCATCAGCCCGGCGACCGCCGTGAATATTTTGAACCGCCGAAGGATATTTGGGATATCTTCAAGGCCTTGCTGGAAGAGCGCCGCCGCCGCGAAATCGAACCAACGCTGTCGATGCTGCGGGACGCCTTGCTTGAAACACCAGCCAGCGTCGACGACAAACATGCACAAAAGCGCATGCGCGAAATGTACGACCTGATCGAGCTGTCCAGCTCCTGGTTCGACGACGTACAGCGGCTGTCGCCGGAAACCTTGTCTTCGCTCATGAAGATGGGCTCGAAGATCAAGAAGCTGCTGGACGTCAAGGACAAGTTCCGCTTCGGCGGAGAGAAGAATGACAAGAGCAACGACAAGGGCGACAAGAACGAAAAAAGCGAGAAGGCTGCCCTAGCCTCTCCCGACCAAGCCAAGGAGTGACCCATGTCCAGACCTTCATGGTTGCTGCGCACGCATAGCCTGTGGCGCCTGCCGCGCCTGACCAAATTGCCGCTTGGCGCTGAAATCGCCTTGATCCTGGTGGTCAAGATCGCGCTCCTGACGGTGCTGGCAAAAACCTTTTTCTCCGAACCGCAGGCCAAGAAGATGCGCATGCCCACCGCCCAGGTGGAACAGCATCTGCTGGCGCCGGCGTCGGAATCTGCATCTCCCGCATCAATTACAACCAACGCATCACCTTCCACCTCCGAGGTCCCTCATGCTTCCCATTGACGAAGTCGTCAGTCTGTCGCGCCTGCAGTTCGCCATCACGGCGCTGTACCACTTCCTGTTTGTTCCCCTGACGCTCGGCCTGTCCTGGATCCTGGTCATCATGGAATCCGTCTACGTCATGACCGGCAGTCCCATCTACAAGGACATGACGCGTTTCTGGGGCAAGCTGTTCGGCATCAACTTCGCCATGGGCGTGGCCACCGGCATCACGCTCGAGTTCCAGTTCGGCACCAACTGGTCGTATTACTCGCACTACGTCGGCGACATCTTCGGCACGCCGCTGGCGATCGAGGGCATGGCGGCGTTCTTCCTCGAGTCGACCTTCGTCGGCCTGTTCTTCTTCGGCTGGGATCGCCTGTCGCGCGTCAAGCATCTGATGGTGACCTTCCTGGTCGCACTGGGATCGAGCCTGTCGGCGCTGTGGATCCTGATCGCCAACGGCTGGATGAACAACCCGGTCGGCGCGGAATTCAATTTTGAGACCATGCGCATGGAACTGGTCAGCATGACCGACGTGATCTTCAATCCGGTGGCGCAGGTGAAGTTTGTGCACACCGTCGCAGCCGGTTACGTCACGGCGTCGATGTTCGTGCTGGGCGTGTCCGCCTACTATCTGCTCAAGGGCCGCGACACCGCGTTCGCCTTGCGTTCGTTCGCGGTTGCCGCCGGCTTCGGCCTGGCGTCGACCTTGTCGGTGATCGTGCTCGGCGACGAATCCGGCTACACCGCCGGCGAAGTCAACAAGGTCAAGCTGGCAGCCATCGAAGCCGAATGGGAAACCCATCCGGCGCCGGCCGGCATCACCATCTTCGGCCTGCCCGACAACAAGGGCGAGCGTACCGATTACGCCTTCAAGGTGCCTTACGTGCTGGGCCTGATCGCCACGCGTTCGGTCGACACGCCGGTGATCGGCATCAAGGACCTCAAGAAGGAACACGAAGTGCGCATCCGCAACGGCATGCTGGCCTACGCCGCGCTGACGCGACTGAAATCCGGCGACAAATCGCCCGCGGCGCGCGCCGAGTTCGACAAGCTCAAGCATGACCTGGGCTACGGCCTGCTGCTCAAGAAGTACACCCCGAACGTGATCGACGCCACGCCGCAGCAGATCGCCAAGGCGGTCGACGACACCATCCCGAACGTGGCGCCGCTGTTCTGGTCGTTCCGCGGCATGGTGGCGCTGGGCATGCTGTTCCTGTTCATCTTCTCGGCCTCGTTCTACTTCCTGGTGCGCAAGCAACTGGCGCCGCAACGCTGGCTGCTGCGCCTGGCGGTGTTCAGCATCCCGCTGCCATGGATCGCCGCCGAGCTGGGCTGGATCGTGGCCGAATACGGCCGCCAGCCGTGGACCATCGCCGGCATCCTGCCGACGCATCTGTCGGCCTCGACCCTGCAAGCGTCGAGCCTGTACTTCAGCCTGGCCGGATTCATCCTGTTCTACACCTTCCTGCTGGTGGTGGAAATGATCCTCATGGTCAAGTACGCCAAGCGCGGGCCGAGTAGCCTGCACACCGGCAATTACCACTGGGAGTTGCTGGAGAAGCAAAAGAAACCAGCCGTTGCAGTGAAGCCGCCGCAGCCGCGTCCGCCGCTATCGAAGCCGACCCGCTGACACTGATGCAGATGCTTACGCAACTCACCACCATATTCACGCAGAAGTACACAAGGAAATCCTCATGATCTTCGACTACGAAACCTTAAAAATCATCTGGTGGGCCTTCGTCGGCGTGCTCATCATCGGCTTCGCGCTGACCGACGGCTTCGACTTCGGCGTGGGCATGATGCTGCCCTTCGTCGGCAAGACCGATGCCGAACGCCGCGTGCTGATCAACTCCATCGGCCCCACCTGGGAAGGCAACCAGACCTGGTTCATCACCGCCGGCGGCGCCACCTTCGCGGCCTGGCCGCTGGTCTATGCGACCGCCTTCTCCGGCTTTTACATCGCACTGATGGTGCTGCTGTTCTCGCTGTTCTTCCGCCCGGTCGGCTTCGACTATCGCAGCAAGGTGGCCGATCCGCGCTGGCGCAACGCCTGGGACTGGGGCCTGTTCGTCGGCGGCGTCGTGCCGCCGCTGATCTGCGGCGTGGCCTTTGGCAACCTGCTGCTGGGCGTGCCGTTCCACTACGACGACACCATGCGGGTGGAATACACCGGCAGCTTCTTCGAACTGCTCAATCCCTTCGGCCTGCTGGCCGGCGTGCTGAGCGTGGCGATGCTGCTGACCCACGGCGCCACCTTCATCATGGTGAAGACCGAAGCGGCGATTGCAGTGCGCGCGCGCAAGATTGCACTGTGGGGCGCACTCGCCACCCTCGCCTTGTTCGTCGCGGCCGGCTTCTGGGTCGCGTACGGCGTCGACGGCTACAGCATCACCGACATGCCGAGCGCCAACAGCGCTTTCATGCCGCTGGCGAAGACGGTTGAAATCGTCTCCGGCGCATGGATGGAAAACTACACGCGCTGGCCCGCCACCAAGGCGATCCCGATCGCCGCCATCGCCGGATTGCTGCTGGTGCTGATCTTCGGCGCGTGGCGCAAGGCGCGGCTGGCTTTCATCAGCAGCGGCATTGCGGTGACCGGCATCATCCTGACCGCAGCCACCGCCATGTTTCCGTTCATCATGCCGTCGTCGCTGGACCCGCGCAGCAGCCTGACGGTCTGGGATGCGGTGTCAAGTCACAAGACGCTGGGGATCATGTTCTGGCTGGTGCTGTTCTTCCTGCCGCTGATCATGCTCTACACGGCCTGGGTGTATCGCGTCATGCGCGGCAAGGTGACGCTCAAGCACATCGCCGACAACGAACACACCGCCTACTAACCAATTACATCGTCGAGAAGGAGAACATCATGTGGTATTTTGCCTGGATACTCGGAGTCGGCCTGGCGCTGGCCTTCGGCATCATCAACGTCATGTGGCTGGAGGCGAACTACGCCTTCGGCCGCCGCAAGGAAGACGAAACCCGCGAACGCTTTGTCGCCGCCAGCGCCCAGGCCGAGCTGGCAAAAAAACGTCCGCTCAAACCGTGAGGCCGCGATGAAAACACCTTCCGCCCACCTCGTCGATACCGACGCCGCCCTGCTGCAGGCGCTGCCCGGCGCCGGTTTTGCCGATGCATTCCGCATTGCCCTCAGCGATGAACAAGCACGCCAGTCGGCTGCCCAACTGGCTGAACAGATGTTCCGTCGCGCGCCGTCCTGGGTCACGCTACTGGTGTCGATCCGCAATCGCGCGGTGGCAGTGTTCGGCCTGCGCGCAGCCGACATGCAGGTCGGCGACGACAGGCACAGTGGCGTGGCGGGTTTTCCGATCATTGCGCAGAACGACGACCTGGTGCAGCTCGGCTTCGACGACAAGCATCTGGATTTCCGTGTCTGGGTCCGGCGCGATGCCGCCACACCGACGTCACCGGCCCAGCTGACGCTGACCACGGCAGTACGCACCAATCAGTTGCTCGGCCGCGCCTATCTCGGTGTGATCATGCCGTTTCACCGGTGCATCGTGCCGGCGATGCTGAACAACTTGCGTAGCTGAACTCTACTTGTTCCGTAAAAACAAAAAGCCCCGCCGTTTGACCGGCGGGGCTTTTTTCATCGATGATCGCGATGTGTGAAATTGATACCAGTATTAAACCAGTGTCAGTGTCACGTTGATGTTGCCGCGTGTGGCGTTCGAGTATGGGCAGACTTGATGCGCCTTGTCGATCACCGATTGTGCAACTGCGCGATCCAGGCCCGGCAGGGAAATGTTCAGTGCCACTTCGATGCCGAAGCCGCCTGGAATGGTGCCGATGCCGACGGTGCCGGTGATGCTGGTGTCAGCAGGAATGGCGATCTTTTCCTGGCCGCCGACGAACTTGATCGCGCCCAGGAAGCAAGCCGAGTAACCGGCTGCGAACAGTTGTTCAGGATTGGTACCGTTGCCGCCTGCGCCGCCCAGTTCTTTTGGTGTGGTCAGCTTGACGTCCAGGATGCCGTCGGACGACTTGGCCGAGCCTTCACGGCCGCCGGTTGCAGTTGCAGTCGCTTGGTAGAGTGCTTTTTCGATTTTCATTTTGTTTCCTTTCGAGTGGTTCAGAAGAAGATGCGGGGAGGCATCGATTATTGGTAATTCAGGGTTGAAACCAGGGTAAAAAATTCATTTAAATCCCAAACGCCGCAAACTGCAAGGAATTTAAATTTTAAACAATAAAATTGCTAACAATATAAATAATAAGCGAGTAAAACGAAATACGACTGCTCCTGCAGATACCAGAAGCACACAACGGCATCAAGAACCCTCGGCGTCGTCCAGCAAGCCCTTGCGCAGATCTTTCAATTGCTCGCGCAGGTTGGCGACTTGCTCCAGTGGCGGCAAGGCGCACATCAGCCGCTCCGGCACCGCCATCGCCCGCTTGCGCAGGGCACGTCCATCCTGGCTGAGCCGGACCACGACGCGACGCTCATCTTCAGTGTCGCGGGCGCGGTGCAGCAAACCCATCGCTTCCATGCGCTTCAACAACGGCGTCAGCGTACCCGAATCGAGGAACAGCTTGCCGCCCAGGTCGGACACGGTGACTTCGTCCTTTTCCCACAAGACCAGCATGACCAGGTATTGCGGATAAGTGATGTCGAGATCCTTCAGCAACTTCTTGTAGACCTTGGTCATCGCCAGTGACGCCGAATACATGGCGAAGCACAATTGATTTTCAAGCATCAGGGCCTGATCAATCGCTGCTGCGTTCTTCGATGTGTTTGCGTTTGCCATGGAGTGAATAATACATAGCCAAAAATTAAATTGCAAGCAATTTAAATAGAAATCTGCATTGATTTAAAAATACAACAAACTTGCAGATACTTGCCGATGCGCAAGACCCCCTCCCTGCCGGCCGCCAACAGAAAAGGATCACCGCTCGAAGCGCTGCTCCACCATCTCCTTGCCCCACTGCGCTCCCGGCCATTCTTCCTTGAGCCGGAATCCGCAGCTCTCATACAGACGGCGCGCCGCATCCAATCCCTGGAAAGTCCACAACTGCACCGACGCAAATCCCTGTGCATCGCAAAACGCCATCGCCGCCGCCATCAGACGGCGCCCCACGCCTGCTCCGCGCAGACCGTCATCGACGATGAACCAACGCAAATGCGCCTTGTTGTCGCCCAGATCCTGGCCGTCGATGGCCACCGAGCCGACGATGCGCTGACCTTGCACCGCCAGCCACAAACCATTGCGCGAATGATCCAGACGCGGTACGAATTCTGCCAGTCCCGCCGCCACCTTGCTCTCGAAAAAGCAGCCGAAGCCAACGCTGCGCGCGTAAAACATCGCATGCATCTGAACGATACGGCCGATCACACCAGCCTGATAACCGGCGACGATGCGAATCTCGTCGGCGTGCACGATTGCCTCGCCTGACCGGCGCGCCTCCAGCGCCAGCGCATAGACACTCAGCCCTTGCGCTACGGCGTCTTGCTGATCCGCACTCAATTGTTCGAGCGCCCCGAGGACCTGCTTGCGGCCGAACGCCTGGACGGCAGTCAGCGTACGGCGGCCTTGCTGCGTCAACGCCAGCCATTTGACGCGGCCATCGACGTCGCTGGCCCGCTCCTGCAATTCCCCTGCCTCGACCAGCTTGCGCACCATACGACTGACGCTGGACTTTTCAAGACCGAGGAATTCGGCAAGCTGTGCTGCGCTCATCGACTTGCGCGCGCCGATCTCGATAATGGCGTGCACGGCAGACGGCGGATAGTCGGTCGCCGCCAGCGTGGATTGCATGAAGCCCAATTCGCGCACCATCCGGCGCGAAGCGGTACGGATGCCGTCGACAAAAGAAAGGTCCGGCGGAGAGCCTGGTTTTTGCATATTTTTCATCCTTCGTTTTTATATAGTTGTATTATACAACTATAAATCACGGGAAGATTATTGTGATTCAAATGCGCCCCTCAGGAGAAATGCCATGGAAACGATGCCGCAAAAGGAATGCAGCGCCCGTCCGTACGACATGACCGGACAAGTTACCCTGGTGACCGGAGGCGGTAGCGGCATCGGTCGTGCCGCTGCGATTCGCATGGCGCGTGCGGGCGCCAGCGCCGTGGTGATTGCAGGCCGGCGTCAGCCGGAGGGAGAAGCCGTGGCCGCCGAATGCCGCGCCGCCGGTGCACAAAGCCTCTATGTGCAAACCGATGTGACGCAGGAAGGCGACCTTCAACGACTGATCGACACCGTACTGACGCAATTCGGACGCCTGGACGCAGCCTTCAACAATGCCGGGCGACAGGAACGACGGGCATCCCTGCACGCGCAGGAATCCGCTGTCTACGACGCCATCTTCGACGCCAACGTGCGTGCCGTGTTCTTGTGCCTGAAATACCAATTGCCGCCGATGGCGGCTCGCGGCAACGGCAGCATCGTCATCAATACCTCCGTCAGCGGCGTACGCAATCCCAATCCGGGGCTTGCCCTCTACTCCGCCTCCAAGGCGGCCGCCATCTCGCTGATGCGGTCGGCGGCCATGGAATATGCGCCCCACGGCGTCCGCATCAACGCGATCGCTCCCGGCAGGGTGGTCACCGACATGATGCTTTCATCAGGCATTGCCGACATGTCCGCAGTGGCCGCAGGCTTGCCGCTCAGACGCATGGGGCAACCGGAGGAAGTCGCCGAAGCCGTGTTATGGCTGCTGTCCGGCGCAGCATCGTACGTCGTCGGACACGTGCTGGCAGCAGATGGCGGATTCCTCGCTTCGTGAGCCCATCCTGTATCATGCGGACCAGCTTGACTGCGGTCTCAATGGTCGCACTCATGCCGCTTATTTCTTGCCCTCCGACATCCCGCACACTCCGGAAATGCTTTCAACAACATCCTCGCAGGCGCCGCACGCCATCTCCCTCGCCCTGTTCTGCAAGGTGGTCGACAACTATGGCGATATCGGTATCTGCTGGCGGCTGGCGCGGCAATTGCAAAAGGAACACGGGGTTGTCGTCACCTTATGGGTCGACGATCTGAAGAGTTTTCAGCGGATCTGCCCGGAGGTCGCGACCGCTTGTGAGACGCAGGAAATTCAAGGCGTCGTCGTCCGGCATTGGCGCGATCAGGACGGCGTATTCGGCGTCGCTGACATACCGGACATCGTGATCGAGTTTTTTGCCTGCAACATCCCGCCCGGTTATATCAAGGCCATGTCGGAATGCGCGCCACGTCCGGTCTGGCTGAACCTGGAAGGCCTGACGGCGGAAACCTGGGTGGAAGGCTGCCACACGCTGCCTTCGCCGCATCCGCAACTGCCGTTGACGAAGTACTTCTTCTTTCCCGGATTCAACCAACGCACCGGCGGCCTGCAGATCGAATCCGGCCTGACTGAACGACGCGACGCTTTTCTTGCCGATCCGCGCGCCGCCGCCGGCTTCCTTGCGCAATTCGGCGTAACCGAGGCCGAGACGGCTGCGCTCAAGGTCTCGCTGTTCTGCTATCCGCAGGCGCCGATCACGGACCTGTTCGCCGCCTGGGGCGACGGCGACCACGCCGTCACCTGCCTCGTCCCGGAAGGCGTCGCGACCGACGCCGTGCAAGCCTTCCTTGGCCGGACACCGGTTGCCGGCGCCCATGCCACGCAGGGCGCGCTGACGGTGCGCGTGCTGCCGTTCGTGCCGCAACCTGATTACGACAAGCTGTTGTGGGCCTGCGACCTCAACTTCGTACGTGGAGAGGACTCCTTCGTGCGTGCGCAGCTGGCCGGCAAGCCTTTTGTCTGGCACATCTACCCGCAGGATGAAAACTTGCACCACATCAAGTTGAAGGCTTTCCTCGCCATCTACAAAGCAGCCACACCGGCGATGCAAGCCATGATGCTGACCTGGAACGGCGCCTTCACGGAACAGACCGACATGGCGACGCGCTGGCCGCTGCTTGCTGCCGAATTGCCACAGCTTGCCGATCTGTCCATGGAATGGCGGCAACAGCTGTTGGCAAATGGCGATTTGACGTCAAATTTGCTGAAGTTTGCGGCGTCGGTGCGCAAGTAACCACGAGTAACAGCAAAATCGGCCCGGAAATGGGTTAAAATATAGGGCTAATTTTTAGGCATCATCGATTCAACATCAATTCAATCGTACGTGGGCTTGCGGTGTGGTTCTGCCAGTAGGCTACAGAAGATTTTTACGCAACCTACTTTTTACGTATATTCGCTATGAAATTTGCAAAAGAAATTCGCGTCGGCAACATCATTATGGTCGACAGCAAGCCAATGATCGTCCTGCGCTCCGACGTTAACGGCTCGAGCCGCACCGGGTTCACTTACAAGTGGAAGATGAAGAACCTGCTGACCAACAGCCCACAGGAAAACGTTTTCCGCGGCGACGACAAGTTCGACGTGGTCGTGCTGGACAAGAAGGCAGTGACTTACTCCTACTTCGCCGATCCGCTGTACGTGTTCATGGACTCCGAATACAACCAGTTCGAAATCGAAGGCGAAAACCTGGGCGACGCACTGGGCTACCTGAAGGACGGCATGGAATGCGAAGCGGTCTTCTATGACGGCAAGGCAATCTCGGTCGAACTGCCAACCACCATCGTGCGCCAGGTCGTGTACTCGGAACCAGCCGTCAAGGGCAATACTTCGGGCAACGTCCTGAAGGAAGCCAAGATCGAAAACGCGATCGAAGGCAATCAGATCGTCGTGATGGTCCCGCTGTTCGTCAGCCAGGACGACCAGATCGAAATCGACACACGCACCAACGAATACAAGAAAGTTGTGCGTAACTGATTTCAGCTGTTCCGCAGTACAAGTAAAAAAGCCGCGTTCTTCGCGGCTTTTTTCATCCTCGGTCAGTCGTTGCTCCCTCCCCCCTTTTTCCAAAAAACCTCATTGTCCTTTCAATATAGTTGCATTGCGAACTAATTTGCAGTATTGTGAATCCATGTTTGATCACTGCCTCTATTTCAATACCGCAGCATTGTCCCGCCGCTTGGAGCGCGAGTGGGCGGAAGCCTTTGCGCCGTTCGGCCTGACCGCGCCGCAGGGTTTCATGCTCAGGGCCATCATCGACAGGCCGGGAATGCTGCAAAGTGAATTGGCGGCGGAGCTTGCCATCGCCCGTTCCACCACCACACGTGCGCTCGATACGCTGGAGCAAAAAGGTTTGCTTGAGCGTCGCAGGACCGACGGCGACGGCAGGGAAATCTCGGTGTATCCGACGCCCGCCGGGGTTGAAATCAAGGTGGCGCTGAATGCATCGGCGGGCGGCGCAGCGGAGAAGATCCGCAAGATCCTGGGCAAGCAGGAATTTGCCGATGCCGTCCTGAAAATCAGGGACGTACGTTCAGCCCTGGAGTGATTGTTTTCGTGCGCGTGTTTGCGCTTATTTTTACCCCATATAGTTGCATTGCTAATTATATTGATGAAGGCGTTTTTTCGCTTTTCACCAATGATCCCGCCTGACACGCTCAGGTCCGACTTATCGGAATTCCATCCAACCTCAAGGAGAACACCATGTTTGCAATGCAATACGGATTTGATGTCCCAGATGCAGAACCAGTCAGAGCGCGCGTCAGAGAAATTGGCAGCCGCTTCGACCAATTGCCGGGGCTGTACTCCAAGGCCTTTCTGGTCGCCGATGCCATCGACGGCAGCCCGGCGCGCTATACCCCGTTCTATCTCTGGGATCAGCTCGACGGCATGAGCGACTTCCTGCTGTCGGATGCATTTCGCGCGGTAGTCGCCAAATACGGTCGCCCGATTGTGCAGCGCTGGAACAAGGTCGCCTTTTTAAAAGGAGCGGCGGTCGCACAAACGCCGACGTTCGCGACTCAGCAATTCATCGACATTCCTGCCGACGTCGACCTGGCGCAGCTTTGCGAACTGCACGCTACCGACGCAGAAGCGATGATCTGCGAACACGACCTGCATTCGGTTTTCGTCGGGCTGGATACCAATAACTGGAAGCTGATGAGGATAGCGCTGTGGCAGGCACGGCCGGTTCAATCCCCGTCGCACGGCAGCAAAATCCTTGAAGTAGCCCACCTTTCCGCGCCCGCGCTGAAGAAGGAACTCGGGGTCTGATTCAATGCGCGGGAAATCGCCGGCGGCGCCTTGGGCACAGCGGAAACAAGTCTTGCCGGGGCCGGCTGCGCTCTATTTAAGCCCCTTCGTCTGCGCCAGACGCCGCGCGGCCTTGCCGCCTTCGCTGGCCCAGAACGCGGTATCCGCAGCCTGGATGCGCTGCGCCGAATTCTCCATGTGACGCAAGGCCGCCGCGCGCGCTGCATCGGCGTCGCCGTCGTCAATCGCCTGCGCAATCACGGCGTGCTCATTGCGCACCTGCTGGCTGAAATCCTCGCGACGCGCCTCATTGATCCGCGCCACACGAATCGCCGCCTGCAGGAACTGGCTCAGGAACTGCAGCAGCGAGGTGTACAGCGGATTGTGCGCGGCCTCGGAAATCGCTGCGTGGAAAGCAAAGTCTTCCGGCACCCCGTCGCGGCCTTCCAGCACCGCCTTGTCGATATCCTTCAGCGCCTGCCGGATGCGCTGATTCTCCGCCTTGGTGCGGCGCTGCGCCGCCAGTGCCGCCATCTCGCCCTCGACGCCGCGGCGCAACTCGATCACGCGCAGCACCGCCTGGATCGAATCCTGCACATCGATGTCGAGCCGGAACGGCGTCGCATTGTTCGGCGCGAGGACGACAGTGCCGCTGCCCCGGCGCGAACCGACCAGGCCTTCCGATTTGAGACGAGAAATGGCTTCCCGAATCACGGTGCGGCTGACCTGGAAGCGTTCAGTCAATTCATTCTCGGAAGGCATGCGTGCGCCGGGCGCGAAATCACCCTGACGGATCTGTTCGTACAATGCGCCTGTCACGCGATCGGCCAGTGTGCCCTTGGCGGAATCGAGCGGTCCTGGCGAAGCGATGCGCGAAGCCATCTTCGAAAGCTGAGTATTTTTCATGTTGATTGACATGATACCGCTTTCTTTTTACACTGGCTGCAAAGTTGTATGACAACTTTCGGAATTCATTCCCTGCACATCGTAAAAATCGAGGAGATAAAATGCATATCGTTATCACCGGCGGCGCCGGCTTTCTGGGCAGCCGCTTGGCGCGTCAATTGCTCAAGCGCGGTCAGCTGACCGGCAGCGACGGCAAGCAGCAGACCATCAGCCGCATCACCCTGCTTGACGTCGTGGCCGCGCAAGGCTTCGACGACGCGCGCATTGACGCAGTGGTTGGCGACATCGCCGATGCCGCCGTCATCGAACGCGCGATCACCAAGGACACGCAATCGATCTTCCATCTGGCGGCCATCGTCAGCGGCCAGGCCGAAGCTGATTTCGAACTCGGCATGAAGATCAATTTCGACGCCACCCGCCTCATCCTGGAACGCGCCCGCGCGCTGGGCACCAAGCCGCGCGTGGTGTTCACCAGCTCGGTGGCGGTGTTCGGCGGCGACCTGCCGGCGCAAGTGCCGGACAACGCATTGCTGATGCCGCAGAGTTCCTACGGCGCGCAAAAGGTGATGGGTGAATTGCTGGTCAACGACTACAGCCGCAAGGGTTTCATCGACGGCCGCGCGCTGCGCATGCCGACCATTTCAGTGCGTCCGGGCGCCCCCAACAAGGCCGCGTCGAGCTTCGCCAGCGGCATCATCCGTGAACCGCTCAACGGCCAGCCATCGGTCTGCCCGGTCGCGCCCGACACGCGCATGTGGCTGATGTCGCCGCGCAAAGCCATCGACAACCTGATCCACGGCCATGAAATCAACGGCGCCGACCTTGGCCTGGCGCGCTTCCTCAGCATCGACGGCCTGTCGGTGTCCGTGCGTCAGATGGTCGATGCGTTGGAACAGGTTGCCGGTGCCGACGTCGTCAAGCTGATCGAATGGAAGGAAGACGACGCCATCAAGCGCATCGTCAACTCCTGGCCGGGCAGCTTTGAGGCCAAGCGCGCCAAGGCGCTGGGTTTCACGGCGGACAGCGATTTCGCCGGCATCGTGAAGGCGCATATCGAGGATGAAGTGAAGAAATAAGTTCTTCCGCTCATTTCGTAAAAAAACGGCGCCTGCAATGGCGCCGTTTTTTTTGATACATCATCTGCCACCCCATAAAAAAAGCGCGGACAAATCCGCGCTGAATGGGAGACTGCCGGCCGCGTCGTTCCCCGCCACGGCCTTCAGTACAACAGCAACAACTTCCTGTTACTTTGCTTTCGCCAGCATGTTGAACACGCTGGAAAAATCCAGTCCGCCGGACCCCGACTTGCTGTGGATGTCGTACAGATTGCGCGCCAGCGCACCCATCGGCACGCTGCTGCCGGTGGCCAATGCATTCTCCACCGCCAAACCCAGATCCTTGAGCATCAGATCGACGCCGAACCCACCGGCGTAGCCCTTCGATGCCGGCGCATTTTCCATCACGCCGGGGCAGGGATTGTAGACTTCCAGCGTCCAGTTGCGGCCCGAGCTCTTGGACATCACTTCCGACAGGACCTTGGGGTCCATGCCATTGGCGATGCCGAGGCGGATCGCTTCGGAGGTGCCGATCATCAGGATGCCCAGCAACATGTTGTTGCACACCTTGACGGTCTGGCCGCTGCCGCTGGCGCCGGCGTGGTAGATCGCCTTGCCCATCTTTTCGAGATAAGGTTTGGCGAGACCGAAGCCGTCGTCGGTGCCGCCGACCATGAAGGTCAGCGTGCCGGCGGTGGCGCCGCCGGTGCCGCCGGAGACCGGCGCATCCAGCATGGTGTAGCCTTTTTCCAGCGCAGCGGCGGCGACCTTGCGGGCGCTTTCCGGCGCGATGGTCGAACAGTCAATCAGCAAGGTGCCGGGCTTGATGTGGGCCAGGATGCCCTTGTCGCCGAGGTAAATCGATTCGACGTGCTTGCTGGCCGGCAGCATGGTGATGACGACCTTGGCTTTGGTTACTGCAGCCATGGCGTCGGCTTCAGTGACGCCGCCGCGCTCGACCAGCTTGTCGACGCTGGCCTTGACCAGGTCATGCCCGCTGACCGAATAACCCGCCTTGACCAGGTTCTGCGCCATGGGCAAGCCCATGTTGCCCAGGCCAATGAAAACGATATCGGCGCTCATGTTGTTCTCCTCTTCCTCTTCGTCTTTGGCTGCTTACTTCAGCGAAATCGTCGTGTTGACCTGACCTGCTTCTTCGTCCGGTGCGTACCAGCGTGCCGTCACGGTCTTGGTCTGCGTCCAGAACATCACTGCCTGTTTGCCATTCGGGCCGAGGTCGCCGAGCTTGGAAGCACGCGAGCCGGTGAAGCTGAAGTACGCCACAGGCACCGGAATAGGCACGTTGATGCCGACCTGGCCGACGTCGATTTCATTCTGGAACTTGCGCGCCGCCCAACCGGACGAGGTAAAGATCGAGGTGCCGTTGCCGTTCGGATTGGCATTGATGAAGGCGATGGCGTCGTCCAGGGTTTCGACTTCGACGATGCACATCGCGGGTCCGAAGATTTCCTGTTCATAGATGTCCATGCCGGCCTTGACGCCGGTGAACACGGTCGGGCCGACGAAGTTGCCGGACTCGTTGCCCGGCACCTTGCAATTGCGGCCGTCCAGCAGCAGCTTGGCGCCCTGCTCCACGCCGACGCCGATCAGGCGCTCGACACGTTCCTTGGCAGCCTTGGAAACCAGCGGGCCGACGTCGGCCTTGCGATCGCTGCCCGGGCCGACTTTCATGGCCTTGGAGCGCTCGACGATCTCCGGGATCCATTCCTTGGTCTTGCCGACCAGGACCACCACCGAGTTGGCCATGCAACGCTGCCCGGCGGCGCCGAATGCCGCGCCGAGCAGGTTGTTGATCGCTTGGTCCTTCGGTGCATCAGGCAGCACGATGCAGTGATTCTTGGCGCCCATCATGCACTGCGCGCGCTTGCCGGCTTCGCTGGCGCGACGATAGATGTGAGTGCCGACATTGGTCGAACCGATGAAGGAGACGGCCTTGATATCGGGATGGTCGCAAATCATGTTGGCCACTTCCGGACCGCCGTGAACCACGTTCAGCACACCCGGCGGCAGGCCGGCCTTGTTGGCCAGTTCAACCAGGAACAGCGACGAAGTCGGATCCTGCTCGGACGGCTTCAGCACGAAGGTGTTGCCGCAGGCGACCGAGATCGGGAACATGAAGCAAGGCAGCATCACCGGGAAGTTGAACGCGGTGATGCCGGCGCCCACGCCGATCGGCTGGTGAATGGTGTAGACGTCGACGCCGCCGGCCACGTTCTCGGCCAGTTCGCCCAATTGCAGCGAGGTGATCGAGCAGGCATGCTCAACCACTTCGAGGCCGCGCATGACTTCGCCTTCGGCGTCCGGCAGGGTCTTGCCGTGTTCGCGGGTGATCATCTCGGCCAGCGGTGCGATATTGTCGCGCAGCAGTTGCTGGAACTTGAGCATGATGCGCATGCGTTGCGCCAGCGAAGTATTGCGCCAGGTCTTGAACGCTTCCTTGGCGTTGGCGACGGCGCGGTCGACTTCCTCTTTGGTCGCGAACGGCACGCGCGCGACGACTTCCTGCGTGGCCGGATTGATCACGTCGCGCCATTCTTTCGAAGTCGACTGGACGTGTTCGCCGTTGATGTACAGGGGAACGTTAGGAATATTGGCTTGGCTCATGATGCATTTTCCATAGTGATGAAGAAGAAACCGGGGTCGTGTCGGAGATGTATGGCAGGTAAAACACGACTCCCGGAAAAACTTATTTGACCAGCGGGCAGGCCGCGTCCATCGGACGGAAGGCTTGTTGTGCCGGAATGGTCGACAACAGTTTCAGGTAATCCCAGGGCGCCTTCGATTCAGCCGGCGACTTGACCTGGTACAGGTACATGTCGTGGATCACGCGGCCGTCGGGACGGATCGAAGCGTTGCGCATGACAACGTCGCTGATCGGGATCTCGCGCATTTTTTGCGAGACCACTTTCCAGTCGGAGGTCTTGGCGGCGGCGCGCGCCTTCAGGAAGTGATACACGCTGGAATACACGCCGGCCTGAACCATGGTCGGCTTGTTGTTCTTGAACTGCGCTTCGAAGCGCCTGGAGAAGCCACGCGTCTGTTCGTCGTAATCCCAGTAGAAGCCGTCGGTGTAGACCAGGCCCTGGGCTGCATCGAGACCGAGTGCATGGACGTCGGACAGGAACACCAGCAGCGCCACCAGGCGTTGATCCTTGCCGCCCACGGCGAACGAACGCGCCTGCTTGATGGCATTGACGACGTCGGTGCCGCCGTCAGCCAGGCCGATCACCTGGGCCTTGGAAGCCTGCGCCTGCAAAAGGAAGGACGAGAAGTCGGAAGCATTCAGCGGATGACGGACCGAACCCAGCACGGTGCCGCCGTTGGCCTTGACGACGTCGGACGCATCCTTCTCCAGCGAGTGGCCGAAAGCATAGTCGACAGTCACGAAATACCAGGACTTGTTGCCCAGCTTGGTCAGCGCAGCAGCCGCGCCGGCCGCTTGCGAATAGGTGTCGAACATCCAGTGGAAACCATTGGTCGCGCATTCGGCCGTGGTCAGCGCGCCGGTGGCGGGACCACTGTACATGGCGATGCCGCCCTTTTCCTTGATCAGCTTTTGCACGGCCAGCGCCACCGACGAATTGGTCAGGTCGGCGATCGCCTCGACCTTGTCGCGGTCCAGCCATTCACGCGCGCGCGTGACGCCAACGTCGGGCTTGTTCTGGTTGTCGGCCGAGAGGACTTCAATTTTCATGCCCTTGCATTCGGCCTTGAGGCAATCCTCGATCGCCAGCTTGGCGGCAACTACCGAGCCCTGACCGCCCATGGCGGAGTACGGGCCGGACATGTCGGTCAGGATGCCGATTTTGACGGTGTCTGAATTTTGCGCCTGGACGGCGCCGGCAATACAGGTCAGGGAAAGCGCGGCGACGGCGAGGCCGGCGCGGATGTTCTTTTGCATTGAGTCTCCTCGTTTATATGTTTTTTATGAAATTGCTCTGCGGCGATTTCGAGCCTCATTTTGCATGTGCGTTAATATCGTTACAATAACCAATAATTCAAAAGCCTTTTGCATAATTGCAAACGCAATGCAAACGGCTCACAACAATGCACAAGCACGTACAACGGAGACAAGATGCTGGATTGGGACAACCTGCGGGTATTCCTCGAACTTACACGCAGCCAGGGCCTGGTTGATGCCGCCAAGAAACTCGGCATCGATCATTCGACCGTATCGCGGCGCATCAAGCGCTTTGAAGAACAGGTTGGCAGCCAGCTGTTCGACCGCAACAACCACGGCTACAGCCTGACCGCAGACGGTTACCGTCTGGTCGAATACGCGGAAAAGATAGAAAGCACGGTCTACGCCGCTGCCGAAGAACTGGGCGGCCATAACAGGCTGTTGTCGGGCCAGGTGCGCCTGGGCGCGACGGAAGGCTTCGGCACCTTCGTGCTGGCGCCGCATATCGCCCACTTCTGCGCGCGCAATCCGCACATCTCGGTGGACATGCTGCCGATGCCGCGCTTCGTCAACCTGTCCAAGCGCGAGGCCGACATCAGCGTGACCATCGAGCGGCCGGTCAGCGGTAATTACGTTGTCACGAAACTGGCGGACTATGCCTTGAGGCTGTACGCCACCCCGGGCTATCTGGGCAGCCATCCACCCGTGCGCAGCGTGGCCGATCTCGAACCGCACGCCTTCATCGGCTATATTGACGATCTGGTGTTCAGTGAAGAGCTGCGCTACAAGGAAAACATCGCGCCCGAGGCGTTTCGCGCCTTCCGCAGCACCAGCGTGATTGCACAGTACACGGCGGCGCGCAGCGGCCAGGCGTTGGCGATCCTGCCCTGCTTCCTGGCCCAGCAATCGGATGACCTGGTGCCTGTGTTGCCTGATGAAGTCGAGATCAAGCGTTCGTTCTGGCTGGTCGCCGCCAGCGAGCAGCGGCACGTGGCGCGGGTGTCGGCGCTGTGGAGTTACCTGCGCGACTGCATGGAACCGAATAAGGAATTTTTGATGGGGAGGTCGCGTCAGATGACCTGGATGAAATGAGAACGCGCAACCAGCGCGCATTGTATTGAGTTGTTCGCAATCCCACCTGAGCCCCCCCCCGGCTCGAACACAAGGAGATCAGCATGGCAGCAAAGAAGATTTTATTGTTGACCGGCGACTTTGCCGAAGATTACGAAACCATGGTGCCGTTCCAGGCGCTGCAAATGGTCGGCCACACCGTGCACGCTGTCTGCCCCGGCAAGAAGGCGGGCGACAAGATCAAGACCGCCATCCATGACTTTGAAGGCGACCAGACCTATACCGAAAAACCGGGTCACCAGTTCGCTCTCAACGCCAGCTTCGACGAGGTCGATCCGGCCAAATACGACGCCATCGTCATCGCCGGCGGCCGCGCGCCGGAATACCTGCGCCTGGACGCCAAGGTGATCGCCATCGTGCGCCATTTCGCCGAAGCCAAGAAGCCGATCGCGGCGGTCTGCCACGGCGCGCAATTGCTGGCGGCGGCGGGCGTGATCGAAGGCAAGAAGATTTCGGCCTATCCGGCCTGCGCACCGGAAGTCAAACTGGCCGGCGGCCACTATGCCGAGATCGCTGTCGATAGCGCCATCACCGACGGCAACTTCGTCACCTCGCCGGCCTGGCCGGGTCATCCGGAATGGCTGGCGCAATTCCTCAAGATGTTGGGTACGGAGATCAAGCTGTAGTCTTTCGCTTCGCCCGTTAAAAAGCCGCAGCCTGTGACGGGCTGCGGCTTTTTTATTTACTGCAGATGCCGCTCAGGCTTTGGTAATCCAGGCCGGTGATTCTTTTTCGAGGAAGGCGCGCAAACCCTCCTTGCCCTCTTCCGACGCACGCAGATCGGCGATCACGCCGGTGGTGTAATCGCGCAGCGCCGGCGTGGCCGGCAAGGGGTTGGCGACCTGCGCCAATTCCTTGGCGCGTCGCATTGCCTGCGGACCGTTGGCCAGCAAGGTGGCGATGATTTGCTCTGTCTTTGCTTCCAGCTCGGTGGCCGGCACCACTTCATGCACCAGGTCGATGGCGGCGGCGCGGATGGCCGAGAAGCGCTCCGCCGTGACGAAGTAGCGACGCGCCTGCGAGGTGCCGATCTTGGCGATCACGTAGGGGCTGATGACGGCCGGCGCCAGGCCGAGCTTGACCTCCGACAAGGCGAAGAAGGCGTTGTCGCTGGCGATCGCGACGTCGCAGCAGGATACCAGGCCGACGCCGCCGCCCATCACGGTGCCCTGGATGCGGGCCACGGTCGGGCATGGAAAATTGTTGAGGTTTTCCATCAGCGCGGCGAGCTGGTGCGCATCCTTGAGATTGTCTTCGCGCGAAGCGTCGGCCATACGGCGCATCCAGCCGAGATCGGCGCCGGCGGAGAAGGATTTGCCGGTCGAGGCCAGCACCAGCACATTGACTTGCGGATTGTCGCGCGCTTGTCCGATCAGGTCGATCAGATGGGCGATCAGCAGGTCGTCGAAGGCGTTGTGGACTTCGGGGCGGTTCAGGGTGATGGTGGCTACCCCGCGCTCGTCGATGGTGAGATCGGCGGCTTGGCTCATGGTGGGCTCCTTTGTCTTTTATTGATTGCTTGATGGCTGATGGTAAAAGAAAAATGCGATCAAGGGGATGTGGGTGAGGAGATTAGCGGGAAATGGGGGGATGGGTTGTCTTTGGAAGGACAAAGGTGGTGGTGGTTGCTGCTGGATTTGCGGCGGGGGTCGCCCGCTTTGCGGGCGCGCTTGTTTCGGCTTTGCCGAAACGTTGCTGTTGTTCTTGGATTGACTGATTGACGGCGTTGGGTCGAACGCCGGTTCGCCCGCTTTGCGGGCGCGCTCGTTTCGGCTTTGCCGAAACATTGCTGTTTTTTCTTGGATTGATTCATTGACGGCGCTGACTCGAACGCCGGTTCGCCCGCTTTGCGGGCGTGCTCGTTTCGGCTTTGCCGAAACATTGCTGTTTTTTCTTGGGATTATTTTTCTTTTGAGCAGGATCGCCGGTCTGCTAACGAACGCTGCGCGTCCGGGGATTCGCCTACCTTCGGCAGGCCGCGGTTTCGCCAGCAGGCGAAACCCTTCGAATCCCCCGCGTGATGTGCGCAGGCACATCACTTGGGGACGTCAAAATAAAAATGCCCGCATAAGCGGGCATTTTTATTTTGGCGTCCCCAGGGGGATTCGAACCCCCGTACTCACCGTGAAAGGGTGATGTCCTAGGCCTCTAGACGATGGGGACAATTGTCCTGTACTGCAGTAACCATTCAATAGCACTTTGTAAAAGCTGGCGTCCCCAGGGGGATTCGAACCCCCGTACTCACCGTGAAAGGGTGATGTCCTAGGCCTCTAGACGATGGGGACATCGCATACATCATGTCCCGCAGCTGTTACCGTACTACGACTGTGTGGCATCACAGTTTGTTACCTGCATCTTACTGCTACTTCTACTACTCAGTTACTACTGAGTCGCTGGTGGAGGTAAGCGGGATCGAACCGCTGACCTCTTGCATGCCATGCAAGCGCTCTCCCAGCTGAGCTATACCCCCTTGCGAAGAAGCGAGATTATGCAACATGCATTGGTAAATAGCAAGAGGGTTTTCGGAAAAACCCTCTTCTTTATTACAAATAGTTTTGCAAACGCGCCAGCACCGCTTCGCGGCCGAACAATTCCAACACCGCGTCAATCGCCGGCGTCTGCAACTGACCGGCCACGATCAGGCGCAATGGCATCGCCAGCAACGGCATCTTCAGCGTGTGGGCAGCAAGCACTTCCTTGATCATTGCGCCCAGCGCCGCCTTGCTCCACTCCACCGTCGCACAGCGTGCAGCGAAATCCTGCAACGCCGGCTTGATGGCGTCGGTGATGTGTTGCGCCACCAGTGCAGCATCAGGTGCAGGCTGACGATAGAACATCAGCACCGCAGGAGCGAGTTCGTTGACGGTATTGGCGCGCTCCTTGAGCAATGCAATGGCCTGCGCCAACGCCGGCGCGCCGTCGAACTGCGCGCCTTCTTTTTCCAGCAGCGGACGCACCAGCGCAGCGAGGCGCTCGTTGTCGGCCAGCTTGATGTAGTGGTTGTTGAGCCAGGCCAGTTTTTCCGGATTGAATTGCGCCGGCGACTTCGACAAATGGTCGAGGTCGAACCATTCGCAGAATTGTTCCATCGAGAAAATTTCTTCGTCGCCGTGGCTCCAGCCCAGGCGCGCCAGGTAGTTGAGCATGGCTTCCGGCAGGAAACCTTGCGCCGGATAATCCATCACGCTGACCGCGCCGTGGCGCTTGGACAGCTTCTCGCCGTCGGCGCCGAGGATCATCGGCACGTGGCCGTACAGCGGCAGCGTGCCGCCCAGCGCCTTGAGAATGTTGATCTGGCGCGGTGTGTTGTTGACGTGGTCGTCACCGCGGATCACGTGGGTGATTTTCATGTCCCAATCGTCCACCACGACGCAGAAGTTGTAGGTCGGCGTGCCATCCGGACGCGCAATCACAAGATCATCCAGCTCACGGTTGGAAATCGTGATCGGCCCCTTGACCACGTCGTCCCAGGTGACGTCGCCGTCGAGCGGATTGCGGAAGCGCACCACCGGCTTGCGGCCTTCGGGGATCGCCGGCAAGGTCTTGCCGTCTTCGGGGCGCCATGTGCCGTCGTAACGCGGCTTCTCGCCTGCGGCGCGTTGGCGTTCGCGCATGGCTTCGACTTCTTCCGGCGAGGAATAGCAATGGTAGGCGCTGCCCTGTTGCAGCATCTGCGCCACCACTTCGCGGTAACGGTCCATGCGCTTCATCTGATAGAACGGGCCTTCGTCATGCGCCAGACCCAGCCACTGCATGCCCTCGATGATGGCCTGCACCGCTTCCGGGGTGGAACGCTCCAGATCGGTGTCTTCAACGCGCAGGATGAAGGTGCCACCGAAACGGCGCGCATAAGCCCACGAGAACAAGGCCGTGCGTGCGCCGCCCAAGTGGAGATAACCAGTCGGGCTGGGCGCAAAGCGGGTGCGGACGGGCGTGGTAGGTGCTGTGGATGTCATGATAAATAAAAACGGCCTTGGAACGCCAAAGCCGTTGTCAGTCTGATCGGAAAGCCGCCATTTTACCGCGTCAGCCGCTGCGATGGAACGCAGCGACGGCAGACGGCAGGCGACGCGTGGTTTTACTTGACGGTGATGTTGATGGTCTTGCTCAAAGCCGGACCGTAGGACTGGTGCGCACCATCGGCGAACTGCATGGTCAGCTTGTACTTGCCCGGCGGCAGCGTCACCTTCGCTTCAGTCTGGCCCTTGCCGTAATGCAGGTGGGTGTCGTCCATCGGAATCGGCGTCCCCTTGGCGATCGGACCGGTGTTGATCAGCAGGTGATGATGGCCGGTGTTGGGCGCCATCTCGCCGGCCGGCTTGACTTCCATGCCGGTGACGGCGAACTTGACGTCGAACGGACTGGTGACGACGGCGCCGTCCATCGGCGCCGTGAACGACACCGACGGCTCGGCCGCCTGGGCTGCCGCGGCGAACAGGACGGATGCGGCGAACAGGGTCGTGACGAATCGGGATGGGCGGAATGTCAGGGATTTCAGGGATGTCATGGCAATTCTCCTTGCTGCGTTCTACGTTAGTGGGATTCCCCCCATGGCGTCGCCGGCATTGACCGACCGACCAATCGATCAATCGATCAGTCGTTCTGGATCACGATGCTCGGGAACTTGCTGGTCATGTCCTTGGCTTTTTCCGCCACTTTGACAGCGACCTTGCGCGCGATGTTCTTGTAAATTTCAGCCACCGCGCCATTCGGCTCGGCCACCACGGTCGGACGGCCGGAATCGGTCTGCTCGCGGATCGCCATCGTCAGCGGCAACGCGCCGAGGAAATCGACGCCGAAGTCGGCACACATCTTCTCGCCGCCGCCGCTGCCGAAGATCGCCTCTGCATGGCCGCAGTTGGAGCAGATGTGCGTGCTCATGTTCTCGACAATGCCCAGGATCGGGATGCCAACCTTCTCGAACATCTTCAGGCCCTTGCGCGCGTCCAGCAAGGCGATGTCCTGCGGCGTCGTGACGATCACCGCGCCGGTGACCGGCACCTTCTGCGACAGCGTCAGCTGCACGTCTCCGGTGCCCGGCGGCATGTCGACGATCAGGTAGTCCAGGTCGCGCCAGTTGGTCTGGTCGAGCAGCTGCTGCAAGGCCTGCGTGACGATCGGGCCGCGCCACACCATCGGCTCGTCCGGATCGATCATGAAGCCGATCGACGACACTTGCAGGCCGTGGTTTTCCAGCGGCTCCATGGTCTTGCCGTCCTTGGTCTCGGGCTTGGCGTCGATGCCCAGCATCATCGGCTGCGACGGACCGTAGATGTCGGCGTCGAGGATGCCCACGCGCGCGCCTTCGGCGGCCAGCGCCAACGCCAGGTTGGCGGCGGTGGTCGACTTGCCGACGCCGCCCTTGCCGGAAGCCACGGCGATGATGTTCTTGACGTTGGATTTAAGCTTGATGCCGCGCTGCACCGCATGCGCGACGATCTTGAAATAGACATTGGCCTTGACCGCGCCAACGCCTTCAACCGCCCGCACGGCGGCCTCGGCGGCGCTGCGAATCGGTTCGATCTGGCTATTGGCCGGATAACCCAGCTCGACGTCGAAGGCGACATCGACGCCGGTGACCTGGATGTTCTTGACCGACTTGCCCGCCACCAGATCCTTGCCGGTATTGGGGTCGATGACCTGGGACAGCGCTGCTTTGACGACTTCTGCGGTGATGCTCATTACCTCTCCTTGATGGACCTTTTCCAATGCACCCGCAAGTCTAAACCAATAGCGCCGCCGAGGTTGCCGCATCGATACGGCAAGCTTCACGAAAAATTGCCATGCAAACATGAAAATCGCCGTTTTCACCGGCTTGCTTCCGGCTTGTTTGCGGCTAGTTTATGGATCAACCCTGCGCCAAAGCCCCTGCGGCTGCTAAAATGACCCTCTTTCCTGATCACCAACCCAAGCACGCATTGCCAATGAGCACTTCATCGCCACGCCAACTTTTCGTTACCACCGCCCTTCCCTACGCCAACGGCGCGTTCCACATCGGCCACATCATGGAATATATCCAGGCCGATATCTGGGTCCGGTTCCAACGAATGCAGGGTAATGAAGTCCATTTCGTCGGCGCCGACGACGCCCACGGCGCACCGATCATGATCGCGGCTGAAAAAGCCGGCGTGACGCCGCAGCAGTTCGTTGCCGACATCGCGGCCGGCCGCAAGCAATACCTGGACGGCTTCCACATCGCCTTCGACAACTGGAGCTCGACCGACAGCCAGGAAAACCACCAGCTGTCGCAAGACATCTACCGCGCCCTGCGCGACGATGCCAAGCTGATCACGACCAAGACCATCGACCAGTTCTTCGACCCGGTCAAGAGCATGTTCCTGCCGGACCGCTACATCAAGGGCGAATGCCCGAAGTGCGGCACCAAGGACCAGTACGGCGACTCCTGTGAGAACTGCAGCGCCGTCTACGCGCCGACCGACCTGAAGAATCCGTACTCGACCCTGTCGGGCGCAACACCGGTGATGAAATCGTCGGAACACTTCTTCTTCAAGCTGTCGGATCCGAAATGCGTGGCCTTCCTGCGCGAATGGGCGCTGGACAACAACCGCCTGCAACCGGAAGTGGCCAACAAGTGCCGCGAATGGCTGGATGGCGAGAGCGGCCTGGGCGACTGGGACATCAGCCGCGACGCGCCCTACTTCGGCATTGAAATCCCTGACGCGCCGGGCAAGTACTTCTATGTCTGGCTGGACGCGCCGATCGGCTACCTGGCTTCGCTTAAGAATTACTTCGAGAAGACCGGCCGCGACTTCGACGCCTTCATGGCCGACGACAAGACCGAGCAATATCATTTCATCGGCAAGGACATCACGTATTTCCACACGCTGTTCTGGCCCGCCATGCTCAAGTTCGCCGGCCGCAAGACGCCGACCAACGTGTTCGCGCACGGCTTCATCACCGTCAGCGGCGAAAAGATGTCGAAGTCACGCGGAACCGGCATCTCGCCGCTGCGCTACCTCGACATCGGCATGAATCCGGAGTGGCTGCGCTATTACATTGCCGCCAAGCTCAACGCCAAGGTGGAAGACGTCGACTTCAACCCTGACGACTTTGTGGCACGCGTCAATGCCGACCTGATCGGCAAATACGTCAACATCGCCAGCCGCGCCGCCGGCTTCATCGCCAAGCGTTTCGACGGCAAGCTGTCGACCGCGTGGGCAACTGCCGACGATGCCTTCCTGGCCAAGCTGCGCGGCATCGCACCGGACATCCTGGCGCTCTACGAACAACGCGAATACGGCAAGGCCCTGCGCGCGATCATGGAGCAAGCCGACGTCATCAACGCCTACGTCGACGCCAACAAGCCATGGGAACTGGCCAAGGACACCGCCAAGGACGCGCAACTGCATGAAGTCTGCAGCCGCCTGCTGGAAGCCTTCCGCATCCTGACCGTGTACCTGAAACCGGTGCTGCCGCAACTGGCAGCGCAAGTCGAAGGCTTCCTCAACGTCGCGCCGTTCACCTGGGCCGACGTCCAGACCGCACTGCCTGACGGTCACGTCATTAATGCCTACGCCCATCTGATGCAACGCGTCGATCCGAAGATGCTGGATGCGCTGTTCGATGCGCCTGAAGCGGCTGCTGTTGCAACGCCTGCCGAAACGGCTGATGCCGGCATCGAAGAACTCGCCCCCGAAATCAGCATTGATGATTTCGCCAAGATCGATCTGCGCATCGCCAAGATCGTCAACTGCGAAGCCGTCGAAGGCTCGACCAAGCTGCTGCGCCTGACGCTGGACGCCGGCGAAGGCAAGACCCGCAACGTGTTCTCCGGCATCGCTTCGGCCTACAAGCCGGAAGAGCTGGTCGGCAAGCTGACCGTGATGGTCGCCAACCTGGCGCCGCGCAAGATGAAGTTCGGCATTTCCGAAGGCATGGTGCTGGCCGCTTCCGCCAAGGATGAAAAAGCCAAGCCGGGCATCTATGTGCTCAATCCGTGGCCGGGCGCCGAGCCGGGCATGCGGGTTCGTTAATCTCAGCGATCACTCGCCATGGCAGACATTGACCTTCTGATTCGTGAAGCCACCGTCGACGATGCGGAGCTGATCGCCGAGCTCACGCGCGGCAGCTGGGCCAACAAGGTTGCGCCCAGTTCGAGCGGCCACCGTGAAGAACCCAAACGCGTCGCCGAAGACCTGCAACGCGGCGGCGGCTTCGTGCTGCTGCGCAGCGACGTACCGGCCGGCTCGGTGCGCTGGTTGCCGCTGGACACCGAACTCGACGTCTGGGAAATCCTGCGCATGGGCATCCTGCCCGACTATCGTGGCGAACGCCTGTCGCAACATCTGATGGAGGCCCTGATCCATCGCGCCCTGGCCGCCGACATTGGCGAACTGCGCCTGGCGGTCCGCAGCGATCAGGAACAACTGCTCGACGTCTACGCCGCCTTCGGTTTTGAAATCGCCCCTGAACTGGAATACACCCGCGCCAATCCGATGGAGCCGTCGCCCATCGTGATGCGTCGCTGGCTGCGCAACTAACTCCCTGCCTCAGCCTTGCCCCGAGCCGTCGTCCGCGCTGCAATCGCAGTCGCGCACGACGGTTTTTCTTTCCCGCCGCGCTGCTTCCCATCGTCATCTTGCCGGCGCGCACGTGCTCGCCGATGCTGCACGGCGTCAAGGCTCAGGCTTGATTTCTCGAATCAATTCGATTATTGTACAAACGTTCAACAACAATGATCATCTGTTCAAAGACAAAATGGCAACCACAGACCGTCAGGACATTGCTTATTCCGCTGTGCGCGTCGCGCGTCTGTACTATTTCCAGAACATGACGACGGCGGCCATCGCGGAAGAGATCGGCACCTCGCGCGCGACCGTGTCGCGGCTGCTGTCGTACGCCATGGAGAACGGCCTGGTCGAGATCCGCGTGCATGATCCGCAGGAACTCTCGGGCAATCTCGAAGCCGCCATCACCAAACACTATCCGCTGCGCTCGATCCAGGTGGTGCCGGTGCCGGCCGCCGCCACCGAGCGCGAAAGCATGCAGCGTGTCGCCGCGCACACCGCCGCCTACCTGAATACGCTGATGCAACCGTCCACCGTCATCGGCCTGGCCTGGGGCAACACTGTCGCCGCCATTGCCGACAACCTGAGTCCGAAGGCAGTGCACGACGTCGACGTGGTGCAGCTCAATGGTTCGGGCGCGGGCGCCAACATCGTCAACACCTTCGGCGAATCGCTAGTGTCGCGCTTCGCCCAGAACTACGGCGGCCGCGCCCACAGCTTCCCGGTGCCGGCCTTCTTCGACTACGCCGACACGCGCACCGCGCTGTGGCGTGAGCGCAGCATCAAGGCCATCCGCACGCTGCAGAACGACGCCACCATCCTGCTGTTCAGCATCGGCGCGGCCGAAACCGGCAGCCACATTCACACCGGTGGCTATCTCGACAAGCAGGACCAGCAAGACATCCGCCGCGACGACGTGGTCGGCGACATCGCCACCGTGTTCTTCCGCGACGACGGCAGCTGGCGCGACGTGGCGCTCAACGCGCGCAGCAGCGGCCCCGACCTCGACCGCTTTCAGCGCGCCGCGCATTCGATCTGCGTGGTATCCGGCAAGGGCAAGATCCCGGGCCTGCGCGCAGCACTATTGGGCGGCTTCATCAATGAACTGGTGATTGACGAGCCCACCGCCCGCCTGCTGGTGCAGCAACTGGACGAAGACAAGAACGAGGCGATGCAGGAAGCGCCTGCCGGCAAGACCGCAAACAACAAAACCAACCGCAAACGAGCAAAGTAATGAGTACAGCGACCACTTCAGAAACCTACGATCTCCTGATCATCGGCGGCGGCATCAACGGCGCCGGCGTGGCGCGCGACGCCGCCGGGCGCGGCCTCAAGGTCGCCTTGTGCGAGCAGAACGATTTCGCCGGCGCCACCTCCTCGGCCAGCACCAAGCTGATCCACGGCGGCCTGCGCTATCTTGAATACTATGAATTCCGCCTGGTCGCCGAAGCGCTGGCCGAGCGCGAACACCTGCTCAACATCGCACCACACATTGCGTGGCCGCTGCGCTTCGTCATGCCGCACGTCAAGGGCCTGCGCCCGCGCTGGATGATCCGCCTCGGCTTGTGGATGTACGACCATATCGGCGGCCGCATCACGCTGCCGCATTCGGAAGGCATCGCGCTCGACCGGATGAGCGCGCCAAGCGGCCTGCGCGCCGACATCACGCGCGGCTTCGCCTATTCCGACGCCTGGGTCGACGACGCCCGCCTGGTGATTCTCAATTTGCTGAGCGCACAGGAACACGGCGCCGACATCTTCGCCCGCACGCGCCTGGTCGACGCCAAACGCAGCAACGGCCAATGGCAATGCGAAGTCGAGAACACCGTCACCGGCGTGCGCAAGCAGCTCACCGCACGCGCCGTGGTCAACACCGCCGGCCCGTGGGTGGCGAAGATGGACCAGCTGCTTAATCCGGCCCAGCAAGGCAAGGCGCACGCCGCCGTCAAGCTGGTGCGCGGCAGCCACATCGTGGTGCCGCGCCTGTTCGCCGGCGAGCATGCCTACATCCTGCAGAACGACGACAAGCGCATCGTGTTCATGATTCCCTATGAAGACAAGTTCACGCTGATCGGCACCACCGATGTGCCGCAGGAGAACATGGATAACGGGGCCAAGATCAGCGCTGACGAAGAAGCCTACCTGCTGCGCGCGGTCAATCAATACCTGGCCAAGCCGATAGCCCACGCCGACATCGTCTGGCGCTACGCCGGCGTGCGCCCGCTGTTCGACGACGAATCCGACAATCCCTCGGCCGTCACGCGCGACTACACGCTGGTGCTGCAGGATGCGGACAATACGCCTTGCGTGTCGGTCTACGGCGGCAAGATCACCACCTACCGTCGCCTGGCCGAATCGGTGCTGGAGAAACTGGCGCCCTGGACCAAGACCCGTCGCGGTCCGTGGAGCAAGGACGAAGCCCTGCCCGGCGGCAAGTTCAAGCGCGCCGATCGCGCCCAGGAACTGGATTACCTGAAAAAGAAATACGCCCAGCTCGACGCCCATTTCCTGACTCGCCTGTTCGGTCGCCACGGCCGCATCGCCCACGTCATCCTCAAGGAAGCGCAGACGCCGGCCGAACTCGGCCGCGACTTCGGCGGTGGCCTGGTGCAGCGCGAGGTCGATTACCTGATCACGCACGAATGGGCCTACCAGCCGGACGACATCCTGTGGCGCCGCACCAAGTGCGGCTTGCACATGAGCGAGCAACAGCGCGCCGAGTTCGCCGCCTATTTCGACGAACACTGCACCATCCGAAAACACCTGGCCGCACAGATGGCGCAGACCTGAGCGCGACCGCATTGATTTGCATCACCATTCATTTCTTTACCGAGGGGACACCGCGATGGCAGCAATTTCGCTCAAGGGCATTACCAAGAACTGGGGAGACGCCCAGGCAGTAAAAGGCATTGATTTCGAAGTGAAGTCGGGCGACTTCACCGTGTTGCTGGGACCGTCCGGCTGCGGCAAGTCGACCACGCTGCGCCTGATTGCCGGCCTCGATACGCCGTCCACCGGCGCCATCCGCATCGGTGAGCGCGACGTCACCAACCTGCCGCCGGCGCAACGCAAAATCGCCATGGTGTTCCAGTCGTATGCGCTGTTCCCGCATCTCAACGTGCGCGACAACATCCTGTTCGGCGTGCGTGTGCGCAAGGAGCCGGCCAAGCATTTCGACGAACGCCTCAAGCGCGTCGCCGACATCCTCGGCCTGAGCCACCTGCTCGACCGCCGTCCCGGCCAGTTGTCGGGCGGCCAGCAACAGCGCGTGGCGCTGGGCCGCGCCATCATCGCCGATGCGCCGGTCTGCCTGATGGATGAGCCGCTGTCGAACCTCGACGCCCAGCTGCGCCAGGAAATGCGCCGTGAAATCCGCGCCCTGCAACAGCAGCTCAACATGACCATGATCTACGTCACGCACGACCAGACCGAGGCGATGAGCATGGCCGACCAGGTGATCCTGCTGCGCGACGGCAAGATTGAACAGAACGCGCCGCCGGCCGAACTGTATGCGCAACCTGCTTCGGTGTTCGCCGCGCGCTTCATCGGCACGCCGCCGATGAACATCCTGCCGCTGTCGAACAGCGCCGCCGGCCTTGTCATAGAAGGCAGCAGCGGTCCGGTGATCCATCCGTACAACGTCGATGAAGAATGGCAACTGGGCGTGCGCCCAGAGCACATCCATCTGGTTGAGCAAGGCATTGCCGCCACCGTCGACACGATCGAATACTTCGGCGCCGACACCATCGTCGGCTGCCGCGTCGGCCAGGCCTCGCTGCTCATGCGCGTGCCGGGCCAGCTGACGCTGGTGCCGGGCGATGCGATCCAGCTCGGCTGGGATCGTGGCAGCCAGTATTTCTTCGACCGGAAATCGGGCTTGCGCCGCCTTCCGATGTAATCGTTTTCATCGCTTTTGCTTTGCACGACAGACGTACCACCATAACTAAATTGGGAGACAAACATGCGTAGAGTCATTCTGAAATCCATGGCCGCAGCAGTTACAGCAGCCGTCGCAGGCGCCTTCGCCGCTCCGGCATTCGCCGCCAATCCGGTCGAACTGACCTTCTATTATCCGGTCGCCGTGGGCGGCCCGATCACCAAGACCATCGACACCATGGTCGCCGATTTCGAAAAACAGAATCCCGACGTCAGGATCAAGGCGGTCTACGCAGGCACTTACCAGGAAAGCATCGTCAAGGCGCTGACCGCGTTCAAGAGCGGAACGCCGCCGACGCTGGCCGTGCTGCTGTCGACCGACCTGTTCACGCTGATCGATGAAAACGCCATCGTGCCGATCGACGGCCTGGCCAACAAGCCGGAAGACAAGAAGTGGATCGAAGGCTTCTACAAGGGCTTCATGGACAACAGCCAGACCGGCGGCAAGACTTGGGGCATTCCGTTCCAGCGCTCCACCATCGTGATGTTCTGGAACAAGAACCTGTTCAAGGAAGCCGGCCTGAATCCGGACAAAGCGCCGGCCACCTGGGCCGAGACCATCACCTACGCCAAGAAGCTGACCAAGAGCGACGCCAACGGCAACGTCTCGCAATGGGGCCTGAAGATTCCATCGACCGGCTTCACCTACTGGATGTTCCAGGGCCTGACCACGCCGAACGACACGGCGCTGATGAACACCGCCGGCACCAAGACCTACTTCGACAAGCCGGCCGCAGTCGAGTCGCTGCAATACTGGGTCGACCTGTCGGCCAAACACAAAGTCATGCCAAGCGGCGTGATCGAATGGGGCACCACGCCGAAGGACTTCCTCGAACAGAAGGCCGCGATGGTCTGGACCACCACCGGCAACCTGACCAACATCCGCGCCAACGCCAGCTTCCCGTTCGGCGTGGCGATGCTGCCGGCCAACAAGCATCCGGGCAGCCCGACCGGCGGCGGCAATTTCTACGTGTTCAACAAGACTTCGCCGGAACAACAGCAAGCTGCCGTGAAGTTCATCCGCTTCGCCACCGAGCCTGCACGCGCGGCCCAATGGTCGATCGCCACCGGTTATGTGGCGCCGCGCCAGGACGCCTGGGATACGCCGGAAATGAAGAAGTACCTGCAGGAAGTGCCGGCCGCCGCCGTGGCGCGCGAGCAGATGAAGTACGGCGTGGCCGAACTGTCGACGCATGACAACCAGCGCGTCACCAAGGCGCTGAACGACAATCTGCAGGCTGCTCTGTCCGGCACCAAGACGCCGGAAGCGGCACTGAAGGATGCGCAACGTGAATCCGATCGCATCCTGCGCAGCTGGAATCGTTAATTGACGCTTTGGCGAAGCAAAGGTCTGCAATCGCCGGTGCAGGGACAGGTTCCTGCACCGGCATTGCACCTGGTCTGAGACAGCAAAAGGCTTTACATGAATCGCACACAATTTTCCATCACACCCTGGCTGCTGCTGATGCCGGCCATGGTGCTGCTGGTCGCGTTCACCCACTATCCGGCGGTGGCGACGATCTGGCACAGTTTCTTTTCCACGCCCAAGGGCGCCAGCCCGTCGGTGTTCGTCGGCCTGGAAAACTATGCGCTGATGGCCGACGACCCGGTCTTCTGGCGCGCGCTATTCAACAACCTGTGGTTCGCGCTGGGTACCATCCCGGTCTCGATCGCGCTGGCCATCATGATGGCGCTGTGGGTCAACGACAAGCTGCTGGGCCGCGGCCTGCTGCGCCTGGCTTACTTCACGCCGACGGTGCTGCCGATGATTGCGGTGGCCAATATCTGGTTGTTCTTCTACACGCCGCAATACGGCTTGCTGGAGCAACTGACCAATGCGCTTGGCCTGCCTTCGCATAACTGGCTGGGCAATCCGGACACCGTGCTGGGCTGCATGATGGTGGTGGCGATCTGGAAGGAAGCCGGCTTCTTCATGATCTTCTACCTGGCTGCGCTGCAGCAGATCTCGCCCGTGCTGGCGGAAGCTGCCGGACTGGAAGGCGCATCGCGCTGGCAGTATTTCTGGAAGGTGCAGTTCCCGCTGCTGATGCCGACCACGCTGTTCGTGCTGATCAACGCGCTGATCAATTCCTTCCGCCTGGTTGACCATATTGTGGTGATGACCAAGGGCGGACCGGACAACGCCAGCTCGCTGCTGCTGTACTACATCTATGAAGTCGGCTTCAGCTTCTGGGATTCGTCCTACGCCGCCGCGCTGACCGTGGTGCTGCTGATGATGCTGGCGGTGATCGCCTTCGTCAAATTCCGAATTCTCGACCGCAGGACTCACTACCAATGATCGCTCAAGCCACCAATCCGTTCGGTGAACGGAACAAGATACTGGAAACCATCGCGGCCTGGGTGCTCGGCCTGCTGTGGCTGCTGCCGCTGATCTATGCGGTCTGGACCGCATTCCATCCAGCCGAGTTCGCCACGCGCTTCTCGCTGACCGCGCCGCTGACGCTGCAGAACTTCGTCAACGCCTGGAATGCGGCGCCATTCCCGCGCTACTTCCTCAACACCTTCCTGCTGGTGTCGATGATCCTGATCGCGCAGATGGTGCTGGCGACGATGGCGGCCTATGCATTTTCGCGCTACCGCTTCCGCGGCGACAACATCATGTTCATGCTGGTGCTGATGCAACTGATGGTGATGCCCGACATCCTGATCGTCGAGAACTACAACACCATGAACCTGCTCGGCCTGCGCGACACCATCCTGTCGATCGGCCTGCCCTACTTCGCCTCGGCGTTCGGCATCTTCCTGCTGCGCCAGACCTTCAAGACAGTGCCGCGCGAGCTGGATGAAGCCGCCACCGTGGAAGGCGCCAGCGCCATGCAAGTGCTGTGGAAGGTGTACGTGCCGCTGGCCAAGCCGATCTACCTGGCGTTCGGGCTGGTCTCGATCAGCACGCACTGGAACAATTTCCTGTGGCCGCTGATCGTCACCAATTCGGTCGAATCGCGTCCGCTGACGGTCGGTCTGCAGGTGTTCTCGTCTACCGACCAGGGCGTCGACTGGTCGATCATCACCTCGGCCACGCTGATGACCTCGGCGCCGCTGTTGCTGGCGTTCCTGCTGTTCCAGCGCCAGTTCGTGCAGTCGTTCATGCGCGCCGGCATTCGCTGATTTGATGAGGATATTGCGATGAAACTCATCAGCTGGAATATCCAATGGTCGCGCGGCGTTGACGGCGTCGTCGATCCGGCGCGCATCGTGCGCGACGCAAAGAAGCTCGGCGACTTCGACGTGCTGTGCCTGCAGGAAGTGGCGGCGAATTTCCCGTCGCTGGCCGGCAGCGCCGGCGAGAACCAGTTCGATATCTTCGCGCGACTGTTGCCGGACTTCACGGCCATCCCGGCGGCCGGCGTCGACGTCGCCGCACCCGACGGCAGCCGGCGCTGCTTCGGCAACATGATCCTGTCGCGCTATCCGGTCTCGCGCGTGCTGCGCCACCAGTTGCCGTGGCCGGTCGACGCCGACGTCATCAGCATGCCGCGCGTGCTGATCGAGGCGACGCTGGACACGCCGCTGGGCGCTGTGCGCGTGATGAACACGCACCTGGAATATTATTCCCTGCTGCAACGCCGCGCCCAGGTCGAGGCGATCCGAGCGATTCATGCCGAGACCTCGCTGCGGGCGGCCCGCAGCCGCGTGCGCGACCTGTCTGGTTCGCCTTACCATGCGTTCGAACAGACATCCAAAACGATCCTCACCGGCGACTTCAATTTCCGCCCGGAAGATCCGCTGCATTCGCGCCTGCAACATCCGTTCAAGGACGGCGCGCCGAGACTGCGCGACACCTGGGAATACCTGCACGGGAACAAACCGCATCCGCACAATGTCGGTCTCTATGACCGCGAACAATGGCCGGAAGCCTTTGCCTGCGACTTCATCTTCGCCAGCGAAGATTTGTTGCCGCGCGTGCGCGCCTTTGACATCGACAGCGACACGCACTCTTCCGACCACCAACCGCAATTACTGGAATTGAAATGAAATCCGTAGACCAATTGCCGCGCGCACAGGTCACGACCGTCTTCACCGACATCGACGACACCCTGACCACCGACGGCAAACTCAGCGCGCAAGCGTACCAATCGCTGGAGACTTTGCAGCGCGCCGGCCTGCGCGTGATCCCCGTGACCGGCCGTCCGGCCGGCTGGTGCGACCAGATCGCGCGCATGTGGCCGGTCGACGGCGTGATCGGCGAGAACGGTGCGCTCTACATGTGGCATGACCGCGCCGCCAACAAGCTGCGCACACGCCATCTGCTGGATGAAATAAGCCGCCGCAATAACACCGACAAGCTGGCAGCAGTGCGCGACCGCATCCTGCGTGAAGTGCCGGGTTGCGCCGTAGCGTCCGATCAGTTCTGCCGCCAGTACGACCTGGCCATCGATTTTTGTGAGGATGTACCGCCGCTGGACCGCGCAGCCGTTGATCGCATCGTGCAAATCATGGAAGATGCAGGGATGACTGCAAAAATCAGTTCCATCCACGTCAACGGCTGGTTCGGCGACTACGACAAACTGAGCATGGCGCGCCTCATGATGCAGGAGCGCTACGACGTCGACCTCGCCGATGACGAAGAACGCAGCCGCTGCGTATTCGCCGGCGACTCGCCCAACGACGCACCGATGTTCGCCTACTTTCCGCTGTCGGTGGGGGTGGCCAACGTGCTCGAATTTGCTGATCGCCTGCAACATCCGCCGCGCTTCATCACGCGGCATCCTTTCGGCGCCGGATTTGCCGAATTGACTCAACATTTGCTGGAGCCATGACCACCCTTCTCAACCTGCTTTCTGCACTGGCCCTGCTGGTATGGGGCACCCACATCGTTCGTACCGACGTGCTGCGCGTCTACGGTGCGCAGCTGCGCCGCATCCTGAGCACCAGCATCAAGCGCCGCGGCCTGGCCTTCCTGGCCGGCGTCGGCGTCACCAGCCTGGTCCAGAGCAGCAACGCCACCGCCGTCATCGTCTGCTCCTTCGTTGCCCAAGGTCTGGTCGGGCTGACGCCGGCGCTGACCATCATGCTCGGCGCCGACGTCGGCACTGCGCTGATGACGGGCGTGCTGAGTTTCGATCTGTCGTGGATTTCGCCGCTGCTGATTTTCGGCGGTGTGGTGGTGTATCTGTCGCGCCGCCATACCTCGGTGGGACGCCTGGCGCGCGCCGTGATCGGCCTCGGCCTGATCCTGCTGGCGCTGGAACTGATCACTGCGGCGACGCGGCCGATGATCACGGGCGCCGGCATCAAGGTACTGTTTTCCACACTGACCGGCGACATCATTCTCGACGCGCTGATCGGTGCGGTGTTCGCCATGCTGACCTATTCCAGCCTGGCTGCCGTGCTGCTGGCTGCGACGCTGGCCACCTCCGGCATCATTTCGCTGAAGGTGGCGCTGTGCCTGGTGATCGGCGCCAACCTCGGCAGCGGCATCCTGGCGCTGCTGACTGCCGCCAGCCAGAACGTCGCCGGCCGACGGGTGGCGCTGGGCAGCATGCTGTTCCGCCTGTCCGGCGCGATCGTGGTGCTGCCCTTCATCAATTACATCGACTTGTGGATTGCCCTGCTGGGCAAGGACCTGCGCTTCAGTGTGGTGGCCTTCCACGTGCTGTACAACACGGTGCGTTGCGGCCTGCTGCTGCCGCTGGTGGAACCGATGGCGCGCCTGTGCGAACGACTGTTGCCGGCGTCGCAGAAGGATGAAGAAGACGCCGCCGTCGCGCGCCACCTCGACCTTGCCGCAATCGACACGCCCTCGCTGGCGCTGGCCAATGCCTCGCGAGAAGTGCTGCGTATCGGCGACCTGATCGAGAAAATGTTGACGAGCCTGTTGCCGGTCATTCGCGACAACAACCAGCTGCGCGCGCAACAGATCCGCAAGCTCGATGACGACGTCGACAAGCTGTATACGGCGGTGAAGATGTATCTGGCGCGCGTCTCGCGTGAAGAACTCAATGAAAAGGAAGTGCGCCGCTGGACCAATATCGTCACGCTGACGATCAACCTGGAACAGGCCGGCGACATCATCGAGCGCATCGTCAAGGGCATCGAAAGCAAGAAGATCGCGCTGCAGCGCAGCTTCTCCGCTGCCGGCATGAACGAGGTCTGCGAAATGCATGCACGCCTGGTGGCGAGCCTGCAACTGGGCCTGTCCGTGTTCATCGACGGCGACCTCAAGAGCGCGCAAAAACTGCTGGCCGAGAAGGAAGCGTTCCGCGACCTTGAACGCGCCTACTCCAAGACACACCTGACGCGTCTGGCCGGCGAAACCCAGCAGAGCATCGAAACCAGTTCCTTGCATCTGGACCTGATCAGCGACATGCGCCGCATGCATTCGCTGTTCTGCTCGACCGCCTATTCGGTGCTGGACGAAGCCGGCATGCTGCGCCGCAGTCGCATGGACATCGGTGAAGATCCGGTGGTGGTGCAGGAGCGCCAGGAGTTCGGCGACTACTCGCACCCGCCCTGATCTGATCGGCGCCGACCGGCGCTGATCCCGCGCTGATCCTGCGCAATGCAGGTCAGTGCCCGGATATCTCCGAAATCGACATGCGCACGACCTTGCCGGTCTGCATGTCGAAATGCACGTTGAACAGTCGTTCTTCATGGACGTACAGGTATTTCCAGTCCCACACTTCTTCCTGCTTGCGCGCGAACGGCACCACGGTGCGCGGACGGCCGAGCATGTTGCGCACTTCTTCGCGGGTCATACCCTTCTGCACCCGGTCAAAGTTTTCGGCGGTCAGCACTTGTTGATAGTCTGATAATTTTCCATCGGCGCCGATGCGGAACATCCAGGTGCGAACACCTTGGGGTCCTTTCGGGTATTCCAGCGTGCGGCCGCCGTCGCTCTCCTCGCGCACGCTGTCCGGCTGTCCCATCACGCCGCGCACGTCGGCCTCGGTCGATACGCCTTTGTTCAACTTGTCCAAACCGAATTCCTCCAGCGGATTGCCGTTGCGGTCGCAGCCGAGCGCGAGCACAGTCGCGCAGACAGCCAGCAGCCGGGCCAGCAAGTTGTTTTTGATCATGGTCATCTTTGCGTCTGCCATTCTATGCGGGCTTCAAGACAGGGTAGAATAGCGGTTATTAGCCAGTTAACAAGAATTCCCGGGATAAATCATGTTCTTCAGCAAACTTTTCACCTCGTACGAGTCGGAAGCCACCAAGTTCATCGCCGAACTCAAGGAAAAGAATCCCGACCTCGAAGAACAGCAACGCGCCGGCCGCGCCCTGCTGTGGGACAAGACGCCGCTGGATCTGGACAAGACCGCGCGCGACAAGGAATCCCGCGTCAAGCAACAGCCTTACGTTTACCAAAATCACTGATTCGCCAGCATGATCGAAAACGCCGGGAATCCATCCTCCGACGCTGCCGAACTGACGCTGGAAGGCCAGCCGGACTCGACCCCCAATGTGGTCGACGGCGTCGCGTTCGCGAAGCTGTACGGCGAGCCGCTGTTCAAGCTGCCCACCGATCTGTACATTCCGCCGGATGCGCTGGAGATTTTCCTGGAAGCGTTCCAGGGACCGCTGGATCTGTTGCTGTACCTGATCCGCAAACAAAACTTCAACATCCTCGACATCCCGATGGCGCAGGTTACCCTGCAATACCTCGAATACGTCGAACAGATCCGCAAGCACAACCTTGAGCTGGCCGCAGAATACCTGCTGATGGCGGCGATGCTGATCGAGATCAAATCGCGCATGCTGCTGCCGGTCAGGAAGGCCGATTCCGGCGAAGAAGCCGAAGATCCGCGCGCCGAACTGGTACGCCGCCTGCTCGAATACGAACAGATGAAGCTGGCCGCGCAAGAGCTCGACTCGCTGCCGCAAGTCGGCCGTGACTATGTGCGCACTCAGGTTTACGTGGAGCAAACCGTCGTCACGCGCTGGCCCGACGTCAACGTCGACGACCTGCATGCGGTGTGGGCCGACATCATGCGGCGCGCCAAGCTGACCGCCCATCACCATATCAGCCGCGAAGAATTGTCGGTGCGTGAACACATGACCGGCATCCTGCGGCGCCTGCGTTCGGCGCGCTTCGTCGAATTCGCCGACCTGTTCGATCCGGCCCGCGGCGTACCGGTGGTGGTGGTGAATTTCATCGCCCTGCTCGAGCTGGCCAAGGAAACCCTGATCGAAATCACCCAGGCTGAAGCCTTCGCGCCGATCTACGTGCGGCTGTCCTATTCACCGAGCTGAGCTGCCGAACTCACCCTTCAGCTCTATCGGCCCAGTACATCGCAGCCTGCTTCCGCATCCATTCACGACACCACGCCATGAAAATCATCTCGTCCATCGAAGAACTGCGCGACCAGCTGCGCGGCCAATTGCGCACCGCTTTCGTCCCCACGATGGGCAACCTGCATGAAGGCCACCTGTCGCTGATGCGCCTGGCGCGCACCCACGGCGATCCGGTGGTCGCGTCGATTTTCGTCAACCGCCTGCAGTTCGGACCGAACGAAGACTTCGACAAATATCCGCGCACCTTCCAGGCCGACATCGACAAGCTGGAGAAGGAAGGCGTCTACGTCCTGTTCGCACCGACGGAAAGAGATCTCTATCCCGAGCCGCAGGAATACCGCGTGCAGCCGCCGGATGATCTCGGCAACATCCTCGAAGGCGAATTCCGTCCCGGCTTTTTCACCGGCGTGACCACCGTCGTGCTCAAGCTGTTCTCCTGTGTGCAGCCGCGCGTGGCGGTGTTCGGCAAGAAGGATTACCAGCAGCTGATGATCGTGCGCAACATGGCGCGCCAGTTCGCGCTGCCGACCGAAATCATCGCCGCCGAAACCTGGCGCGCCGACGACGGCCTCGCGCTGTCCTCGCGCAACGGCTACCTGTCGGCCGACGAACGCGCGGAAGCCCCCGAGCTGTACAAGGTGCTCAACCAGGTCGCCGACGAAGTGCGCGGCGGCCATCCCGACATTTCCAGACTGGAACGCAAGGCCATGGATGCGCTGACGCAGCGCGGCTGGCAACCCGATTACATCTCGATCCGCAAGCGCAACGACTTGCAGCCGCCGTCCGCCGGCGACCTGGCGCAGGGCGAACAACTGGTCGTGGTCGCCGCCGCCAAACTCGGCAAGACGCGCCTGATCGACAATCTCGAAGTCTGATGCGCTATCGGCTGATGCCGCTGCGGTTCGCTGTGCCGGCGGCGCTGGCGTTGCTTTGGGCCGGCAACGCCGCCGCAAGCATCACCGTCACCGATGATTTCGGCAACGACATTCGTCTCGACAAGCCCGCCCGCCGCATCGTCAGCTTGTCGCCGCATACCACCGAATTGCTCTACGCCGCAGGCGCCGGACCGTATGTCATCGGCGTCAGCAACTACAGCAACTATCCTCCGGCTGCGCTGCAAGTGACCTCGGTCGGCCGCATCAGCGCGGTCGACATAGAAAAAATCCTCACGCTCAAACCCGATCTGATCTTGGCCTGGCGCAGCGGCAACTCAGCCTCGCAGTTGCAGCAGCTGCGGGCGTTCGGTTTGCCGGTGTTCGAAAGCCAGCCGGCCGATTACGCAACGATTGCGACCTCGCTGGAACGGCTGGGTGTACTCAGCGGCACCGACGAACAAGGCCGCAAGGCGGCCGCGGATTTCCGCGCGCGCTGGCAGGCACTGAGCCACAACTACCGTGACCGCAAGCCGGTCAACGTGTTCTATCAGATCTGGGGACGACCGCTGATGACGCTCAACGGCAAGCACATGGTGTCGACGGTGCTGCACACCTGCGGCGGCAACAATATCTTCGGCGACTTGCCGCAACTGGCGCCCCACGTCAGCCTGGAGTCGGTGATTGCCGCCAATCCCGAGGCCATCCTTGCCCCCGACGACGCCAAGGATCATCCGCTCGATGAATGGCGTCAGTTCGGCAAGATGAAGGCGGTGGTCGCCGGCAACCTGTTCACGGTCAACGCCGACTGGCTTAACCGTCCGGGTCCGCGCGTCCTGGATGCGACCGAAGAAGTCTGCAAGATGCTCGATACAGTGCGCGCGCGGCGTCCGCCTGGCTAAAAAACTCAGGCCGGCATCAGCCACCGTCCTCCGGCAGATTCCACTATCTCGAAACGGCAATCGTAGGCCGCCTCCAGCAGGTCCGGGCGCAGAATATCCGTGGCCCTGCCCTGCCAGACTTTCCCCTCTGCGATCAACAACACATGCGACGCAAAACGCGTCGCCAGATTGATGTCGTGCATGGTGGCGACGACGGCATGGTCAGCGTCCGCCAGTTCCTTGAGCGTGCGCATCACCAGTTGCTGCGCGGCGACGTCCTGATGCGAGGCCGGCTCGTCCAGCAGATAAAGTTGCGGCGCCTGCAGCATCAGCGTCGCCATCGCGACACGCTGGCGCTCGCCGCCCGACAAACGCATCACGTCGGCATCGGCGTAAGACGCCATGTCCAGACGTTCCAATGCATACAGCGCAGCGCGCCGGTCGGCTTCATCCGGCCAGCCCCAGCCCGGACGATACGGATGCAAACCCGCCATCACGCTGTCCAGTACGCTGCACGCAAACGCGTCGACCTGTTGCTGCACCTGCAAGCCGCGGCACGAGGCCAGCTGCTGCGGCGCGGTTCGTGCGATGTCGCCATCCGGGGAACAGACGCGGCCGGACGCCGACTGCAACAGACCCGCAACCGCATGCAGCAAGGTGCTTTTGCCGATGCCGTTTTTGCCGAGCACACACCAGAATTCACCGGCGCGCACTTGCCAGTTGAAGTTCTCCAACAAGGTGATGTCGCCGGCGCGCAAGGTCAGCGCCTCCACCTGCAGCAACAGGCCCGCCGTCATGCGCGACTCCGCGCCAGCAGCCACAGGAACAAGGGCACGCCGATCAAGGCCGTGATGACGCCGACCGGCAATTGCATCGGCGCGACAATCGTGCGCGCTGCCAGATCGGCCAGCGTCAAACCGGCTCCTCCGGCCAGCGCCGAGGCCGGCAGCAACACGCGCTGATCGTTGCCGACCAGCAGGCGCAGACCGTGCGGCACCACCAGCCCGACGAAGCCGATGGTGCCGGCCAGCGTCACTGCGGCAGCCGTCGCCAACGACGCCGCGCACAAGGTCGCCACGCGCAGTCGCACCACCGGCACCCCCAGCAACTGTGCAAAACTCTCTCCGCGCGCCAGCAGGTTCAAGCGCGGTGCATTCCATGTCGACCACAGCAAGACCGCGCCCGCGATGGCGGCGGCCACCGGCAGGAAGCGGCTGTCTTCGAGATCGCCCATGAGCCAGAACACCATGCCGCGCAATTGCGTCTCTCCCGCCAGCGTCAGCACCAGCGTGATGACGGCGCCGAAACCGGCCGCCAGCATCACACCGGTCAGCAGTAGCCGATGCCCGGCCGCCATCGGCGACAGCGGCAAGCGCCGCAGCGATTTCCCGACCAGGCCGAACAGCAGCAGCACCGCCAGGCCGGCGCCCAATGCAGCGCCGACGGCAGCGATATTCTGGCGCGGCAAACCGATGGACGCAGCCAATAGCATCGCCAGCAAGGCACCCGCCGCAGATCCGCCGGAGACGCCAAGCACATAGGGTTCAGCCAAGGGATTGCGTAGCAATACCTGCATCAGCGCGCCCGCCATCGCCAGCAAGGCGCCGACGGTGAACGCCGTCAACGCGCGCGGCACGCGCAATTGCAGCAGCATGGCGATATCGGCAGGATCACCGCTTGGGCGCAGACAGCCGGTGCTGCCGCACAGACCCGCCAGCACGAGCGCCAGCCCGGCCAATACGGCCAGGCAGGAAAGCACCAAGATCGCTCTGCGCATGAAGTCCTTGAGGTGATTTAAAAGTCGTAACGGGCGGTGAATTTTACTGCACGGCCGCTTTCCGGATAGATGCCCGAGGCGCAGCCGAAGGCTTGCGAGAAATAACGCCGGTCGCCCAGGTTGCTGCCGGTCAGCGCCAGCTCCCACGTACTCACGCGCATCGCGTAGCGCGCATCGACCGTGGTGTACGACGGCATGCGCGCATTGCAGGTATTGCTGAAGTCACTGCCGTAGCGCTGCGCATCGGCCCACAGCACACCGAGGTTGACGGTCTGGTTGCCGGACTGCCAGTTGAGCCGCGCCGAGGCAGTATTCTTTGGCACCAGCACCATTTCCTTGCCGGCATTCGGACCGTCCGTGAAGGCGGCTGCAATGTGTTGGAAATTCGCCTTGAGGCTGAAGTCGGCGTTCAGGCGCGCGGCGGCTTCCAATTCGACGCCCTGCCGCTTGGTCGGATCGAGATTGACGTTGGCACCAAATGCGCCGACGGTGGGATCGTAAAACAACTCATCCTTGATGCGATGTCGAAACCACCTGAGCGTGGCATTGTTGTCGGCGCCGCCCCAGGTGGCGCCGAACTCCAGGTCATGCGAAGTCTGCGGCTTGAGGATTTGTCCGGCCGCCAGCACGATGCCGCGGTTTTCGTCCGCGGTCGGCAACCGGTAACTTTGACCGGCTTTACCGAACAGGCGCAGCGACGGCAGCACCGCGTGGCTCGCCTGCACCTCCCAGGCGTTGACGCCTTGCGCCTTGTCGTAGGCGTTGGCGGTGCTGCGCTTGTCCATGACCTCATGGCGCAAACCCAGCGCGATACGGGTGTTGCCGGCGATCTGCACTTCGTCGCGCACGTAGGCCGCGCGCGCAGTCTGCGCCGCGTCCCCGCTGCCGTCGACGTTGCCGATCCCCCATTCGGAGAAATCGACGCCGGCCACCAGTTCGTTCTTCAACACGCCACCTTCGGCGATGTGGCGCAAGCGCGGCGAGAACTGGGTGGTGCGGCTATGCACTTCACTGACCGCGCCTCCGCCATAGCTGGAACGCGAAATCTTTTCGCGATGCGACAACTCGGCCGCGGCTTCCAGCGCGCCGAACTTGCGCTCGAAGAAAGCGGTGATGCGGTCGCTGTCGTAGGAGCCGTAATCTTTCGGCGTGGTGGCCTGACGCGGATTGGTGAGGAATTGCGCCATGCTCAGCGAGCCGGCCAGGCCGTAGTCGGCGCGTGCGAGATCAACCCGCAAGCCGAAGCGACCTTGATTGGAAAACCATTGCGCCGTGCCGCTGAAATTCTCCTGGTTGGAAGCATTGTTGTCGCGGTAGTTGTCGGCATGCTGTTTGCTGTACGCGGCATTCAGGGCGAAGCCGTCCCAGCCCTTGGCGACGCTGGCGCGGCCGCTGCGCAAACCGTTGCTGCCGATTTCGCCGACCACGCTGCCGCGGATTGCATCCGCAGCCGGGCGTTTGGTGACGATCTGGATCGTGCCACCGGTGGCGCCGTCGCCATACAGTACACTGCCGCCGCCGCGTACGATCTCGATGCGCTCGACCGAGTCGATCGGCACCGACGACAGCAAGGCGGTCGACAACTCGTTTTCCGACAGTCGGACGCCGTCGATCAGGATCACCATGTTCTGATCGCCATTGCTGCCGAAGCCGCGCATGTCTAGCGCGAAGTCGCCCGGCCCCGCCAGGCTTTGACGGCCATACACGCCACCCAGTTTGCGGATCGCCTCGTTGACGTTGTCGATACCGGCGTTGCGGATGTCTTCGGCGCCGATCATGGTCGCGCCCACGGGCGGAAACGCAGGATCGTTCGGAAAGCGCGACGCCGTAACGACGACCGGCGTGAGGCCGGGGTCGTCGGCGGCCTGCGCCAGCGATTGTGCAAGTGAAAACACAGCGCAGGCGATCGCGCCGCGGCGGGATGGGACGGTGAATTTCATGATGTCGTTTTGCAATGATCTCCGGGCCTGCCTCCCCGCAAGCCGGATTGAAATGGAACGCCTGGGCGTTCCCCTGTCGTGGCCGGTATCCGGGCTGCAAGCCTGGCCCGCCGCGCCTTCCCATGCCTTGCCGCGCGAAAGATGCGGGAGGGTCACAGTGGCGAAGTCGGCAGGTTGCCGTTCCGACAAGGAACGGCGCTTGCTTACCGTTGCGGGGGCAGCGCACGTTGGCGGAGATCCTGGTATCCCAGGCGACCGCGCCGTGCTTCCCGTTTAACTGCCGGCACGAACATGCCGGCGAGCACCAAAACGGCGCAATTGTATGCGCCAACGCCACAGGCGGCAATCATCCGTGACAAACGAAGCGGGCTTGCATTATGATTGCCCGAAGATCAACAAGATCGTCATAACGCCATTTAAATGGGGAATTTTCATCGCTTTTTAGCCGATGGAGCCGCTTGACAGGGACTTATAATCCATTCAACAAATAGCGGAAGTCCGTCCCTACCGGGACACTCTCCGGGGGATCGGGCAAAAACAGGGGCAAGCTCTCTACAGATTTTTTATTTGTTGCCGATATGCAATGGATATCCGGCGGCCGCTGCCGCGCACTTACAGCAACAGGAGCTTCATATCACCGAACCATCTCGTCGAACCATGTAATTCAGTTGTGACAGATTACCTGCCTCGCGGCGGAAGCAAATAACGCATCAAATTTGTATGGAGATACCAAGATCATGAGTGACGACGTTGATTTAGAAGCACTATTCGACGAGATTTCGGCGCAAACCCTGCCGGCTTCAGTCCCGGCAGCCGCGCCGGCAGCTTCGGCCCCCTCGGCCGCAACAGAAGATCCGCTCGAAGACCAGACCGACAAGCCCATGTACGAACGCCTGGGCGGCATCGTTCGCTTGTTGCACGACTCCATGCGCGAACTCGGCTACGACCGCTCGCTGTCAGACGTCGCATCGCAGATCGGCGATGCCCAGGGTCGCCTGGAGCATGTCGCCACGCTGACCGAACAAGCCGCCAACAAGGTGCTCAATTCGATTGACGCCGGCATGCCTGCGCAGGACGCACTCGCCAGCAAAGCCAAGGACATCGATGACCGCTGGGCGCGCCTGTTTGCCGGCCAGATGACCATCGACGAATTCAAGAACCTGGCCAACGATTCCAAGAAATTCTCTTCCGCCGTGATCGAAGCCACCGAGGTCGAAAAAGCCCGCATGCTCGAAATCATGATGGCGCAGGACTTCCAGGACATCACCGGGCAGTTGATCAAGAAGATCGTCGGCATCACCGCCGTGGCGGAACGCGAACTTGCGCAACTGCTGCGCGACAACGCACCGCCGGAAGTCAAGGCGGCGATCCAGGCCGACAAGCCGGTTGAGTTGTTGAACGGACCTTCTGCTCCCGGCTCGGCCATGGCGCAGAATGATGTGGATGACTTACTCGCTAACCTGGGGTTCTAATGGATGACGAAATGCTCAAGGATTTTGTCGTTGAGGCCTTGGACCTCGCGACTAGCGTTGAAGAGCATCTGCTGACTCTTGAACGGCATCCTGACGATCTGGAAATTCTGAACGCGGTTTTCCGCGCCTTCCACACCATCAAGGGCGGTGCGGGCTTCGTCAATTTGCCGGCCATGGTATCGGCCTGTCACCTGACGGAAAACCTGTTCGACGCCCTGCGCACCGGCAAGGCGCCGGTCACGCCGCTGGCGATCGAAGCGGCGCTGCAGGCCAGCGGCTTTGTCGCCGACCAGCTCAACGAGCTGGCCAACGGCGCCGATCCGGCCAGCCTGGCGTCGATGCCGCAGGACCTTGAAGACATTCTGACGCAAGCCATTGAAGGCAATGCGGCGGCGCCTGCTGTTGCTGCGCCTGCTGCTGCTGCTGCACCTGCTGCCAGTGCTGCAGCGCCTGTCAGTGCGGCCGCTCCGGCTGCCGGCTCGACGCCTTCCGCCAACGGCGGCGCCAGCGTTCTCGGCGCTGACGGCTCGCTTGACTGGAACGCCTTGTACCAGGCTGTGTCCGGCGGTACCGGAGAAGTTGCGCCAGTTGCTGCTGCAGCCGTCGAAGCAGCGCCTGCGGAAGCAGAAAGCAGCTCCGGCCATCCGAAGTCGCTGCCTTCGGCGACGCCGACGCCAAAGCCGGCCGCTGCCCCCGTACAAGCGCGCCGCGCCACCGACAATCAACCCGGCAACGCCAAGGAAGAAAGCATCCGTATCGATGCCGGCAAGCTCGACGCGCTGCTCGAAGTCGCCGGCGAATCGGTGCAAGCCGCCAACCAGGCCGCCGTGCTGCTGGAAAAACTGCAACAGTTCAAGTTCGAAGGCACCGCCGCATCGCTGATGTCGACGCTGGCCGAAACCCTGGGCCGCGCATCGCGCTACTCCAGCGAACTGCAACGCGCCACGCTGTCGACGCGCATGCAGCCGGTCGGCCGCCTGTTCCAGAAATTCCCGCGCCTGGTGCGCGAACTGGCCAAGGATCTGGGCAAGGACGTCGACCTGGCGATCTCCGGTGCGGAAACCGAAGTCGACCGCGTGGTCGTGGACAGCCTCTACGATCCCCTGGTCCACATGCTGCGCAACTCGCTCGACCACGGTATCGAAACCGATCGCGGCGCTGCCGGCAAGCCCAACAAGGCGACCATTTCGCTCAAGGCATGGCAGGAAGCCAGCAGCGTCATGATTGAAATCTTCGACGACGGCAAGGGCATGGATCCTGATTTCCTGCGCAAGAAGGCGATCGGCAAGGGCCTCATCGGCGAGCATGAAGCGCAAAGTCACGACGAAGCGCTGCAACTGGTGTTCCTGCCGGGCTTCTCGACCAAGGAAGTGGCGTCCAGCGTGTCCGGCCGCGGCGTCGGCATGGACGTGGTGAAAACGGCCGTGGAAAAACACCGCGGCACCATCCGCATCGATTCGACACTGGGCGTCGGCACGCGCTTCTCGATCCGCCTCCCGATCGAATTGTCGATCATCCCGACCATGCTGGTGCGTACCGCCGGTGCTGCATTGGCCTTGCCCATGGCAGTGGTGGAACGCGTGGTGGAATTGCCGGCCGAGTTCGATGAAGTCGGTGGCGCGCCGGTGTTGCGCGATCAGGGTCGTCCGTTGCCGGTGCATTCGCTGGCCGGCGTACTTGGCTATGAACCGGGCAATGAACGTGTCGGTATCGTCATGGCGGTGCCGCATCCGTACATCCTCAGCGTCGGCGCCGTGGAAGGCACGGCCGACCTGGTGATCAAACCGTTGACCGCGATCCAGACCAACGGCATTACCGGCACTGCACGCTCTGCTGAGGGTGAACTGGTGCTGGTGGTCGGCCTCTCGTTCCTGCTGGAAGGCTGCCGCTCCGCTGCCAAGGCTGTGGCGCAAGTTTAAGCAAACTCTTCAAGTCCCATCGAAAAAAGCTGAGCCCGTTCGCGGGGTCAGCTTTTTTATGACCTGAGCAAATCCTTCTCAGGGCATCATTTGACGGTGGCGTGCGCGTAGCGCTCCGACAACGCCTCATACAGCGGCGGCGCAAAGAAGCGCGAGACGCGACTGGCCAGTAAGGCTGTCGCCATCAATGAAATCACCAGCGCATGGCCGTTGATCATTTCCATGACGATCACGAAGGCGGTGATCGGCGATTGCGTCACTGCAGCCAGATAGCCCACCATCGCCAGGGCGATCAGCATCGACAGCGACGTATGCTCGAACACCATGTGCAGCAGATTGCCGAAGCCGGCGCCGATCGACAGCGACGGCGCAAAGATGCCGCCCGGAATCCCCGGCAGGTAAGACCCCACCATCGAGGCCATCTTGGCCAGCGGATACCACGCTGACAACTGCGTCTGGCCGCTCAGCAAACCCTTGGCTTCGGCATAGCCGCTGCCGAAGGTCATGCTGCCTGCACACAAACCGATGATCGCGACGATCAGACCGCACACGGCGCCAAACACCACCGGACGTTCTGCGCGCAAGGCGCGCAGCGGTGCCGGAATCCACTTGTGCGTATTGAGCAGCAGCCAGCAAAAGATGCCACCGGCCACGCCCATCAGGATGCCGCTGACGATGACCGTGACGATCAGTTCGCGCGCGCTGTCATTGCCGGCATTGATGGTGCCGAAGTAGGTATAGTTGCCGTTCAGCCCGAGCGCGACGATACCGGCGAAGATGATGGTCGTGATGACGGTGCCGCTGGCACGTTGCTCGAAGCTGCGTGACAGCTCTTCAATCGCGAACACGATGCCGGCCAGCGGCGTATTGAAAGCGGCCGACAAGCCGGCAGCGGCGCCGGCCAGGATCAGGCGTCGTTCCAGAATGGCGCTGGGACGCGGATAGAAGCGGCGCATGTTGTACATCAGCGCCGCGCCGACGTGCACCGTCGGTCCCTCGCGGCCGATAGTGAAGCCGCCCAAAATACCCAGAAAAGAGATGCCGATCTTGCCGGCCAGGATCTTCAGCGTCAGCAACGCAGGCGCACGGGAAGGACGTGGCGTTCCGCGATCATTCTCCTCCGCCAGCGAGGCAATCACCTGCGGAATCCCGCTGCCCTCGGCGCCCGGAAAGAAGCGGCGCGTCAGCCACACGCACAAGGCGCTCATGGCCGGCGTCAGGACCAGCGGCAGCCAGGCGTGATCGCGCCGCATGGCGCTGAACATTTCGAAGCCGAAATCGATCAGCCAGGCATACATCACCGCCACCAGGCCGACCAGCACCGCGCCCAGCCACAGAATCCCGTATTGCATCCACAACCGGCGCGCCCGGCGGAGAGTATGGCCATGCAGGCCGGCAAGCATAGACATCATCGCGTTTCAGTTCCCATCGTTGATCCGGCTGCCCGCAGGCAACTCAGAGCTCGTACATGTCCTTCTCGCCTTCCATGACCTGACCGATCAACTTGCGGTTGAGCGTCGGCGCCAGCAATTCGATGAAGGTGTAGACATAGCTGCGCAGGTAGGCGCCCTGCTTGAGCGCCACGCGCGAGACATTGGTGCCGAACAGGTGTCCGGCCGGCAGGGAGCGCAGACCGCGATCGCGCTCGGCGTCGAAGGCCATGCCGGCGATGATGCCCACGCCCATGCCCAGCTCGACGTAAGTCTTGATGACGTCGGCGTCGATGGCTTCAAGCACGATGTCCGGCTTGAGGTCGCGCAGCGAGAACGCGTGATCGATCTTGCTGCGGCCGCTGAAGGCGGCGTCGTAGGTGATCAGCGGATAGCCGGCGATTTCTTCCAACGACAGGTTTTTGGATTTCAGCAAAGGATGGTCGGGCGGCACCACCACCACGTGCTCCCATTGATAACATGGCAAAGAGACAAGTCCCTCTCCCGATGCCAGCGCTTCGGTGGCGATGGCGATGTCGGCCTGGTCGTTGCGCACCATCTCGGTAATTTGTTTGGGATTGCCTTGCAGCAATGACAACCTGACCTTGGGGTACTTTTGCGTGAAGGCCTGCACCACTTTCGGCAGCGAATAGCGGGCCTGGGTGTGGGTGGTGGCGATGGTGAAACTGCCGCTGTCGTGGGCGGCGAATTCCTTGCCGATGCGCTTGAGGCCATCCACTTCCTGCATGATCAGTTCAACCGAGCGCAACACCGCGCGGCCCGGTTCTGTGAGGCCGCGGATGCGCTTGCCGTGACGGGTGAAGATGTCGACGCCGAGTTCTTCTTCCAGCTCGATGATCGCTTTCGAGACACCGGGTTGCGAGGTGAACAACGCTTTGGCGGCTTCGGTCAGATTGTAGTTTTGCCTAACCGCTTCCCTGACGAAGCGGAATTGATGCAGATTCATGGCTTGTCCTTCGATATGCTCAGCAAATGAATTTGTATATGCCGATTGTGCATATAAGCAAATAAATAGTATGTAGTTTGGTTTGAAGGCTAAGTTTATTACGATTCGAGCTGTTATAGACGAGGTGTTATGACTGTTTCTTATGTAGTCAGTGGTTTTGCTGTCGGTGTGCTGGTCGGATTGACCGGTGTCGGCGGCGGCTCGCTGATGACGCCCTTACTGACGCTGCTGTTCGGCATCCACCCCAGCGTGGCGGTCGGCACCGATCTGGCCTTTGCTTCGGCGACGAAGACGGCCGGCACGTTCGCGCATCGCTTCAAGGGCACCGTGCGTTGGGACATCGTGCGCCGCCTGTCCTACGGCGCCCTGCCCGCAGCCGTCGTCACCACACTGCTGCTCAAGCACTTCGGCGCGGTCAGCGAGGGCATGAGCCTTGTCATCCGTTATTCCATCGCAATCTCCGTTTTCCTCACGGTGATCGCTTTGCTGTTTAAGAGTAAACTTCAGGTTTGGCTGAATGCCCATCCGGAGCGCCAGTTGCAAGGCCTCAAGCTGTCCCGGGCGACCATCCTGGCAGGCGCCGTGCTCGGCACGCTGGTGACGATCTCGTCGATCGGCGCCGGTGCGGTCGGCGCCACGCTGCTGGTGTTGCTGTATCCGCGCCTGTCGCCGGCGGAAGTCGCCGGTACCGACATCGCTTATGCGGTGCCGTTGACGGCGATTGCGGCATTCGGTCACTGGTGGCTGGGTTCGATCGACTGGAGCCTGCTCGGCGCGTTGCTGCTGGGTTCGGTACCGGGCATCACCATCGGCTCCTTCGCCGCGCGTGCGGTGCCGGAGAAATTTTTGCGTGGCCTGCTGGCGATTACGCTGACGAGCGTTGCCTTGAAGCTGATTTGGTAGGCTGTTTTTTTTATCACATGAAGTCTCCATGAAAGACTTCTGCAAGACGTTAACAGGGATGACAAGATGTACCGTTATGACCAATACGATCACCTGATCGTCAAAGAGCGCGTTGCCCAGTACCGCGACCAGGTCCGCCGCCGCCTTTCCGATGAACTGGTCGAAGACGAGTTCCGCATCCTGCGCCTGCAGAACGGCCTGTACCTGCAACGCCATGCGTACATGCTGCGCATCGCGGTTCCCTACGGTCTGCTGGCATCGCGCCAAGTCCGCATGTTTGCCCACATCGCGCGCAAATACGATCGCGGCTACGGTCACTTCACCACGCGTCAGAACATCCAGTTCAACTGGATCAAGCTGGAAGAATCCCCGGACATCCTGGCCGAGCTCGCAACGGTCGAGATGCACGCCATCCAGACCTCCGGCAACTGCATCCGCAACACCACTTCGGACGAACTGGCCGGCGTCGCCGCCGACGAGATCGTCGATCCGCGCCCTTACGCCGAACTGATCCGCGAGTGGAGCACCTTCCATCCCGAGTTCGCCTACCTGCCACGCAAGTTCAAGATCGCCATCAGCGGTTCCGAGCAGGACCGCGCTGCAACCGCCGTGCATGACATCGGCCTGCACGTGATCAAGAACGAAGCCGGCGAAGTCGGTTTCCGCGTACTGGTCGGCGGCGGCATGGGCCGTACGCCCATCCTCGGCAGCCAGATCCGCGACTTCCTGCCATGGAAACACGCGATGTCTTACCTGGAAGCGATCCTGCGCGTGTACAACCAGTACGGCCGTCGCGACAACATCTACAAGGCGCGCATCAAGATCCTGGTCAAGGCCATCGGCGCCGAAGAATTCGCGCGCCAGGTCGAAGCCGAATGGCAGGACATCAAGGACGGCCCGTCGACGCTGACCGAAGAAGAACTGCAACGCGTGGCGAACTACTTCACCGAGCCTGCATACGAAACGCTGCCGGCCAACGACGCCGAATACGAACGCCTGAAGGCCGAAGACAAGGGCTTCGCCAACTGGATCAAGCGCAACGTCAAGGACCACAAGGTGCCCGGCTATGCCGCCGCGATCCTGTCGCTGAAGAAAACCGGCGTGCCGCCGGGCGACATCACCGCCGACCAGCTCGACTTCGTCGCCGACCTGGCCGACCGCTACAGCTTCTCGGAACTGCGCGTCACGCACGAGCAGAACCTGGTGCTGGCCGACGTCAAGCAAAGCGAACTGTACGCGCTGTGGAAAGAAGCCAAGGCGCACGGTCTGGCAACGCCGAACATCGGCCTGCTGACCGACATCATCTGCTGCCCCGGCGGCGACTTCTGCTCGCTGGCCAACGCCAAGTCGATCCCGATCGCGCAAGCGATTGCAGAACGTTTCGACAATATCGACTTCCAGCACGATATCGGCGACATCGAACTGAACATCTCGGGTTGCATCAACGCCTGCGGCCACCACCATGTCGGCAACATCGGCATCCTGGGCGTCGACAAGGACGGCGCCGAGTGGTACCAGGTGTCGCTGGGCGGCGCCCAGGGCAACACGTCCAGCATCGGCAAGATCATCGGCCCATCGTTCTCGGCGCATCAGATGCCGACCGTGATCGATCGCCTGCTGCAGGTCTATGTCAAACAACGCATCGAAGACGAACGCTTCATCGACACCGTGCGCCGCGTCGGCGTCACGCCGTTCAAGGACTTCGTCTATGCCACCCCGATCAAAGCTGGTCATGTCACCGGAGAAGACGTCTGTGCCTAATTCCACCCTCATCATCAAAGACAAAGTCGTCATCAGCGATGACTGGACCGTACTGCGCCTGAACGAAGGCGAAACCCCGGAAGGCGTCGCCGTCCCGGAAGGCAAGATCATCGTGCCGCTGAAGGTATGGCAGGCGCAACGCGCCACGCTGCAAGGTCGCCCGGAACTCGGCGTCTGGTTCGCCAGCGACGAGCGTCCGGAAGCGTTGAAAGACGACCTGGCGCCGTTCAAGGTCATCGCCGTGGATTTCCCCAAGTTCGCTGACGGCCGCGGCTATTCGATCGCCTACAACCTGCGCGCCCGCCTCGGCTATACCGGCGAACTGCGCGCCGTCGGCGATGTGCTGCGCGACCAGTTGTTCTACATGCAGCGCGTCGGTTTCAACGCCTTCGCCGTGCGCGCCGACAAGGACATCCACGATGCATTGAAGGGCCTGACCGATTTTTCGGAAAAATACCAGACCTCATGGGATGAGAAGAACCCGCTGTTCCGTCGCGCCAAACGCGAGACGGTTGTTACCCGCGATTAAGAGCAAGTAAGCGTCATTTGAATCAAGGGAAGGAAGTAACGCCATGTCCGAACAAGCTTTGCAAGCGCTCATCGAAGCTACCCGCGCCACGCTGGAAAAGATCGCCGCCGACTACACTCCGGCCGTGTTCGCTTCCAGCATGGCGGCGGAGGACATGGTGCTGACCGACCTCATCCTGCGCGGCAAGCTGCAGGACAAGATCGGTATCTTCACGCTGGAAACCGGCCGCCTGCACAAGGAAACGCTGGGCATGCTCGACCGCATCAGGGAAACCTACGATTACGACGTCACGCCGTATCGCCCGGAACCTGCCGCCGTCGAACACTACGTCGCGCAGAACGGCCTCAACGCCTTCTACGACAGCGTCGAGATGCGCAAGGAATGCTGCCGCATCCGCAAGATCGAGCCGCTCAACCGCGCGCTGGCCGGCAATAAATCCTGGATCACCGGCCAACGCCGCGCGCAGTCGGTCACGCGCGCCGCGCTCGATGTGCAGGAAGACGATCCGGCGCACGGCATGGCCAAATTCAATCCACTGGCCGACTGGTCGGAAGAAGACGTCTGGCAATACATCCGCGACAACCAGGTGCCGTATAACCCGCTGCACGACCAGGGCTATCCGTCGATCGGCTGCGAGCCCTGTACCCGCGCCATCGAGCCGGGCGAAGACGTGCGCGCCGGCCGCTGGTGGTGGGAGAACCCCGACTCCAAGGAGTGCGGCCTGCATGTGGTGGACGGCAAGCTGATCCGCATCAAATCACAGACCGCGCCGGCCTGATTTTTTCCACGACAAACAACATGTCGATGCGCGGCCCTTGCCGGCCTCGCCGTACTCGATATTCCGATATCCGTTTTACATCCGACTTGAACCAAAGGTCATCGCATGAACACAGCAGTTGAACAACTCTTCCTGGACAACGCCAGCAGCCGTCATCTTGACTGGCTGGAATCCGAAGCGATCCACATCATGCGCGAGGTCGCGGCCGAGTGCAGCAACCCTGCCCTGCTGTTTTCCGGCGGCAAGGATTCCGTGGTGCTGCTGCGCATCGCCGAGAAGGCCTTCCGTCCGGGCAAGTTCCCGTTCCCGCTGGTGCACATCGATACCGGCCACAATTTTCCGGAAGTGATTTCCTTCCGTGACCAGCGCGCCGCCGAACTCGGTGAGAAGCTGGTGGTGCGTTCAGTCGAAGACTCGATCAAACGCGGCACCGTGCGCCTGCGCAATCCGCTGACCGATTCGCGCAATGCCGCCCAAGCCGTGACGCTGCTGGAAACGATTGAAGAATTCAAGTTCGATGCCTGTATCGGCGGCGCCCGTCGCGATGAAGAAAAGGCGCGCGCGAAGGAACGCATCTTTTCCTTCCGCGACGAGTTCGGTCAATGGAATCCGAAGGCACAACGTCCTGAACTCTGGGACCTGTACAACACCCGCGTGCATCCGGGCGAAAACATGCGCGTGTTCCCGATCTCGAACTGGACCGAGCTCGACGTTTGGCAATACATCGCCCGTGAAAAACTGGCGCTGCCACCGATCTATTTTGCGCACGAGCGCCAGGTGATTCCGCGCAACGGCCTGCTGGTGCCGCTGACCGACCTGACGCCGGCCAAAGAAGGCGAAACCGTCGAGAACCGCGTGGTGCGCTTCCGCACCGTAGGCGACATTTCCTGCACTTGCCCGGTGGCCTCCGATGCGGCTTCCGTGGAAGCCATCATCGCCGAAACCGCCGTCACCCAGATCACCGAACGCGGCGCGACGCGCATGGACGACCAGACCTCCGAAGCGTCGATGGAAAAACGTAAAAAAGAAGGATATTTCTGATGAATGCCGCTGTTGCCGAAAAAGATCTCAACGTAACTTCGCACGAACGCGGCCTGCTGCGCTTCATCACCGCCGGTTCGGTGGATGACGGCAAGAGCACGCTGATCGGCCGCCTGCTGTTCGACAGCAAGGGCATCTTCGCCGACCAGCTCGCGTCCATCTCGCGCGCCAAGCACAAGCGCACCGTGGGCGACACCATTGATTTGTCCTTGCTCACCGATGGCCTCGAAGCCGAGCGCGAGCAAGGCATCACCATCGACGTCGCGTATCGCTACTTCGCCACGCCCAAGCGCAAATTCATCATCGCCGACACGCCGGGCCACGAGCAATACACGCGCAACATGGTGACCGGCGCTTCGACCGCAGACGCCGTGATCATCTTGATCGACGTATCCAAGGTCAAGCTGAACGACGACGGCAGCGTTGAGCTGCTGACGCAAACCAAGCGCCACTCGACCATCGCCCATTTGCTGCAAATCCAGCACATCGTGGTCGCCGTCAACAAGATGGACCTGGTCAACTACGACCAGACCGTATACGACCGTATCGTCGGCGCGTATCAGGAATTCGCCGCCCAACTGGGCCTCAAGGATGTGCGTCCGATTCCGCTGTCGGCGCTGGCCGGCGACAACGTTGTGACCGCCGGCGACAATCTGTCGTGGTACAAGGGCCCGACGCTGATCGAGCTGCTGGAGTCGCTATCGGTGTATGAAGATGCCCACGAAGAACCGTTCCGCTTCCCGGTGCAACTGGTGGCACGCCACAACGGCCACGAAGCCAACGACTTCCGCGGCTACATGGGCCGTATCGAAGCCGGCAAGGTGAGCAAGGGTGACAAGCTGCTGGTGCAGCCGAGCGGCCAGAGCGCGACTGTGAAGGACATCCTGACGCTGGACGGCTCGTTGCAATCGGCCGCGGCCGGACAGTCGGTGACGATCTTGCTGGACGAATACCTGGACATTTCGCGCGGCGACATGCTGGCTTCCGCCGAGCAGGCGCCGACGCAACTCAAGACCGTCAACGCCGACCTGTGCTGGCTGTCCGAGGATGCGCTTGATCCGCGTTGCAAGTATTGGCTCAAGCACACCACCAAGCAAGTGGCGGCGCGCGTGAGCAAAGTCGATACCTTGCTCGACATCAACACGCAGCAACGCCATCCGGCCGAGTCGCTCAAGCTGAACGACATCGCCCGCGTGTCCATCAATGTGCAGCAGCCGATTGCCGCGGACAGCTATGACGCCATCCGTGCCACGGGCGCCTTCATCCTGATTGATGAAGTCACCCACCAGACCGTTGCCGCTGGCATGATCCGCCTGGATGCCTGATAATCGCTGCTGTACCGTTTCACCCGCTCAGGCGGGCTGAAACGTACAGCAGCCGGTATGTGCCGGGCTGCGATTCTTATCTTTTTCAGCATGAGCTCAGCCCCAGCCAATCCAGTCAACGTGCCAACGCCTCCTGTTTCCATAAAACCCGTCGGCAAGGTCTATCTGATCGGCGCCGGCCCCGGCGCGGCCGATTTGATCACCGTGCGCGGGGCGCGTCTTCTCGCCCAAGCGGATGTCGTCTTGCACGACGCGCTGGTCACGGAAGAAATGCTGGCGCTGTGCCCGCAAGCCGTCAAGATCTCCGTCGGCAAACGCAGCGGCCAGCGCTCCACCGCCCAGCAAGTCATCAATGAACGCCTGATCGAATCCGCGCGCCAATACCGTATGGTGGTACGCCTGAAAGGCGGTGACCCGATGCTGTTCGGCCGCGCCGACGAGGAATTGCGCGCACTCGACAGCCAGAACATTTCCTACGAAATCGTCCCCGGCATCACCGCCGCACTGGCGGCGGCATCCTCGGCGCAACGACCGCTGACCAAGCGCGGCATCGCGCGCAGCGTCTCGCTGTTCACGTCCAGCACGGCCCCCGACGAGCCCAGCGAATTCATCATGCCCAACGGCGACACTTTGGTGCAGTACATGGGCGGCCGTGAAGCCGCCGCGACGGCGCAACGCTTGCTATCGCTCGGCTATGCCCGCACGACGCCGGTGGTGGTAGTGGAAAACTGCAGCCGCGACAACGAACGCATCCTCGATCTCGAACTCGGTACGCTGGAACAGGGACTGGCCCAGTGCAGCGGCCCGGTGCTCGTCATGATCGGCGAGGCGCTGGCAAGCCGTGACTGAACACCGTCTGACTATTTTTTCGAGCACATCCCCATGCACTTGCTACACGACCCCAGCGCGCCTGCAGCGCCGCTGATCACGTTCGACGATTTCCTCAAGGTGGATATCCGCATCGGTACAATCGTCTCGGCCGAAGCCTATCCAGAAGCCCGCAAACCGGCCTACAAGCTGAAAATCGACTTCGGTCCGACCATCGGCGTCAAGCAGAGCAGCGCGCAGATCACGGCGCTCTATCAGCTGGAGGAACTGGTGGGGAAACAAGTGGCGGCGGTGGTCAACTTTCCTCCCCGCCAGATCGGCAAATTCATGTCGGAAGTATTGACGCTGGGTTTCCCCGACGCACAGGGAGAAGTGGTGTTGTTCGCGCCGGACCGGTCGACGCCGAACGGCGGTCGCTTATTCTGAATCGTTTGAACTGCTGATGCAATATTGCGCCAGCGCCTGCAGCACGCCGTCGTCTTCACCGGCCGCTGCGGCCACCTGAAAATCCACGCCGGGATGATCCCGGCGCAACTGTTCGATCAATACCGGCAGATCGCGCCGGACATGTCCGCCCTGCCCCAAAAATACCGGCACGATCGTCACCTGCTGTGCGCCGTCGGCGATCTGCTGCGCCGCCAGTTGCGGCAAGCCCGGGGACATCAATTCCAGGAAAGCCAACTCCACCACCACGTCCGGCAGGTTCGCCTGCGTCAGTGTGCGCAAACGCTTGAACGGCTCGGCCCAGTTGGGATCGCGTGCGCCATGTGCAAACAGGATCAGTGATTTCTTCATCATGGTCAGCGCCGCTCGACCCAACGCAACGCCACGATCGCCATCAACATGAACAGCGTGCTCGGCAGCGCGGCGGTCACCAGCGCCGGCCAGGTGTTGAGCAAGCCCAGATGCGAGAACAGGTTGTTGATCAACTGAAAGCTCACGCCGATCATGATGCCGGTGAAAATCTTCAGGCTGACGCCGCCGGTACGGAAATGCAGATAGGCGAACGGCAGCGCCAGCCCCATCATCACGAAGATCGATAGCGGATAGACGATCTTTTTCCAGAACGCGATTTCATAGCGCTCGGTGCGTTGGTTATTGGCTTCCAGATGCTTGGTATAGGCACGCAGATCATAGGCCGACATCCGATCCGGATCGGCGAACAGCACCGACAGGATTTCCGGCGTGACTTCGGAGACGAAACTGACCGTCTTGATCTTTGCGGTGGTGATCGGCGCAGTGATCGAGCTGACCTTCTCGTCGACGATGAAGGTCGTTTTCTGCACGTCGGACAATTGCCAGGTATGGTCGCCCTGGTAGTCGCCGCGCGCCGCGACGATCAGGTCGGACAAATGGAAGTTCTTGTCCAGTTCATAAATCTTCACGCCTTCCAGCCTGCCGTCAGTCTGGATACGCTGGATGTTGAGGAAGCGCGTGCCGATGACGTCGCCTTCCAGGCCCTTGCTCTTGATCACGTCCTTGGCCCAGAGGCCGGAACGGAACTGCTGCGACAGCGACGAACCCTGTGCCTGCAACTTGATCTTCTCGCCCAGCTCGGTGGCCTTGGGCGCCACCAGTTCGCCGAACAGGATGGTGACGATGGCGAAACCGAGGCCGATCTTGGCCAGCGCCTTGGCGGTCATGCGTGTCGACATGCTGGACACGCGCATGATGGTGAATTCGGAACTTGCGGCGAACTGCGCCAGCGCGTAAATGGTGCCGATCAGCACCGCAATCGGCATCAGTTCATACACATTGCCGGGCAAACCCATGATCACGTAGAGCACGGCGTTCTGCAGTTGATAGCCATTGCGGCCGACTGCTTCCAGTTGCCCCATCATTTCAAAAAATGCGAACAACGCGAGGAAGGCCGCCAGCGCGAATGCGACCGAACGGACAATCTCGGTGGTGATATAACGTTGCAGGACTCTCATCAGGCTTGCCGTTTCAGGAAAAGCGCACGCCGTACGCGAGACAACATGACTGCGGGGTGATAGTGGCTATTGACCTTCAGCCGCAGGAAGAACAGACCGACCACCAGCAAGGCCACCACCAGATGCACCGGCCACCAGGCCAGCAGGAACGACGTGCGGTTCTGAATCACGGAAGACTGCATCACGCTGACGGTGTTGCTGTAGACGACGAACAGCAGCAGTGCGACCAGCAGGCCCATCGAGCGGCCCACGCGAGGATTGACGAAGGACAGCGGAATCGCCAGCAGCATCAGGGTCGATGCCATCAGCGGCAAGGCCATGCGCCACAGCAGCTCTCCGCGCGTGAACTGGTTGTCCAGCGCCAGCAACTCCCAAGTCTGCAGCGCACGCGCCGACTTGTCGCCGGCGGCGGCTTGCGACTGCCCGCCCACCAGCAAGCCGTAGCGTTCGAATTCAACCATCTGGAAATCGGGCTGGGTAGGCATGCCGTCGTAACGGCGTCCCTTGGTCATGACGACGAATTTTTCGCCGTCCTTGTCGACTTCCATTTCGCCTTCCTTGGCGACCACGATGCTGTTCTTGCCATCGCGGAAGGTATTGACGAAAACGTTCTTGACCTTGTTGGCGTCGCCGGAAATACCCTCGACGAAGAAAATGCGGTTGGCGGTGGCGGACTCCTGGAACTTGCCGGGAGAGACGCGTGCGATGTCTTCGCGCTTTTCAAAGCGTTCGCGGAATTGCGCACTCTGCTGGTTGGCCCAGGGAGTGGCGACGAAACTGAGCACTGCGGTCAGCAGGATGATCGGCCAGCCGAAGCGCAGCACCGGCCTGATCCAGCGCGTCAGGCTCAGTCCCGAAGCGAACCACACCACCATTTCGGAATCCTGGTAGCTGCGCGTGACCACCAGCAATACGGAAATGAAGCCGGTCAGGATCAGGATCACCGGCATGTAGTTCAGCGCCTGGAAACCGATCAGGGCGAGCACGTCCTGCGAGCTCACCTGTCCACCCGCAGCCTGACCAAGAATCTTGATCAGCATCACGGTGAGGGTGATTGTAAATAGCGTTGTGAACACTGCGCCGGCGGTGCTCATCAATTCGCGTCGAAGAGCGCGCTCAAAAATCATTCGGGGCTTATAATCGCAGAGGTAGATTGATGCAAACAGAAACTAGCAAACTAAGGACAAGCGATGGACTTTAGCATAAAAACATTGGACGCAAAAACCTCTGTCAACGCCGCCAAGACCGGCGTGCTCGTCGTTGGCGTTTTTGAAAACCGCAAACTGACACAAGCTGCACAAGCCCTGGACAAATCAGGCGCGATCAGCGACGCACTGAAATCCGGCGACATTACCGGCAAGCCGGGTTCCACCCTGCTGCTGCGTGGCGTGGCCGGCGTCGCCGCCGAACGCGTGCTGCTGGTCGGCCTGGGCGCCGATGAAGAAATTGCCGACAAGAGTTTCTCCTCCGCAACACAAGGCGCCGTACGCGCACTGACCACCGTCGGCGCCGTCGATGCGCTGGTGGCGCTGCCGCTGGACAAGATCAAGGGTCGCGATGCGGCTTGGGCTATCCGCGCGCTGGTGCTGGCCGTACGCGACAACAATTACCGCTCTGACGTCCTGAAGAGCAAAAAAGATCCCGCGCCGACCGGCGTCAAAAAAATTGCAGTGGCAGTCTCCACCGCCGCCACTGCCGCCGCCAAGACCGGCCTGGCCGAAGCGGTTGCGCTGGCCAACGGCATGGAACTGAGCAAGGACCTGGCCAACCTGCCGGGCAACGTCTGCACCCCGACCTACCTCGCCAACAGCGCCAAGAAACTGGCCAAGGAATACAAGCTCGGCGTCGAAGTGCTGGATCGCAAACAGCTCGAAGCGCTCAAGATGGGCAGCTTCCTGTCGGTCACCAACGGCAGCGACGAACCGCCGAAATTCATCGTCCTCAAGCATCTCGGCGGCAAATCCAAGGATGCGCCTATCGTTTTGGTCGGCAAAGGCATCACCTTCGACACCGGCGGCATCTCCCTCAAACCGGGTGCCGGCATGGATGAAATGAAATACGACATGTGCGGCGCCGCCTCGGTGCTGGGCACCTTCCGCGCCATCGCCGAGCTGCAACTGAAACTCAACGTCATCGGCGTCATTCCGACCTGCGAAAACATGCCGTCGGGCCGCGCCACCAAGCCGGGCGACATCGTTACCTCGATGTCGGGCCAGACCATCGAAGTACTCAACACCGACGCCGAAGGCCGCCTGATCCTGTGCGACGCGCTGACGTACGTGGAACGCTTCAAGCCCGCCGCCGTGGTCGACATCGCAACGCTGACCGGCGCTTGCGTGGTGGCGCTGGGTCATCACAATACCGGCCTGTTCACGCGTGAAGACGACGCCCACGACCAGCTCGCCAACGACCTGCTGGCAGCCGGTAAATCCAGCGGCGACACCGCATGGCGCATGCCGGTGCAGGACGCCTATCAGGAGCAGCTGAAGTCGAACTTCGCCGACATCGCCAACATCGGTGGCCAGCCTGGAGGCAGCGTGACGGCAGCGTGCTTCCTTGAGCGCTTCACCAAGAAATACACCTGGGCGCATCTGGACATCGCAGGCACCGCATGGCGCGGCGGCGCGACCAAGGGGGCCAGCGGCCGTCCGGTCCCGCTGCTGACGACCTTCCTGCTGAATGAAGCGAAGAAGTCGCAAAAAGCGCGCGCGTAAGTTGCACGTGTAAGTTCGCACGCTCCGCAATCAAGCCGTCATCCGCAAGATGACGGCTTTTTTATTGGGCATCGCGCTTCATTGCAGCAGCGGCAGCGGCAACGGCGGCGTCTGCGGGATGATGGCACGACGTCGGCGCAGCCTCGCCTGCAGCAGCGTCGCCAGCACCAAGGTCGGCAGCGCCGCGAACAGCATGTTCAGTTGATCGCCGTGACTGCGAAAATCAACTGGTCGCGCCAGGTGATACAGGCAATTGACGAAGTCGCCGGCGGTGTTGAGCAACGCCGTATTGGCGACGCCCGCAATCGTCGCGGCAATGAAGAACAACAGGTGCGCCACGATTGCCAGCAAGGCAATCGCGACGCAGTCGACGGACGATAATGCCGCTGTCCTGCCGCCGCTCACCGCATGCCCCATCCCGCGCATGGCGGCCCAGAAAGCCGTCAGTGCAAGATAGGATGGACCACACAGGATGCCTGTCGCCGCCAGTGTCTGCCAGATGCTGCCGCGGTCTTTGAGCATGAGGTGATCGAGTACCAGGATGAATGCAGTCAGCCCGGCGCCCATCGCCCGCCAGCGGCGCCGACGGTGCTGCCAATACAACAACGCCGGCAGCATCGCAAACAGCACTGCCATCAGCGAAAAGTGCACAAGGCTCGCAACAGAGCTGCCCCCCGCAGCGAAATGAGGCAGCGTGAGAAAACCGCCAGGTGTCAGGCACAGGGATGTTTTGAACGGTGGCATCGGTGTCGGGAAATCAATCGTGTTTTTCGCTCAGCTCCGGCCACAGTTTGGCCCAGTCCTCGGGAAACAGGTCTTTGCGGGTAATCACGCCCTGCGAAACGCGTTCCAGACACACCGCGATCAGCGGCGAACACGGGCGATTGCCATAGCCGATCTGACGCAAGTAGTCGAACGAGGTCTCACAGTACGCAGCAAGCGCGGAGCGCCTGTCCATCGGAACGGAATTGAGATAGTCGATCAGTGTCATAACGACAATTTAGCATCTGCTACAGACAAGTCAAGCAAAAGCTAATTTACCAAATGCTAAATTTGCGTTCAAATGCAGGCATGGACATGCATGAACATCGACGGAAACGTTTGCTTGCGTTGATCGCGGATCGCTACGACGGCGACCGCCAACAGGTTTGCGACGCCAGCGGCATGAGCGAGTCGCGCCTGGCGCAATTATTGTCGTCCAGTTACCGGCGCGGCCAGGGCTTCGGCGAGAAGGCGGCCCGTGCGCTGGAAGAGCGTCTGCACCTCGATCCGCTGTATTTCGACCAGTTCGCCGTCGGCGAGATGACGACGCCCTATGTCGTGCGCCAAACACCGAAGACGGATGCGGACGACGCCGTCACCGTGCGCCAGGTTGTACTGACGCTGACCGCAGGCTCGGCGCGCACATCCATGCAAGAGATCGCGCCGACACTGTGCCTGTGGAGATTCCCGAAAAGCTGGCTCAAGGCACACTGCCTGCACGCCGACAAACTGTTCGCCGTCACCGTCACCGGCGCCGGCATGGCGCCGCGCTTGCATGAAGGCGATGTCGTGGTGGTCAATGGCGGCGACACTGCCTTGCAGGACGGCGCCGTGTATCTGATCAATTACCGCGGCGAAGCCATCCTCAAACGCCTGGCGCTGGACCTCGGGCGCTGGTTCATGACCGCCGACAACAACGCCGGCAAACGCTACCCTCGCCTTGAATTCGACCAGCCGGATTGCATCCTGCTGGGACGCGTCATCTTGCTCGCCAGCGAACGGATCTGATTCCGCTTTGCCCTCGCCACTTCATGGGCGCGGCATGTACCGCAAACTCCAGCTCCAGAACATCAGGCCCAGTACACTGACGGCGGCGCCCAGCGCGCATACGCCACCCCATCCCCAGGCGGCAAACGCCGAGGTCGACAGCACCGCGCCGGCACCGCTGCCGACCGCATAAAAAATCATGTAGCAAGCCACAAGCCGGCTGTGCGCCGTCGCATTTGTGCGAAAAATCATGCTCTGGTTCGTGACATGGATCGCCTGCGCCGCCAGGTCCAGCAACAGCACCCCCGCCGCCAACGCCCACAGGCTCCACGACAGCAGCGACAGCGGTAGCCAGGCCGCGGCCAGCAACGCCAGCGCCACGCCGCTGGTCCACTGGCCGCGCCCACGGTCGGCCCAGCTGCCGGCCTTGGCAGCGCCCAGCGTGCCGACCACGCCGATCAGGCCGAAGGCGCCGATCGCGGCATGCGACAGCGAGTACGGCGGCGCACTCAGGGGCAGCACCAGGGCGCTCCAGAAGATGTTCAGCACGGCAAACATCAGCATTGCGATCACGCCGCGAATTTGCAGCACGCGGTCATGCAGCATCAACGTCGCCATCGACGCCAGCAGTTGTCCATACGACAAGCGAGTGACGCTGGCGTCCGCAGGACGCTGCGGCAGGCGGCCATGCAACAGCGCCAGCATCAGCAGCGCCAGCACAGCCGACACCGCGTACACCATGCGCCAGCCGGCGACGTCGGCGATCAGCCCGGCCAAGGTGCGCGCCAGCAGCAAGCCAATCACCACGCCCGCCTGCGCCGTGCCGACCACGCGGCCGCGCTCCTGCGGCGCCGCCAGCGCCGCCGCATACGAAATCAGTCCCTGCGTCATGGCCGTGCCAAGCATACCCACGGCCAGCATGCCGAGCAGCAGCCAGGCCGGCGATGACGCCAGCCCGACGCCGACCAATGCGGCGAACAGCAGTAGCAACTGCGCCAGCGTCAAGCGACGGCGGTCCAGCAAATCCCCCAACGGCACCACCAGCACCAACGCCAGCGCGGAACCGAGCTGGGTTGCGGTCACCACCAGGCCGACCGCCGCCTGGCTGAAGCCAAACTCTGCCGCCAGCGCATCCAGCAAGGGCTGGGCGTAATACACGTTGGCGACGCTGACGCCGCAGGCCATCGCAAACAACAACACCATGGCGCGCGGCATCACCGCGGAGGCCCGCTCCGGGCCTGCCTCTTCGAATCGGCACGCATCTGCCCCGCCATCGTTTTGCGCCATTGCTTCGCTCCTTTTCAACTTTTATATGTGGTTTCAAATTAAAACCAGTTGAAGTGTAGGCGAGCGAGTTTTAAAATGCAACCATCAGACATGCACGAGGAAGCGGCAATACGATGGCCAAGCGGAAAAGTCTCATGAGCGATCCCTGCCCGGTAGCAAGGTCGATTGACGTGGTCGGCGACCGCTGGGCGCTGCTGATCATTCGCGATGCCTTCGACGGCATGCGCCGCTTCGGCGAGTTCCAGAAGAGCCTGGGCGTAGCCAAGAACATCCTGTCGGCGCGGCTGCGCGACCTGGTCGACGCCGGCATCCTCGACGTCGCCCCGGCCTCCGACGGCAGCGCCTACCAGGAATACATCCTCACCGCCAAGGGCAAGGAATTGTTCACGGTGGTGCTGGGCCTGCGCCAATGGGGCGAGGGTCATTTGTTCAAGAAGGGTGAATCCATCGCGCCGATGGTCGACCGCGACAGCGGCAAGCCGGTCCCGAAAATCGCTTTGCACACTTGTGAAGGCAAACCGCTGAAGCCGGAAAACGCCTTCGTCAAAAGAAAGGCCAGGGCTTGATGCCGCGGCCACTATTCGTGCAAGATGCGTCTTTAACGCGGCTGACAGTGCCGGCGACATCATCCCAATTTCACCCATCGAAAGCCAACATGAACAAAACCCTGCTGTGCGCCCTGCTCCTGTCGTTCGCCGGCCATGCGTCTGCCCAGCAAGCTGCGGAAGCCGACTTCCCCGACCACCTGCGCGGCGATATCGGCCCGGGCGTGTTCCGTCTCGAACGCAATATCCTCGGCAAGAGCGACGTCACCCAGGTGCTGCCGTACGCCTACTTCGACTACGGCCGCTTCTTCGCACGCCTGGATACCTTCGGCGTGAAAACGGTGAAATTCGGCGCCGGCTATCTGGAACTGGCGGCGCGCGTCAACTTTGACCACATGGACGCCGAACGCGGCCTGAACCGCCGCTCCAACTCCGTGCCGATCGGCATCGGCACGCTGCAGGAAACCCGCTTCGGCGCGTTCTTTCTGAACGCCTTCTACGACGTCAACAAATCGCACGGCACGCTGCTGGAAGCCGTCTACGCGGCGCAATTCGACCTCGGCCGCGCCAGCGTCTACCCGCAGATCGGCATTGAGCGCCGCAGCAGCTCCTACAACAACTACTTCTACGGCGTGACCGGCCAGGAATCGTCCGCCAGCGGTTTCCGCGAATATCATGCCGGCGCCTCGACCACGCCGATGCTGGGCCTGACCATCGAAATGCCGGTGGCCGAGAACTGGGTCGCCAACGTCACCTTCCGCCGTAAATGGCTGGGCAACGGCATCGCCAACAGTCCGATCGTCAACCACAGCACCGAGAACATGGGGCTGGTGGCGATCAACTATCACTTCAAATAATCTGGCTTCAGATGTACCGGGCGATGCAGGCAATCGCGGCATTGCTGGCGGGAATCATGATGAGCCTGCCTGCAACGGCATCTGCCGCACCGCCCGACACGGTGTATTTCCCGGGCGGCGACGGCACTGAACTGGTGGGGTATCTGTTCCATCCGCCTGGCAATGCCGGTCAGCAGCGCCATCCCGCCATCGTGATGCTGCATGGCCGCGGCGGCCCCTACTCCAGCAACGTCAATGCGGCATGCTCACGCATCGGCCGCGATATCAGCTCGCCTTGCAACACGGGAACGCTGTCGCAGCGGCACAAGATGTGGGGTGAATACTGGGCCGCGCGCGGCTACCTCGCGCTGCACGTCGACAGCTTCGGCCCGCGTGGACGCGCCCACGGCTACGGCAGAAACTCGCACGACCTGCCGGAACGCCAGGCCGTCAATGAACTGACCGTGCGCCCGCTCGATGCCGAAGCCGCGCTGGCCTATCTGGCCGCACGCGATGACGTGCGGAAGGACAGCATCATGCTGCAAGGTTGGTCCAACGGCGGCAGCACTGCACTCAATGTGATGTATCGCCAGGCGCAGGGGAATTCATCGTTCGCGGCTGCGCGCTTCCGGGCTGCACTGGTGTTCTATCCGGGTTGCGGTGCACGCGCGCTCCTGAGCCGGCGCTATCGCAGCGACACCGACGTCCTGGTGTTCCTCGCCTCCAACGATGAAGAAGTGTCGCCGCGCAATTGCCTGCGTGCGCTGCAAGCCAACAACGAACCCGGCAAGGTCAAGGTGATTGAATACGCGGGCGCGATGCACGACTTCGACGACCCCGGACGCGCACGGCAATCGGTTCCTGAAAATCGTGCGGCAAAAGAAGATGCCATGCGCCGGGCGGCGTTGCTGCTCGAAGAGTTCTCGAATTCCGCAAACCGGCCTGCCGTGCCGGATAATCGCAAGTAAAACTCATCATCCATCCGTCGGTGAAACTCACTCCACCGGTTCAGGCGCCTGATTTTTCAACGCCCCGGACAATACGGATTTTGGATCCTCTCCACGCGCGCAGACTCCGGCAACCGGGAAGGACACGTGCGACAGGCTATGGCCATCCGGCCCGCGTCCTTTCGCCTCAATGACTTCAACCCGATGACCGGCCGCCGCCAGCTTGTCGGCGAAACGTTTCTGCAAAAAGAACACGGTGTTGCGGTCCTCCGGATTGGCGATCAGGTAAAACACGCGCTGCGGATCGGCCACGACGCCGTCCACGTGATCGATGACCTCATAGGCGTCGCAATAATTGGTGACATCGCAACCGGGCCGTGAACGCATGTAGTTTTTGGCGCGCTTGATTTCCGCCAGCTCACTGACCGCATACACGCCTGATGACGCCGCCACGCACATCACGTCGGTGCGGCCCAGCGACAGCAACGCCGCTGCGGTATAAGCGCCGCCGGACTGCCCCGCCAGCACCACCTTTTGCATGCCATAGCGCGTCTTGATCGCATCCACGGCAGCGTTGAGTGAATACGATTCCTTGAGGCGTCTGCGCTGCGTGTGATCGCCTGATGAACCGTACACGCCGGGCCGCCCGATCAGTACGTACGGTACTCCGAACTTGCGGTAGTACGACTGTACGCCGTCGAGCAGTTTCTGCGGCGTGATTTTTCCGTAGTTGCCCAGCGGCGCCGAACCTGCCAGATGATCGCCGTGGAAATACATGACGGCGACCTTCGGTTTTTCTTCCGGCGACAAACCGCTCGAGGGGTAATAGCGGATGCACTCCGTCCCGAGACGGTGTTCCACCCAAACCGCATTGGTCTGGCGCTCGCAGGCTTCTTTCGTGGAAGTGGTGCCGTATTGCAGGTCGCGTTCAAGAAATGGCCGGGCGTTTTCGTCGCCCGTGTTCTGCGCTAACGCTGCCGGGTTCGTCAGCATCGCGCCCAACAGCGCGGTCAACGACCAGAATCGCCTGTGGGCGCCAAACTCGTCAAACCAGCAGACTGTCGCGCCATACGTCTTCATCCCATTTCCCCACGTTTTTGTTATGCAGGCTATTTTAGCGGGAGTAATGCCGAAGGAAGATGATCCCGGATCGAATGCGGTAATATTCCACTCCGCAGCCAACGCTGCCGACGATTTCCGGCCGCGACAGTGCTCACAAACGCAGGGAACCGGCAGAAAGCCGGCAGAAAACAGCTATACCCACAAGGATTCGCAAACGCAATGAAGATCGCCACCTGGAACGTCAACTCCCTCAAAGTCCGCCTGCCGCAGGTATTGCAATGGCTGGGCGACAATCCGGTCGATGTGCTGTGCCTGCAGGAAACCAAGCTCACCGACGACAAATTCCCGCAGGCTGAAATCAACGCCGCCGGTTACGAAGTCGTCTTCAGCGGGCAAAAAACCTACAACGGCGTAGCGATCCTGTCGCGCCATCCGATCACCGACGTGGTCAAGAACAACCCGCTGTTCGAAGATGAACAGCAACGCATCATCGCCGCCACCATCGAAGGCGTGCGCTACGTCTGCGCCTACATCCCCAACGGCCAGGCGCCCGAATCGGAGAAATACCTGTACAAGCTGAAGTGGCTGGCGGCCCTGCATGAATGGCTCGCGCAAGAGCAACTACAGCATGAAAAACTGGCGCTGCTGGGCGACTACAACATTGCGCCGGCTGACCGCGACGTCCATGACCCGGCCGCCTGGGTCGGTCAAAACCTGGTGTCGGAACCGGAACGCGCCGCCTTCTTCCACCTGGAAAAAATGGGCTTCACCGACGCCTTCCGCAAGTTCGAGCAGCCGGACAAGCTGTTCAGCTGGTGGGATTACCGCCAGATGGGATTCCGCCTCAACAAGGGCATGCGCATCGATCACATCCTGCTGACGGCGCCGCTGGCCGCGCAGTGTACGGCATGCGTCATCGACAAGGTGCCGCGCAAGTGGGAGCAACCGTCGGATCATGCGCCGGTGATCGCCACGCTGAACTGACGCCATCGTAGCAATGAAAAAAGCCCTCCTTGGAGGGCTTTTTTCATTCCATCTCGGATTGCCGTGACGCTCACGCATACCGTGGCGTCAGGCCGCGCTCATGGCGCCGTATGCAGTACATGACGACAAGGGTGAACAATCCGCCGCACGCCATGCATGCCGCCAGGAACAACATGGGTGCAATCGTGCTGCCGGTGCTTTCACGAATCATCGGTACAACGTTCTGGGCAATGAAGCCACCGAGGTTTCCGATCGAGTTGATCGCCGCAATACCTGCAGCGGCGCTTGCACCGGTGAGAAACCTGCCAGGCAGCGTCCAAAAGCACGGCAGAACGGTGAAGCTGCATGCCGCGGCAAGGCAGAGCATGGCGAACTTCACGAAGGAATTGTCGAAGTACACGCTGCCGACCAGGCAGCAAGCGCCAAACAACGCCGGCAAGAGAATGTTCTTGATCGGATCTTCCGTGCGTCCCGGCTTGCGCGGCACCCACCACAAGACGAGGGTCACCAGCAACCACGGAATCGTATTGATGAAACCATTGAGCGTATTGCCGACGCCAAAGCTCTTCACGATGGTCGGCAGCCAATAGCTCAAGCCGTAGGACGACAACGGGAAAAAGATGAGAAAGAACGCCAGCAGCAGGACACGATAGTCCAGCAGCGTCTTGAAGGGATTGCCATGCCCTCCCTCTCCGCTTTGCTCCAGCGCCAGTCTTTCCCGCGTCAGAACTTCCTGCAGCCAGTTGCGCTCTTCAGGATCGAGGAAGCGCGCCTGCGCAGGAGACGCCGGCAGCCGGAAAAACACAACAAACGCCAACAACACCGCCGGCAATCCGGTGAAGATGAAAGTCAGCTGCCACCCGCGCATACCGAACAGGCCGTCCAGATCCAGCAGCGCCCCGCCAATGGGAGCGCCGATCATGTTGGCGATGCTGCTGCCGATCAGGAAGTAACCGATCATGCGGCTGCGATGTTGCCGCGGAAACCAGAGCGTCAGGTAGTACAACACACCCGGGTAAAAACCGGCCTCGGTTGCACCCAGCAAGAATCGCAGGATGTAAAACATCGTCGCATTCTGCGTGTAAGCCAGCGCCAGTGTCACCAGTCCCCACGAGAACATGATGCGGGCAAACCAGACACGCGCACCGACCTTGTGCAGGATGATGTTACTGGGTACTTCAAACAGCAGGTAACCGATGAAAAACAGAGAAGCGCCCAAACCATACGACGCCTCGCTCAGCCCCAGGCTGGAGACCATTTGCAGCTTGGCGTAGCTGACGTTCTGGCGATCAATGTAAGCGACCAGATATAACAGGCCCAGAAACGGCATCAGTTTCCAGGCCATTTTGTCGATCAGTTTTTGCTCGTCGATGGCAATGTGCACGGATATCTCCTTCGTTGTCGATTGATCGGATCACGCTCGTCCGATCAATCGAAAAATATCACGCCACATTATCTTTTAAACAACCTCACTGCACTCTGCAGCCCGCATTGCGCAATCTGTTTCGATATGCAGATATTTTACGAATTGCTTCCCGACAGAATGCTGAAAAACCTGGTCACCGATGCGATCGCAGCACGACCTTGGTGTCGGTATAGGGGTTGTATCGCGTCATATCCAGACGTCGTTGGCACGCGTGCGTTCGCTTTCTTCTGCCCCGGTATTGACCACACCGCGCGGCTCGACCAGCAGGATGCTGGCCTCCTCTTCAGCATACGGCTTGTGCTCGACGCCCTTGGGAATCACGAACATCTCGCCGGCCTTCAGGTGCACCGCGCCGTCACGGAAGTCGATGCGCAATGCGCCGTCCACCACGATGAAGACTTCATCAGTATCGGCATGGTCGTGCCAGATAAAGTCGCCTTTGACCTTGGCCAGCTTGAACTGGTAGTCGTTCATTTCGGCGATGACGCGTTGCGACCAGTGCTCGCTGAACAACGAAAGCTTGTCGGTGAAATTGATGGCGCGGTATTCGCGCAGATTGGTGGCGGCTGACATGCTGGCTCCGTAGATAAGTAACAGAAGCAAGCCTACGCGAGCGAAACGCCGCGGTCTTGAACGATCGTGCAACTAGCACGACATCTACGAAATCAGGTCCCCCGCCGCATGATGCGCAGCCAGTGCGCCGGCGCAATGCCGTAGGTCTTGGTGAACAGACGCGTCATGTGGCTCTGATCGGCAAAGCCCGACATGGCGGCGGCGTCCGCCAGCGGCAGGCCCTGCGCCATCAGGCGACGCGCCATGTCGAGCCGGCGCATGCTGAGGTAGCGATAGGGACTGGTGCCGAAAAAACTGCGAAAGTCGCGCGTCAGGCTCCAGCGGTCGCGACCGCTGGCCTGCGCCAGTTCGTCGAGCGTCAGCGTGCGGTCGAGCGCGCCGTGGATGTATTCGCGCGCCAGCTGAGCCGCTCCAAAGTCGGCCGCGTGGCGTCGCGGCCGCTTGCCGGACACCGCATCCATCGCGCGCGCCAGCTCGAAGATGCCGTCGTCTTGCTGCAAGGGTTCGACCTCGTCGTCCATGTGCAGCAACAAATTGCGCACGGCGCCGAACAGGCGCGGATCGGTCGAGATGCCGCCTTCGATGAAAGGCAATGCGACACCGCCGAGGGCGTCCTGCAGCAAGGACGGCTCGATGTACAGCATGCGATAGCGGAAACCCGCTTCGCTGCCGGCCTGGCCGTCATGCGGCTCATCGGGGTACAGCGCCATGGTGTTGCCAGGCAGGCTGTGGCGCATCGACTTCTTGTACTGGAACGACTGCACCCCGCCCAGCGTGATGCCGATGGCGTAGGTGTCGTGGCGGTGCATGGCATAGCCGCGCCCATGGAAAAACGCCTCGATGCGCTCCATGCCGGACGACTGCGACCGCAGTATCCAGTCCTTGCGCTTTTGCTGGCGGGGGCGCGATGAGGCCACGATGTCTTGCTTCCTTACTCTTCGCGCTTCTTCGCGAGTTGCTTTTCAAAGGCGACGTCGAGCTTGCTGATGCGCTTCGGCTTTTGCGGCCCGTAGGCGTTGACGAAGGTGACGAACTCATCCAGCGGCAGCGGCTCGCTGAGCTTTTCAGCAGGATTGTCGGGCGTGCGCTGGAGCAGGTAAAACAGTTCCGCAGAAGTGCGGCCCATTGAATACTGCTTCGTCCCTGCACGCGTGTTGAGGCGCTCGATGGCGCCGGTTGCTCTGGTCGATCTGGCCATGTGTGCTCCTAAGAACTCATTTCATAAATAGGTGTGAGTGCGAGCGAGTCCTGTTTGGGATGAGATGCAAGGCGCGAATCGGGGTCAAGACTGGGCGTCTTGCCCCCGATTCGTAACGCAGCAGCTCGCCCAAACAGGCCGCTCCCTTCGGGCTCTTCCAAGAAAGGGCGCTGGCCGCGTTGCGCTCCTTGCGCGTGGCCCCGCCACGCGACGCGTCGCACGCCTTGCCAGAGCCCTTTCTTGGAAGAACGCATCTCACACCTATTTATGAAATGAGTTCTAAAGAATCAACTGCCAATAGGCGACGTCAATCCATTGATCGAATTTCCTGCCGACTTGCGCGAAATGGGCGACTTTGACGAAGCCCATTTTCTCGTGCAAGGCCACGCTGCCGGGATTCGGCTGGGCGATACCGCCAATGACCGCATGTACGTCGCGCGCCTTCAGTTCGTCGAACAAGGCGCGGTACAACTGCGTACCGACGCCCTTGCCGCCGCTGTCCTTGGCCATGTAGACCGAACTCTCGACGGACTGCTGGTAGGCCTTGCGCGCCTTCCACTTGGTGGCGTAGGCGTAGCCCAGGATGCGGCCGCCTTCCTCGTACACCAGCCATGGAAATATCGCGGACACCTCGACGATGCGCTGCGCCATTTCCTCAGTGGAAACGGCTTCCAGCTCAAAGCTGATGGTCGTCGTCAGAACGTAGTGGTTGTATATCTCGCAAATGGCGGCGGCATCGGCCGTCGTCGCCGGGCGTATCGATGTAGTCATGAAAGCTGGGAAGAAAGTGCGGTAGCACGTAGTGTACCCAAAATGACGACGTCCGGCGCAGGGGCCGGACGTCGTCGCTGCCGCTTCCAGCGTATTTCTATGCTTGCAGTGCCGCTTTGATTTGTTGCAGCGAGGTTGGATCTTCGATGGTGGTCAGATCGCCCGGATCGCGTCCCTCGCAGATGGCCTGGATGGAACGGCGCAGCAGCTTGCCGGAACGCGTTTTCGGCAACAGGCTGACGAACAACACGCGCGAAGGCCGGCCGACGGCGCCGATCTGCTTGTCGACCACGCGCATGATTTCCGCCTCGAGCGCCTGGCGACCCGTCGCCGTGGCCACGGCGTCGGCCTGCTTCGGGATCACGAAAGCGATCGCCACCTGGCCCTTGAGCTTGTCCTCGACGCCGACCACGGCCACCTCGGACACGTTGGCGTGGCTGGAAATGCTCTCTTCGATCTCGCGCGTGCCGAGGCGATGACCGGCGACGTTGATGACGTCGTCGGTGCGGCCGAGGATGAAGTAGTAGCCGTCTTCATCGCGGATGCCCCAGTCGAAAGTCGAGTACACCTGCGTCCTGAAGTTGGACCAGTAAGTGTTGACGAAGCGCTCGTCGTCGCGATACACGGTCTGCATGCAGCCCGGCGGCAACGGTCCTTCGATCACCACCACGCCTTTTTCGTTGGCGCCGCACAGCTCTCCGGTGGACTCGTTCATGATGTGCATCTTGTAGCCATACAAGGGCACACCCGGGCTGCCCAGCCGGGTCGCTTTGTCGTCGACGCCCTTGGCAATGGAGAGGATGGGCCAGCCGCTTTCGGTCTGCCAGTAGTTGTCGATCACCGGCACGCCAAGCGCACCCGAAATCCAGTTCGAGGTGGTCTCGTCGAGCGGCTCGCCGGCCAGATACAGACTCTTGAGCGACGACAAGTCATGCCGCGTCATGCAGTCGGCCGGCTGCTTCTTGAGCACACGGATCGCGGTCGGCGACGAGAACATGCGCGTCACCTTGTACTTCTCCACCAGGTTCCACCAGATGCCGCCGTCCGGCTTGTCGCCCGCAAGCACCGGCAGGCCTTCGTACAGGATGGTCGCCATGCCGGCCATCAAGGGCCCGTAGACGATGTAGGAATGGCCGACCACCCAGCCGATGTCGGAGGTGCAGAAATAAGTCTCGCCGGGATTGCCGCAGAACACGTAGGGCATCGATGCCGCCAGCGCCACCGCATAACCGCCGACATCGCGCTGCACGCCCTTGGGCTTGCCGGTGGTGCCGGAGGTATAGAGGATGTAGGACGGCTCGTTCGATTCCAGCCAGGTGATCGGCACTTCAGCGTCGAGATATTGCGCGCGCAGGCTGGTGTAGTCGACGTCGCGTCCGGCGGTGCGCGGCATGGCGGCCAATCCGCGATCGGTCAGCAAGACATGCGCCGGCTTGTGTTGCGCCAACCGGATCGCCTCGTCAAGCAAGCCCTTGTAGGCAACCACCCTGCCGCCGCGCGAGCCGGCATCGGCGGACACGATCAGCGTCGGCTGCGCATCGTCGATGCGCGTCGCCAGACTGTTCGACGCGAAGCCGCCGAACACTACCGAATGCACCGCGCCGATGCGCGCACACGCCAGCATCGCGAACACTGCTTCGGCAATCATCGGCATGTAGATCAACACGCGGTCGCCGCGCTTGACGCCGAGCGACAGCATGATCGCCGCCATCGCGCTGACTTCGCGATGCAGCTCGCGGAAGGTATAGGTTTTTTCGGTATTGGTTTCGGTCGATACCGCAATCAGCGCGGCCTGATCGGCGCGTTGCGCCAGATGGCGATCGACGGCGTTGTGGCACAGATTGGTCTCGCCGCCGATGAACCAGCGCGCAAAAGGTGGGCGTGTGTAATCGAGCGTTTGGGTGAATGGTGTATGCCAGTCAATCCGCTTGGCTTCATTGGCCCAGAAGGACTCCGGGTCGTCGATGGACTGCTGGTAAAACGATGCGAAACTCATGATGTCTCCTCATGGCGATCGGATGCGCATCGACCTTGTCGGAGGGTCGTTGCGAGCGGTGTGCCGTGTCTTTGCTCGGCATCTCTTCTGCTTGTTGTGTGTAGTTGTTTACTGTCTCAGAACATGCTTACGTGCAGCTTAATCCGCTTCGTTTTTTCCTTAAAAAAATGCGATGGCAATCTGCGCTATGCAAAAAAAAGGATGCATAGCCGCATCCTTTTTTATCGCCTGCAAAGCAAAAGGCTTTATCGATTCTTGCAATCGTTCGCGAGTTGCTGGCCGACCTTGGAATTCAGCAGCATCGACTTCGACGGGATCTGAATCCAGACCAGGCCATCGCCCTTGTCTTCGAAACGCAAGGCGCCGGTGGATGTCGATACCGGCGTCATCTTGTAGGTGCTGCCCTTCCACACCAGGCTCACGTTGTTGTTGCCGTCGACCTTGACTTCCACCTTGTTGCCCATCTCGCAGGAGAAGCTACCGGTCGCCAAACGGCCGGCCCAGGCAGGATTGACTGCCGCGGCCACCGGTTGCAGCGGCGCAGGCACCGGTTTGGTTTCGGTCAGCGGCACCGTTTCAGCGCAGGCAGCCAGCAGGATGGTGAGGGTCAATACGGAAGCACGTTGCAAGAAAGTCATGTTTTGGTCCAATGCCGGGATGAAAAGGAATGTGGACGGCATCTTACCAACTTTCGTTCCGCAACTCCGGTTTTGTCGCGCCGCGGCGCAGCATCCGTAGCCCCCCGCTCTCATCCGGTTATCAGAACGCGTCGCCCGGCACGCGCACCGCCCCTTCCATCAGCACCCGCGCGCTACGGCTCATGATGGCCTTGGTCACGCTCCACTCACCATCGACCTGCTGCGCTTGCGCGCCGACGCGCAAGGTGCCGGACGGGTGACCGAAGCGCACCGCCGTGCGTTCGCCACCACCCGCCGCCAGGTTCACCAGCGTACCGGGAATCGCTGCAGCGACGCCGATGGCAACCGCCGCCGTACCCATCATGGCATGGTGCAGCTTGCCCATGGACATGGCGCGCACCAGCAGATCGACGTCGCCGGTGGTGACCTTTTTGCCGCTGGATGACGTGTAGTCGCGCGGCTTGGCGACAAAGGCGACCTTGGGCGTGTGCTGGCGCTTGACGGCTTCGTCGACATGCTTGATCAGGCCCATGCGTACGGCGCCATGTGCACGGATGGTCTCGAAACGCGCCAATGCTTTCGGGTCACCATTGATGGCGTCCTGCAATTCGGCGCCGGTGTAACCGATATCTTCCGCGTTCAGGAAAATCGCCGGAATGCCGGCGTTGATCATGGTCGCCTTGAAGGTGCCGATGCCGGGCACTTCCAGGTCGTCCACCAGGTTCCCGGTCGGGAACATGGCGCCGCCTGCCCCCTCTTCTTCCGCTGCCGGGTCCATGAATTCGAGTTGTACTTCGGCCGCCGGGAAAGTCACTCCATCGAGCTCGAAGTCGCCGGTCTCCTGCACCTGGCCGTCGGTGATCGGCACGTGCGCAACGATGGTCTTGCCGATGTTGGCCTGCCAGATGCGCACGATGCAGACACCGTTCAACGGAATGCGATCGGGATCGACCAGGCCGTTGCTGATGGCGAACGGACCGACCGCCGCCGACAGATTGCCGCAGTTGCCGCTCCAGTCGACGAAGGACGTATCGATGGAAACCTGGCCGAACAGATAGTCGACGTCGTGCCCGGCCCGGGCGGACTTGGACAGGATCACCGTCTTGCTGGTGCTGGAGGTGGCGCCGCCCATGCCGTCGATCTGCTTGCCGTAGGGATCGGGGCTGCCGATCACGCGCATGAGCAAGGCATCGCGCGCCGGGCCGGGCGCCTGCGCCGTGGCCGGCAAGTCCTGCAGGCGGAAGAACACGCCCTTGCTGGTGCCGCCGCGCATGTAAGTGGCGGGAATCTTGATTTGGGGTGCGTGGGTCATATGCATGCTTTCTTCAATGTCGGGGCGATCACGCGGCCTTGACGGTCGACGCCAGGAAGTCCTGTGCAAAACGCTGCAGCACGCCGCCGGCTTCATAGATAGAGACTTCTTCGCCGGTGTCGAGGCGACAGGTCATCGGCACTTCGACGCGTTCGCCGTTCTTGCGGAGGATGACCAGCGTCAGGTCGGCGCGCGGAGTGCGCTTGCCGATCACGTCGAAGGTTTCGGTGCCGTCGATGCCCAGCGTCTTGCGGGTGGTCCCAGGTTTGAATTCCAGCGGCAACACGCCCATGCCGATCAGGTTGGTGCGGTGGATGCGCTCGAAGCCTTCGGCCGCGATCACTTCCACGCCCGCAAGACGCACGCCCTTGGCTGCCCAGTCGCGCGACGAGCCTTGGCCGTAATCGGCACCGGCGACGATGATCAGCGGCTGCTTGCGGTTGAGGTAGGTCTCGATCGCTTCCCACATGCGCATGACCTTGCCTTCCGGCTCGACCCGGGTCAACGAACCCTTCTTGACTTCACCGTCGACCACGGCCATTTCATTGACCAGTTGCGGATTGGCAAAGGTGGCGCGCAGCGCGGTCAGGTGATCCCCGCGATGCGTGGCGTAGGAGTTGAAATCTTCTTCCGGCAGGCCCATCTTGGCAAGATATTCACCGGCCGCCGAATCAGCCATGATGGCGTTCGACGGCGACAGGTGGTCGGTGGTGATGTTGTCGGGCAGCACCGCCAGCGCGCGCATGCCGGTCATCGTGCGTTCGCCGGCGAGCGCGCCTTCCCAGTATGGCGGACGGCGGATATAGGTGCTCATCGGACGCCAGTCGTACAACGGTTTGGCCGGCTCGCCCTTGTCCACCTGTACGGCGAACATCGGCGTGTAGACGTTGCGGAATTGCTCGGGCTTGACCGAGGACTTGACCACGGCGTCGATCTCTTCGTCGCTCGGCCAAATGTCCTTCAGGCGGATTTCCTTGCCGTCGACGACTGCCAGCACGTCCTTCTCGATGTCGAAGCGGATGGTGCCGGCAATCGCGTACGCCACCACCAGCGGCGGCGATGCCAGGAAAGCCTGCTTGGCGTAAGGATGGATGCGGCCGTCGAAGTTGCGGTTGCCGGACAGGACTGCTGTCGCGTACAGATCGCGGTCGATGATCTCTTTCTGGATCACCGGATCAAGCGCACCCGACATGCCGTTGCAGGTGGTGCAGGCAAAGGCGACGATGCCGAAGCCGAGCTTTTGCAACTCGGTGCTGAGGCCCGCTTCGTCGAGATACAACTCAACGGTCTTGGAGCCGGGCGCCAACGATGACTTCACCCACGGCTTGCGGGTCAGGCCGAGCTTGTTGGCGTTACGCGCCAGCAGGCCGGCGGCAATCACGTTGCGCGGATTGCTGGTGTTGGTGCAGCTGGTGATGGCGGCGATGATCACGGCGCCGTCCGGCATCAGGCCTTCGGCTTCCTGCGCCTGCGCCTTGTCCAGATCGACGGCGATGCCGCGTTCGGCCAGCGCCGACACCGGCAGGCGGCGATGCGGATTGGACGGACCGGCCAGCGTGCGCACCACGGTCGACAGATCAAATTTGAGCGTGCGTTCGTACTGCGCCGTGGTCAGGCTGTCGGCCCACAGGCCGGCTTCCTTGGCATAGGTCTCGACAAGCTTGACCTGATCGTCTTCCCGGCCGGTGAGCTTGAGGTAGTCGATGGTTTGCTGGTCGATGAAGAACATGGCGGCGGTCGCGCCGTATTCCGGCGCCATGTTGGAGATCGTGGCGCGGTCGCCCAGCGTCAATGCGGAGGCGCCCTCGCCGCGGAATTCCAGGTAGGCGCCGACCACTTTTTCCTTGCGCAGGAACTCGGTCAGCGACAGCACGACGTCGGTCGCGGTAATGCCCGACTGGGGCTTGCCGGAGAGCTCGACGCCGATGATTTCCGGCAGGCGCATCCACGATGCGCGACCCAGCATGACGTTCTCCGCTTCGAGGCCGCCGACGCCGACGGCGATCACGCCCAGTGCGTCGACATGCGGCGTGTGGCTGTCGGTGCCGACGCAGGTGTCCGGATACGCCAGGCCGTTGTCGCTATGAATGACCGGCGACATTTTTTCCAGGTTGATCTGGTGCATGATGCCGTTGCCGGGCTGGATCACATTGATGTTCTTGAAAGCGCGCTTGGTCCAGTTGATGAAATGGAAGCGGTCTTCGTTGCGGCGATCTTCGATGGCGCGGTTTTTTTCAAACGCCTGCGGATCGAAACCGCCGCATTCCACCGCCAGCGAATGGTCGACGATCAGCTGTACCGGCACCACCGGATTGACCTTGGCCGGATCGCCGCCCTGGTCCGCAATGGCGTCACGCAGGCCGGCGAGGTCGACCAGTGCGGTCTGGCCGAGGATGTCGTGGCAGACCACGCGTGCGGGGAACCAAGGAAAATCCAGGTCGCGCTTGCATTCGATGATCTGCTTCAGGTAGTCATTGAGGAGGGCCGGATCGCAGCGGCGCACCAGGTTTTCGGCGTGCACGCGCGAGGTATAGGGCAGCGTGTTCCAGGCGCCCGGCTTGATTGCCTCCACTGCGCCGCGCGCATCGAAGTAATCCAGCGTGGTGCCGGGCAGAGGTTTGCGGTGTGCGGTATTCATGGCTCGATCCCGAGAAAAACATTGGTAAGAGAAATTGCAAGAGCGGCAGCCTGCCCGCCGTGGCGGCATGGCAGACTGCTGTGCTACGTGTGAAACTTGTTCGCGTACCTGCTGCTTATTTGCGCTTGCCGATCGGCACGAACTTCAGATCTTCCGGACCGACATAGTTGGCCGACGGACGGATGATCTTGTTGTCGATGCGTTGCTCGATGATGTGCGCCGCCCAGCCGGAAGTGCGCGCGATCACGAACAGCGGCGTGAACATCGCGGTCGGCACACCCATCATGTGATAGGACACGGCCGAGAACCAGTCAAGATTCGGGAACATCTTCTTGATATCCCACATGACCGTTTCGAGGCGCTCGGCGATGTCGAACATCTTGACCGAACCGGCATCCTTGGACAGCTTGCGCGCGACTTCCTTGATGACCTTGTTGCGCGGATCCGAGATGGTATAGACCGGATGGCCGAAGCCGATCACGACTTCCTTGTTCTCGACGCGACGCTTGATGTCGGCTTCCGCTTCGTCGGGATTGTCGTAGCGCTTCTGGATTTCAAACGCAACTTCATTGGCGCCGCCGTGCTTGGGACCGCGCAATGCGCCGATGCCGCCGGTGATGGCCGAGTACATGTCGGAACCGGTGCCGGCGATGACGCGGCTGGCGAAGGTGGAGGCGTTGAATTCGTGTTCGGCGTACAGGATCAGCGAAGTGTGCATCGCTTTTTCCCACAGCTCGGATGGCTTTTCGCCGTGCAGCAAGTGCAGGAAGTGGCCGCCGATGGATTCGTCGTCGGTTTCCGTTTCAATGCGCTTGCCGTTCTGGCTGTAGTGATACCAGTACAGCAGCATCGAACCCAAGGACGCCATCAGGCGGTCGGCGATGTCGCGCGCGCCCGGCGTGTTGTGATCGTCTTTTTCCGGCAGCACACAGCCCAATGCCGACACGCCGGTGCGCATGACGTCCATCGGATGCGACGCCGCAGGCAACCATTCCAGCGCCGCCTTGACGTTGGCCGGCAGGCCGCGCAGTGCTTTCAGCTTGGCCTTGTAGGCCTTCAGTTCGGCCGCGGTCGGCAGCTTGCCGTGCACCAGCAAATGGGCGATTTCTTCAAACTCGCAGCTGTCGGCGACGTCGAGGATGTCGTAGCCGCGATAGTGCAAGTCATTGCCGGTCTTGCCGACGGTGCACAGTGCGGTGTTGCCGGCGGTGACGCCGGACAGGGCGACGGATTTCTTCGGTTTGAAGCCTGGTGCCGGTGCTTGTGTTTCGCTCATGCGTATCTCCTGGAGGATGTATTGAGGTATGAATGTTTGTCTGAATCCGGATTATTTTTCGGCGTATTTCTTTTCCAGCAAATCGAACATCGGCTTGTTGACGAGGCGCTGGCGCTCGGCGAACGGCGTCACGAAATTCGGGTCTTCGTCGAGGCGATGGTTGTCGCGCAACACGGTCAGGGCCTTTTGCATGCCGGCCACGGCGCCTTGCAGCGCGGCGTTGGCGTACAGCACGATACCGTAGCCCAGCTCGCCCAGCTCGTCGGCGTTGAAGATCGGCGTCTTGCCGCCGATCACCAGGTTCATCAGTTGCGGCTTGTCCAATGCCTGCGGCAGACGGCGGATTTCATCTGCGGTCTCGACTGCCTCCACAAACAGGATGTCGGCGCCGGCTTCGCTGTAGCGGGCCGCGCGTTCCAGCGCATCGTCAAAACCATGGACGCTGCACGCATCGGTGCGCGCCATGATCAGCATGCCGTCGTTGCTGCGCGCATCGACGGCGGCGTGGATCTTGCCGACCATTTCGGCGCAGGAGATGACTTCCTTGCCGCTGAAGTGCCCGCAACGCTTGGGCGAGACCTGGTCTTCCAGCTGCACCGCATCGGCGCCGGCGCGTTCCAGCGTGCGGATCGTGTGGCGCACGTTGAGCGCATTGCCGAAGCCGGTGTCGGCGTCGACGATCAGCGGGATCTCCACCGCATCGCGAATGCGTGCGGTATGGTCGGCCAGTTCGTTGAGACCGATGAAGCCTTGATCCGGCATGCCGAAGTACATGTTGGTCACGCCGGCGCCGGTGATGTAGAGCGCCTCGAAGCCGAGATCAGCGATCACGCGCGCCGACAGCGCATTGAACGCGCCGGGGACCAGCAAGCCTTTGCGGGCATTGACCTTGTCGCGCAGGATTTGTTTGGTGGTTTGGGAAAGATTGGTCATACGGAGTCCTTGAAGTTGCGTGCGTCGTTATGTCTGGCGTTGCGTGTTTCAGCGAGGTGAATGCCCTGCTTATTGCAATGCGCATGCCATCTCCAACGCTGCTGAATGTTGCATCGCGGAAGAAATCGATGTTTCAGAACAAGCTGTCGTTAAATCAATGAGTTACAGCTATTTCTCCCTAGACAACATCCATTTTCAAGCCAGACGACGGCTGCGGCGATGTGTTACATTTGAAACACTTGAAACATTAATCTGAAACGTGGAACATGAAGCGCCCCGCCCCTCAGCATCGTGATCAAAGCGACAAGCCGGTCATCTGGACCGTCTCGGTATCGCGCCTGTTCGAACTGTTCCGCGACATCACGCTGGAGTTCGACGACCAGGCCGATATCGAGCCGATCCCGCTGGGCTTCGAGGATGCGGTGCGGCATATACGCGAACGCCTCGCCACCGAACGCTGCGATGCGGTGATTGCGGCGGGTTCGAACGGCGCCTACCTGAAGAGCCGCTTGTCGGTGCCCGTCATCATCGCCAAGGCCAGCGGCTTCGACGTGATGCAGGCGCTGGCGCGCGCACGCAAGATCACGCCCGAGATCGGCCTGATCACCTACCAGGAAACCATGCCGGCGCTCGGCGAATTCCAGAGCACCTTCGGCCTCAACATTGCCCAGCGCACTTACGCCACCGAAGAAGATGCACGCTCGCAGATCAGCGAACTCAAAGCCGCCGGCATCAAGGCCATCGTCGGCGCCGGCCTGATTACCGATCTTGCCGAGGAAGCGGGACTGGCGGGCGTCTTCGTGTACTCCGCCGCGTCCATCCGCCAGGCTTTCGACGATGCACTGGAACTGGCGCGCCTGACGCAGCTGGAGTCGACGCGCGGCCGCAGCTTTCCGGTGGCAGATACCTTGCGCGCCAAACATCACATCAACGATTTGCGTGGCGATTCGGCGGCGATGGAAAGCGTGCGGCAATCCATCACGCTGTTCGCCAAATCACCGGCAACGGTGCTGATCCAGGGTGAGACCGGCACCGGCAAGGAACTTGCCGCGCAAGCCATTCATCGCGCGCATCCGCAAATGCAGGGCAAGGTGCAGGCGCACCATCCGTTCGTGGCCGTCAACTGCGGCGCGCTGGCGGAGTCGCTGTTGGAGTCCGAACTGTTCGGCTACGAAGAAGGCGCCTTCACCGGCTCGCGCCGCGGCGGTCGCGCCGGCCTGTTTGAAGCCGCGCATCGCGGCACCCTTTTGCTCGATGAAATCGGCGAGATGCCGCTGCCGCTGCAAACGCGTCTGCTGCGCGTGCTGGAAGAACGCGAAGTGGTGCGCGTGGGCGGCACCCGGCCGATACCGGTCAACGTGCGCATCATCAGCGCCACGCATTGCGATCTCGATGCACGTGTGCGCGAAGGACGCTTTCGCGCTGACTTGTTCTATCGCCTGAGCGTCTTGCGCATGACGCTGCCGCCGCTGCGCGAGCGGCCCGATGATCTCGCGCCATTGGCGGAATGGTGCCTGAAGAATGCGCTGGCGGCGATGGACATCCGCCCTCACGCCAACCTGCATGCCGAGATCTTGCGTTGCACGCCATTGCTGGCGCGCTACGGCTGGCCCGGCAATGTCCGCGAGCTGCGCAACATGATGGAGCGGCTGGCGTTGTTCCTGGCGGCCGAACCGCTGCAGGCGCTGACGCCGAATCTGATCGCGCGCATCGCCCCGGAGATCCTGCGTGATGACGGATCGACAACGACGGCGTCCGACGCGCCGGCTCCATCCCCAGCGCACATCGGCGGCGAAGAATCATTGCAGGACGTGCTGGCGCGCTTCGATGGCAACCGCGCCGCTGCTGCGAGTTACCTGGGCATCAGCCGCACGACGCTGTGGCGTCGTCTGGGCGAGAAAAACTGAAACGCCGACATGTCTGCGCGGCATGTGCTGGTCTTTACATGTCGACGATTTTGATTCACCTGTGAAGCAGACTGGAGGCAATTCCCGCCATTCGGGAATCGTGCTGAATGTGCTCTGCCTGACACCTTCCTTTCCACGCGAAACCTGATTGACAGTCGCGCGCGCATGCACGTATTCTCGCTCGATCGCATCTCTCAACGGCATACTGTTTACGCATTGTTCATGATGTGTAAACAACATGACGCTGAATGATCTGCGGTGCGATGCACCACCATAAAAAAAATCATCTCAATCACTTCATTCCGGGAGAAACATGAACGCCATCAGTTCAGCAAACACAGGCGACGCCAAGTCGGTCAAATTACATCCACAAACCTGGCGCGCGGTCATTTCGTCATCGATCGGCAACGCGCTGGAATGGTTTGACGTGCTGATCTACGGCGCCTTTGCCGTAATCATCGCCAAACTGTTTTTCCCTACCGAGAACGAGACGGTCTCGTTGCTGGTGACCTTCGCCACCTTCGGCGTGTCGTTCTTCATGCGTCCGCTCGGTGCGGTCATACTCGGCGCCTATTCCGATCGCGTCGGCCGCAAGGCGGCGCTGTCGCTGTCGATCGTGCTGATGACCATCGGCACCGCCATGATCGCATTCATGCCGACCTATGCCAGCATCGGTCTGTGGGCGCCTGCCGGCATCGTGCTGGCGCGCCTGATCCAGGGCTTTTCGGCCGGCGGCGAGTTCGGCAGTTCGACCGCATTCCTGGTGGAACATGCACCGCATCGCCGCGGCTTCTTCTCCAGCTGGCAAGTTGCCAGCCAGGGCCTGAGCCTGCTGATGGCGGCGGTTTTCGGCGCCGGTCTGAACGGCTTGCTGACGCCTGAGCAGCTGTATTCCTGGGGCTGGCGCCTGCCGTTCCTGTTCGGTCTGCTGATCGGCCCTGCCGGTTACTACATCCGCCGCCATCTCGATGAATCGCCGGAGTTCGCCGCTGCGGAACGCACCGAAACACCGCTGCGCGATACCTTCTCCAACCAGAAAATGCGCCTGCTGATCGGTACCGGCAGCGTGATCATGGCGACCGTGTCGGTCTACCTGGCGCTGTACATGCCGACCTATGCGATCAAGCAACTGGGCATGCCGGCGTGGTCATCGTACGCAGCGACCATCGTCTCCGGACTGATCATGATGGTGTTCTCACCGCTGGTGGGCGAGCTTTCCGACAAGTACGGCCGCACACCATTCATGATCGGCAGCAGCCTGGCGTTCGTGGTGTTCACGTATCCGATGTTCGTATTCCTGACGAGTGCGCCGAGCTTCGTCAACCTGCTGTTGCTGCAGATCGTGATCGGCGTGCTGATGACGATGTACTTCGCGTCGATGCCGGCATTGCTGGCCGATGTGTTCCCGGTGCAGACGCGCGGCACCGGCATGTCGCTGAGCTATAACATCGCCGTAATGCTGTTCGGCGGTTTCGCCGGCCTGATCATCACCTGGCTGATCCAGTTCACCGGCAACAAGCTGTCGGTAAGCTTCTTCGTGATCTTCGGCGCAGCCCTGAGCTTGATCGCGTCGACGGCGGCGCGCTACGTCCTGCGCGTGCGTTGATGATCGACTTCACGCCTGATCGGCTCAGCCGGTCGGCGTGAAGGAAAAGCTGCTCGAAAAAATGGGCCGGTTTCATCGCTGAAACCGGCCCTCATGTTTTTGATGTTATTGATCCGCATCGCATGTGCAGATGGTGTTCCTGCACTGCGGCTTGTTCTGTTCCCTCTTCCCCTCAAACCCCTTCTTTCAATCTTTCAACCTTTCATTCTTTCGCTCTTCCGTTCAATCGTCTTCAGCGCCGCCGATGCCAAGTTCCTGAATCTTGCGCGTGATCGTGTTGCGACCGATGCCCAGGCGCACGGCTGCATCGTTCTTTCGACCGTGGGTATGCTTGAGCGCGATCTTGATCAGCGTCGCTTCGAACTGGCGACCGAGGATGTCCATGACTTCCGGGCGCTCTTCGGCCAGCATTTGCGCTGCCTCCGTTTCCAGCAGGCTGATCCAGCTGCGATCAGCGTCGCCGTCATAGCTGGCAGCCACGCCGCCGGACATCTCCGCAGGCGCTGCCGATGAAACGGCATGCGTCTGTGTCGGCTGGAAGTTACTGCTGCGTTCCTCGATCAGATCCTGCGGCAAATCCTTCACTTCCACGGTCTGGCCTGGCGCCATGACGGTAATCCAGTTGCACAGGTTTTCCAGCTGACGTACGTTGCCGGGCAGTTCCAGTTGCGACAGGAACTGCATCGCCTGGGGCGACAGGCGCTTGGCTTCAACGCCGAGCTGACGCGCGCTTTGCGTGAGGAAATGGCGCGCCAGGATCGGGATGTCTTCGCTGCGCTCACGCAGACTTGGCAGTCGCAGGCGGATGACGTTGAGGCGATGATACAAGTCTTCCCGGAACAGGCCTTCGCGCACGCGATGCTCGAGGTTCTGGTGGGTGGCAGCGATGACGCGGACATTGGCCTTGAGCGACTGATGGCCGCCGACGCGATAGAAATGGCCGTCCGACAACACGCGCAGCAAACGCGTTTGCAGGTCGAGCGGCATGTCGCCGATTTCATCAAGGAACAGCGTGCCGCCTTCAGCCTGCTCAAAACGGCCGCGACGCATCGCCTGCGCGCCGGTGAAGGCGCCGCGTTCGTGGCCGAACAGTTCGGACTCGAGCAGGTCCTTGGGGATCGCTGCGGTATTCAGTGCGACGAACGGCTGCGCCGCGCGCGGGCTGTGCTTGTGCAGGGCGCGTGCGACCAACTCTTTACCTGAGCCGGATTCGCCGGTAATCAAGACGGTCACGTTCGATTGCGACAAGCGGCCGATGGCGCGGAAGACATCCTGCATGGCCGGTGCCTGGCCGAGGATTTCCGGCGCGTTGGCCGACGATTGCTCCACGTCGGTTTCGCGCAGGCTTTCTTCCAATGCACGACGGATCAGCTCGACGGCCTTGTCGACGTCGAAAGGCTTGGCCAGGTATTCGAAGGCGCCGCCCTGGAATGCCGAGACCGCCGAATCGAGATCGGAGAAAGCGGTGATGATGATGACCGGAATGCCGGGATGCTTGGCTTTGATGGTCTGCAGCAGCTCCAGGCCGGATGCGCCGGGCATGCGAATATCGGAAACCAATACTTGCGGCGTGCCGCTCTCCAGTGCCTGCATGGCGTCGCGTGCGCTGGAAAAGCTTTGTGTGGCGAGATTTTCTCGCGCGAGGGCTTTTTCCAATACCCAGCGTATCGATTCGTCGTCGTCAACAATCCAGATCGGTTTCATAGTGTTATCTTTTCTTGCTTATCGTTGCGTTTGGTAGCGTGTGTGGACAGCCTGAAAGGCCTGTGCCGGTGTTGCCCTGCTCGATACCCGCTCACCCGATGAACTGCCATCAGGGAAGCGGAATCAATATTCTGAAATCCGTACATCCCGGCCGGCTTTCGCATTCGATCACCCCCATGTGCTGCTGAACGAATGTTTGCGCCAGCGTCAGTCCCAAACCGCTGCCTCCTTCCCGACCGGATACCAGCGGGTAAAAAATGCGGTCCTGGATATCCGGTGAAATGCCGGGGCCGTTGTCGATGATATGCAAGTCTAGTGCCAGCCGATACCGGACCTTGGCCAGCGTCACTTGACGCATGACGCGCGTCTGCAAAATCAGCTCGCCGTCGCCGGTGCGGATGCGTTCGGCGAGCGCTTGCGCGGCGTTGTGAACGATGTTGAGCAAAGCCTGGATCAACTGCTCCTTGTCGCCGCGGAATTCCGGAATCGACAGGTCGTAATCGCGCTTGATGGTCAGGCCGTTGGGGAACTCGGCCAGGATCAGGCTGCGCACGCGCTCGCAGACTTCGTGGATATTGACGTCGCCGACGATGTGCGGCCGCCGGTGCGGCGCCAGCAGGCGATCGACCAGCGTTTGCAGGCGGTCGGCCTCCTTGATGATGACCTGTGTGTATTCGCGCAGCTCTTTCAGGTGACGCTCAGGCAACTCCAGTTCCAGCAGTTGCGCCGCGCCGCGAATGCCGCCGAGCGGATTCTTGATTTCATGCGCGAGGTTGCGAATCAGTTCCTTGTTGGCCTGGCTCTGGTCGAGCAGGCGCTCTTCACGATCGAGCTTGAGTTGCTGAACGTTTTCCCGCAGCTCCAGCAGCACCGGCGTGTCAGCGTTGTCGAGCGCGGTGACGATGGTGTGCACCTGCAGCGGCTCGCGGCCGACGCGCTCGAGCACGAGGTCGAGCCGCTTGTCGGCGAACTGGTGCGCCACCGCCTGGTAGAACAAGGTCGCGAGCTCTTTGCCGTTGAGGAACAACTCACTGAGCTTTTGCTGGGACAGCACCTTGAAGGAACTCTCCAGCAGGTTTTCGGCCGCGGCGTTGGCGTACACGATGCCGCCGTTGGCGTCGAGAATGATGACTGCCGATGCCAGCAGGTCAAGACCATCGAGTAAAGGTAAAGTTGTTTTCATGCGTTCCGATAAATTAATGCCGCATCAAGTATGCCGTCGCGGCTTATGGCCGCGGGCTCGGATTTGTCAGCTTCCCCTCAGCTAAGCAAGATTTGGGCAAGCCTGCAATATGACTGACTTCCCGGCTTGCCGAGCGTATCGGGCAACTAACGCAGCCTGGCCAGCTCGCGTCGGAGCGCCTCGACATTGCGTTCCGTGCGGGCGATGTCGTCCTTCATGGAGGCAGCGCGTTCCTGGTATTTTGCATAGTTGCGCTCATCGCCGCGCCGTTCAGGTTCACCGTTGCTGTATTCCGCTTTCAGGCTTGCCAGCTTGCCCTCTTCCACCCTGAGTTCATCCTGCAATATCAGCTTGCGATCGCTGTCGCGTACTTTCTGCGCCTGGCCGTCGGCCTTGGGGAAAGGGCTTGCCGCCATCGCAGGCTTGTTCGGTGCGACGCGTTTATTCTGCGTCGGCGCCGGTGCACTTGCAGCCGGTATATCCAGTTTCCGGCAAGCTTTGTTGATGCCGGTGTTGCGGTATTCGGTCGCGCCATTCGGGTCGATGCAGACATAGACCTCGTCTTGCGCCGGAGCTGCGTGTACGACGGCCGCGCAGGCCACGCCCGAGAGTACGGCGAGCACAAAAAATTTCATTGGTCCATGCCTCAAAAATGCAATGAAACCAAGTGTATGACAAGACTCGCCGACGGACAAACGGGCTCCGCCCGACGCAAACGGAAAATGCCGCGCGCATAAAAAAAGGGAAGCAAGCTTCCCTTTTTTATCAATGCAAAATCGACGATTACAGCGAGTAGTACATGTCGAATTCGATTGGGTGTGTCGTCATGCGATAGCGTTGCACTTCCTGGCCCTTCAGGTCCAGGTAGGCATCGATCATGCTGTCGGTGAAGACACCGCCGCGTGTCAGGAACTCGCGGTCCTTGTTCAGTGCATCCAGCGCTTCTTCCAGCGATGCGCACACTGTCGGGATCAGCTTGTCTTCTTCCGGCGGCAGGTGGTACAGGTCCTTCGAAGCAGCTTCGCCTGGATGGATCTTGTTTTGCACGCCGTCCAGACCTGCCATCAGCAGAGCCGAGAAGCACAGGTATGGGTTCGCCAGTGGATCAGGGAAACGTGTTTCGATACGGCGACCCTTAGGATTCGCAACGTGTGGAATACGGATCGATGCGGAACGGTTACGCGCCGAGTACGCCAGCTTGACCGGTGCTTCGAAGCCTGGAACCAGACGCTTGTACGAGTTGGTGCCTGGGTTGGTGATCGCGTTCAGCGCCTTGGCGTGTTTGATGATGCCGCCGATGTAGAACAGCGCGAATTCGGACAGGCCAGCATAGCCGTCGCCTGCGAACAGGTTCTTGCCGTCTTTCCAGACCGATTGGTGAACGTGCATACCGGAGCCATTGTCGCCGACCAGTGGCTTAGGCATGAAGGTCGCTGTCTTGCCGTAGGTGTGGGCAACGTTCCAGATCACATACTTCAGTGTCTGTGTCCAGTCAGCGCGCTCAACCAGTGTCGAGAACTTGGTGCCCAGTTCGTTTTGACCTGCGCCGGCCACTTCGTGGTGGTGCACTTCAACAGGGATACCCAGGGATTCGAGGATCAGGGACATTTCCGAACGCATGTCCTGGAAGCTGTCGACTGGTGGCACTGGGAAGTAGCCGCCCTTGACGACCGGACGATGGCCGGTGTTGCCGCCTTCGAGCTTGGCGCCGGAGCTCCACGATGCTTCTTCGGATTCGATCTTGACGAAGGAACCGGACATGTCCGCACCCCAACGTACGCCGTCGAAGATGAAGAATTCTGGCTCAGGACCGAAATAGGCGGTGTCGCCCAGGCCCGAGGACTTCAGGTAAGCTTCAGCGCGCTTGGCGATGGAGCGTGGATCACGGTCGTAACCCTTGCCATCGGATGGCTCGATCACGTCACATTGCATGAACAATGTGGTTTCTTCCATGAACGGGTCGATGTTGGCGGTGTTTGGATCAGGGATCAGCAACATGTCCGAAGCTTCAATGCCCTTCCAACCGGCGATCGAGGAACCGTCGAATGCGTGACCCGACTCGAACTTGTCGATGTCGAAGTGGGAAACAGGCACAGTTACGTGTTGCTCTTTACCCCGGGTATCGGCAAAACGGAAATCAACAAACTTGACTTCATTGTCTTTCACCAACTTCAAAACCTCTGCGGCCGTCCTTGCCATGCGAATCTCCTAAAACGAGGAAGTAGTATAAATTTGTACAATTTGGGTGATGAGCCGACTACGTGCGACTTGATGTGTGCAGCAAATACAACAGATAGTGCGCCAGAACTCAGGCGGGAATGATAGCAGATTCCATGCCATCAACTGCCTTGCGTTCATGCTTATGACATATTCTAGGGAGTTATTGACGGGTGGGCGTTTCCGAGCAGTGCATGCCAATTCCAATAATGAGCAATTATGGTGCAAATGAATATTTATGCACCAATAAAATGCGATTTATGTGAAATGCTTAATTTTGGTGCAAATACTCCGCGCTGCTGGCGTTGAAATAATAATTTAGGTATCTTTTCAGCAATTCTCAAAGGACTCTGATGACGACTTCCAACGAAATTCTTTCCACCGCCGCCCAACGCGCTCAGTCCGGCCAATTTCCGTATGCCGGTGCGGTAACGCCGCAAGAGGCGTTTGCCCTGCTGCAGGGCGACCCGGCCGTGAAACTGGTCGACGTCCGCACCAAGGCGGAACGCGACTGGGTCGGCCAGGTCGTCATTCCCGCCGAACAGCATCTCGCGGTGCAATGGAATCTCTACCCGGAAAGCGTGCCCAATCCGCAGTTCCTGGAACAACTGGGCGCTGCCGCCGGCAAAGAGACTACCTTGCTGTTCCTGTGCCGCTCGGGCGTGCGTTCCCGCCATGCCGCCAAACTGGCGACCGAAAGCGGCTATGTGCGCTGTTATGACATCCTGGAAGGCTTCGAGGGCAACAAGGACAGCGCTGGGCATCGCAAGACCATTGAGGGATGGTGCAAGGCCGGCCTGCCGTGGGTCGGGGCTTGAGTTGACTTGAATCGGGCGACGCCGCTCTGGCGTTCCTTCATCGCAAAAGCCAAACGGCCCGCATCAGCGGGCCGTTTGGCTTTTTGCAAACTTGAATCAGATGGATTGCAATTGCCGTTCGAGCACACTGACTTCAGCGCTCAGATCAGACGGCGGCTGCGCGCGATGCACGGCAATTGCTTCGATACGCTCCAGTGTCCTGACAATCTCGCCTGCCGCCATCGTCAAGGCAGCACCTTTCATCCGGTGCGCCAGCCTTCCGACCGAAGTAATGTCAGCCTCATCCATGGCCGCCCGCAACGCAGCGAAGTCCTCGAGGGAGGTTGTGCGGAACAACGCGGTCAGATCCACGCTGCGCATGTCGTCGATATGCATCGGCGCCGCGTCTGTCACGTCGACATCGCACCACAGCGAGAGCATTTTTTTCAGTTCGTCGACCGGCAGGGGCTTGCCGAGTACACCGTCCATGCCGCTGTCGAGGCAAAGCTGCATATGCCCTGTATCCGTTTCTGCGGAAATGGCGATGATGGGCGTATGCACACGCTCTTCTTCCCGCTCACGCCGACGGAAGATCTTCGCCACGTCGTAGCCGCTCATGTCGGGCATCTGGCAGTCCAGCAGCACCAGATCGAACTCGCCCTCCTGCAATGCCGCAAGACCCGCGGTACCGTCTTGCGCCATCGCGACTTTGCAGCCCAGTTTCTTCAGTTGCTTCTCGATGACGACGCGGCTGGTCGCAGAATCGTCGACGACAAGAATCTGCAGCGAAGGAGCCGGGGCAATCGTGTTCATGGTGCGTCCTATATGTCTTGGAGTTGATGCTGAATCTTGAACAGTTCATTGTCGTTGCGCACTCCCAGCTTGCGGAAGGCCGCCTGCTTCTGTCCGCTGATGGTCTTGACGCTGCGCGCGAATTTTTCCGCAATCTGCGTGACGCTCATCCCTTCAAGGCAGCAGCGCAACACTTCTCGCTCGCGCGGCGACAACTCGACGTTGTCGGTGAGCGAATCGCCGTTTGCAGATTCTTCGTCCGAACCGTTGCTGGACAACATGGAGGATATCTCCGCCGCCATCAACGGATTCAGATGCACGCGCCCCACCGCCACGGAACGCACGGCAGCAATCAGCTCGGACAATTCCTGCTCCTTGCCCACGAAGCCGCGCGCACCGGCGCGCATCGCCAACGCGACCGTAGCAGGATTGTAGTGCGAGGAAGAGACAAGAATTTTACTTTCCGGGAAACGCACCTTGAGGGCCCGGATCAGGTTGAGGCCGTCGATGTCGTTGGCCCCGAGGGAATAGTCGATCAGCAGGATATCGGCCGGCGAGGCGCGCAAGGAGGACATCATGTCCTTGCTGGCGGCATAGGCGCCGACCACCTGGAAATCGGATTCTTCCGTCAATCGCGCCGCGAGACCATGCCGGACCACGGCATGATCGTCGAGCAATGCAATACGAATTGCCTTTGTCGCAGTCCAGGTCATCATGGCGTCCTTTCGCAGACGGTCATTCACGCAGAAAACCGCTAGACATCGAAATCGATGCTCGCTTCGCCTGGATGCGATGGTGAAAGGTGCGATTGCCGACCAGTCGAATTATGGTCGAGTGTATCAAAAATAGTAAAAATACAATAGAAAACTCAGGCATTGATGAGGCCATTATTGAACAGTTGATTGGCTCCGACCTTGTTAAGGAACTCTTCCTGGCGCATCGGGGCGGCAATATAACCCTGCCCGCGCCCACATCCCATGGCGGCCAGGACCTCCATTTGGCGGGCGTTCTCGATCCCTTCCGCCGTCACGGTAAGTTGCAGGCGCTTGGCAATGCCGATGATTGATTCGACGATGACACGGCATTGCGCCTGACGCAGAAACTGGCGCACGAAGTGGCGGTCGATGCGGATTTCGGTGAAAGGCATTTGCGACAGCAGCTTCATGGTTGAAATTCCTGAACCGAAGTCGTCGATCGACAAGCCGAATCCGCGCACGCGCAAGCGGTTGAGCGACGCTGCCAGCCTCAGCGCATGTTGCGACGGCTCTTCTTCTGAAATGCCCACGGTAACAAGGTGCGAGCCGATGCCGTAACGCTGCGAACGCTCGTAAAGGTAATCGGCGATCTCGGGCGTCTCCAGAGTCGAAGCGGAGGCCTTGATGCAAATCGGGATGCTGCAGCCTATCTGCTCCAGCTTCTGTTGCGTTTTCAGCACATGATTGACGGTGCGGTAGAACAACATGAGGCCAAGCCCCTGCCGTTCGATCAGCGTCATGAACTGTTCCGGAACGAGATAACTGAATTTGGGATGACTCCAGCGCACCATGGCGTCAGCGCCGACGATGGTTTTGGTTTCCAGCGAAACCTGCGGCTGGTACCACACCTCGAATTCGCTGGTGTCGCAGATGGCCCGCAGGATGTCGTCGTCGCCGATGGCGCCGTCCGCCGGGGGTGTTTTTCCGCTCTTTCCCGGCAATGGCCTGGTCGCGTTCATCAGCGTCAGCGAGGTTGCCAGGATGGTTTGCAACGCGGGCAAACTGAGCGGCTTGGCGATCGCCTCGACGAAGGGAAAGCCGGCCGAATACGCCAATTGCAGATGCGACTCGCGTACGTCTTCGGGATGCGCGCTCATCCACACCAGCATCGGTAATTCCTTGCCTGCGGATTGCGCTGACCGGTCTTGCGCCAGCACGAACTGCGAGCCGTCCATGTTGGGCATGCCGATATCGCAAAAAATCAGATCGATGCGGCGTTCAGCCAGTCGCTCCATTGCTTCCATGCCGTCGGCGGCATCAACCACGTCGACGCACCCAAGCTCGCGCAATTTTTCGATTGCAAATATTTTTTGCAATGGCTCGTCTTCTACGACAAGAACAGAGAGATTCGCGACAGTTTTCATCTTTACCCCAAGCGAGATGTGCACCGCAGCTGCGGCATAGACTTGATTGACCAGATGCAATTCTGATCATCTTGCCGACATCCGTATATGAGAATGATCTCAATTCGGCCCAGCTTATTTGCTAGCAAACGCTCAAAAAAAGACGAGTTCGCCACAGCCGTGATGTTTTTTCATCCGTTTCCGATATTTTCATTGGATGAACATCTCGCCAACGTTATCCTTGCCTGATCAAATCAAATAGCCAGCGACATGGGGAAAGCATGAAAAAGGCCGTATCGCAGATGCTGTTGCATGGCATCGCACTCCCTCTGCTTGTCGTCGCGTCCACCACCGGCGCAACGGAATTGCGCGTGACGGGCAAGATCGTTCCCAACGCCTGCCTGCCGGTTTTTTCAGATGCCGGCGTGGTGAATTACGGACCGGTTTCGTCAGAGCGCGGTGCGGCAAAAATCCTCAATAAAAAAATCTTTTCGCTTTCCGTTTCCTGCGCACTCCCTTCACGTCTTGCGATCCGTTTGATCGACAATCGCGAGAGCGCTCCCATACCGCAAATGCAGACAGTCGCGATACGGAATCGCAGCAAAAAACATCTGTTCGGATTGGGCGCCGAGAGCGGACAAAACGCCGGCGCATACATCGTCTCGTTCGAGCCTGCGCATCCGACCGCGACGTCTCCGGCCATGCTGGAATCCGCCACCGGCATCAACGCCACGCAGTGGATGCTGAGCAGCGACAACACCATCCGCAAGAACGTGCTTTACGCTTGGGATGCCGAACACAAAATCCATCCCGGCGGCACCCTGAATTTCGAGGCGAAACTGAGTGTCCAGGCCTTCATCGACAACGCCGACAATACCTCGGTGAAAGAAGATGCGCCATTGAACGGCTCGGCCACCTTCGAACTGTTGTATCTGTAGATGCCGATCACCCGAGAAAATGAAGGAAGCGCACCCGTGAAGAACATCGCGTCCACTCCAATCATGACGCTGGGAATTTTTTGCATTGCAGCGGCAACGATCACTGTCACGCATGCCGCCAACATGGTGGAAATGCAGGTCGTGAGCGTCATCACCCCTGCAGCGTGCACGCCGATGTTGTCGGGCGGAGGCGTCGCCGACTACGGCACCATCCCGGCGCAGTCATTGAAACCCGGCGCCGTGACGCCCCTGCCCGCCAAGTCGCTGTCGTTCAGCATCAACTGCGACGCCGCCGCTAAAGTCAGCATCAGGGCCATCGACAACCGCACCAGCTCGGTCATTGTCGGTATCCTTGCGGCCGGTTCCGGTGACGGCAATCTCAACGACAGTTTCAACTTCGGTCTCGGCACCGCCTCCGGCAAAAGCATCGGCGGCTATGCGATCGTGTTTCAGCCCGGATCCTATACGGGCGATTACCAGCAGGCCCAATTGTTGTATTCGACCGACAGTGGTACGACATGGCAACCCTCGACCAACGGCTATATCGCCAAGAACCGCAGTTTCAGTTGGGGAGCGCCGGGCAGCAGCTACGTGTCTTCCCTGCGCACGATCTCCGGCACCGTCGTCGTGCAGCCGTATATCAACAAGCCTGAAAACCTTTCCCTGTCGCAAGAGATCTTGCTCGACGGTTCGGCGACGCTGGAACTTTCTTATCTTTAAGAGTCGCCGCGACACTGTTTATCGGTCCTGTTCGGCGTTTCAAACCATCCTGCATTTTGAGAATATTCTCAAATACTATTGAATCAATTTTTCCTAAAATCGGAGCTGTTCAACACCTACATATCTACAACGACCGGGGGTAAATGAAATGTGCGCCATTGTAAAGAAATTGATTTTTCTTGTTGTTGCCGGCTTTCTTTCCAACGCTTTCTTCCTGAGCATGGCTCACGCCAGCGGTATGCTCCCCGAGACCTCTGTTGTGATCATCAATGAAGCCGACGGCGAAGCCAGCATGAACGTCAAGAACACCGACGCCAATGCCACCTTGTTGTACACCTCGATTCAAAACCTGCCCGAAGACAAGGAAAACCTGCTGGTCGTCACGCCGCCCGTGGCGCGCGTCGAACCGGACGAAACCCAGCTGGTGCGCTTCATCCTGCAAAGCAAGGAGCCGCTCAAGACGCAACGGTTCAAGCGCGTCATCTTCGAAGGCATTCCGCAACAATCCAAGGACGGCGGCGTCAAGGTGACGATGAACGTGCGTCAGAACCTGCCGGTCATCATTCATCCCAAAGGCCTGGCCCCCAACCGCGAACCATGGAAGCTGCTGACCTGGTCCGTGCGCAATGGCAACCTCGTCGCAATGAACGACAGCGCCTATGTCGTGCGGCTGGCGCAAACCGTGACGCTGCTGCCGGGCAAGGCCGAGCTCGATCTCGGCAAGACCTATTTCCTGCCGGGCGAAACCATCAGCGTTCCCATGCCGGCGGCCGCTGCGGCATCGACAACGGTGCGCCTGGCGCCTGCAACCGTATATGGCTTCTCGGTGGACAGTTACGACGCTGCACTGACCAAGTAAGTCCCGCTTTTTCCTCCCCCGCAATGAGGGAAAATGAATAATAAAATCCGCGGAAAAAATGGCGCTTTCCTCGGCCCGCCCGGCGCTCGCCTGAAGCAATGCCTCATCGCCTTGTCCGGCCTGGCCGGCGGCGTTGCGGCTTTGCCGTCGCATGCAGCCGACGCCAGTGGATTCGATCTGAACATGCTCAAAGAGCGTGGCATCGATCCTCAGCTGGCGGATTATTTTCGCGAGGCTGCACGCTTCCGTCCGGGCGTGCAGGTCGTGACGCTGTTCGTCAACGGCAGCAAGCGCGGGCGCGTCGATGCGCGTTTCAATGCCAAAGGCGATTTATGCTTTGAAGTCGGACTGCTCGATAAAGGCGGATTGATCGTGCCGCCACAGTTGAAGAAAACCGAAAAGTCCGCGCCGACGCCAGGAACAACTGCGGCACCGAGTGCGGCGGCCGCGGCGCCGGCCTGCTTCGATTACAAGGAAGCCTTCCCGCAAACCCAGGTCGAACTGCGTCCCGGCAAGGAAGAGGTCGCGCTGGTGGTGCCCACCGACGCTCTGCGTCCCACCGAGGACGACTTCGCCGGCTACAGCAGCGGCGGCACCGCGGCCATGCTGAACTACGAAATACTCGGCGTGAACAGCAAATTCGCCGGCGGAGGCAGCCGCTTCATGTCCGGCAACGCGGAACTGGGATTCAACTTCCGGGACTGGATCGTGCGCAGCCGCGAGATCTACACCGCGCAGGACGGCAAATCGCAGCGCCAGCATGTCTACGCCTATGCCCAGCACACGCTGATGGACTACAAGTCGATCCTGCAGACCGGCCAGATCAACATCGCCAACTCGGCAGTGTCGGGCGGCTCCATCACCGGCGCACAAATCATTCCGGAAGGCGCGCTGATGAGCCTCACCCGTAATAACGTCATGGTCGAAGGCATCGCGCAATGGCAGGCGCGCATTGAAGTCCGCCAGGCCGGTGCGCTGATTTACACCACCGTTGTTCCGGCCGGGCCATTCGCCTTGTCCGACCTGCCGCTGCTCAACTCCGGCAGCGACCTGGAAGTTACCGTGGTGGAAGCCACCGGCGCGCAACGCCGCTTCATCGTCCCAGCCGCTTCGCTGCACAGCGGCTCGCTGGGCAGCCAGCGCGGCTATTCATTTGCCGTCGGGCGTCAGCGCAGTTTCGGCGGCAGCACCGCGCGCCAACCGTGGATCATTACCGGTTCCGGCGGCTGGAAAATCGGCAAGGACAGCAATGCCAACGCCGGCCTCATGGCGGCTACTTCGTATCAGGCCGGCGCCTGGGGCATGGACACGCGCGTATTCAACAGCACCAGCGTAAGCCTGCAGCAACGTCTGTCCAATGCAACCGGCGAAGGCGTGCGCGGCACCCAGCTCAGCCTGTCCAGCAGCAGCCTGCTGTCGACCACGCTCTCTGGCAGCTTTTCAGCAACCCAGCAAACTCTGGGTTATCGCGATCTGGCCGACACCATCGTCGATACGCCCGCCAACGCCGGCGACCTGCAGCACAATCGCTATCGCGGACAGTACACCGCGTCGCTGAGCTGGAGCAATGCGACACTGGGTTCGTTCAACGTTGCCTACTCGCGCTCCTCACTGTTCAGCGGCGTCGCCACCCAGCGCGTAACTGCGGCATGGGGCCAGACTTTTGCTTTCGGCACGGTGTCGTTCAACGTCGAACACAATCTCGGCAGCAGCGGCAACACCGACGCCAACAGCAGCAATACGGTTCCGATCAACACCTTTTACCTGACCCTGAGCATCCCGCTCGGACAGCGCAACGTGCGCACCTATGTCAACAACAGCAGCGGCTACAAGCGTTACGGCGCCTCCTATAACGAGACCATCAACGAATACGCCAACTACACCGTCTCGGCGGAGCGCAACACCCAGAACCAGGAAACCGATCTCTCGACGCAGGCGTCGATACTGCCGCGCTATACCCAGGTCAACCTCGGCTACTCGCGTGCTGGATCTGGGGCCACTTCCATGAACGGCGGTCTGCGCGGCGGCATGGTGCTGCATCAGAATGGTCTGACGCTGTCGCCCTATCCGATCCAGGACACCTTCGGCATCCTGTCGGTGGGCGACGAATCCGGCATCCGCGTCAGCACGCCCTACGGACCGGTGTGGACCGATCCATGGGGACAGGCGGTGATCTCGCAAATGGCGCCGTATGCCAGCAGCCGGCTGGAGATCGCCACCAAGAGCCTGCCGCGCAATGTCGACATCAAGAACGGCTACAAGCTCGTCGAGCCGGGACGCGGCTCGGTCAACTTCGTCACGTTCGACACCATCAAGGTGCGGCGCATTCTGCTCAACACCAAGGGGGCTGACGGCAACCCTCTGCCCAAGGGCGCTTTCGTGCTGGACGCCGAGGGCCAGTTCGTGACGACGGTGGTTGATGACGGCCAGATTTTCCTGATCAACGGCGTGCCCAACTCCAAACTCGAAGTCTCTCTTCCGGACGGCAGGCAATGTTCACTGCAATTCGAACTGCCCGCCAAAGCGGATCCCAACATGTTCTTTGAAACTGCAGAGGCGCGCTGCGGCCCTACTCTGCAAGTGCAGATACAGAAAGCGTCCCATGCTCAATCGTAAATTCTTTGTACGCAGCGCCATGATCCGGCATGCCTTGGTTGCCGCGGTGGTCGCATTGATCTCGTTGCCGACGCACGCCGCGCCCAACGACAATTGCCAGATGCAGATCAGCAATACCGTGATCGACTACGGTCAGGTCACGCGCGCGGAGCTGCTCGGCCGCCAGGTGACGCCCACCACGTTTGCGTTGGGCAAGCAAACCATGACGCTGTCGGTGAATTGCCGTCAGCCGGCGCTGATGACGATTTACTTCCGCGGCGCCGCCGGCGATGGCAATGGCTACCGCTTTGGCAACGGCGGCAACTTCGTGCTGAATCTGTCGCTTGCGCAACTCGACGGCAAACGCGTCAAACTCGGCAATGTCAGGGTCACCGGCCAGCAGCCGGACAATATTGCCGAAACCATCCTGTTGACGCCTGGCGTAGGCATCGTGCCGGTACAGGACGAACGCACGCTCAAAGGCACCAGCTTCTCGGTGCAGGTGGAAATCAATACCAGCGTCACCGGCACGGCCAGCCGGGTTGCCGACCGCACCACCTGGCGCAGCAGCGGCAGTTTCGAACTCGTGGAAAACTGACGGAAAGCTGAGGGACTGCTGACGACATTTCAGCAGAAGCGGTTCTTTTACACTTTATTACAGCGACGTTCGGTGAGGATGCGATACTTTAAGCATTCTCTTTTCCATATACGGCGTCATGCAACTCTCCCGCAGACATGGTGTGATCGGCTTGCTGGCATGGAGCCTCGCCGGCGCTTGCGGCGGCGTGTCCGCGCAGACGCTGAATTCGCAGGAGCAGGCCCTGCACTTACTCAATCGGCTCGCCTATGGACCACGGCCGGGCGACGTTGCTGCAGTTGAAAAAATCGGCGTCAAACGCTACATCGACGAGCAGCTCAATCCGGAACGCATCCCGCTTCCCCAAGAACTGCAAAGCCGCCTCGACAGCCTGACGACATACCAGTTGAACACCTCGCAACTCTACGTCGCCTACGGCCCGCCCTCCTTCCCGCCCAACACCGCCAGCGCCGACGAGAAGAATGCCGCACGCCAGCGCGCCGCAAAAGAAATCACCCCGCAGAGCCACGCCGCGCGATTGTGGCTGGCCACCGAAAGTCCGCGCCAGCTGCAGGAAGTGATGACCGAATTCTGGTTCAATCATTTCAATGTCTTCGAAGGCAAGGAATGGGTGCGCTACTGGAGCGCCGACTATGAAAAGAACGCCATCCGTCCCAACGCGCTCGGCAATTTCCGCCAGTTGCTGGGGGCGGTCGCACATCATCCGGCGATGCTCTATTACCTCGATAACTGGCTCAGCAGCGGCGCCAACACACCGCAAGCCAAAGGACGCTTCAAGGGACTCAACGAGAACTACGCGCGCGAGCTGATGGAGCTGCACACGCTCGGCGTCGACGGCGGCTATACGCAAGCCGATGTCATTTCACTGGCGCGCATCCTGAGCGGGTGGACCATCGATGAGGTGAACATGAAGCAAGGATCGGACAGCGCCGGCTTCGTGTTCAATCAGCTGCGACATGACGGCGCAGCCAAGCAATTCCTCGGCCGCACGGTTGCGCCGGGCGGCCAGCAGGAAGGCGAACAGGCGCTCGACATGCTGGCGCGCAATCCGGCCACGGCACGCTTCATTTCGACCAAACTGGTGCAGTACTTCGTCTCCGACCAGGCCGATCCGGCGCTGGTCGGGAAGCTGGCGCAACGCTTCCTCGCCAGCGATGGCGACATCAAGGCCGTGCTGCGCGTCTTGTTCGATAGTCCGCAGTTCTGGTCGCGCCGGAACTACCAGAGCCAGTTCAAAACGCCGTATCAATACGTGGTATCCAGCCTGCGCGCCACCGCCACGCCGGTCATCAACGCCAAACCAGTCAGCGGCGTGCTCAGCCAGTTCGGCATGCCGCTATACGGCTGGCTGACGCCGGAAGGCTACAAGTTCTCCGAAGAAGCCTGGCTCAATCCCGACGCGCTGCTGCGTCGTATCAATTTCGCCAATGGCCTGAGCAACGGGAAGTCGCCGATTGCCCGCGCCGAGAATACGCAACCCGCGGCCAACACCGAAGCCGTCGATCCGGTGCGCCTGATCCAGACGCTGTCGCCGCTGCTGGACCAGAACGCCGTGACCACCATCGCCGCAGCGCCGCCCAACCTGCAAGTCGGCCTGATCCTGGGCGGGCCTGCCTTCATGAAACGCTAGGAGCCGCAATGAAACGTCGAGACTTCATTCGCTACATGGGCCTGGCGGGCAGCGGCGCCATCCTGGTGCCGGTCGGCTTGTCCGGCTGCGCCGTGGCGCCCGTCGGCAAGGCGACCGCCGCCAATGCCAACGGCAACGCGCCATTGTCCTACGGCTCCCCACGCCAGCGCGCGCATGCCGAGGGCGACGGCACGCCGCGCATGGTGGTGGTGTTCCTGCGCGGCGCAGTCGATGGCCTCAATGTCGTCGTTCCGCACGGCGACAAGGAGTATTACCAGGCGCGTCCCGGCATCGCCGTCGCGCGTCCCGGCCAGAATAACGGTGTCATCGACCTGACCGGCTACTTCGGCCTGCATCCTGCCTTGCGTCCGCTGATGCCGTATTGGGACAGCGGTCAGTTGGCCTTTGTCCACGCCTCCGGCTCCCCCGACGGTTCGCGTTCGCATTTCGAAGCACAGGACTACATGGAAACCGGCACGCCCGGCCAGCACAACACCCGCGACGGCTGGATGAATCGCCTGCAAGGGCGCCTGCCGCCCTCCGAATCGCCGGTGCAGGCGCTCACGCTGGGTGAATCAATTCCGCGCATCCTGAGCGGCCGGCAAGTGGTGGCCAACATGCCCACCGGCCGCGACGCAGCGCGCCCCACCCTGATCGATCAACCGAAGATCAGCCAGGCCTACGGCGCCATGTATGCCGGCAACGATGCGCTCGACAAGGCCTATCGGGACGGCATCGCCGCACGCAAGGAATTGATGGCGGAGATGAGCAGCAATGAGCAGCGCATGGCCAACAACGGCGCGCCTCTGCCGAACGGCATGGCCATCGATGCGGCGCGGCTGGGTCGCCTGATGCGCGGCGATCCGAAGATCCGGCTGGGCTTTCTCGCCGTCGGCGGCTGGGATACCCATGCCAACCAGGGCAACGGCGCAGGGCAATTGGCCGGACGGCTGGCGCCGCTGGCGACCGGACTGGCGACGCTGGCGCAGGAGCTTGGTCCGGCATTCAACGATACGGTGATTGTGGTGATTTCGGAATTCGGTCGCACCTTCCGCGAAAACGGCAACGGCGGTACCGATCACGGTCATGGCAATGTGATGTGGCTGCTGGGCGGCAATGTGCGCGGGCGCACAATCTACGGGCAATGGCCGGGGCTGAACAAGACCGAGCTCAATGAAGGGCGCGACCTGGCGATCACCACTGATTTTCGCGCTGTGATGTCGACGCTGGCGGAGAAACACATGCGCATTCCGGACAGCGCCTTGCAGCAGATTTTCCCGCAATACACGACGGGCATGCAGCATGTATCGAATATCCTGGTGTAGAGAGCACGTATCGGACGGGCAACAAAAAAGGAGCGATTTCGCTCCTTTTTGTTTTCATGCTGTCGCCGAATTATTCCGCTTCCTCGATCCACGCAGCCTGAATCGCTTCGAGAATCTTCTCGCCGGAGCGATTGGCATCGTCGTCGAAACCGTCCAGCTCCATCACCCAACGATGCAGGTCGGTGAATCGAATGGTCTTCGGATCGATGTCCGGGAATTTATCGCTGAGTTCTTCCGCGATATGTTGAATGTCGGTCCATTTCATGGCTGCCTCGCAAACGTAGGTCGCACACTACCAGATAGAATCAATGATTCTCGCTGGCGTGGTTGATGGTGTACTTCGGAATTTCGACAACCAGATCGTCGTCGCCCAGCACCACCTGGCACGACAGGCGCGAATTCGCCTCCAGGCCCCAGGCCATGTCGAGCAAATCTTCTTCCTTGTCGGTCGGGTCATCCAACGTGTCGAAACCTTCGCGGATCACCACGTGGCAGGTGGTACAGGCGCAGGATTTTTCGCAGGCGTGTTCGATATCGACGTCGCTGTCGAGCATGGCGTCGCACAGGCTCTTGCCGGCCGGCGCGTCGATGACGGCGCCGTCAGGGCAAAACGTGGGGTGTGGAAGTATGACGATTTGTGGCACGGTATTTACCTTTAATGACTTTGTCTTTTACGAAACTTCATCCAATTTCTTGCCTGCCAGCGCGGCGTGGACGCTGCGATCCATGCGGCGGGCAGCGAATTCTTCAGTGCCCTGCGCCAGGGCTTCGACGGCCGCCTTGATCGCCAGGTGATCTTCGCCCTTGGCCTTCTCGCGCACGATCTCGATCAGCGCGGCGATGTCGACGCGCTCCTGTTCGTTGAGCAATGCGCTGTCGCTATCCAGCGCCGATTGCGTCGCCAGGATGATGCGTTCGGCCTCGACCTGCTCTTCACGCAGGGCGCGGCGCTTCATGTCTTCGTCGGCTGACTGGAAGGAATCCTGCAGCATGCGTGCAACGTCGTCATCTTCCAGGCCGTAGGAAGGCTTGACGGTGATTGCCGCCTCCACGCCCGACGTCATCTCGCGCGCCGACACCGACAGCAAACCATCTGCATCGACCTGATACGTCACCCGAATACGCGCAGCGCCTGCCGCCATCGGCGGGATGCCGCGCAGCTCGAAGCGCGCCAGAGAGCGGCAATCGGTGACCAGCTCGCGCTCGCCCTGCACCACATGCACCGCCAGCGCAGTCTGGCCGTCCTTGAAGGTCGTGAACTCCTGCGCGCGCGCGCACGGAATCGTGGAATTGCGTGGAATGACTTTCTCTGCCAGGCCTCCCATGGTCTCGATGCCCAGCGATAGCGGGATCACGTCGAGCAACAACCAGTCGTCGCCGGCGGCGCGGTTGCCGGCCAGCAGGTTGGCCTGGACGGCGGCGCCCAGCGCCACCACTTTGTCCGGATCGATGTTCGCCAATGGCGTGGTCTGGAAGAACTCGCCGACCGCCTTGCGCACGTGCGGCATGCGCGTGGCGCCGCCGACCAGCACGACACCATCGACGTCATCAACTGACAGCCCGGCATCGCGCAAAGCCTTGCGGCTCGGCGTGATGGTCTTGGTGACCAGGTGCTGGGTCAGCGCGACAAACTCTTCGGCCGTAATCGAGAGATGCACTTCTTCACCGGAATTGAGCACGGCGTCGATCTGCGTGTTAGCTTTGGACGACAGCAATTCCTTTACCTCGCGCGCCTTGACCAACAGGATGCGAGTGTCTTCGTCCGACAATGGAGCCAGTTGCGATTGTTCGCAGATCCAGCAGAACAGGCGCTGGTCGAAATCGTCGCCGCCCAGCGCGGAATCGCCGCCGGTCGACAGGACTTCAAACACGCCCTTGGTCAGTTTCAGGATCGAAATATCGAAGGTGCCGCCGCCGAGGTCATAGACGGCAAACGTGCCTTCCGAACCGTTGTCGAGGCCGTAGGCAATCGCTGCGGCAGTCGGCTCATTGAGCAGGCGCAACACATTCAGCCCGGCCAGTTGCGCGGCATCCTTGGTGGCCTGGCGCTGCGCATCGTCAAAGTAGGCCGGCACGGTGATCACGGCGCCGACCAGATCGTCGCCCAGTGCGTCTTCCGCGGTCTGGCGCAAGGTGGCCAGAATCTGTGCCGAAATCTCGACCGGGCTCTTCACGCCGGCCACCGTTTTCAGTTGCACCATGCCCGGCGCATCCTGGAAATCGTAGGGCAGGTTTTCAACGTAGGCGATGTCTTTCAGGCCGCGACCCATGAAGCGCTTGACCGACACGATGGTGTTCTTGGGATCGGTGGTCTGCGCGGCCTGTGCCTTGTAGCCGATGTTGGCATTGCCGTTGGGCAGGTAGCGCACCACCGACGGCAACAGACTGCGCCCTTCTTCGTCGCTGAGGACTTCAGGGATGCTGTTGCGCACGGTGGCGACCAGTGAATTGGTGGTGCCGAGATCAATGCCGACCGCCAGCCGATGCTGGTGCGGCGCGGTGGACATGCCCGGTTCGGAGATTTGGAGAAGAGCCATAGTCGATTTATTCCGGCAAGGCGATGCGGATACCGAGTCCCACAAACGCACAGCCGGCAAGCCTGTTCAAATAGAGAGCGGCACGCGCCTGACGCTGAAAATACGCGCCGACGATACCGGAGAAAAACGCAATCGCGCTGAAGATCGCCAGCGCCTGGAGAATGAAGACCACCGCCAGCAACAGCATCTGCCAGGCCACATGGCCGGCCTGCACGTTGACGAATTGCGGCAGGAAGGCGATGAAGAACAGCGTCACCTTGGGATTGAGGATATTGGCGATCACGCTCTGCCAGTAAATGCGCGACAGCCTGACCGGCGTCATCGTGGCGTCCAGCGACATCGATGCCGCCGACCGCAGGGTACGGATGCCGAGATACACCAGATACGCGGCGCCGGCATATTGCAAGGCGTGATAAGCGGCCGGATACGCCTTGATGATGGCCGCAAAACCCAGCACCGCCAGCAAGGTATGGAAAAACAATCCGGAAGAAAAGCCGAGTGCCGCCACGAATCCGGCCTTCTTGCCCTGCGCGATGCCGCGCGTGAGCACGTAAATATTGTCAGGCCCCGGCGCCAGGGTCAGCATCATCGCGGCGACAAGAAACAGGAACACGTCAGGCATGGCGCATCAACCTTCGATCAGGGCGAAAGCGTTACCGATCTCTTCGCCGAATTTTTCAAGGAACATCAATTGGCGCACGAGTTGTGCGGCGCCGGCAAAGTCGTCGGCGTCGAGCAGTGTTTCGATGCGGGCGACAGCATCTTTCTTGGCGCCGCGCAAGGCGCCGTCCAGTTGTTCCAGCGCATCGATGTTCTTGCCTGCACGCGCGTCGTCGAGTTCTTCGCGCCATTCCATCTGCTGCATCAGGAACGCGGTCGGCATGGCGGTGTTGGATTCGGTTTCGAGATCGACGCCATTGAGCTCGCACAGATACGTGGCGCGCTTGAGGGGATTTTTGAGGGTCTGGTATGCCTCGTTGGCGCGCGTGGCCCATTGCATGGCGACGCGCTTTTCAGCGCCGGTCGCATGCGCGAACTTGTCGGGATGGGCCTGGTTCTGCACCCCGTGATACGCCTTTTCCAACGCGGCCAGATCGACGGCAAAGCGTTGCGGTAATTGGAAAAGCGCGAAATGATTTTGCATACGTTGTGCAAACGGGGAGCGGATGGGTAAAAAATAAAAAGCCTGTTCGGACTTCAACAGGCTTGGCAGAACAACGCTTCAGAGGCTATCGCTACGACTATTCTGGCTAAGCACGAGACTACATTTGCACATCAATCCGCAGACCCAAGACGCCGCCGCATCGTGCGGCGTCTCAGCATGCAACGATCAATCCGGATCAGACTCAGATCAGATACGGAAGCTCTCACCGCAGCCGCACTCATCCTTCATGTTCGGATTCTGGAACTTGAAGCCTTCGTTGAGGCCTTCGCGGGCGAAGTCGAGTTCAGTACCGTCAATGTAAGGCAAGCTCTTGGGATCGACAAAAACGCGAATGCCGCGCGATTCGAACACCTGATCTTCGGGAGTTTCTTCGTCCACGTATTCCAGCTTGTAAGCCAGGCCGGAACAGCCTGTCGTGCGCACGCCAAGGCGCAGGCCGAGGCCTTTGCCGCGACGTTCCATATAGCGGCTGATGTGCTTTGCAGCTTTTTCAGTCAGTGTGATTGCCATGATGCTTGCCCTTCGCGTGCTTCTCGTTTGCTGCAACCTGAATTAGGCCGCAACCTTTTGTTCAACGCTGCCGTGCTTGGCCTTGTAATCTTGCACCGCCGCCTTGATGGCGTCTTCCGCCAGGATCGAGCAGTGGATCTTCACCGGCGGCAAGGCCAGTTCTTCGGCGATCTGGGTGTTCTTGATCGACAAAGCCTGATCCAGCGTCTTGCCCTTAACCCATTCGGTCACCAGGGACGAGGAAGCGATGGCCGAACCGCAGCCGTAGGTTTTGAACTTGGCGTCCAGGATCACGCCGTCGGCGCCGACCTTGATCTGCAACTTCATGACGTCGCCGCAAGCGGGCGCGCCGACCATACCTGTGCCTACGGTCTCGTCGCCCTTTTCGAAGGCGCCGACGTTACGTGGGTTTTCGTAGTGATCGAGTACTTTTTCCGAGTAAGACATTTTGATGCTCCTTGATGATGGTCGCCCCTGATATTCATATGGGGGCGGTTTTCATTTTCGCGATGTTTAGTGTGCAGCCCATTGGATCGTGCTGATGTCGATCCCGTCCTTGTACATATCCCACAGCGGCGACAGTTCGCGCAGCTTGCCGACCTTGCTCTTGATCAGGTCGATCGTGAAGTCGATGTCTTCTTCGGTCGTGAAACGGCCGATGGTGAAACGAATCGAGCTGTGCGCCAGTTCGTCGCTGCGGCCCAGGGCGCGCAGCACGTACGATGGCTCCAGGCTGGCCGAGGTGCAAGCCGAGCCGGACGACACCGCGATGTCCTTGATCGCCATGATCAGTGATTCGCCTTCGACGTAGTTGAAGCTGACGTTCAGGTTGTGCGGGACACGGTGTTCCATGTCGCCGTTGATGTAGGTTTCTTCGATCTCTTGCAGGCCCTTGGCCAGGCGATCGCGCATGGCGCGGATGTGGGCCAGTTCGGTGTCCATCTCTTCACGGGCGATACGGAAGGCTTCGCCCATACCGACGATCTGATGGGTCGCCAGCGTACCGGAACGCAGACCACGCTCGTGACCGCCACCATGGATCTGCGCTTCGATGCGCACGCGCGGCTTGCGGCGGACGTACAGCGCGCCGATGCCCTTGGGACCGTAAGTCTTGTGCGCCGAGAAGCTCATCAGGTCTACTTTCCAGTTTTCCAGATCGATCTTGACCTTGCCGGTTGCCTGCGCAGCGTCGCAATGGAAAATGATGCCCTTGGAGCGGCAGAATTCGCCGATTTCAGGCACAGGCTGGATCACGCCGATTTCATTGTTGACCAGCATGACCGAGATCAGGATGGTGTCGGGACGCACGGCGGCAGCGATCTGCTCGACGGTCACCAGACCATTGTCCTGCGGCTGCAGGTAAGTCGCTTCGAAACCCTGGCGCTCCAGTTCACGGAAGGTATCCAGCACAGCCTTGTGCTCGGTCTTGACCGTGATGATGTGCTTGCCCTTGGTCTTGTAGAACTGTGCCGCGCCCTTGATTGCCAGGTTGTTGCTTTCGGTTGCGCCGGAAGTCCAGATGATCTCGCGCGAATCAGCGTTGACCAGCTTGGCGACTTCTTCGCGTGCGTCTTCCACGGCCTTCTCTGCCGTCCAGCCGTACATGTGGCTGCGCGACGCAGGATTGCCGAACTGCTCGCGCAGATACGGAATCATCTTGTCCGCTACGCGCGGGTCGACCGGTGTAGTTGCCGAATAATCCAGGTAAATTGGAAAATGCGGTGCCTTGAGGGTGTCCAACAGGCTTTTTTCCAGAGGTGCGTTCATTTGTTCTAGCTCCAATCAAACCGCTGCGTGAGGGCGGTGCATGACAACCACGCTTTGTTCGGTACCGAGGGTTCTGTGTTCCGGATGCTTCTGTTCTTTGGTGTGCTGCTGATTGACCAGGTCCTGCAAGGAGACCGAGTCAAGATATTCGACCATTTTTTCATTGAGCGTCGACCACAGGTCGTGCGTCATGCAGCGGGTGCCGCCGGGATGCGTGACACTGTGGCAATTTTCCTTGCCGCCGCATTGGGTTGCATCCAAGGGTTCGTCGACCGCGATGATGATGTCGGCAACCGAGACGTCCGCTGCTTTGCGCGCCAGGTTATAGCCGCCGCCGGGTCCGCGCACGGACTCGACGATCTGATGACGCCGCAATTTGCCGAACAACTGCTCGAGATATGATAAAGAAATTTCCTGTCTCTCGCTGATGGCGGACAACGTGACGGGGCCATTGCCCTGGCGCAACGCCAGGTCAATCATTGCTGTCACCGCAAAACGGCCTTTAGTAGTTAATCGCATGAACTCTCGACTCCAGAACAGTTTTCAGTCCCACTCCCTGAATTCCCGAATATTTAGGTCAAGTATAACAAACTTGAGTAATCTTGTCAGGTACTGAAAAACGCCATTCCGCGCTATGGGCAAGCCGTATGAATTAAAAGGCGGGAAGACATGCGGGCAAAGGACTTTACCCGTACGAAAAGGTAGAAATATGGTGCAAAATCAGCCGAAGAATTCGCGTAGCAGGAAAGCCTGCAAGCCGGCATTGTCCTGCACCCTGGCAGACAAAGTGACGACCCTGCCCAGCCGTTGGGAGTCAAAGGTAAAGTCGCCGGTCACATTTTCGCGGATGAGCGAGATCATGCTGTCAACGATCGCCTTGTCCATATCGCCGTTCAAGCCGGCATCCACGGTGATGGTGCGCCGCGACTTGTTGCGCGCATCCTTGGTCCATCCGTAGAACAGATACTGAGAGATGCGCGGCCCCTTGCTGATGATCTCGAACATCCCGTTGCTCGGTCCGCGGGCCTTGCGTGCCTGAAAGTCGACGTTCGCCTGGGCAATCTCGTTGGCCGACGGGCCCTGCTCTGCGGCACGCGCAGCGGCATTCTCGCGCGCGGCTGAATCTTCGCTGGAGCGACGGCGTTCGCGTGCGGCGTTGAGCATGGTGGACATGTCCATTTCCGGCGGCGCCTGGGTGATGGCGGTCGGCGAATTGGAAAGGGGCAGTGCTTGCCGCGTCGGCGCAGCCGAACTTGGTTTGGCGCGCGCAATTTGTTTGGGCTGCGGAGTCGGCTTTTTGACGGGCTTGGCTTTTTGGGGCGGCTCAGGTTGTTTGACAGCCGGCTTCGGCGGGCTCTGGACGAACGTCACCTCAAGCGGCTCATTGGAAGAGCGTGCTTGTGGTTCGATTTTTTGCAGGCTGGGCCGCAAAACAAGAAACAGCAGCACGTGAATCAGAACCGACAGGCCGACGCCGACGATGGTCCTGTTGCGAGTGCGCGTTTTGGGGGAGGTTCGGGAAAGTGTCGTAAAAATCGCCATACCATGCAGCAACAACGAATAGCGTCCAATTTTTTCAGCGCTCATCATACCTGATGCGGCGCATCAGTCCGGATCAATGATGCGCCATGCTACTGCCTTGAATCTCGGAATGCAAACCGGCTAAACCTGAAAACCGACCTCAATGGCGCCAGTGCCCGCGACCACCCCAACCGCCGCGATAACCGCCGCCCCAGCCATAGCCGTAATACACCGAAGGGGCAGGAACAACATAGACCGGCGCCGGCTGGCCATATCCATAGTAAGGATTGGGATCATACGGAACCGCCACGCAGCCGCCCAGCATCAGCGCCGGGATGATCCATAGCAAACGTTTCATGATGCCCTCCTGCCGGGAATATTCCATACTCATGATGCTCCGCAGCCCGTCGGCACACCAGCGCCATTACCTTTTGTTACCTCGCGTACCTGCGGGAAACAGGGGCGCTTGCTTATATAATCTCTGCTGCCCGTCCGCCAGGATGGCTACCATAAAACAATAACCGATCATCCCAGGAGACACGCAAGCCCGCGCCGCAACCCGTCAGCACATCCGCCCGCCTTGCCGATCTTCTATTACCGAAAAGCTTTCATGACCACCGCTTCCGCTCCCGTCGTCGTCATTGCACCCGATTCCTTCAAAGGCTCGCTCAGCGCGCAGGAAGTCGCCGAAGCCATCGGCGCCGGCGTACGCGCCGCTGCACCCTCTGCAATCGTCCGCCTGTGCCCGATCGCCGATGGCGGCGAAGGCACGCTCGATGCGCTGCTACACGCCGGCGGCGAAGTCCGCCGACTGCAGGTACGCGGCGCTGCGGGCATATTGCGCGACGCCGCCGCCGGTATCCTCAGCGACGGCAGCGCCGTGATCGAATCCGCAGAAATCGTCGGCCTGACCGACCCCATCGGCACCGCAGTCACGGTCGAAAACCGCTCCACGCTCGGTATCGGCGATGCCCTGCTGACGCTGCTCGACGGCGGCGCGCGGCGCTTCCTGATCGCGCTGGGCGGCAGCAGCACCAACGACGGCGGCATCGGCATGCTGGTCGCGCTGGGCCTGAAGCTTTACGACGCCGACGGCAAGGAACTGGAGCCGGTACCGGCGCAGCTTGGAAGGCTCGCACGCGTGGACGTTGCCGGTCTCGATCCGCGGCTCAATGACATCCACATCGTCGCCATGTCCGACGTCGACAACCCGCTGTGCGGGGATGAGGGCGCAACCGCGATTTTCGGTCCGCAAAAAGGCGTGACGGCCGACCAGGTCAAACCCCTCGACGCCTTGCTCGGCCATTTCGCGACCCTGTTCGAACAAGCCAGCGGCCGCAGCGCAGCCAACTCGGCGGGAGCCGGTGCAGCGGGCGGTCTGGGCTATGCCTTGCTGATGCTCGGCGCCGAATTCCAGTCCGGTGCGCAAACCGTGGCGGATTACATCGGACTTGATGCGGCGTTGAAAGACGCCGATTGGCTGATCACCGGCGAAGGCCGCAGCGATGTCCAGACGCTGCATGGCAAAGCGCCGTTCATCGCCGCCCAACGCGCACGCCGGGCGGGCGTGCAGACTTCGCTGCTTTCCGGCGGCGTCGATCGCGCAGCCCTGGGGGAATTGCAGACCAGCTTCGCGGGGTGTTTCTCCATTACGTTCGGGCCGACAACGCTCGACAACGCCATCGCCAACGCCGCCGGGCTGCTCAAGGACAGCGCCGAACAGATGACGCGGTTATGGCTGTCCGGACGCTAATCGAAAGAAGAAAAGTTACTCACAAAAATTGGGGGTAACTTTGTGGATAACCTTGAGGAGTTCTTGCTATCCAATTGATTTTTAAAGAATTTATTGGATTGATAAAAGTGGATGCATTTTCGCGCGCCCCCTCTCCTTCCGTCAAACCAGAGCAAACTCCCCCGCAATCAGTTCATACGACCGCTTGCGCGCTTCATGGTCGTAAATGATGCTGACGATCATGATTTCATCCGCGCCGTAGGCCTGCGCCAGCGTCTCGATCTGCTCGCGCACCCGCGCCGGTGAACCGATCACGGCGCGGCGTCCCGACGGCAAGGTCGACGACGGCAGGTCATGTTCTTCAAAGAAACGCAACGCAGTCTCCACCGAAGGAATCTTGTCCAGACGACGGCCGCTGTGCATGTGGATCAGGCGCATGCCGTAACTGGTCGCCAGCAACTTCGCTTCTTCATCCGTTTCAGCGCAAATCACCTGCAAGGCCACGCCCTGGCGGGCTTGCGGCCAGTGCGGCGACGGCACGAAATCGCGCCGGTAACGCGCCGCCACGGTTTCACCTGCGGCCTGGATGAAGTCGGCAAACATATAAGGCATGCCCAGTTCGGCTGCCCAAACGCCACTCTGCGGCGAGGAGCCCAGCATCCACGGTTGAATCAGTTCGGGACTGCCCGGCATCGCCGGCAAACGCACGAACGGATGATCGGCCGGCAACTCACCCCACAAGTAGGCCAGCAACTCATTCAATTGTTCGGGGAAATCGTCCTGCGGGCGCTGGCGCCGGTCGCGCTGCAGCGCCGACGCTGTCAGTGAATCACTGCCGGGCGCCCGCCCCAGTCCGAGGTCGATGCGGTCCGGATAAAGTCCGCTCAGCATGCTGAAGGATTCCGCTACCTTGAGCGGACTGTAATGCGGCAGCATCACGCCGCCGCTGCCCACGCGCAAGCGCGATGTGGCTGCGGCAATCGGCCCGATCAGCACCTCCGGGCTGGCGCAGGCCAGCGATTGCGTGCCGTGGTGTTCGGCGACCCAATAGCGGTAATAGCCGAGACGGTCGGCCAACACGGCCAGGTCCAGCGAATTGCGGAGCGCCTGCGCGCTGCTCATGCCCTCGGAAACCGGGGCCTGGTCGAGCACGCTGATGCGCAAGGAGGACGAAGAAGAAATCGCGGTGGCAGCTGACATGGCGTAAAGGGCAAAAGACAATGCGCCAAGCATAGACGAAATCGCAGAAACGTTTTTTTGGAGCGCAATTCCGGCGGGACTGTCCAGGGACGCTCTTTGCGCTGCTACGCCAACCGTCCGGCACGTTATAAAGCTGCAACATTGAATTGATATCGCGCAATATCTATGCTTAACTGGCCCCACACCCGGAGTTGCAACGCCATATCGCTGCAATTGAAAGAACTTCCGTGCATCGGAACGATCCATCGGCAAAGATAAAAACAGGTAAAATTACCTCGCAGAAACATTTATTGCAATGAAGACTCAAATTGCAAAGATTTGTAGGCGCAATTAGAATTTTTTTGAAACCAGCCTGTTTTCGATTAATATGCACAGCTTAAGTTGTCATATTTACAAAACTTTTGCCTCTGATTCACGTTTATTGCCGGTGCATCCCTGTGCCGCACAAACAATCGTTTTGTAATCAGTCCCGGGAGTTCAGTTTGCGCCGATTCGTATTGTTCCTTGCCTCCATCCTTGCCCTCCTGACGAGCTTTTCCGCTCTCGCGCAGGTGCCCACCGATCCGACCAAGACCGGCGAACTGATGTCCGCGCCGCCCGGCACGTTGTCCACGCTGGCGCTTCCCTCCTCCACTGTGACGAATACCCGCGTCGGTTCCGGCGACGTGCTGCGCGTGACCGTGTTCGGCCAGCCAGACCTGTCGGCGGAAGTCGGCGTGAACGACAAAGGCTTCCTGACATTGCCGCTGATCGGCGGCATCGACGTCAACGGCTTGACCACCAGCGAAATCTCGGCCAAGGTCGCGAACGGCCTGCGCCAGGGCCAATATCTCAAGAATCCCGAAGTCTCCGTGGAAGTCGTCCAACTGCGCAGCCAGATGGTGTCGGTGCTGGGCGAAGTCAGCCGTCCGGGCCGCTATCCGATTCCCGGCCACATGAGCGTGCTGGAGTTGCTGGCCACCGCCGGCGGCCTCACCGTGCAGGCCGACCAGACCGTGACGCTGCTGCGCAGGAAAGGCGATAAAGCGGGCGACAAATCCACCACCGGCGAAAGCGACGTCCGTATTCCCATCCTGCTGGGCGAAACCAGCGCCACCGAACGCACGCCGCTGGACGTCGAGCTCAATGCCGGCGACGTCGTCTACGTCAACAAGAAAAAACTCTTCTACATCCACGGCGAAGTCAATCGCCCGGGTTCCTACCCGATGGAACAGGACATGAACGTCATGCGCGCGATTTCACTGGGTGGCGGCATGACGCAGCGCGCATCGCAACGCCGGATCTATATCAATAGGGAAATGCCTGAAAAGGGTGTGCAGGAAATCAAGGCAAAATTGACGGATCCGGTATTGCCCGGCGATGTCGTGTACGTCAATGAAAGTCTATTCTGAATAAACATCAAGGCTATAGCGTGAATCTTCAGGCTCCTGAAACCGGCTTATCGTCCAAACAGCTGGCGTCGATGATCTCGGCGCGGCGCGGCACCATTTTCAAAACGCTGATGGCGACCATGGCGGTCACTATCGTCGTCACCCTGTTGCTGCCGAAGACGTACACGGCGTCGTCCGACGTGTTCCTCGACTACAAGGGCAACGACCCGATCAACGGCCGCCTGTTCTCGCCGATGATGGACGAGAGCTACATGCAGACCCAGCTCGACATGATCAAGAGCCAGGCCGTGGCCGAGAAAGTCATCGACGCGCTGGATCTGGAACGCACCGCCGCTTATCGCGAATCGGTCGAACGCCAGGGCGAAGCGCGCGCCCATTCGCAACTGGTCAAGCGCATCAACGACCAGACCCTGGTGGTCACGCGCCGTTCCAGCCGCGTGATTGAAGTCGAATACGCGGCCGGTGCGCCGGAGCAGGCGCGCGACCTGGCCAATGCCGTGGTGCGTGCCTATATCGATCTCAATCAGCAGATTTCCTCAGCCTCGGCGCGTGCGCGCCGCGAGCAGTACAACGCCCAGCTTGAACACCTGCGCAAGGAAGCCGACTCGATCCAGGAGAAGCTGACCAAGTACCAGCAGGACGTCGGCATCCTCGATCCGAACGAGCGCAACGACTTGCAGTCGCGCCAGCTCGGCGACCTCATGACCTCTCTGATTGCGGTCCAGAATCAGCAGCAGGAAGCCCAGGCGCGCAAGAACGCCACCGACAGCCTGGTGCGCGGCGGCCTGCGCATCGACGAATTGCCTGAAGTTGCTCAGCGCCCCAACATCAACGACCTGAAATCCAAGCTCAGCGATGTCAACAAGCGCCTGTCCGACATCCAGGATGTGCTCGGTCCGCGCCATCCGAAGACACTGGCGCTGATCAGCGAACGCGACGACATCGCCACCCGCATCACGCGTGAAGCGCGCAGCTCGCTCGACGCGCAGCAAATCGATGCGCGCCGACTGGCCATGCAGGAAGAAGCGCTCAGGAAGGAAGTCGACAGCCAGCGCGACAAACTGCTGGAACAGAAAAAACATCGCGACACCATCACCTCCTACCAGCGCCAGCTCGACAGCGTCGAACGCGTCTACAACACCGCGCTGGCGAAGTACGATGAAATCCTGATGGCCAGCAACATCAACACCTTCGATCTGACCGTGCTGCGGGTGGCCGAAGTGCCGAGTTCGCACTCCAAGCCGCTGCTGTTGCAGAACATCGCCGCCAGCATCCTGGTAGGACTGGCGCTGGGCTTCTGCCTCGCCCTGCTGTATGAACTAGGTCAGCGCCGCGTACGGTGCGAAGACGACCTGGTGCGTGGCATCCATCTCCCGTTAATCGGCCATATCGGCATTCGCTAGGCCCCGACCCCGGCACCCATGACCATGGCAACAGAAAACTCCACACCAGCAAACGCGGGCACCGCCGACAAGATGGGCTCCCGCTTCGTCGAAGCGGGCCTGCTCACTCAAGAACAGGTGGCGCGCGTCGTCGAGCTGCAGAACTCCGCCAACATCCGCTTCGGCGAAGCCGCCGTGCGGCTGGGTCTGTTGACCGAGCAAAACGTGCAGACGGTGCTGTCCGAACAATTCAACTACGCCACCGCGCTGGTGCCGACCGACAGCCTCGACGATTCGCTCGACATCGCCCTGGCGCCGTTCGGCCTGGAGGCCGAAGCCATCCGTCAGATTCGCGCCGAACTGTCGATCCGCCTCAGCGACCAGGAAAAGATTTCGCTGGCCATCGTCAGCACCGCCGAAGGCGAAGGCAAGAGCTACCTGGCCGCGAGCCTGGCGCTGGCGTTCTCGCAAATGGGCAAGCGCACGTTGCTGATCGATGCCGACATGCGCTCGCCGCGACAGCATGAACTGTTCGGTCTCGAAAACAAGACTGGCCTGTCGACCATGCTGGCCGGACGCACCACCATTTCCGCCGGCGGCCTGGCCGAAGGTTTCCCGCACCTGCACATTCTCAATGCCGGTCCGAAGCCGCCAAACCCGCTTGAAATCCTGCTGCAACCCGCGCTGAGCAACCTGATGCGGCAGCTGGCCGACGACTTCGACGTTTTCATCGTCGACACGCCGGCGGCGCAGACGTCGTCCGATGCACAAACCATCTCCCAGCAAGTCGGCATGTGCCTGCTGGTAGCGCGCCAGCATCACTCGCGCCTCGACGACCTGCGCCAGACGCAGGCGCAGATGAAGACCGCCGGCGCCCAGATCATCGGCACGGTCTACAACGAATTCTCCGAACAGGATGCATTCGATCAGCTTGAGGGCAAGGGCAAAACACTATGGCGCCGTCTACGCAAATGGCTGAGCGGCCCGCTCCAGAAGTAGGCGGCGTGAGCAGCGTCAGCAACAAAAAGCTGCTGACCCACTCGCTGGCCTCGCTCATCGACCAGGCCCTGCTGAGCGGCCTGAACTTCGCGCTCGGCCTGGTGCTGATCCGGCTTGCCACCAAGGAATCCTACGGCGTTTACTCGCAGCTTTACGTCGCCGGTATTTTTGCCTCCACCGTGGTCGAAGCGCTGATCACCGGTCCCCTCACCACCATCGCTCCCGGTAAAACGCCGGAACAACGTGCGCGCCTGTCGACGCTGCTGCTGCGCTTCCAGTGGCAGCTCAGCATCGGCCTGGCCTTGCTGTTTGGCGTCGGCAGCGCGATCGTCGCCAAGGTCGCCGCCATCGACGCTCATCCGATCCTGCTCGGCATCGCCTTTGCCATTTATCTGTTCGCCAATGCGCAGCGCGAATATCATCGCAGCATCAGCTTCATCGAAGCGCGGCCACGGCGCGTGCTGCATACCGACGTCGCCTACGCGCTGGCAGTCGCGGTCGGCGTCGGCGTCCTGCTTCTGATCGGCTATTTCACGGTGCCCGCCATCCTGCTGGTGATGGGTCTGGCGAACATTGCCGGCATGTGGCGCAGTACCGATCATGGCTATGCGCGTGCACAACACGATCCGGTCGCTTTCCGCGCCGCCGTTGCCGAAGTCATGCAGCGTGGTCGCTGGGCGCTGCCGGGCGCACTGGTGGCTTGGGCCACCAACTACAGTTACCTCTATCTTGCGGCCGCCTTCCTGGGCGTCGCCGCCTCGGCCGACCTCAACGCTTCGCGCCTGCTGCTGATGCCGATTTCGCTGTCGGTGCTGGCCTGGTCGCGGGTGGCGCGTCCGATGGTCAGCCGCCTGTTCGCTGCGCGCGACTGGAAGCATCTCGACCGCCTTGCCTGGGCCTCTGTGGCCGGCATCGAAGTGCTGACCGTGCTGTACGTGATTGTCCTTTGGCTGGCGCTGCCATGGCTGCAAGCCCATGTACTGGGCGCCAAATACCATGGGTTGGAACCGATGGTGCTGGCCTGGGGCGGTTACTTCGCCATCAACGCGGCGCGCTGGATCGGCTCGTCGTGGATGACCAGCAACGACCAGTACAAGCTGCTGCTCTTGAGCGGCGTGGCTTGCCTGGTGATCATGCTGATTTCGGCGGCGGTGTTCATTCCGCTGTACGGCGCCTGGGGCGCGATCCTGTCGCTGATCATCGTGGAAGCCTTCGATCTGCTGCTGATCTGGGTAGTCTTCCTGCCCATGCTGCGGCGTAAAAACGCGAGCGCACAGCCATGACCGCTCCCATCGACATCAGCATCTGCATCTGCACGTTCCGCCGCCCTGCGCTGCTGGACCAGCTGCTGATGGCCTTGACCGAGCAGGCCTGCGACGGCCTGCGCGTGGAAGTCGTGGTGGTCGACAACGATCCGGCCGGCTCAGCGGGGGAAGTCCTGCGCGACTGGCAAAGCCGCATGCCCATGCCCTTGCACGCTCGCCACGAAACCACGCCCAACATCGCCCAGGCGCGCAACGCCGCAGTTCATACGGCGCAAGGCGAATGGGTGCTGTTCATTGACGATGACGAAGCCCCCGACGCCGACTGGATCCGCCATCTGGTGCACACTCAGCGGCAATACAACGCCGACGCCGTGTTCGCGCCGGTGTTGCCGCGCTACCTGGTCAACACGCCGGACTGGATCCGCGCCGGCGACTTCTTCAACCGCCGCCGCTTCGCCACCGGCACCGCCATCACCACCAAGGATGCGCGCACCGGCAACGTGCTCATTCGACGCAGCAAGCTGATGACAGTACCGGGACCGTTCGACACCGCGTTCGGCCGCACCGGCGCGGAAGACACCATGCTGTTCCGCGACATGCTGGCCCACGGGGCCAGCTTCATCTGGTGCGACGAAGCCACCGTCAGCGAAGAAGTGCCGGCCCAGCGCGCCAATCTCAACTGGCTGCTGCGCCGCTCTTATCGACTGGGCCAGACCTATGTATTGTCGGAGATTGCCCGTCTCGGCGGCCTGCAGCGCTTCCTGCGGGCGACCCAGCTGGGCGTGCGTGCGCTTGTCCAGTTGCTGATCGCCGCCGGCGTCACGCTGCTGGCCCTCCCTTTTTCACGCATTGCGGCCGTTCGCTGGCTACGCACGACACTGGCGCAATGCGGCAAGTTAAGCGCCCTCGCGGGGCATCGATATCATGAATACGGCAACTGAATCCACGACGCCATCGGCGCCCTCGTCGCCATCTCCGTCGCCCTCCCGGTCGGGATCGGTGTTCGGCAACATCGATCCGTTCGTGGTGCGGCTGCTGATCGTCATGAGCATGACGTTCTCCCTGCTGCCGCCCGGCTTCAACTGGGGCCACACCGATCCGCAAGGCAGCTATGCCGAGGGCTCGCTGATCTTTCAGATGGAGTTCGGTTCGGTGTTCCTGCTCGGCGCCTGGCTGGCCTGGCGCAACCGCGGCTGGAGCTTGCGCCACATACTGCATCTGAATCCCATGCTGATCGCCATCATCGTGTACTGCCTGCTTACCATCGTGTGGTCACCCTACCCGGTGGTCACGCTCAAGCGCAGTATCCAGCTGATCGGCCTGACGCTGGTCGGCATCGCGATCTCGCCGCCGATCGGCGGCAAGCATCAACTGATCCGTACCATGCTGGGCACGCTCATGGCGCTCATGGCGGTGTCCTTCGTGGTGTCGCTGGTGCTGCCTCGCATCGGCGTCGACTATGAACTGGGCGGCGCCTGGCGCGGCATCCTGACGCAGAAGAACACGCTCGGCGCCATCTCTGGCCTGTGCGTGGTGTTGTGGATCAAGGAAAGCCTGGGCACCACCTTCCCGCGTTCGATCTGCTATTTCGGCATCCTGTTCAGCCTGTTCATGCTGGTGATGGCCAAGAGCAGCACCGCGATCCTGGTGGCGATGCTGGGCACCGGCATTTACCTGCTGGTGCGCCGGCGCTACCTCAACGGTGAATTCGACGGCCGCCGCCTGACGCTTTCGCTGGTCGTGGTGGTGCTGGTGTGCCTGCACATGTTCTATGTCGCGCAAGGCCGCCTGCCGGAATGGAATGAACTGTTCGCGCCCTTCGGCGCCCTCTTCAACAAAAGCACCGACCTCACCGGCCGCACCGACATCTGGCGCCTGGTGCTGCTGGAAGTGCAGCGCCACCCGGTCTTCGGCATCGGCTACGGCGCTTTCTGGCTGGGCGAAGGCAGTCCATCGCAGATGATTATCAATGCCTTGCACTGGATCCCGCTGCAAGCCCACAACGGCTATCTCGACATCCTCAACGAGCTCGGCATCGTCGGCCTGGTGATCATGGCCGGCGTCTTCATTTTCCACATTCTCAATCTCGTGAAGATGACGCGCATCGACCGAGAAGAAGCAGCCATTCACTGGGCCATGTTGATCCTGATTCTGATCAGCAACCTGTCGGAAAGTGAAATGTTTCGCGGCGTGCTGTTCCAGAATATTTTCTTCATCTATTCCTCGACGGCGATTTCCGCGCGCATCACCGTGCATCGCATGGAAAAGGCCGAGGCGGCGCGACTCGCGCAAGCCGAAGCGGGGGCAACACCATGAACGCATTCACACGGCTCCACGCGCTGACGCTGACAATAGCGACCGCCATCGCCGCTTTAGCGCCGCAGGTCCAGGCGCAAAATCCGCCTGCCGCATTCACCACCGGCGACAACGGCATCTCCTACTTCACCTTCGCCATCGATGAAGACAAGCTGGGCGGCGCCCCCGATCGCTCGGCCATGAACCAGCCGCTCGACGCCGGCTCGCGCATTTTCGTGCGCAACGGCCATTTCTACCGCGTCGGCGCCGACAATCGCCCCAACACCAACGATGACACGCGCGTGCGCCTGTACGGCATCAACCTCAGCTTCGCCACCAACTTCCCCTCCGACGCCGACGCCGTGCGGCTGGCCCAGCGTCTGCGCAAGCTCGGCATCAACGCGGTGCGCCTGCATCACATGGACAGCAGCCCGGGTGTGCAGGAAAACCCGCCGCGCAGCCTGCTGACGCCGGGTCCTTATCCGAGCTTCAACCAGACTGCCGTGACGCGCTTGCGCAACTTCATCGCCGCATTGAAGCAGCAAGGCATCTACGTCAACCTGAACCTCCATGTCGGCTATCGTTTCCGCCCCGACGTCGACCAGTTGCCGCCGCTGGACGGCAAGGCCGAATCGACGCCGCTCGGTGCGCCACTGCATGTGTATTACCCGCGCATGGTGGCATTGCAGGAAGAGTACGCGCGCCAGCTGATCCGCGGCCTCGGCCTGCGCGGCAATCCGGCGCTGGCGATGGTCGAGATCAACAACGAATCCTCGCTGCTGGCCGCCTGGCAGCGCCGTGAATGGACCGAAGCCGTGCCCAAGGCCTACGAGGCCGAGCTGCGCAAGCAATGGCAGCAATGGCTGGTCAAGCGCTACGGTTCCACCGCCAAGGCCTGCGCGACCTGGAACACCTGCGTCTCCAGCGACTCCGTCATCCAGCTGCTGACGCCGACCGATGCCTCGCAGATCGGCCAATGGCGCGATCGCCTCGACGGCAAGCTCAAGTCGCTGACCGAGAAAGTCCTCGGCCCCGGCGACCCCGGCACACCCAACACTTCCGGCGAATCGCTGCGCATCCGCGACTTCCTGATGTTCCTGGCCGACACCGACCGCGCTTATTTCAACCGCATCCGTCAGGTCGTGCAAACGGAAACCGACACCTTGGTGCCGGTGACCGGCACCCAGATGGGCTACGGCGGCGTGCTCAATTTCGATTCGCAGGCGCAGATGGATTACATCGACGAGCACTTTTACATCGACCATCCCGACTTCCCCGGCCCCGCCTGGGACCGCAATGACTGGCGCATCCACAACAGCGCCGCCAGCGACGGCGAACTCAATCGCCTGCTGGCGCTGTCGCTGCGCCGCGATATACGCAAGCCCTTCGTTGTCAGCGAATACAACCAACCGTTCCCGAACAGGCAAAGCAGCGAAATCCAGCCGCTGATGGCGGCTTTTGCAGCGTCGCAGGATTGGGACGGCCTGTTCTTCTTCGATTATATGGACGGCGACAACTGGGCCAATACACCGTCCGCGTTCACGCTCGCCGGCGACTGGGGCAAATACGCCGCTACCGGCCAGAGCGCCATGCTGTTCCGCAATGGCCTGGTGGCGACGCTACCGACCTTGACCGCGATTCCGTTTGGCGCCGATGCGCGTCGCGCCGTCGCCGCCGCGCGTGAACCGAGCGCCTTCGAGTCGCATCTGGCGGTGCGCTACGGCGTCAAGCCGGAACTGGCCACGCAAGCGCGTCTGGGCATGGATCTGAGCGGCGCCGCCAAGCTGGCGACGCAAACAGCGTTGACAATGCCGCTGCGCGCGCCCAACGGCGAATTTGAATTCGACGCCCAACAGCGCACCATCCAGTTGCGTATGCCGCAAGCGCGCGGCTTCTTCGGCTTCCTGATGAAACGTCGCGTGGGCGACGACAACGCCGCCGTCGAATTGCTCGGCAAGAGCCGCGGCTTTACCGGCGTGCTGCTGACCGCGCTCGACAACCGTCCGCTGGCGTCGTCGCGACAGATCCTGATTTCCGCTTCGAGCGCCGTGACAGGCACCCAGCCCGGCTCGATGCCGTCGCGGCCGAAAGAACTGGTGCGCTACAAGAACGATCCGAAATGGTGGACGCTGGAGCGGGACGCCGGCATGAACGACAAACCCTCGGGTCCGCGCGATGTTGAAGGTCCGGTCTGGATGGAGCGCAACGAAGCGCGCATCACCCTGCGCACGCAGGCGCGCCGCATCGCTGTCTACCCGTTGGACGGCAGCGGCAAGCGCCTGGCTGCCCTCGATGCCGGCCGTGCGGCGGTGAGCAATGGCGTGGCGACAATTCATATCCAGGCCGATATCGCCCAGGCCAGCCCATGGTACGAGGTGGTAACCGATGAGTGACGCCCTGCTTCCAACCATGTTCACCACGCGCCGGCTGGCCTGCGTCACTGCGAGCGCACTCGGCATGCTGCTGGTTGCTCCGGCTGCCCACGCCACCGCCGAATACGCATTGCAGAGTGGCCTGAGCTGGTATCGCATCGACAATCCTTTCATGTTCCCGAGCAACAGCGACAACAAGCTCAAGACTTCGGATTCGGCCTGGTCGACCGACGTGCGCGGCGCGTTGTTCCTGCCGCTGCCGAGCGAACGCACCAACCTGCAACTGACGGCGTCGCTGTCCAAGATGCATTTCGGCAGCGGCTTCGGCAACTACAACGACCTCAGCGGTGGCGGTCCGTACACCCTGAACAAGGACAAGAAGCAGTTCGAAGGCATCTACAACTGGGAGTACAGCGACCTGTTCCGTGGCCGCATCCGTCATCGCACCGATGATCGGCTGTACAACTATTTCGGCGGTGAAATCGGCCGCAGCACAACGTCGCCGCCGCGCGGCATCACCAACGTCGAGCCGGAATTTCCGCACGTGCGCGAAGACAATATCGAAGTCGCCTACCGCGTCACAAACCGCTTCGACGTGCCGCTGACCTGGACCCAGCAAACCCTGAGCTACATGATCCCGGGCCGGGTCGAGATGTACAACATGAACAGCAATGCAATCCAGGCGGCAGTCCGCTACACCGCCGGCACCAAGTCGACGTTCTCGGGCGGCGTGCGGCGCAACAAGGTGCGCTTCCCGAATCGCACGCCGGACGAGATTGCCGATTTCGACTCCGGCTACACCGACACGGAGCTGTTCACCGACACCGCCTGGCGTTTTTCCGAGAACACTGTGTTCATCGGCCATCTCGGCACCATCGCGCGACACTTCAATACGGTGCCCAACCGCGACAGCCGCCTGGTGTCGGCCGAGCTCGGCATCGACTGGCACTACTCGGCCAAGACCACCTTCTACGGCCGCATCTGGGACCGCCCGCAAGCCAACGACGAGGCCGACAGCCGCCTCTATGTCGTGACCAAAGGCATACAAGGCCGCGTGGTCTGGCAAGCCACGCCGAAGACGCGCGTGTCGTTGCTGAGCTCGCTGGAGTCGCAGAAATCGGCCGGCTTCGCGACCAGTCAGATCAGCACGCCGACCAGCGGCAACGACCAGCTGCTGCGCCTGGGTTTCCGCTACGACTACGACATCACGCGCCGACTGGCTTTCCGCATCGACGCCATGCGCGAGCAGACCACCTCGAAGTCGGGCGGCAATGTCGATTACCGGCGCAGCACGGTGCAAGTCAGTCTGAACTACACCTTCGACAACATCACCGGGCCGTTCATTTACGAAAACCAGCAGGGCTACAATCGCGCTCGCCAACAAATTGAGGATCTGCGATGACCGCCAACGCGCTCGCCAGTGCACGACCTTCGTTCGACTACATCCCCGGCCTCGACGGCCTGCGCGCCTGCGCAGTGCTGCTGGTGCTGGTGGCGCACATGGGTTTCAGCACCAGCATCCCCGGCGGCTTCGGCGTGACCGTATTCTTTTTCATCAGCGGCATGCTGATCACGCGCCTGCTGTTGGCCGAGCATGCACAGAACGGCCGCATCGCGGTCGGACGTTTTTATGTACGCCGGCTGTTCCGGCTGTATCCAGCTTTGCTGGTCGCGGTGGCGCTGGGCGCGCTGGTGTTCACGCTGGCAGGTGGCATCATGAGCTGGGGCAAAGTGTTCGCGTCGTTGTTCTATTACGCGAATTACTACGGCATCTTGGTGCATTTCGGCCAGGGCCGCGACGGCTTCGATCCGTTCAGCATCCTGTGGTCGCTGGCGGTGGAAGAGCAGTATTACCTGGTCTTCCCCTTCGTCTGCGTGGCGCTGCTGGCAGGCGCCGCGAACCTGCGCCGGTTCGCCTGGGTGCTGGCGGCCAGCGTGGCGCTGGTGCTGTTGTGGCGCGTGATCGTGCATCACAACGGCGGCAGCAGCGACTACATCTACATGGCCACCGACACGCGCATCGACTCCATCCTGTACGGCGCCTGGCTGGCGTTGATCCTCGCCAATGACACGCAAAAACACTGGCGGCGTTTTTCGTCCAGCCACATGGTCCAGGCGGTCTGCCTGCTGTTGCTGCTGGCGTGCTTCACGCTGCGCCATCCGGGCTTTCGCGACACGCTGCGCTACTCGCTGCAAGGGCTGGCGCTGATGCCGCTGGTGACCGCGATCTGCTTCACCGACAAGCTGACGCCGCTGACGCGCCTGCTGGAAACCAAACCGGCGCGACGCGTGGGCAACTGGTCGTATTCGCTGTATCTGTATCACCCGATCGCCATCGTGATCGCCGAGATCTGGTGGGGACCGGGCAGCATCGGTCCACAGCGCGTCGGCTGGCACATCTTCCCTTACTTCGCGGCGACGGCGGTGCTGCTATCATTTGCACTCGCGGTTGCGTCCTATAACTTTGTCGAAAAGCCCTTCCTGCGCTGGCGTCGCCGTTTCGGCGCGCATGTGGTCGCGAATTAGGGCAACGATTCCGGAAAAATCCCATGCCCGATTCCGCCTCCAAACTGGCCCTGCGCATCAGTCGACGACTGGCGCAGCATGCGTTCAAGGAAATATTGCCGCTGCGCGCCGATGTCGGTGTGGTCAGCTTCACCTTTGACGACGTGCCTGCTTCCGCTTGCATAGCCGGCGCCCAGGCGCTTGAACGACACGGCGCGCGCGGCACCTTTTACGTCGCCGGCGGCCTCACCGATGCGCTCGAAGAAGGCAAGCCCTGCCATTCACGCGAGCATCTGCGCACGCTGCTGGCCACCGGCCACGAACTCGGCTGCCACAGCTACTCGCACGTCCGCTGCGACACGCTCACCGCTGCCGAACTGGAGCAGGAACTGGACCGCAACGCGGCTTTCCTGGCGGAACTGGGCGTCGATCCGCGCACGCTGAATTTCGCTTATCCATTCGGCGCCTATGCCTACAACGCCAAACGCATCTGCGGCAAGCGCTTCCGCTCCAGCCGCATCACCGGCGGCGGCACGCATGAAGATTCCGCCGACCTGAACGCTCTAAAGACACATCGTCTCTATGACGTGCACGTGGACGCCGAAAACTACGACGCGCTGCTGCAGCGCACGGTGCGCCGCAAGGGGTGGCTGATTGTGAATACGCATGATGTGGAAGATCCGCCGAGCCGCTACGGCTACACGCCCGAGCGACTCGAACGTGCGGTAGCGGCGGCGCTTGCAGCCGGCTGCAAGGTGTTGCCGGTGAATGCCGCTATCGACTATCTGCAGCAGTACGCCGCCCCCGCAAGCGCCTGACCAGCGAGCGCAGGATCTTGTTGGCGCGCGCCCGTTCACGCAGGCGACGGTAGGTCCGGTCCAGCGTTACCGCCAGCTTGCCGCGCAGGCTGTGGCCCTGCTGGCCGGCATACAGTGGCAGGATGTGGTCGGCCCACTGTTGCTTGTAGGCTTCGTCCCCGACCGTGAGATCGAACAGCGCCAGGCCTTGGGCGATGCAATCGCGCACCACCGCATCGAGCAGGATGCGTCCCACGGAATAACGCCCCCAATCGCCGTCTTCATACCCCGGCATCAGCCAGTAGAAGCGTTTGCCGTAACGAATGCCCCAATGCGTGGCGACCAGGTGCTCGTCGACGTACAGCGCTGACACCACCACTGCGCCGCCGCCCAGTCCCTGTGCGGCGAGGTCTTGATAGAAGGACAGATACCCGTCTTCCGCAAACAAATCGCGGCTGCCTGTTTCATGCCAGCGCCGCGCCTTTTGACGCGCCATGGCGTCTACCACTTGTGCGCGCTGCGGCGGCGATGTATCGATCAGCAATTGCACCGCGCCGAGCTCGCCCAGCCGGCGCAATTGCCGGCGCGTATCGGCGAAGACCTTGGCGCTGCGCTGCTTCTGGAATTCTTCAAAGCTGCTCGTCAGCGTCGCCACATGGGCCTGTTCGGTATGCTGCATGCCGGCCAGCGCGGCCAGCGGATTGGCGACGCCTTCAACGTGCAGCGGCATGCGGCGCGCGCGAAACACGTCGACGCCGCCCAGCAGCCGCACGATCAGCGGCCACAATGCAGCAAAAGCCGAGACATCGAAATCAGCGCGCAGCAAGGGCGCGTTATAGTCGGTGACTTCACCACCAAGGAACCCGGCAATGCGCAGGCCGTATTGACGTCGCCGCCCCAGCGGCAACAGCATCAGGGTGTGATCATCGGCATCGGTCAGCTCGACCAGCAGGACTTCCCAGCCCTGCCGCCGGCCCAGGTTCTTGTACCAGGTCGCCAGCCAGTCGTAGCCCTGGAAGCCGTAGCAGGTGCACACATCCTGCGCGGCGCGCCAGCGTTGCTCGGCCTGTTCGAAGGAAGTATGGACGCGGATGGCGACGCCGTCGGCAAAGCGCCCCGCGATGTCCGGGGCCAGCTCGCTGAGCAAGTGTCGGGATACGGCGTTCACCATGGCTGCATGCGCGACGCCCGGCCTAGTAGGCGTTGCGGTCTTTGACGACCACCAGCACCGTGCGCAGAATGATTTTAAAGTCCAGTCCGAGGGACCAGTTGCGGATGTAGTACAGGTCGTATTCGATGCGGCGCTGCATCTTGTCGAGCGTGTCGGTTTCGCCGCGCAGGCCGTTGATCTGGGCCCAGCCGGTGATGCCGGGCTTGACCTTGTGGCGCAACATGTAACCCTTGACCTGCTTGCGGTACAACTCGTTGTGCTGGACCGCATGCGGGCGCGGTCCGACGATGCTCATCGAACCTTCCAGCACGTTGAAGAATTGCGGCAGTTCATCCAGCGAAGTCTTGCGCAGGAAACGTCCGAACGGCGTCACGCGCGCATCGCCGACCGTGGCCTGTTTGATCTCGCCGGTTTGCGGCAAGGGATCGTTGCGCATGGAGCGGAATTTCGACACCACGATCTTCTGCCCGCCGACGCCGTAACGCATCTGGCGGAACACCACCGGCCCCGGCGACGACAGCTTGACGCCGATGGCGATGGCCAGCAGGATCGGGCTCAGCAGCAGCAGGATCAGGAACGACATGATGACGTCGACGAAGCGTTTGAGCAAACGCGTAATGCCGATGAACGGCGTCTCGTAAGCCACCAGCACCGGCGTGCCGGCCATCTCGGCATATTGCATGTGGCCCAGCCCGAACAGTTTGGAATCCGGCACGAAGTACACCGACGCCACCGAGTCATGCAAGGCGTCCACCACCGGCGCGATGTCGCTGGTGCGCGCGTGCACCAGGCCGACGAACACGACGTCGACCGGATTGTGCTCGATCCAGTCGATGGCTTCCATCAGGCTGCCCAGGCGCGGCAGTTCGGAGCCGACGCGCTGCGTTCCCTGGCGGTTGTCAAAGAATCCCACCGGCGTGATGCCCAGCATTTTTGAGGCCTGGAACGACTCCGCCAGGCGCTGCGCATCCTCGCTGAAGCCGACGAAGATAGCGGTGCGGCGCTCGCCCTTGCCTGTATACATGCGCAAGGCCCACCAGCGGCATCCCAGCGAGGTCAGCGTCAACGTGAACGGCGTGACGGCCAGCCACAGTATCATCACCACGCGCGAAAACTCGGGACCCGTTTTGGTCAGATACAAAGCCAGCACCACCACAAAGAAGGTGCCGATCCACAGCTTCACGATGGTGCTGAAACGATGCACCATGAGTGCCGCGTTGTCGACGGCATAGCGTCGCAGGTCGCTGAAGACGATGAAGCCGGTCACGCCGGCGACGGCAGCGACGAAATTGAAGGTGGCGAAATCCGCCCATTGATAAATCGCGACGCAGATTTCCAGCGTCAGGATGATCGTCAACGCATAGGCTGCGCCGATGGCCAACCCGAGCAAGGTAGTGTGGTGGTTGCGCTTGTCTGTGTAAAAGCTCAATGGCCGCTCCCTGTCTTCTGCTTGTCATTGATTGTACGCTGCAGCCGCTGTTGTTTCCGTTCACGTCGCAGCAGTCCGGCGAACTTCGAGCCCTGCACGATGTAGCGACGCCACAGGCGACGCGGTTCCGAAGCGAGACGCCAGAACCATTCCATGCCGATCTTTTGCATCCACAGCGGCGCACGCGACTTGAAGCCGAGCGCGAACTCCATCGCCGCGCCGACGCACATGACGACGCCGGCCTGCATGTTGTCCTTGTGCGCGAACGCCCAACGCTCCTGCTTGGGCATGCCGAGACAGACGAACACAATGCCCGGCCGTACTTCATTCACTCGCCGCAGCGCCTCCAGGCCTTCGTCACCGGTCGGATCAAACCGCATTGACGGGCAATACAGCTCCACCGACAAACCCGGATAGACGCGCGCGAAGGCTTCGGTCAGCATGGCTTCCTGGCCGGGCATGCCGCCGATGACGAATACCGGTAATTTTTGCACCGCCGCTTCGCGCGCCAGTCTGACGAACAGGTCGGAACCGGTGACTCGCTCAGGCAAAGGCGTTGCGCTGAGACGGCTGGCCCAGACCAGCGGCATGCCGTCGGCAAAAATATAGTCAGCCCGCACATACAACTGGCGAAACTGCGCATCGGCATCGAGCCGCACCACATGATCGACATTGGGAGTCACCACGATCGACGGCGGCCCTTCCCGGTGGGCGGCCAGTTGCATCAATTGCGTGGCTGCGCCGGTGAAACTCGCGGCACAGATATCGAGTCCGAACAGGGAAGACGTCGGGAAGGCGGTTTGTTTAGTCATGCGTTCCGGCGAAGTAAGGAGGCGATTCGAATCAAAGAGCCCGGTATTGAATAGTCACTTGCCACTCAAATAGTTGACCATATTGCACCACTAATTTGATATCATTTTAACAATATTACGAAGCGCGCACGCGTTATTTGACCTAAATTTACTCATTAATTCTTGATTTGACTGTCTGTATCAGACAGCATACGCAAGCATAAGCAAGACTGAGCCCGGCTACAAATTTATTTACACACGACAAGACATGCACAAGGAAAACCTTATGCAAGACGCTCAGAAACAGCCTCTTGAGCCGGTGGAAGCGCCTCCAGCGACCAATCCGCGCATTGTGCCGCTGGTCATCATTTCACCGGTGCGCGACGAGTCGCAATACCTGCGCCTGACGATGGACTCGATGGTGGCGCAGACGTTCCGCCCGCTGGAATGGATCCTGGTCGATGACGGCTCAGCCGACGCCACCCCGGACATCGTGCGTGAATACGCCGAGAAATACCCGTTCATCCGCCTCGTGCCGCGCCAGAATCGCGGCTTTCGCAAGCTGGGCGGCGGCGTCATCGCGGCCTTCAACTTCGGCGTCGAACACATCCAGAACAAGGATTACCAGTACATCGCCAAGCTCGACGGCGACATGTCGTTCGGTCCGCAATACCTGGAACACATGTTCCGCAAGCTTGATGAAGATCCCAAGCTGGCCGCTGTATCGGGCAAGGTCTATCGTCATGAAGACGGCCAGTTCATCGAAGAAAGCCATATCGACGAACAGGTCGCCGGCCAGTTCAAGCTGTACAAACGCACCGCGTTTGAAGACATCGGCGGCTTCGTCCAGCATCTGTCGTGGGACGGCATCGACGTCCATACCGCGTGGATGAAGGGCTGGAAAACGTTCTGCTACTACGACCCCAAGGCATGGCTGTGGCATCACCGCATCATGGGCTCGTCCGACAAGCACATCTACGAAGGCCGCTTGCGCTGGGGTCGGGGCAACTGGTACATGGGTTACCACCCGCTGTACGCGATCGCCACCGGCGTCAACCGCATGCGCGAAAAGCCGGTGGTCATCGGCGGCCTGCTGATGATCTTCAGTTATTTCTGGTCCGGCCTGCGCCGCCTGCCGCGCTACGAAAACCTGGAGTTCCGGCGCTATCTGCGTCAATGGCAGATGGCCCGCCTGAAGAACCACTTCTTCGGCAAAAAATGACCAACACGCTCTTTTCGCTTCCATGCCGATACTGACCGCGCTGCCTGCCGACCGGACCTTCGATCTCTGCGTGGTCGGCGCCGGTCCCGTCGGATTGACGCTGGCGCTGGAAGCTGCGGCACGCGGCCTGCAAGTACTACTGCTGGAATCCGGCGGCGCCGCCAATAACCCGGCGACGCAGCAATGGTCGCACGCCACCGTACTAGACCAGCAAGCCCACGCGCCCATGGAACTGGCGTCGAACCGCGCACTGGGCGGCAGTTCATGGTTATGGGGCGGACGTTGCGTACCATTCGAAGCGATCGACTTCGAACCGCGTAAGTACGTGCCGCATTCCGGATGGCCGTTTACGCTGGACGAGGTGCTGCCGTGGTACGACAAGGCCGCCGACTACCTGGACTGCGGCACGGCGCAGTTCCGTCAGGCCCCGCAGCACTGGCCTGAAATGAATGAAATCGAACTGTCGCAACTGGAGCGCTGGGCGCGCCAGCCGAAGCTGGCCGGCAAGCTCGGTCCGCGCGTGCTGGCCTCGCCCTGCATCCATATCCTGTTCGACGCCACTGTCACCGGCATCGTTTTCGACGACGATCAGCGCAGCGTCAGATCGCTGCAGGCGCGTCACAAGAATGCCACCATGACGGTACAGGCGGCCCACTACGTGCTGGCCGGCGGCGGCCTGGAAACCACGCGTCTGCTGCTGTCCGCGCAGGAGGGACATCCAGACCTGTTCGGCGGCCTCGGCGGACCACTCGGCCGCTATTACATGGGCCACATCTTCGGCAGCATCGCCAGCCTGACGCTGACGCAGCCGGGGGATTTCGCCGATCTCGATTTTTCCGCCGACGACACCGGCACGTATGTGCGCCGCCGCTTCACCGTATCGGAAGAAGCGCAGCGCAAGCATCATGTGCTGAACACCTCGTTCTTCGCCGACAATCCGCCGTTCTACGACGAGCGTCATCGCAATCCGACGCTGTCGCTGGTGTTCCTCGGGTTGTCGTTCCCGGCCATCGGCCGCCGCATGATTTCGGAAGCGATCCGGCTGCGGCACGTAGGGCCACCGCCGTACCGCTACGGCGCGCATCTGCTCAATGTCCTGCGCCGTCCCTGGCAAGCCGCCGCCGACGTGCTGACCATCCTGCGCCTGCGCTACGTCTCGCCGGTGCGCAAGCCTGGCTTCGTGCTGCGCAATCAGGGCGGCACGTATGCGCTCAACTACCACGCTGAACAAATTCCCAATCCGGATAGCCGCGTCACGCTGAACCGGGAGTACGACGCCCACGGCATGCCACGCCTGACCATCGACTTCCGCTATCTCAAGGACGATGCTGAATCTGCGCTCAAGGCCCACGAGATCCTGGATCGGCAATTACGCGCTGCCGGCAAAGGCAAAGTCGAATACCACCGTTCGCCGGATCAGCGCATCGGTCACATCCTGGAACAGGCCACCGACGGTTTCCACCAGGTCGGCACCACGCGTATGCACGATGATCCGCAACTGGGCGTGGTGGATCGCGATTGCCAGGTGCATGGCGTCGCCAACCTGCACATCGCCTCGAGCAGCGTTTTCCCGACCACCGGCGAAGCCAATCCGACCTTTTTGGCAGTGGCCTTGGCAGCCCGGCTGGCGGATCGGCTGGTTCAGCGTCTGAGCACGCCGGTCGCGCAAGATGCAGCTGCGTCGACGAGCACCCCTCTTCTCTTCCAACCTGGATCCCAGCGCATGCAAACCATTCGTATCCCCGGCACGTCGCTCGACGTCAGCCGGCTGTCGTTCGGCACCGCCAGTTTGCATCATCTGTTCAAGGGACCGCAGCGGCAGGCGCTGCTGACGGCGGCGCTGGACGCCGGCTTCACGCACTTCGACACGTCGCCGTATTACGGCTTCGGCCTGGCGGAAAAATCGCTGGGGGAACTGCCGGCAGCAGAATTGCAGCGCATCACGATCGCCAGCAAGGTCGGCCTGTACGGACCGAACGGCGCCAGCCCCAGCGTGCCTGAAATCCTGCTGCGCAAAGTCGCAGGCAAAGCCATCCCTGCCTTGAACAAACCGGTGGTCGACTGGAGCATCGCGCGCGCGCAAAAGAGCCTGGAAGACAGCCTGCGCCGCCTGCGACGCGGCTGGCTGGACGTGTTGTTCCTGCATGAGCCGGTGCAGGCGCTGATCGCTACCGATGAATGGCAGCGCTGGCTGGAGTCGCTGGTGCAAGCCGGCAAGATCCGTCACTTCGGCATCGCCGGCGAGGCGCCCATGATCGCCGCCATGCTGCAAGCCGCACCGTCGCTGGCGCAGATTGTGCAAGTACGCGACAGCCTGGACAAGCGTCAGGCCGACGTCCTCGCGCAGCATCAGCGCGCATTGCAATTCACGTATGGGTATCTGGCGGGCGGCGGGCAACCGGGCAGTGATGGCGTGGCGGTACTGCGCCAGGCGCTGCAACGCAATCCGGGTGGTTCCATCCTGGTATCGACGCGACGCGTGGAGCGCGTGGCCGAGCTGGCGCGCGCGGGATCGTAGTCTGAACTAGCACCCGGCAGCCAGCACCAGGTATCGGGCGTCGCTGTCGTAGCTGGCGATCTTCTTCGCCAGTGCGGCGTCGACATGTTCGTACGGCATGAAGCCGCGCCGTTGCCAGTACGCCGCCGAGTTGTTGACCGCCATCAGCGCAGCGCAGGCAAATCCATGGGCTGCGGCCAACTCCCTGATGTAGTCAACCAAGGCGCCGCCCAGACCTGACCGGCGCGTCTGCGCAGTTAACGCGACGTCGTGCAGATACAGGCAATCAGCCTGCGGCGACAAACCATCCAGCAAGGAATTCAAGGCCGGCGGTTGCCCGAGCACGCCCGGATGCGCGATGGCGTAACCGAGCGCGGTCCCCTTCACATCGACCGCAAGCAGGCAGCCCTGAGCAAACAGGCGCAGCCGCTCCGCAAACACCGCCGGCGACTCCGGATAGTCCGGATGCACTTCTGCGGCGATCGCCGTCACGGTCGGCAAATCGGTGTCCAGCATGGCGCGCCAGGTAACACCGTTGCGTACGTCATTGTTCATGTTCTGTGCTCTCCAAAAACAAAAAAAGCCACCGTTGCCGGCAGCTTTTTGTCATGCATCATCGCAGCAGCAATGACACCGGGCCCAATCAGGCGCGCGGACTCAGCAATTGCAGGATGCCGTTGAGCTCGACGCGCACGGCTTCGATTTCGTCCGCTCCCATCGAGATTTCGATGTCTTCGGTGATATCCGACTGGTCTTCATGCAGATGGCCGTCGAGCTTGTTGCGGGCGCCGCTGATGGTGAAGCCTTGCTCGTACAGCAGTTCGCGGATGCGGCGAATCAGCAGCACTTCGTGATGCTGGTAATAGCGGCGGTTGCCGCGCCGCTTGACCGGTTTCAGCTGGGTGAACTCCTGTTCCCAGTAGCGCAGCACGTGCGGCTTGACGCCACACAGCTCGCTGACTTCACCGATGGTGAAATAGCGTTTGGCGGGAATCGGCGGCAATACGATCACCGCAGGTTTATTGACACGTTCGTTCATGGAATGGGATTACGTTACACAGCAGCAAGGGCGAGAGGCTGGCCGCTCGACATCTCGACCATTTCCTTGAGTTTCTGGCTGGCGTGGAAAGTGACAACGCGGCGCGCAGTAATCGGAATCTCTTCGCCCGTCTTCGGATTACGACCCGGACGCTGCGGCTTGTCGCGCAACTGGAAATTACCGAATCCAGACAGCTTCACCGCTTCGCCACGTTCGAGCGCATTGCGAATTTCATCGAAGAACGTTTCAACCATGTCCTTCGCTTCGCGCTTGTTGAGACCGACCTGCTCGAACAAAAGTTCGGCAAGTTCTGCCTTGGTCAGCGTGGGGAGGTTTTTTTCCGCCTGCGAGCGCACCTCGGATTCGAGTACCGCGCGTTGCAGGTCGGCATCCAGCACAGATTGAAATTCGTTTGAATTCACGTTGTTCATGACGGGTGAGTCGCCTCTTACCGATTTATAAATTGTTATGTACGCAATCTGGCGGCAAGCTTACCCGTTGCAGCGGCTACGATAGCGGCCATTGCAGCGTCAACTGTGTCGTCCTGGAGTGTGTTTTGAGTATCTTGCAAGGTGAATCGGAAAGCAAGACTTTTTTCGTCATTTTCCAAGCCCTTTCCTTGATATTCATCAAATAAAACAATGGCTTGGATGATTCCGCACGCAGCGTTGCGCTGCTGTTCCGCAGCGAAAATATCACGCAATTCCTGGACCTGAACAGCCTGCTTGACGACCAGTGCGAGATCGCGCGTGACCGCCGGGAATTTGGAGATTTCCGCGTAGGCCGGCACGTCGCGTTGCTGCAGCGCCGCTGCATCAATCTCGAAGACGACCGGCGCCAGCGGCAGGTCGTATTTCTGTTGCAGGCGCGGATGCAGTTCGCCGATCAGGCCGATGTTCTTGCCGTCCAGCTCAACCTGGGCCGAACGTCCCGGATGCAGCGAAGGATGCTCGACGCGGGCGAAGCGCAGGACGCGCGGCGCGAACAAGGCTTCCAGATCCGCCTTGACGTCGAAGAAGTCGACGTTGCGGGTATCCTGCCCCCATTGCTCGTCAGCCACCGGTCCATAGGCCAGGCCGGCGACGCGCTTGGGTTGGTGATAGCCGGCCACTTCCAGCGGGCCGTCCTGCACTTGCGCATCACGATGGAACACGGCGCCGATTTCAAACACCCGCACGCGGTTGGCCTTACGGTTGATGTTGTAGCGCACGTTGGCGACCAGGCTGGCGATCAGCGAGGAGCGCATCACGTTCATCTGGCTGGCGATCGGATTGAGCAGCTTGATCGGCGCCTGGTTGCCGGCGAAGTCGGCTTCCCATGCGCTCTCGACGAAGCTGAAATTGACCACTTCCTGATAGTCGAGGTCGGCCAGCAGATGACGGATGGCGAACAGCGAACGAACGTTTTCCGGCGCGATCTTCATCTCGCTGGCGGCCACCGGCGGCAAGGCCGGGATGTTTTCAAAGCCGTACACGCGCGCGATTTCTTCGATCAGGTCTTCTTCGATTTCGATGTCGAAACGGAAAGACGGCGGCGTCACCGCAAACAGGCCGGGCTCTTGCGTGAACTGCAGGCCGAGGCGGGTGAAGATGTCGGCGATCATGTCGTCGGTGATGGCCACGCCGATCACCTTGGTGGCGCGCGCAGTTCGCACCTTGACCGGCTCGCGCTTGGGCAGGTTGACGATCTGGTCGTCGACTGCGGCGACCTTGGTGTCGGGCGTGCCGCAGATTTCAATCAGCAAGGCGGTAATGCGCTCGATGTGTTCGACCACGGTGGCGAAGTCGACCCCGCGTTCGAAACGATGCGCGGCATCGGTCGAGAAGTTGAAACGGCGCGCACGGCCTTGGATCGCCTGCGGAAACCAGAACGCGGCTTCGAGATAAATATTCGTGGTCTCGAGCGAAACGGAAGTCGCGTCGCCGCCCATGATGCCGGCCAGCGATTCGAGTTCCTTGTCGTCGGCGATCACGCCGACCCATTCGTCGACTTCAACGGTGTTGCCGTTGAGGAGCTTGATCTGTTCGCCCTTCTTGCCCCAGCGTACGTCGAGGCTGCCGTGGATCTTGTCCAGGTCGAACACGTGCGACGGACGACCGAGTTCCAGCATGACGTAGTTGGAGATGTCGACCAGCGCCGAGATCGGGCGCTGACCGCTGCGCTCGAGGCGCTGCTTCATCCATTGCGGGGTTGCCGCCTTGGCGTTCAGGCCGCGGATCACGCGACCGGCAAAGCGGCCACACAGATCCGGCGCGGAAATCTTGACCGGCAGTTTTTCATCGAGGTTGACGGCAACCGTCTGGAACGTCGGCTGCTTCAGCGGGGTATCGGTCAGGGCCGACACTTCGCGCGCCACACCAAGCACGGACAGGCAATCGGCCTTGTTCGGGGTCAGCTTGATGGTGAACTTGAGGTCGTTGAGCAGGAAGTAATCGCGGAAATTCTGGCCGACCGGTGCATCATCCGGCAACTCGAGCAGGCCGCCGTGATCTTCCGACAGCTTCAGTTCGCGCGCGGAGCACAGCATGCCTTGCGACTCGACGCCGCGCAGCTGGCCGACCTTGATCTCGAACGGCTTGCCGTCGGCGCCCGGGGGCAACACGGCGCCTGCCATCGCGCAAGGCACCTTCATGCCGACGCGAACATTCGGCGCGCCGCAGACGATGTTGAGGATGGTGCCGGTCTTGACATCCACCTGGCAGACGTTGAGGCGATCGGCGTTCGGATGCTTGGCGACTTCCAGCACTTCGCCGACCACCACGTTGGAGAACGGCGGTGCGACCGCTTCGACTTCTTCCACTTCCAGGCCCGACATCGTCAGCATGTGCGACAACTCATCCGAAGTCATCTTCGGATTGACCATGGTGCGCAACCAGTTTTCAGAGAATTGCATGATGAATACTTTCAGCTATCGTCCGCTTGCGTGCGCGCGGACATTCAGACAGTTCGCGGGGCGGCGCCATGGATCTCGGCGCCGGTCCTGCCTCGGCATTGTTCAGTTGAGCGTCAGTTGAATTGCTTCAGGAAACGCAGATCGCCTTCATAGAACAGGCGCAAGTCGTTGATGCCATAGCGCAGCATGGTCAGGCGCTCAAGGCCGGAGCCGAACGCGAAGCCGATGTATTGCTCGGGATCGAGACCCATGTTGCGCACCACGCTCGGATGCACCTGACCGGCGCCGGAGACTTCCAGCCAGCGGCCCTTCAGGGGACCGCTGCCGAAGGCGATGTCGATTTCCGCCGACGGCTCGGTGAATGGGAAATACGAAGGACGGAAGCGCACCTGCAGGTCGTCGGTCTCGAAGAAGGCCTTGACGAAGTTGAGGTACACACCCTTGAGGTCGGCGAAACTGATGTCTTCGGCAATCCACAGGCCTTCGACCTGGTGGAACATCGGCGAGTGGGTTGCATCGCTGTCGACGCGATAAGTGCGGCCCGGGGCGATGACCTTGATCGGCGGCTTGTTCATGCGCGCATAGCGAACCTGCATCGGGCTGGTATGCGTACGCAGCAGCAGCGGTTTGCCTTGCGTGTCGTTGCCTTCGATGTAGAAGGTGTCCTGCATCGAACGCGCCGGATGATTTTCCGGGCTGTTCAGTGCGGAGAAATTGGTCCAGTCGGTTTCGATTTCCGGACCATCGGCGACATCGAAGCCGATCGAGCGGAAGATTTCTTCAACGCGTTCCCACGAGCGCATCACCGGATGGATGCCACCCTTGGCGCGGCCGCGGCCCGGCAAGGTGACGTCGATCGCTTCGGCGTTCAGGCGCTCCTGCATCTGGGCGTTGGCAAGAGCGTCGCGGCGCGCGGTCAGCGCGTTCTCGATCTGCTCCTTGGCGGCGTTGATGACGGCGCCCTGCACTTTGCGCTCTTCCGGCGCCAGCTTGCCCAAGCCCTTCATCTGCTCGGTGATCTGGCCGGTCTTGCCAAGATATTTGGCTTTGGCGTTTTCCAGGGCGGCGGCGTCAGGTGCGCCGGCGAAATCGGCCTGGGCCTGTGCAACGAGTTGTTCTAGGGAATTCATGCGGTAAGTCTCGCTCCATTCAGATGGAAGTCTGAGTAATCCAAAAGCCGTTCGGCTTTGACGACGAAGTCGAAAAAATGAAATCGAAAGTGAAATCGAAATGAAAACAGCTGCTTCAAAAACCGCTGCAAATTTCAGTGTGAAATCGCCATGTAAAAGCGACTGTCTGAAACGACTGCGGGGCACAGGTATTTCACCTCTGCCCCGCAGGATTTTTGCAGTGCCGTCCGGCACCGGACGACGACTGCAGCAACACGGCTAATTACTTAGCGATGTTGGCCTTCACCTGATTGACAATCGCAGCGAACGCTGGCTTGTCAGTCACGGCCATGTCGGCCAGAACCTTACGGTCCAGTTCGATCGAAGCACGCTTCAGGCCGTTCATGAACACGCTGTATGTCACGCCATGCTCACGAGCAGCAGCGTTGATACGAGCGATCCACAGTGCACGGAAAACGCGCTTCTTGTTGCGGCGGTCACGGTATGCGTATTGACCAGCGCGCATGACTGCTTGCTTGGCGATACGATAGACGGTGCTGCGGCGACCACGGTAACCCTTGGCTTGCGCCAGGACTTTTTTATGACGGGCACGTGCTGTTACCCCACGTTTAACTCTAGGCATAGTAGCTCCTTAGTAATGAGTGAGGTTAGGCGTTCGGCATCATGCGCATGACTGATACGACGTCTGCAGCATTGACATTGGTAATACCGCGCAACTGGCGTTTAACTTTTGTGGTTTTCTTGGTCAAGATGTGGCGCTTGAAAGCGTGACCACATTTGATCGTTCCACCTGGACGTACACGGAAGCGCTTTTTGGCGCTGCTTTTCGTCTTCATTTTTGGCATGACACTATCTGTCCTTTTTTGGACAGCTCCATTTTTTGATGATTGCAGGTGGCAGCAATGCGCTGCTCTTTGATGCCTGCTCTCACTTATTGGCAGCAGTTTTCACTGCTGCTTTTGCGAGAAACAAAAGAACTGCTTCCCGACAAAATCTTCGGCTTCGCTACAGCTATCGCTTGCGGACCGGGATACGCATCGCAAAGACTTATCCTGCGATGCGCGAAGAAGCATGGCTGCTTCTTCTTGCTTTATGGAAGAAACAAGTTTTGCTTACTTCTTCTTTTTTGGCGCCAGGACCATGATCATCTGGCGTCCTTCCATCTTCGGAAACTGCTCGACCTGGCCAAACGGCTCCAGATCAACCTTCAGGCGCTCCAACACGCGCATGCCGATTTCCTGGTGAGCCATCTCACGGCCGCGGAAACGCAGCGTGATCTTGGTCTTGTCACCCTCTTCCAGGAACTTGGTCAGGTTACGCACCTTGATGTTGTAATCGCCGTCATCCGTGCCAGGGCGGAATTTGACTTCCTTGACCTGAATGACTTTCTGCTTCAGCTTGGCTTCATGAGCTTTCTTCTGCTCCTGATATTTGAACTTGCCATAATCCATCAGGCGCGCAACAGGAGGTTGTGCGGTCGGTGCGATTTCCACCAGATCCACATTAGCCTCTTCCGCCAGACGGAAAGCTTCAGCCAAATTGACGATGCCAAGCGGCTCGTTATTGACCCCGGATAAACGCAATTCCGGTGCTGTAATTTCACCGTTGATGCGATGCGACTTGTCAGTAGCTATTGCAGTTTCCTTTTAACGTCCAATAAATTAAGCCGTGCTCTTGCGCTGGAAGGAGCTTGGCTCCTTTAGGCTTTGGTTTCCACCTCGGTTTTGAGGCGTTCCACCAAGACATCGATAGGCATGACACCCAGATCGACATTGCCCCGCGCACGCACGGCCACTGTGTTTGTATCGCGCTCTTTATCGCCGACCACCAAAATATAGGGCGGCTTCTGTAAAGAATGCTGCCGTATTTTATAGGTAATCTTCTCGTTACGCAAATCGGTCACGACTCTAAACCCTTGTTTTTTCAGCGTTTGAGCAACGTTTTTGACGTATTCGGCTTGCGCATCGGAAATATTCAGGATTACAACTTGCTCGGGAGCAAGCCACAGCGGCATGGCGCCGGCGTGATTTTCGATCAGAATCGCGATGAAACGCTCCAGCGAGCCGACAATCGCACGGTGCAGCATGACCGGAACCTTGCGGTCGTTGTCTTCCGTGACATATTCCGCACCCAGGCGCGCCGGCATCGAGAAATCGACCTGCATGGTGCCGCACTGCCAGGAACGGCCGATCGAATCCTTCAGGTGGTATTCGATCTTCGGACCGTAGAAGGCGCCCTCGCCCGGCAACTCTTCCCACTCAGTGCCGGAGGCACGGATGGCTTCGCGCAAGGCGTTTTCAGCCTTGTCCCACACGGCTTCTTCACCGATGCGCTTTTCCGGACGCAGCGCCAGCTTCACGGCGACGTCGGTAAAGCCGAAGTTGTCATAAACCTCGCGCACCACCTTGTTGAAGGCGGCGACTTCGTCCTGAATCTGGTCTTCGGTACAGAAGATGTGACCGTCATCCTGGGTAAAGCCGCGCACGCGCATCATGCCGTGCAAGGCACCGGACGGCTCGTTGCGATGGCATTGGCCGAATTCGCCGTAGCGCAGCGGCAGGTCGCGGTAGCTGTGCAGACCGGAGTTGTAGATCTGGATGTGGCCAGGGCAATTCATCGGCTTCAGCGCGTAAGCGCGATTTTCCGACTCGGTCGTGAACATGTTTTCACGATAGTTTTCCCAGTGGCCGGTCTTTTCCCACAGCGAGCGATCGAGGATTTGCGGCGCCTTGACTTCCTGGTAGCCGCTGTCCTGGTACACGCGACGCATGTATTGCTCGACCTGCTGCCAGATCGACCAGCCCTTCGGATGCCAAAAAATCAAACCCGGCGCTTCGTCCTGGAAGTGGAAGAAGTCCAGCGCGCGGCCCAGCTTGCGGTGATCGCGCTTCTCCGCCTCTTCCAGCATGTGGAGGTAGCTTTCCTGGTCTTCCTTCTTGGCCCAGGCGGTGCCGTAGACACGCTGCAGCATCTCGTTGTTGGAGTCGCCGCGCCAGTAGGCGCCGGCCAGCTTCATCAGCTTGAAGACCTTCAGCTTGCCGGTGGATGGCACGTGCGGGCCGCGGCACAAGTCGGTGAAGCTGCCTTCGGTGTAAAGCGACACATCCTGGTCTTGCGGAATGGATTCGATGATTTCGGCCTTGTAGGCTTCGCCGATGGACTTGAAGTAAGCCACCGCCTCGTCGCGCGGCAATACCTTGCGGGTGACGGGCTCGTCCTTCTTGGCCAGCTCGGCCATTTTCTTTTCGATCGCGACCAAGTCTTCCGGGGTAAACGGACGCTTGTAGGCAAAGTCGTAATAGAAGCCGTTGTCGATCACCGGACCGATGGTCACCTGGGCATCCGGGAACAGCTCTTTCACCGCGTACGCCAGCAAGTGGGCGGTCGAGTGACGAATCACTTCCAGGCCATCCGCATCCTTGTCGGTGACGATGGCCAGGTCGGAATCCTTTTCGATCAGGAAAGACGTATCGACCAGCTTGCCGTCGACCTTGCCGGCCAGCGCCGCTTTGGCCAGGCCGGCGCCGATGTTGGCGGCGACTTGCGCCACGGTGACGGGCGCATCGAATTGACGTTGCGAACCATCGGGGAGACGAACTGAGACCATTTTGAACTCCATCCCGGCAAATTTTGCCGAAGCTTGATTTATAGAATGCGGAAAATGCGGACGAAAAAAAACGCGGACCAGCCGCGCTTTTTCAGAAGACGAAAAAGAACCCGACTAGCGTCGCGTAGTGACCTTGGTGGTAGTTCGCGGTGTCATAACCGGTTTGCCTTTCTCGCTCTTACAGATGTTGGGGTGGTGCTGAATAGTTCGATATTGCAGGACATGGCAAAAACAACCATGAAGCAGGCAAGGATTATAGCAACAATCAAAAAATGTCGCATCCCATACGTGGAAATACCGATACAAGAACAGACTCCCAAGGCCCAGCCCTATCTGGAAAGTGGCCTCAAGAGGAACCTGCTCTTGTATCGGTACGGCAAGCGAAGACGCGCGGCAATTGGAATAGAGTACCGATACAAGAGAAGATTCACGCCACCCAGTCCTATCTGGAAAGTGGCGGCGCGAAAGGTGAATCTACTCTGGTATCGGCACAGGAAATTGCAATGCACTGCTTGGAGTGCCGATACAAGAGAAGATTCCGGCCACCCAGTCCTATCTGGAAAGTGGTGGCGCGAAAGGTGAATCTACTCTGGTATCGACACGGCAACCGACAATGTACAGATGTGCACGCGCAATGCGGATACAAGAGTAGATTCCCGTCGCCCAGTCCTATCTGGAAAGTGGCAACGACGAAAGGTGAATCTGCTCTGATATCGGCACGAACGCCGAAAACTGAACATGCGCAAGAAAGCCGCGTGCGAAAAACAACTTGTGTATCGAGGAAGATTTACAGATGAATTGCTGCTACAGACATGACCGGGAACCGGTCAAAAATGAAGAAGTAATGCGGAGTAACCTTCACCAGCTGACCGAACACTTTTTATTGATTTTCGGCCTGCCGCCCGGTTGTGAACCGAGGAACAACGAACAATATAGCACATAATTTGATTATGTCAAAGCCGCAGGCGCAAATAAATTACGCGCCTGCGGCACACCATGCATTAACTAGGCGTTCAGCGCGGCCGCCAGCACGCGCGCAACGTGGACGGCCTCCCTCCCCGCGCCGTCGTGGATCTGGTGACGGCAACTGGTTCCATCGGCCACCACGATCGCATCCGCCGCCGCCTTGCGCACCGCGGGCAACAGCGACAGTTCGCCCATCGCCATCGACGCTTCGTAATGTTCCTCTTCATAGCCGAAGCTGCCGGCCATGCCGCAGCACGACGATTCCACCACGGACACTTCCGCCTGCGGAATCCATTGCAGCACCGTCGGTACAGGGCGGAAGGCGTCGAAGGCTTTTTGATGGCAGTGACCGTGCAGCACGATCTTGCCGGACGCCAGCGGCTTCAGGTCGAGCTTCAGCTTGCCTGCCTTGTGTTCCTGCACGAGGAATTCTTCAAACAGGAAAGCCGACTTCGCCAGTTGTTTCGCTTCGTCGCCATAACCGTAATTGAGGAATTCGTCGCGCAAAGAGAGCAGACAGGATGGCTCCAGCCCGACCACCGCCACGCCCCTGCGCACGTACGGCATCAGCGCATCCAGCGTGCGGCGCGCTTCCGCCTTGGCCTGATCGACGAGCCCGGCGGCCAGGTACGTGCGGCCGCAACACAAGGGCCGTTGCCCGGGCAAGGTATTGAAATGCACCTTGTAACCGGCGGCCTCCAGCACCTGCTGCGCGGCACGAGCGTTCTCCGGCTCGATGTTGTTGTTGAAGGTATCGACGAAAAGCAGGGCTTCCTTGCCGGTATTCGGCTCCGCTGTACTGCTTGCGTTACTCAAAAACGATTTTCGGAAACGCGGCAATGACCGCTGCGGCGCCAGCCCCATCAACCCTTTCACCCATCCCGAAATCAGCGGGATCTTTTCCGCCAGCGCCAATGCACCGCCGACACTACCGGCATAGGATGCGTAAGCCGGCATGTAGGCGATCAGCTTGTCGCGCAGACGGGTACCGTTTTTGGCGGCCCATGCTGCGCGTGCTTCGATCTTCACCTTGGCCATGTCGACGCCGGTCGGACAATCGCGCTTGCAGCCTTTACAGGAGACACACAGGTCCAGCACTTCCTTGACCTCGGGACTGGCCAGCCCGTCACTGCCCAGCTGCCCCGACAAGGCCAGCCGCACGGTGTTGGCGCGGCCGCGCGTGACGTGTTTTTCGTCGTGCGTGACGCGATAGCTCGGACACATGGTGCCGGCGTCGAACTTGCGGCAGTGGCCGTTGTTGTTGCACATCTCGACCAGCTTGGCGAGGCCGCCGCTGCGGTCGCCGCCGCTGCCGGGCGCGCTTTCCTTGCCGGTCAGGGGATCGCGCTTGACGTTCCATTGCGACCAGTCCAGCGCCGGGCTGTACGGCAATTCGCGGTAACCTGGAGCGAAGCGGAAGTTGACCGCATCGTCCATCTTCGGCGGCCGCACGATCTTGTCCGGGTTAAAGCGATTGTCCGGATCGAACAAGTCCTTGATCTCGCTGAAGGCGGCATTGAGTTTCGGTCCGTACTGCCACGCCACCCACTCGCCCCGGCACAGGCCGTCGCCGTGTTCGCCGGAATACGCGCCCTTGTATTTGCGCACCAGCACGGCGGCGGCTTCCGCGATCTCACGCATGTCCTTGGCGCCGCCGCGGCGCATGTCGAGGATAGGCCGCACATGCAAGGTGCCGACGCTGGCGTGGGCGTACCAGGTACCCTCGGTACCGTATTTGTGGAAGACTTCGGTGAGCTGACGCGTGTACTCGGCCAGATGCTCCAGCGGCACGGCGCAGTCTTCGATGAAAGACACCGGCTTGCCGTCGCCCTTCATGCTCATCATGATGTTCAGCCCGGCCTTGCGCACATCCCACAGCGCCTTCTGCTCGTTGGCGACCGGCATGTCGACGACGGAGCCGGGCAATCCGAGGTCCCCCATCAGCTCGCTCAACAGTTTCAGTTTTTCAAGCTGTTGGTCGAGATTCTCGCCGGCAAATTCCACCAGCAGGATTGCTTCGGGCCGTCCGACCAGCGCCTTTTCGATTACCGGTTTGAAGGCCGGATTGCTGATCGCCAGGTCGATCATGGTGCGGTCGACCAGCTCGACCGCGGTCGGTCCCAGTTTGACGATGTGCTGGGTCATGTCCATCGACTGGTAAAACGTCGGGAAGTTGACCACGCCCAGCACCTTGTGCGCCGGCAACGGCATGAGCGCCAGCGTGATTTGGCGACTATGGGCCAGCGTACCTTCCGAACCGATCAGAATGTGCGCCAGGTTGGCGACGCCGTCATCGGTGTAGGCGCGCGGATTCTGGCAATCGAAGATGTCGATGTTGTAGCCGGCCACGCGCCGCAGGACCTTGGGCACGCGCTCGACGATTTCGCCGCGTTCACGCTGCGCGATGGTTTGCAAGCCGCGTACGATGTCGCCAATGCGGCCGCTGCCCGGCATCTCGGGCAAACGACCGAAGCGGCCTTCGGTACCGTCGGCCAGCACCGCATCAATGGCCAGCACGTTGTGCACCATGTTGCCGTATTCGATCGAGCGTGAACCGCAGGAGTTGTTGCCCGACATGCCGCCTATCGTGCATTGCGCCGCCGTCGACACGTCGACCGGGAACCACAGGCCGTGCGGCTTGAGCCAGGCGTTGAGATGATCGAGCACCATGCCCGGTTCAACCGTAATCGTCCGCGCAACCGGATCGAAATCAACCACCTGATTGAGGTATTTGCTGTTGTCGATGACCAGCGCCTCGCCCACGGTCTGGCCGCACTGGCTGGTGCCCGCGCCCCGCGCCAGCACCGGCAGGCGATGCTGGCGCGCGATGTCGAGCGCCAGCTTCAGGTCGGCCTGATCGCGCGGCACCACCACGCCCAGCGGCATGATCTGATAGATGGACGCATCGGTGGCATAACGGCCGCAGTCAGCCTTGCCGAACATGACGTCGCCGCGCATCTCGCGCTGCAATTGCATGGCGAATGGCGTAGCGGCTGCAGAGTTCCGCCCGCTTGGCGGAACCAGATGGATGGGCTTGACCAGCATGAAGTAGTCCTGTCAAAAACAAAGATAAGAGCCGGCTGAATATGCTCAGCTCAATTCAAAATGAATCGGCGGCAAGCCGGCGACCTGTCCAATCACCATGCCCGGCTCTTGCGGGAAAAACATGCCGGTGTACGAACCGGCGGTCATCACCGTGCCGCCCGGAATCGCAATGCCGCGCGCGCTGCAATGATTGACCAGCCAGCTCAGCAAGCGACGCGGATCGCCGGCCGGATTGACACCCTGCCCCTTGAACACGTCGGCGCCGTTGAAGGTCAGATGCACGTCGGGACGGCGGAAATTGAAATCGTCGCGATAGTCGGCAAGCTCGCCGATCACCAGTGCGCCGTGATTTTGCAAATCGGCCAGTTGATTCAGCCTGGGTACATCGGGCCAGCCGGCTAGGCGACTGGAGACGATTTCGATGGAAGCGCCCATCGACGAAATGCACTCCATCACTTCGGCATCCGACACCGGCGCATTGCGCGGCTTGAAATCGCAGTCGAAGCAAAACATGATTTCCAGCTCCAGCCCGAGCACCGCAAACGCACTGCGCCGAATCACCGAGGAAGCCGGGTGAATGCCGCCCAGCGGCAACGGCGCGCCCTGGATCGGTCCGGACTCGGACTTGGCGCCGATCTTCCAGCCGCCGATGGTGGCGTGGCTGCGCCGCAGGAAAGCCTGTTGCGCCAGATAGGCGTCGTCGCTGTCTGCCGGCTCCAGCTCAGGCGGCACGATGGCCGTCGCCTGCTGTGAATAGGCGTCGCTCAGAAGATGGCCGAGTTCCTCGGCTGCGGAAAGTAAAGTCGTCATGGCTATCCCGATGGAATGTTGCAAGGAGAACGCCGCCGGTCAGGCGCGGCATTCTCACCTGGACGCAATCAGGCGCGGGCCTTGATCGCCTGGCCGCCGGCATCCGGCGTGGTGTTTTCGAACTTGCTGTCCGGCTGCATGCGGAACGCCAGCAGCACACCAAATCCCATCAGCACCATGCTGCCGAGGAACGGCAGTTCCCAGTTGCCGGTCTTGTCGATCAGGTAGCCCGACAGCACCGGCGAAATGATCGCGGCCAGTGCCGAACCGGTATTCATCATGCCGCTGGCGGTGCCCGAATATTCAGGCGCGATATCCATCGGAATCGCCCACATCGGACCGATCGTCATTTCAGCGAAGAAGAAACCTGCGCTCAGGCTGATGATGGACACATACAGGTTGTGCGTGAACATCAGCGGCAGCAGCGACAGCAAGGTCAGCAGCATGCACACCGACACCATGTAGCTGCGGGCGCGCTTGAGGTTGCCGGTGTTTCTCAGGATCTTGTCGCTGACGATGCCGCCCAGTGTGTCGCCCACCACGCCGGCGAAGAACACGCTGGAAGCGAACAGCGCCGATTTCTTGATGTCGAGGTCATAGCTATGCAGGAAGTACTGCGGGATCCAGCTCAGGAACAGCCACAAGGTCCAGCCGTAGCAGAAGTAGACGATCGTCACGGGCATCATGCGCTTGAACAGCGGCCCCCATGGAATCTTCGGGCTCTTCTTTTTGCCGGGTGGCAGGATCGCCAGTTCTTCCGACGTGATGCGCGGATGCTTGGCCGGATCTTCGGTGAACACGAAGGCCCACACAATCACCCACACCAGGCTGAACGCGCCGAAGATGTAGAACGATTCGCGCCAGCCGTGCACCGCCATGATCCATACCACCGCCGCCGGCGCCACCGCATTGCCGATCCGTGCGAAGGCATGCGTGATGCCCTGGGCGAAACCCCGCTTGTCTTTCGCCACCCAGCGCGACATCGCCGTGGTCGCCGCCGGGAAGGTTGCGCCTTCGCCCAGGCCGAGCAGCAAACGCGCCAGCAGCAACGACACCAGGCCTCCCGCGAAACCGGTCAGCACCGTCGCCAGCGCCCACAGCAAGCCGCAGTAAATCAGCGTGCGGCGCGCACCGAACTTGTCGCTGACCCAGCCACCGATGATCTGAAACACTAAATAGGGATAGGCGAAGGCGGAAAAGACCAGACCGATTTCCGTCTTCGAGAGATTGAATTCCTTGGCAAAACCGGCCGCGGCGGTGCTGACGTTGACGCGATCAAGGTAAGTGATGAAATACATCATGCATAACATCAATAGCACGACCGTAGTCGCGCGCAAGCGCAGGTGTCTCATTGCTTTGTCTCCAGTATTGGTGCGCCGGCGCGCCGTAAAACCTGTGGTTTCGATTCCTCTGTGGGATGTTGCAGCACCGGTCTTTCGTTATTGATCCACTTTGCCGGTGCCGTCCTTGCGTAAGGTCTGCACCGGCGTTCTTTCCTCCGTTATTGCTTTTTCTTTTGCCAAACCAGGCCGGTCAGATGATCACGCGACCTTCAGCGCCGGCTTGTTTTTCTTCGCCGTCAGGTTGTCCATCGCGGCCTGTACGCCACTGCCGGCCAGCTTCACGCCCGCCAGCTTCAATCCCATTTCGCAGCCGGCCAACGTCGCCATCAGGGTCAGTTCGTTGGCTTCGCCCAGATGGCCGATGCGGAACATGCCGCCCTTCATCTTGCCCAGGCCGGTGCCGAGCGACATGTTGAAGTTTTCGTAGATCACCTTGCGGATGGCGTCCGCGTCGAAACCGGCCGGCGTCATCACGCCCGTCAGCACCGGCGAATACACGGCCGGATCGGCGCACTGGATCTCCAGGCCCCAGGCCGTGACGGCATCGCGGCAGGCTGCTGCCAGGCGCTCATGGCGTGCGAAGACGTTGTCCAGGCCTTCGCCCAGAATCATTTCCAGCGCTTCGTGCAAGCCGTACAGCAGATTGGTGTTGGGCGTGTACGGCCAGTAGCCGGTGGCGTTCATCTCGATGATTTCGCCCCAGCCCCAGAAGGCTTTCGGCAACTTGGAGGATTTGCTGGCGTCGATGGCCTTCTTCGAGACGGCGTTGAAGCTAATGCCCGGCGGCAGCATCAGGCCCTTTTGCGAACCGGAGACGGTGACGTCAACGCCCCACTCGTCATGGCGATAATCCGCCGACGCCAGGCCGGAGATGGTGTCGACCAGCAGCAGCGCCGGATGGCCGGCGGCGTCGATGGCGCGGCGCACCGATGCGATGTCGGAGGTCACGCCGGTCGAGGTTTCATTGTGCACCACGCACACCGCCTTGATCTGATGGCCTCCGTCCTTGCGCAGGCGCTCTTCGATCAGGTCGGCCTGCACGCCGCGGCGCCAGCCTTCGATACCGGGCAAGCCGAGGAACTCCGGCTTCAGGCCCAGCGCTTCGGCCATCTTCTTCCACAGCGTGGCGAAATGGCCGGTCTCGTACATCAGCACGGTGTCGCCTGCGCTCAAAGTATTTGTCAGCGCCGCCTCCCAGGCGCCGGTGCCGGAGGCCGGGTAGATGATGACCGGCTGCTCTGTCTTGAAAATCTTCTTGATGCCGGCCAGCACCTGCAGACCCAGCGCGCCGAATTCCGGGCCGCGATGGTCGATGGTCGGCAAGCTCATGGCGCGCAGGATGCGATCAGGCACAGGGCTGGGACCAGGGATTTGCAGGAAATGACGGCCGGCGGGATGAAAGTCGAGTTTTAACATTTATTTCTCCTTTGAAATTCGTCTCTGGAAATTGCTCTTTTATCGAATTTTGTATTTTGAATGCAAAATACTTTATCAGCGGGATACGAAGAGGTAAAGGATTTTTTGATCGTTGCAGTCCTGACTCCTGGTACGGAGTCAGGGCGATGATTTTGGTGGAGAACCCCTGTAAATATAGGTACTTGGGATCATTGACGCGCGTTTGACGGTAATATTTTTCATCCATACAACACCGGAAAGCTGGTATTTTTGCAATGAAGCGATGGATGCTAAAATAGCGCCAAGCAGCAAATTAAGGATTTTGAATGCAAAATTCAGCCATTGAATTAGTGAATAAGCCAGACTTGGCCGAGCAACAAACCAGCCCCGCCCTGCCGAAACTGGAGCGTCAGCGTCTGCACGACACCGTCGTCGAGCACCTGCGCAATCTGATCGTGGAAGCGGTGCTGATGCCCGGCACCAAACTGAACGAACGCGAACTGTGCGAGACCCTGGGAATTTCGCGCACGCCGCTGCGTGAAGCGTTGAAGGTATTGGCTGCGGAAGGCCTGATCGAAATCTCGCCCAATCGCGGCGCCTCCGTATCGAAGATGACCGAGACCGAGATCTGGGAAACCTTCGAACTCATGAGCGGCCTGGAAGCCATGTCCGGCGAGCTGGCGTGCGAACGCATCACGCCGGTGGAAGTGGCCGAGATCAAGGCACTGCATTACGCCATGCTGGCCTGCAAGGCGCAGAACGACCTGCCCGGCTATTACAGCCGCAACCAGACCATCCATAACAAGATCAACGAAGCCGCGCGCAACTCGGTGCTGCATCAGACCTATCTCGGCCTGAACCGCCGCCTGCAGGCGCTGCGCTTCAAGTCAAACTTTCGTCCGGAAAAATGGGACAGCGCCGCGCACGATCACGACGAAATGGTCAAGGCGCTGGAAGCGCGCGACGGCAAGCGCCTGGCGGCGATCCTGCGCCAGCATCTGCTGGACAAGCGCGACGCGGTATTGAACGTGCCGGTGCCGCCGGTCGCGACCGAAGCGCCTGCGGAAAAAACGAATAATCAATAAAAACAGTTGGGAAGTTGTCGCTGAAGGCCATCGCTTGCGGTGGCTTTTTTTTGGCTGCAAGAAAAATCGAGCGCGGAAGAGAAGAAAAGAAAATCCGAAGAGAAAATCCGGAAGACAAAAAGCAAAAATGGAAGCCGGGACTGCGCTTCCATTCTAATTTTGCTTTTGATGCTGTTTTTACGAAGCCTTGCTGCCTGCTTCGATACCAATATTCGACAACATCAAGAATATTGGTAGGCACGATTGGACTCGAACCAACGACCCCTACCATGTCAAGGTAGTGCTCTAACCAGCTGAGCTACGCGCCTAGTGAAGAAGCGAGATTATAGGGGCATTTTTTATTTTTGGCTAGTCTTGGCGAAAAGTTTTTAAAAATATCTTCTCGGACAGCTTTTCAAAAATCAGGCAGCCGCCCGCAACCCCTACTGCCGCCTGGCTTCCAGCACACCCTTCACTTCGCGGATCACGGTCAGCGCCTTTTGCAATTGCGCAGTCGAACCGATCTCGGCGGTGAAGCCCATGCGCGCCTGTCCTTTCATGCTTTGCGTGCTGACGCCGATGACGTTGATCTTTTCGCGCAGGAAGATTTCCGAAATATCGCGCAGCAAACCCTGGCGATCGCCCGCCAGCACAAAGATATCGACCGGGTAGACCGTGTCCTTGCCGGAAGCGCCCCATTCGGTCTGGATCACGCGTTCAGGCGCCTTGCTGCTCATCTCGGTGAAATTCTTGCAGGTCAGCCGATGAATCGACACGCCCTTGCCGCGCGTGACGAAGCCCACGATGGTATCCGGTGGCGCCGGCTTGCAGCAACGCGCCAGCTGCGTCATCAGGCCTTCAGTACCGACCACCAGCACGCCGGACTTTGCCCCCTGCACCACGCTTGAGGCGCGGCTCTTGCGCGTGATGGAGGCCTCATCGGGCTCGGTGTGCTTATTTTCCTTGCCTTCCTCGCCTTCATGCAGCATCTGCTCGATCTGGCGCGGGCTGAATTCATCCTTGCCCAGCGACAGGCACAGATCATCGACCTTGCCGAAGCCGAGCTTGTGCGCCAGCTCTTCCAGGTTGACGGCGGTCTTGCCTTCGCGCTGCAGCGTTTTTTCCAGCACGGTGCGGCCGTGCGCCAGCGTCTCTTCCTGTTCGATGGCGTTGAACCAGGCGCGCACCTTGGAGCGCGTGCGCGAACTGGCGGCATAACCGGTGCTCAGCCAGTCGCGCGAGGGGCCGACGCCGGGGCCGCTCTTGACGGTGATGATGTCGACGGTCTGACCGTTCTTCAACGGCGTATTGAGCGGCACCATGACGCCGTCGACGCGCGCACCGCGGCAGCGATGGCCGACGTCGCTGTGCAGGTGATAGGCGAAGTCGATCGGCGTGGCGCCGTTCGGCAGTTCGATAACGCGCGCTTGCGGGGTCAGGACATAGATGCGCTCGTCGAGCGTGGTCGACTTGAGCTTCTCGACCCAGTCGCGGCGCACTTCTTCCTGCTCCACGACAGCGTCCGACACTTCGCTCTTCCATGCCAGCAGCTGACGCAGCCAGGCAATCTTTTCGTCGTACTTCTGCGCGGCGAAATTGGAACCGCCACTTTCCTTGTAGCGCCAGTGCGCCGCCACGCCGTATTCGGCGAAATGGTGCATCTCACGCGTGCGGATCTGCACTTCCAGCGGACGGCCGTCTTCGGCCACCACGACAGTGTGCAGCGACTGGTAGCCGTTCTGCTTGGGACGCGAAATGTAATCGTCGAATTCCTTGGGAATCGGCACCCAGATGTTGTGGATGATGCCGAGCACCGTGTAGCAATCCTTGACGTCGTCGACGATGACGCGGAAGGCGCGCACGTCGTACAGCTCGGAGAAGTCGATGGACTTGCCGCGCATCTTGTTCCAGATGCTGTAGATGTGCTTGGGACGCCCCGAGACTTCCGCCTTGATCTCGGCGGTAGTCAATTCGGTGCGCAGGCGCTCGATGGCGGTGGCGACAAACTCCGCGCGCTCGATGCGCTTCTCTTCCAGCATCTTGGCGATGCGCTTGTACGTGACCGGCTCGATGAAACGGAAGGACAGATCCTCCAGCTCCCATTTGAGCTGCCAGATGCCGAGGCGATTGGCCAGCGGCGCATAGAGATCGAAAGTCTCGCGCGCATATTGCGCGGTGGTCTCGTTCTCCATCTTGTTCTCGGCGAAGTAGCGCAAGGTCGTCACGCGCGAGGCCAGGCGCACCAGCACCACGCGCATGTCGGTGGCCATTGCCAGCAGCATCTTGCGCAGCGTTTCGATCTGCGCCGCGGCCTGTTGCGCGGCATTCTTGCCGCGCAGGACTTCCTGCGGATGCTGGAAGGTCAGGCCGTGGAAACGCATCAGCTGGCGCACACCGGCGACCAGGTCGCCGATGTCCTTGCCGTAGCGCTCTTCAATTGTCGCCGCCACATCGAGGTCGAGGAGATGCAGCTCGAACAGCAGCCCGGCGATGCGTGTTTCGGCATCGACATTGAGCGCCGTCAGTACGCCGGCCACGCCCTGCACGAATGCCAGCGCGTCCTGTCCCGACGTGATCGGCTTGCCGCGATAGATCGGCTCGACGAAGGCCAGCGCCTCCAGCACGCGTGCGCTGTCTTCCGGACTCAGGCCGGCGACGATGGAGGCGTTGCCCTCCTGCTGAACTGCGACGACAGAAACCATGAAACCTTTGCCTGATTCGATAAACGTTGAAGACTGCCTTGGAACGTGCGCCGGAAGATTATTTTTGAGCGGCGACGATGATGATCTCGACCAGCAATTCCGGACGCGCCAGCTTGGCTTCGACGGTCGCGCGCGGCGGCGTGTTGCCGGTTGCCACCCACGCATCCCAGACCGCGTTCATGCCTTCGAAATCCTTGACGTCGGCGATGTAGATCTGGCACGACAGGATATGTTCCTTGCTGCTGCCGGCTTCAGCGAGCAGGCGATCGATGTGGCCCAGCACTTCGCGCGTCTGGCCTTCGATGTTCTGGGTGGTGTCTTCGGCGATCTGGCCCGCCAGATAGACTGTGCCGTTATGGATGGCGGCCTCGGAAAGACGCTTGCCGACGTGCAGACGTTGAACTGTCATGATGTTTCCTCTCAATCAATAAGAGCCCGGTCAGGATGAAATCAACCGAGCAAAAAGTCCTTGGCGACCTGGATTTGCTGAGCATGCATGAAGGTCGGCGCATGGCCGACACCCTCCAGCTCCACCAGTTTCGCCTTGGGACCGCGTTGTGTCATGGCCTGCGCCACCTCGGGCAGCAACAGGTCGGATTGCGCGCCGCGCACCAGCAGCGTCGGACAGCGGATCGCATCGTAGGCGGCCCACAGCATGGCTTCGCCGATGCTGGCCGCTTCCGGCGTCATGGTCTTGAACGGTTCGGCCAGGCGCAGGTCGTAATGACGCTTCCACTTGCCCTCTTCGTCCTGGCGCAGCACGTCGCTTGCCAGCTTGTGCCACTCCTCATCGGTATGCGGACCGAAGCTCGCCGAAATCGTGCGGATGTACAGCGCCGCTTCGTCGAACGTGTCGAAGCGCACATCCTGCCCGATGTATTCACCGATGCGCGCCAGAGCCGCGCCGTTGATGGACGGGCCGATATCGTTGAGCACCAGGCGGCGAATTGGATTGTCCCGCAAGGATGCCAGCCCCATGCCGATCAGGCCGCCCATCGAGGTGCCGAACCAGTCGACGCTGTCGGCATCGAGCCGCGCCAGCAGCGTGACCATGTCGCTGACGTATTGCGGAATCGCGTAATGCTGCGGATTGCCCAGGCGACCGGAACGCCCCCGTCCGACCACGTCGGGACACACCACCCGATAGGTGTCGCACAAATCGCGCGCCATCACGTCAAAATCATCACTCACGCGCGTGACGCCGTGGACGCAGACCAGCACATTCGGATTGTGCGCGTCGCCCCACTCTTTGTAAGCCATGGAATGCAAACCGGCAGGCGAAATACATTGAACTGTCTTCAATACAGCTTGTGTCATGGTCTCAACCGATTTGAATTGGAATAGCCCACATTTTACTACCTGCGTGGATGTTACAGACTGGAAATGCCAGGCGACGGCAATCCGCGCCGGCGGAAGCGAATGTGCGTTGACATGCGTTACATCGACAAAAACCGCGAAATGCATGACGCAGCGGAAACATTCGCGCAAATCCGGCCAAAGTCGCTGCTATAATGCGTTCCTTTTCCGGCCTCCTGCGCCGGAAACACCCAAGGCCTGAGTGGTGAAATTGGTAGACACAGCGGACTTAAAATCCGCCGCTTACCTGGAAAGGGGCGTGCCGGTTCAAGTCCGGCCTCAGGCACCAAGAAACATGGCAGGATCGTACGCAGAAGTCGTGAAAAAGCCGCTCAAACGCAAGTTTCAGCGGCTTTCTGTTTTACGGCGATCAGTGTTATTTCAGATCCGACTGCCGATGCGCTTCACGCCGTCAGGGAAAGTAGCGCCGGATCTCGCCGGCGATATCGACGCCATTCTCTTCCAGCGCGAAATGTCCGGTGTTGTAGTAATGGACACCGGCAGCCGGAATCAGGGCCTTGATCACGTCGCCGCCAGTGGGCGAGAAAATCGGATCGTTGCGTCCCCATACGACAAGCGTGCGCGGCTGCCGGGATCGCAGGTAGTCCTGCCAGGCCGGATACAGCGCCAGGCTCGACGGAATATCGAGTTGCAGATCGGTCATGATGCGACGCTTTTCCGGGTCGTTCAATGCATAGGCGTCGACCGCCCAGGAATCCGGATTGAGTTGTTCGGGATGCGCGGCGCCGAACTGGTGCAGCAGATTTGAAGTCGCCTGCACGACGCGCGCCGCCGCCGCCGCGCGCTTCTCGGGCGTCATCGGACCGACGGCGCCGGCCTGGATTGCAGCAAGCCTCTTGCCGTCCCAGCCGTCCAGTGAGACCGGTGAGTTCTGGATGATCAATCCGTCCACACGTTCCGGATTGCGCACCGCCATGCGCATGCCGACCGGCCCGCCGAAATCCTGCATGTACAGAATGTAGTTGGACAGATTGAGCTTGACTGCGAAATCTGCCATCACGGTCGCCAGGTTGTCGAAGGTCGGCTTGAATTTTTCAGCTGCGGGTGCTTCGCTGGCGCCCATGCCCGGATAGTCCGGCGCCACCACATGAAAACGGTCCGCCAGCAATGGCATCAGATCGCGGAACATTGCCGATGACGAAGGAAAGCCGTGCAGCAAGAGCAAGGTCGGCGCGCGCGGATTGCCTGCTTCCCGATAAAAAATGTCGATGTTGTCGACGACGGCATGACGATAGCTGACCGTCGGCGCGTCTGCCGCCTTCGCTGCAATCGGTGCGGCAGCGATTGCAGCCAATATCAGGGCTGCCAATGGTGGGCCGATTTTCATTCATTGATCTCCGATAGATTTACTGCGATTGCCAATTACCTGCCGCAGTTGTCCGACAGCAGAATGCGCACCTGTCTTCTCATGGCACCGGGAGGTCCGCGATGCCAAGACCTGGAACATACCTGCGAGATGAAAATGCAAGACGCTGTTTACTCTCCCGGCACGACAACGGAATTCAGATCGTTCCGTGCGCTTGCCGGCAAGTCCTTCTCCCTCGGCATGATCAGATACATCAGCACCAGGCAAACCGCCGCAATCAACGCAGCGCCAATGCTGGTGGAGGCAAAACCGGCATCAAACGCATGGCGCAGGGCATCCTGGTAGCGCGAGAAATCCACTCCGCCGGCATGCGCTTGCGCCGCTTCACCTGCAACGAAATGCTTTGCCAGTTCCCGCGCGGCGTCAGGAGAAAGTCCCAGGCTCGCCGCACGATCCGAAAACAATCTGCTGGTTGTCGCGGCCAGCACGGCGCCCAGCGCTGCGACGCTGAGCAACAAACCGGTAAAGCGGACGGTAGCGCTGACGCCCGACGCCATGCCGGCGCGCTCTGCCGGAATCGCGCCTTGCAAGGCTTTTGCCGTTTCGCTGTTGAGCAATCCGGCGCCGACGCCTGCCCAGATCATCACCGCAGCGAAGACGCCATAACTCATGTCCGACACGCTCACCAGCGCCATCAACAGATTGGCGGACGCCGTGATCGCCAGCGCCATGCCGAGGATGGTCTTTGACGAAATCATGGCCGACAGGCGTGCGCCCACCTTGGGAATCAGGAACATCGGCAGCGCAAACGGCAACATCGCCAGGCCGGCTGCTGCGGGCTCGTAGCCGTAGGCTTTCTGAAGATAGACCGGAAGATAGAAGATCATCACCTGCGCACCGCCGGCATAACCGATCATCGCCAGTGCGCTGCCAGTAAAGCGCGATGTCGTCAGCAGCGAAAAGTCGACCATCGGATCTTGCTGCCGCCCTTCCACGACAACAAACAGCAGCAGCAACACGATACCGCCGACAAGCCGCAAGGAAATGGCGGCGCTGCTCCAGCCGAGCGCATTGCCGTCGATGACTGCCCAAGTAAGCAGGAACAGGCCGACGCTGAAGGTAGCCACGCCGGCGTAGTCCAACTTCTTGGCCACCGGTGATTTCGATTCGGGAATGATCTTTTGCGTGGCGAACATCAGCACGGCACAAATCGGGACATTGATCAGGAACACCCAGTTCCAGCCCCAGTAGTTCGAGATCACGCCGCCGATGATGGGACCGCATGTGATGGCAATGCCCAGGCAAGATCCCCAGAACGCATAGGCGCGGGCGCGTTCCTTGCCCTGGAATTCGTTGTTAATGATGGCCAGCGCAGCCGTCAGCAACAGGCTCGCGCCGATGCCCTGCACGGCCCGCGCCAGGTTCAGCAGCAGCGGCGACGTGGCGATCCCGCACAACAGCGACGCCAGTGCGAAGATGAACTGCCCCAGCAAGATGGCTTTCTTGCGGCCGTAGATGTCCGCCCATGATCCGGCCGCAAGCAGCAACGCAGCGAAAGGAAGGACGTAAGCGGTAATGACCCACTGCAAGGCGGAAAAATCCGCCCCGATGGAACGCGCGATCGTCGGCAGCGCAACCGCCACCACATTGGAATCGAGCATCACCAGCGACGAAACGATGGCGGCAATGTAAAGGATGCGGTTTGCCTCGGCCGGGTTACGGGCAGCATTCATTTTGTTTCCATCTCCACACGTCGGATCAGTCAGAAAGAGGTGTAACTATCATTTAGATAGTAATATTACTATCATTATGAAAGTAATTCATCATTTAATTGAATGATCAATCGAAGTGTCGCCAAAACATCTGCCCGAAGGCGCGCGCTTACCTTGGCATTGCGGGAATACAGCGGGGGGGGGGGGGGGGGAGTATTGGTTTGGCGGAACAGACGCCCACAAAAAACAGCGTTGGCCGTGCGCCGGCCAACGCATTGAAGGCAATCAGACAGCAGACACGGAGAAGCCGAAAAACCCTCCTGAAGTCCATCTTCTAGCCTAGCGGCCTGCCATCGAGTTGCAAATGCTGATTGATGCTTTCCAGCGAGAACGGTTTCGACACCACCTTGAAGCCGCTCTTCATCGCCGACTGCAGGTCTTCGGCATAGCCGCTGATCAGGATCACCGGCAATGCCGGGTGAGACAGCTGGAGTTTCTTCGCCAGCGCGATGCCGGTGATGCCTCCCGGCATGTGGATATCGGAGATCACCAGTTCGACCTGGTTGCTCAGCAGGAACTGCTCCGCATCCATTGCGTTCTTCATGTGCGTGACCTTGTGTCCTGCAGTCTGCAGCAAAGTAATGATGCCATCGGCTACGTCGAGGTTATCTTCGACCAGCAACAGTGTCAGCGGCTTGACTGCGGCGGGCACTACGGCCTGCTCCAATGCCTGCGGGGCGCCGTCGGCGGCGGGCAGGAAAATGGACACGGTGGTGCCGACGCCGAGCGTGCTGTCCAGTTCGACATGGCCGCCGGCTGCGCGCGCAAAATTCTGCACCTGCGACAATCCCAGCCCGGTTCCCTTGCCCGCTTCCTTGGTCGTGAACAAAGGATCGAATGCTTGCCGGCGCGCGCTCTCGGACATACCGATGCCATGATCGATGATGGCAAGGCGCACAAAATAATCGTGTGTCTGCGCCTCGTTGCGCTTGAGGACGTTGCCGATCTGCAGCATGATTCTGCCTTCCTGCGGGCTGGCGTCGCGCGCGTTCATGAGCACGTTGATCAGCGCCAGTTGCAGTTCGATCGGATCAACGCAAACCGGCCAGGTGTCGGGCTCCACCGCGACCGTACAGCGCTCCGCGCCGATGGGATTGAGCAGCAGCACCTCCCATTCAGGAATGCGGACTTGCAGAGAAAAAATCTCCGGTTTGAGCGGCTGGCGCCGGCTCACGCCGAGCAATTGCCGCGTCAGTTGCTGGCCGCCGTTGACGGCACGTTCGATGGCGTCGATCTGCTTCTCGACGCCGGCGATACGCTTGAGGCGAATGATCTGGATGCCGGTGGTCACCACCATCAGGCAGTTGTTGAAATCGTGCGCGACGCGGCCGAGCAGCTTGCCGAGCGCTTCGAATTTCTGTGATTCGCGCAGCGTGGATTCGGCCGTGTGGCGCAGGCTGAATTCGCGTCTCCAATGGCTCCAGGCGACGCGCTGGTCGCGCACTTTACGAATCGCGAACAGGATGATCCCGCACAGCAGCCCGCACGGCACCAGCAGCAAGGCCGCCGCCAACGCCATGTAGGATAGCCAGGCGTTTCGCACGCTTGTCAGCGAGCCGGCCGACACCACATACAGGTCGTGATTGGCGACGCGCCGATACGCGAGGATTTTCTTGTCGCCGTCGATGGGAGAAATACCGACCAACGCGCCCGACTCCGAGTTCGCCTGGATGCCACGGAAGAACGGCGACCCCGGCGGCACGGTCGAGAATTCGCCCAGCAGGCGTGGATAACGGACCAGGAGCGCGCCGTCCTCGCGCACCAGCGACAACGACTGATGCATGTCGCCGGGCAGCATTTCCTCATAGAAGGACAAGAAGTAATTTGGATCGAGCGACACCAGGATGATGCCGAGGAATTCACCGCTCTCCGAGCGCCGCGCCACGCCATCGGTAAACACCGGCTGCAACGCGCGCCGGCCGATCACGACGGGCGACACCGACTCCAGCTTGCCTTCCTTGAGTGTCTTGAAGTAATCCCGATCCGACACGATCGTCCCCGGCGACGGATACTCGCGGCTGTGCACCAGCAGCTCGCCGTCCTTGCCGATGATGCCGACTGACACGACCTGCGGCAGGCCGGCGATCATGCGGCGCAATTTGGTGTGGATGTTTTTTTCGTCGGCGTGGATCGCGCTCTCGCTCATCCCGCCGAGCAAGTCTTCAATACGTCCTTTGAGCGCGGCGTTGAGTTCGAACACCTTGTCCGCGTGTTCCTTGGCCACCACGGTGGCGCGCGCCGCAGACAATTCGGCTTGCTCATGCAAGGTATGCCACTGGACGAAGCCGAGCACGCTCAGCAGTGTGAAAGAAATCAGCACGCACAGCGCCAGCAAGGCGATCAGAAGGCGTCGCTGCAAGTCGAATCCCACGCGCGGTGCGCTGAGATCCGCTGCGTCTGTCGCCATTGGTTGATTATTGTTGGTGTCCAAGAGCTGTTCCCGATGAATGTTTGCCGCTCCCCCGCTGACGTCACAGGTTGCCATAGCACATGTACTGATGACAACAATGTTCCTTCCGGCGCTGAGGAGTATCTCCAATGCCGCCGCAAAAGAGCAGGTCGAGAAACACTGATTACCGTGTAGGACAAAGAGAAGTGATCGGCGCGGGCGTGGTTACGCCGCTTCGCCTCCGGCGGCACGCAGAGGTTCGCCGATGGCGTAGTAATTCCCGCCGGCAATGTAGTGCAGGCTGCGCCATTCCGGACCGGCGTCTTCGAAGCGCCAGTGTCCGTCGCGGAAAACCCGCGTGTCGGCCCAGGCGCCGACGACTTCGCCGATGAACAGATCGTAGGTATTCTGGTTGTGCGGCTCCGGGATCAGGCGGCATGCCAGCCACGCCGAGCAGCCGGCCACCAGCGGCTGGTCGTGACCTTCCGCCCGGAACAACTCCACACCGCAGCAGCTGAGCTTGTCCGGTACTTCCGACAGGCTGGTGCTGCCGACCGCCTGGGTCAGTTCCAGCTGGGCGGCGTTGGGCACCTGCAACACGAAGAACCCGCTCTGCTCCACCAGCGCGCGCGTGGCAGTGGCCTTGTCCAGCACCACCGTCACCTTGGGCGGGGCGAAATCGAGCGCGCAAGCCCAGGCCGCCGCCATGACGTTGACGGTGCCGCCATGTTCGGCCGACACCAGCACCGTCGGACCGTGATTCAACAATCGGTAGGCCTTGCCAAGTTCAACTGCGGATATATGTTCGCTCATGTCATTTACTTGAAGGTGGATTTCGGAAAATCTGTATTATCGTCTGATCCGGAAAAGCGGACAGGGGCGGCATTTCCGGCCGGAAATACAATAAGACGCGCTCATACTCTCGTATGATTGGCGGACGGCAGTCGGCGACATAACATGGAAAAAGGGTGCAATGAAGCACCTCGGGGAAAACACCATGAAGCTATACGAAACGCTCGCGGAAACCATCGGAGAACAGATTGCCCGCGGCGTTATGCGCGAGGGCGAAAAGATCCCATCGGTCCGGCGCACCAGCCAGCAGCACAATCTCAGCATCTCCACCGTAATCCGCGCCTACCTGTTGCTGGAAAGCCGCGGCGTGATCGAGAGCCGGCCGCAGTCGGGCTACTTCGTTCGCGCCGGCCAAAAGGACGCCGCATCCTCGACAGCGTCCTCGCGCCCGCCGGCGATACAGCCGACGGTGGAAAACCTGTCGTCGTACGCACTGGTGCTGTCCAACCTGCGCATGATCAATTGCCAGAATTCGGTACCGCTCGGCTCACCCTACCCCGACCCGTCACTGTTTCCCGAGGCCAGGATCAGCCAGCTCGCACGCGGCCTCTACAAACGCCGCGAACGCCAGGAACTGATCGGCGCGCTGCCGCCCGGCCATCCCGAACTGATCCGGCAAATCGCCCGCCGCCATCTCGAAACCGGGCTGGCCATCGACGCCGCCGAAATCATCATCACCGAAGGCGCCACCGAAGCCATTAACCTGTGCCTGCAAGCGGTCGCCAGGAGCGGCGACGCCATCGCCGTGGAGGCGCCGGCCTACTACGCCGTGCTGCATGCCATCGCCCGGATGGGTATGCGCGCCGTGCCGATCGCCACCGATCCCGAGACCGGCATCGATATCGACGCCCTGGAAGAAGCCATCGCCGCTGAGGGCATCGTGGCTTGCATCGTCATGCCGAACTTCCAGAATCCACTTGGCTTCGTCATGCCCGAGCGGCGCAAGAAAATGCTGGTGGAGATGATGCGCAGGCATGATCTTCCCCTCATCGAAAACGATGTCTACGGCGAATTGCATTTCGACGAGCAGCGTCCGAAATCGCTGAAGGCCTTCGACCGCGCCGGACTGGTGCTGTACTGCAGCTCTTTCTCGAAAAGCCTGACGGCCGAACCGCGCATCGGCTGGACCTTGCCGGGGCGCTATCGAGAGAGTATCGAAGGTCTCAAATTCCTGAACACGGTGACGACGCCGTCGACGCCGCAAATGGCAATCGCCGACTACCTCAAGAACGAAGGTTTCGATTACCACCTGCGCCGCCTGCGCAAGACCTATGCGCAACAGGTTCGCATCATGAGCGCGGCGGTGCTGCGCTTCTTCCCGCCCGGCACCAGCGTATCGCGCCCGGCCGGCGGCTATCTGCTGTGGGTCGTCATGCCCGCGCACATCGATGCCCTGGAACTGTATTCGCGCGGCCACAGCGACGGCATCAGCATCGCGCCCGGCACCATGTTCAGCCTTGACGAACAGTTCCGCAATTGCCTGCGCCTGAACTGCAGCTTTCCCTGGAGTCCGAAACTGGAAGTCGCAGTGCAAACGCTCGGCGGCATTGCCACACAATTGAATGCAGTAAGGTCCATTGCCACAATACCCCCTGCTGCCCTGCCGAAAGCCTCCCGGCCGCGTGCAGCTGTTCAGGGAACCGGATTGACCAAACTCAGGTGAGACGAACGCACGCTCGACGCTGTATCGTCCACGGCGGCGAACCAATGCCGCAGGTCACCGATCGTGCCGGGACGGGCAAACAAATAACCCTGGAAGTTGCCGCAGCCGATCTTCTTCAGCGCCGCCCATTGCTCCGCCGTCTCCACCCCCTCCGCCACCACCTCCAGCCCCATGCTCTGCGCCAGATTGACGATAGTCCTGACAATCGATGATGCGTGTGGCGTCAACAGCATGTCCTGGACGAACGAGCGATCGATTTTCAACTGGTCAATCGGCAGCTTCTTCAGATAGCTCAGCGACGAATAACCGGTACCGAAATCGTCCAGCGAGAAGCCGACGCCGTGCGTCTTCAGCATGCTCATCTTGCGGATCAGGTCTTCGACGTCGGTCAACAGCATGCTCTCGGTCAATTCCAGCTTGAGGCGGCGCGGATTGGCGCCGGTGCGCTCGATGATCTGCAGGATGCGCTGGGTGAATTCCGGCTGGCGGAACTGGCGCGCGCTGACATTGACCGCAATGGTCAGATGCGCAGTGTCGCGATGCGCCGACCATTGCACCAGTTGCTCGCAGGCGGTTTCCAGCGCCCATTCGCCGAACTCGACGATGATGCCGGACTTTTCGGCCTGGGTGATGAAGGTGCCGGGAAATACCAGCCCGCGCTGCGGATGGCGCCAGCGCATCAGCGCCTCGACGCCGCTCAGGCGGCCGTCGTGGTCGACGATGGGCTGGTAGTGCAACAGCAGTTCCTTGCGCGCCAGTGCGTGTCGCAGGTCGGTTTCCAGCATGGCGATTTCGTCGAGCGCTTCTTGCATGCGCGGATCGAAAAAACGGAAAGTATTGCGCCCTGCCGCCTTGGCTTCGTACATCGCCATGTCGGCCTGCCGCAGCAAGTCGTTGACGGTGTGTTCGCCGCCTCCGAACATCACCACGCCAATGCTGGGCGTGCTGCGCAATTCATAGGCGCCGAGTGCATAGCCGGCGTTGAGCGCGGCCAGCACCTTGCGGCAAACGAACTCGGCGTTGTTGCCTGCCTCCTCGGGGGAAGCGCCAAGGTCATCCAGCAGGATCACGAATTCGTCACCGCCCAGGCGCGCCACGGTATCCACTTCACGCGTCACCTGCGTGAGCCGGCGCGCCACCAGGCCCAGCAACTGGTCACCCATGTCGTGGCCCATGGTGTCATTGAGTGATTTGAAATTGTCGAGATCGACGAAAATCACCGCTCCGTGATAACCGCCGCGTTCACTGCGCGCCACTGCATGCGCCAGGCGTTCCAGCAGCAGGCGCCGGTTGGGAAGATTGGTCAGGCCGTCGTAGAACGCCAGGTGCGCGATGTCGGCCTCGGCCTGCTTGCGCGCGCTGATATCCATGCGCGTGCCGACCATGCGCACCGCCCGCCCCTGCGCGTCGCGCCCCACCACGCGGCCGCGGCACTGGATCCAGACCCAGCGGCCTTCGCGATGCCACATCTGATATTCGGCTTCGAACGAATGGCTGCTGTCGTGCAGATGCTGCCGCAGCACCCGGTCGAGTTCGTCGCGATGCTCAGGATTGACCAGGCTGCGCCATTCGCCGGGCGTATTGTGCTGGCGCTCGGCCGGATAGCCTAGCATGGCGTTGGCGCGCGCGTCGACGGTGCGGCTGTCGTTGGGGATATCCCAATCCCACAGACCAAGGTTGGCGCCGCTCAGCGCCAGTTCGATGCGTTCGGCGGTTTCGGCCTGATGCGCCTCGTGCACACGCACAAGATGTTGTGCAATGCGCTGGCGCCGTTGCACCAGCGCCAGCGCCAGTGAGCCGATCATGGCGAAGACGCACCACGCCAGCAGGTAGGACATCGCCAGGTCGTGCCAACCGGCATGCAGTTTGTCGACGCTGCGCGTGAGGCTGATGACCAAGGTCTTGTCCAGCCCGAGGTCGCCCGGCGCCACGCTTCTTTGCACCACCATGCGCTTCTCGCCGTCGCCGCCCAGCCCAACCAGTACGCTGGTGGCATTGCCGGCGCGCAAATGGCGTAGCAGGAAGTCGTCCTCGCCTGCGCCAAGCGAGCGCATCGCTGCCGTATTGGCCGGTACGAACAGCACGCGGCGGCCGTCTTCCTGAGTGATGGCGCTGTTCATGTCTTCCGCGTACAGCGCTGAACGCATGACGGCGTCGAAGTATTCCGGATTGAGGATGGCGCTGATGGCGCCGACGTTGTGCGCGCCGGCATCGAGAATCGGCACCGACAACTTGATGTTGAACACGCCCGGCGTGTTTTCAAACGGCTGCGACAGATACATCAGCTTGCGTGAGTACATCTGTGAAATCTGCGACAGGAAATCGCGGTCGTCCAGATGGCGGTCGCCCATGTCGTCGGCCGACATGCGGATCTTGCCCTCGGCGTCGAGCACCACCAGCGCGCGCACGCCCGGCATGGCGCGCTTGAGCGAATGCAGCAGCAGGTTCTGGCAGTCACCACCGCAGCGCGTCGGGTCGCTGATCGCTTCACGCGCACTGTCGAGCGCATTGCGCACACCCTGGAACTGATGCGACAGATTTTCTTCAATGATCCTGGCTTGCGTCTGCATGCGCGAGGTTTCCGAGGCCGTGATCAAGCGCCGTTCGGCCCAGATGAAGTTGGCGATCAGCAAGGCGGTGAACACCAGCACGGCGCAGAAAGTACACCACTCAAGGACGGTGCGGCTGAAGCCGACGTGATCGAAAAGATGTCTGCGCATATCGCCTCCCGCGATGGTGTTCACGCGACACAGATGGCGCGATGATCCATGGCCGGCCTGATCCGTATGGAAAGATTTCCGAGTGTCATCTGATGCCCTCGCTGTGCCTGAACGAACTGCGACACCTGCGCCGGATTGGCGCCGCTTGTCGCTATTCGAGCTGTTGCAGCAAGTGTAGAAGCAAGTGCATCGGTGCTGGACGCACACATGAGGCAACGTGCGAGGAACACAGTTGCGCTGGAATGAGAACGACTGGCATCGCACGCAAACCTTTGCGGGCAAGGGATTGCGCTATGAAGGAGTACCGCCGGAACACGGTCGGAAAAAGGCGATGATTAAACCAAGGTATGAGCACAGCCACACCTTGGTCGGATGGCGGCGGCCGCAGCGCGCACCTAAGCTCGACGTTCCAAACAATGCGCACACGCAACCACACCCAACGGAGAACGCATGCTGATTGAAGTCATCGGTCAATATGAAATTGTGCTCGAGGCCTACCCCGACCTGTCGGCGTCGGCATGGACGCCTTACCTGACCATCTATCGCGGCCGCGCCGCCTCCTATCGCAGCATCCGCGTTCTGGAGCGCCAGCCGGTCGCGTCAGAACAGCCGGCGCAAAGCCGCGAGCAGGCCATTGATCTTGCGCGCGTGCACGCGGCGCGCAAGATTGCAATCGGGAATTTCTAGCCTTCAGCGTTCGCGGAACATCCCGGGTATGAAAAAGACCCGCTCTAAGCGGGTCTTTAGCTGGAGATCCCTGCGTCGGCAGACGCATTCGCTTAGCTCGAAACATCTTCCAGAGACTGTCCTTTTGTCGACGGACCAAATCTTGCGATGGCGATCGCCGCCACGAACAACACCACGTCGCTGATGAGAAAGACGAACAACTTTCCTTTCAGTACAGCGAATACGCCGAATACCAGGAGCAGGATAATGGCGCCGGCTCTTCCCCAAGCGGAGGCGATACCCATGCCGGTGGCGCGGATTTCAGTAGGATACAGTTCAGGCGTATAGCTGTAGATCGCCGTCGATCCGAGGGCCAGGCAAAACGCCGTCAACCCGCCGAATGCCATCAGCATGGTTGATGTCGTTGCCAGGCCGAAGAGCGTGCCGAAAATTGCCGTTCCGATGAAAGCGAGAATCGCAGTCGGCTTGCGGTCGAGCCAGTCGACGATATAGCCGCCAAATATGTAGCCGGGAATGACCGATGCATAGATGGCGATCGAGAACTGAAACGACTTGACGATGCCAAACCCTTCCATGGCCAGCAAGGTCGGCACAAAAGTCATGAACGTGTAGAGCACCCCATACTCTGCGAACCAGGCCAGCCACAGCATGATGGTGGTCTTGCGGAATTTCGGACTGAGCAGATCCCGCGCTCGATATTTCTTGACTGGTACGGCGTCACTCGGCTTCACCTGAACGGCGATATCGGGCAAGATGCGACCAACCCGAGTCTCAATCCATGACAACGCTTCCTCCGCCTCGGCGGCGCGTCCCCTGCTCAGCAACCAGCGCGGCGACTCCGGCAGTCCGGATCGCATCAGGCCGACCACGATTGCGAAAGGCAAGGTCAGGAACAGTGCCGCGCGCCATCCCCATTGCGGAATGATGTTCAATGCCCAGATCGGCGAAAAGGCGATGCCCAGTGCGAAGAATCCCATCATCCAGCCGCCGAGCTTTCCGCGCACACGTGTGGGCCAGAGTTCGGCCAGGTAAGCCGGCACGATCGAACTTTCCGCGCCGACGAACAGCCAGGTAAAGAAATTCAATGCAGCAAACCCCCAGACGTCGTTGACCAGTCCGCGCGAGGCGGAGAATATCGAGTACATGACCAGGGTCAGCATGATCATTTTCTTGCGCCCGTATTTATCGGCGGCGAAACCTGCACAGGCGGAACCGACCAGATAACCGGACAAACCAATGGCGGAGATGATGCCGATCATCGCTGCGTCAAATCCCCAGATCGGTTTTAGCGCAGCCAACACGAAGCCGGTAATGACGGTATCGAGTGTGTCAAAGAACAAAGACATTGCTGCCACCACCAGCACGGTGATGTGAAATCTCGAAACCGGCAGACGGTCCAGGCGCGCAGCAATCTCCTGCTGCGTCAGTGGCGAAACGTTCCCTAGCGTGTTCATGTTTGACTCCCTTTGTATTGCCGGCATTTTCCGACAGTATGCTTTTATGAAGCAGATAACTGCTTTTTATGTGTGATTGCTCAGGCTGCGGCGATGCCGGGATGAAATTGTCCATGGCCTGGTACGCCGACAATCTTGCCGTGGTCCATTACGGTCACTCCCCGCACGATCGTGAACACGGGCATTCCTTTGGTGCCGATCCCTTCCCACGCGGTATAGCCGGCCTTGGTATGCATGTCGCCGACGGTGAAGGTCTGCTTTTTCTGCATGTCGACAATGGTGAAATCGGCATCGGCGCCAACCTGAATCCGGCCCTTCTTGGGGAATTGACCGAATCGCTTGGCCGGCGCTTCTGCGCATAATCGTGCGACATCGTTCAACCCGAGTTTCCCGTCGTTGACTGCGTTGAGCACCAGCGGAATGAATTCCTGGGCGCCGGTGATGCCGAGCGGTACAGAAAAATTGTCGAGCCAGCCCGGAGAAATTTCTTCCAGCGTGTGTGGTGCATGTTCGCCGACCAGCATGTCGGCGGTGCCGTTGCGCACGGCTTCCCAATGCGCTTCGGGTGCATACGCCCAGGCGTACGCGCCAGGCCCTACTTTTTCTGCCTGCTCCCGCGTCATGAACAGCGTCGCCGCCTCCATCTCACAGGAAATATCCAGGCCCTGACTCTTGGCGTTACGCACCAGTTCATTTGCTGCGGGCGGCATGACGCCCATGTGCAGCACGTGCAGCCTGACCTTGGTCAGTTGAGCGTAATAGATGGATGCCGCCAGTCCCGCCGCCATTCCGTGTCCATACATGTAGCCGCGTTCATAGGCTTCCATGTAGTCACGGTTGGTGGTCTTTCCGGGATTGATGTAATCACGGAAGGTCAGGCGTTTGCACCACTCGCTGTCGTCATGATGCACAGCGCAAAGCAGGCCGGTATCGGCAATCGCTTCGTAGAGTTCATGCAGGATGCCGTGATCGACCACCCCGAGTTCCGAAATATAGGGATAGACCTCCTTGACATGGCGCGTGTTGAAGATCTTGATGCCGATGGCGCCAGCTTTGGCTAGCGCCTCTACAGTCTTGGGATACAAGCCGCCTCCATACAGGGCGTAGTCAACCAAGGCTTTGGCGGCGATTTTCTCGCGCTTCAATTCAAATGTCTCCAGAGTGGTCGGATGCGGATCGTTGTTCGTCATGTCAATACAGAACGTGATGCCGCCGGCCGCCGCCGCCGTGGTGCCGGAGGTGAAGTCTTCTTTATAGGTATGCCCCGGTTCGCGGAAGTGGCAATGCACATGCCACAAGCCGGGCAGGACATCCAGCCCGCCGGCATCAATAGTTCGCTTCGCCGGCGGCGTATTGGCCTCGTCTACCAAGCCCACAATCTTTTCGCCTTTGACGCAGATATTGACGATCGACCACCCCTCCGAAGTATGTACCCGCCCATTCCTGATCACCAGATCAGCCGTCGCTTCAGTCATTTTGGATCCCTCATTTAAATATACACAATAAATACACAGCTTATTTTTATTGTATAAACATCTTGTGTCAAGGGATTATTTTCACTAAACTTCTCTCAACACCACACTTTTGCAGAGAAGCAATGCCTAAAAAGAACGAAGTGAAACAAGATGACGTCACCAAAAATGCCAAAGGATCCGGCGCGACCAAGGCTTATCACCTGCTGCGCGAACGCATCGTGTCATTGGCGATGCGTCCCGGTGACGATATCGATGAACAGGCGCTCGTGGATGAGTTCGGCATTTCGCGAACACCGCTGAGAGAAGCGATGATCCGTCTTGCAGCCGAAGGTCTTATCTCGCTGCTGCCGAACCGCGGCGCGCGGGTGGCGTCCATGGATATCCCGCAATTACAGGAGCATCTGGAAGCCTTCGAACTGGCGCAACGCGCGACGACCCGGCTGGCGGCGTTACGGCGCACACCGGCGGATCTGCTTAAGATTGAAGCGCTGGTGGTCGCGTTTGAACACGCGCATGAACAGGGCGACGTCAACGGCATGATCGATGGCAACTGGGATCTGCATCTGGCCATCGGCAACGCCTGCGGCAACCGCGTGCTGGCGAAAATCTACGCCAATCTGCTGACGGAAAACCTTCGGGTGGCGCGTCTGGCGATGAGCTACGAGACTTTTCCGACCGAAGAGCAACGAGAAGGCCATCTCGGAAGAATATTGGACGAGCATCGGGAAATTCTGAAAGCCCTGGTCGAGCAAGACGCCGACCGCGCCGAGAACCTCGCCGCTTCGCATACCAACCTGGCGCGCAAGCGGGTCACGGAATATATCTCGCTGAGCGCCATCGGCGGCATGTCGGTCGGCATGTCGGCATTTCCGTCTTCACTGTAAGGAGCGCATTGCGATGTGTGAAGTATGTGCCGTCTTTGGCGTAGGCCAGCACTGGACCGACGCAGGTGACCCGATGGGGCAGCATTCTGTCGCCAAGGGTATTTTGGAGAATCGTGCAGAACGCACGCGGCGACTGCAACTGATCAAACGCATCCTGAGGCCGCGCGGCCTGGATGCCGGCGATTGGGATGGCGAGTCGTATTACGTCGAGAACGCCTCCGGTCGTCGCCAGGTCGCCGCTGACTTGTCGTCGTTATGGCGTATCGCGGAACAGCTCGGACATACTTTGCTGGACCCCCTTGAACCTGACTTTATTCAAGCGGAGAAGGCATCATGAGACTCGTCCCTCGCCTTGAACTGAATATCGTCACGGGATTTCTCGGCAGCGGGAAGACGACGCTGCTCAAGCGCTTTCTTGAAACAAGCTCTCCCGAATCGACGCTGGTCATCATCAATGAATATGGTCGTGAATCAATCGACGACCGTCTGACGCTGCATCTGAAGTCTGAAATCAAAACGATTGCCGATGGGTGCCTTTGCTGCACCGTGCTGGAACATCTGCGCACGACGCTGCTGACCATATTGAAACGCCGGGCCGGTGGAGAATTGCCGCATCTCCAGCGCATCATCATCGAAACCAGCGGCCTGGCCGACCCCGGCCCGATTCTCGGGACCATCCTCTCGGACGAGAATCTCGACGAATATATCCATGTGGGTCCCTGCATCACCACCTTCGACGCCCTGGAAGGAACCGAGTCGCTCAAGCGCTTTCCCGAAGCCGCCGCCCAGCTGGCGGCGGCAGACCGCGTCGTGCTCACCAAGACGGATCTGGTGTCCGATGAGGCTGCACAGGCCTTGCTGAGCGTGGTGCGCGCCGTTAATCCGGCTTGCACGATCATGTTCAGCGACGTGCCGGAACATGCATTTGCTCCGACGGAGATGGGCGTAGCTGTTAGGGAATTGCCGCCGATACAGGCAATCAGCCATGCACATACTTTGTCGGTGCAAAGTTTTTCGGCGGCTCTCGACGTGGCTCTTGACTGGGCGACATTTTCCGTCTGGCTCACCGCCCTCCTGAATCGCCACGGAGATCGGATCCTGCGCTTCAAATCAGTACTGTCGGTAAGATCCAGCCCGGGCAAGCTCGTCGTGCAAGGCGTCCGGCATCGCGTCTATCCGCCGACGCATCTTCCTGTTCAGGAGGCTGCGGATGATACTTCTCGCCTCGTGTTCATCACCGACGGCCTCACCAGTGAACGTATCCTCGCTTCGTTGCATCAGCTCGTTGAACATCGGCTGATTGACGGACGATTCGCCGAAATGGCGCTGCGCTGACCTTGACTGATCCGCTCTAAACTCCGCTCCGGAGAGCGCCGTAGTCGAATCAATCGTCGAATCAATCCTGCATTTTTCGATACAGCGTCTGCCGGCTGATGCCCAGCGTGCGGGCCGCCAACGAGACGTTGCCATCGCTCTTTTCGAGGGCCTGCCGGATGGCGTTGTGCGACAGCGCCCGCAGATTCTGCGGCGCTTCTTCCGAGACGGCGGTCGCCTGTTTTCGCGCCGCCAATAAATCTTCCGCAATGTCGTCCGGCAGATGCTTCCAGTCGATGCAGTTCTCATCATCGTCGAGCATGGCGACGGCGGTACGCAAGACGCTGCTCAACTGACGCAAATTGCCCGGCCAGGCGAAACGCTGCATCTGCTCCAACAGGGCGGGCGCCACATAGAGCTCGCGTCCGGCGTGCTGGCCAGCCAGGATTTTGCCTGCCAGACTGCAAAAATCGCTGCGTTCGCGCAGTGCCGGAAGCTGTACCGTCAGACCATTGAGGCGATAGTACAGATCGCTGCGGAACGCCCCCTTTTCCGCCTCTTCACGCAACTTGCAATGCGTCGCGCAGAGCAGGGAAAAATCAACCGCGACCGCCGCGCCGCCACCCAAGGGCGTGACGCAGCGCTCCTGCAACACTCTCAACAGCCGCGTCTGCATCGTCAACGGCATGTCGCCTATCTCGTCGAGAAAGAGCGTGCCGCCCTGCGCCTCCTGCAAACGGCCGGGGCTGCCTCCTTTCCTGGCGCCTGTAAAAGCGCCTGGTGCGTAGCCGAACAATTCGGCTTCAATGAGGTTTTCCGGAATGGCGGCACAATTGATCGCCACAAAAGGGCCGTTGCGACGCAGGCTGCTCTCGTGCGCTGCGCGCGCCAGGTATTCCTTGCCCGTTCCCGATTCGCCCTGGATCAGAATGGGAATGGATTTGTCCAGCACCCGACGCACCTTGTCCGCCGCGCTACGCCAATTGAGATCCCCGTTGTCGAGCACCGCCAGCGCATCGGCAGGAGGCGCAGCGCTGGCCGGACTGGCGGAAGGCATGGCAACCGCCGCAACGTAATCAGTCTGCAACTGGGCAAACAGCAGCACGCCGTTGTGCAAGTGCACCGGGGTCAGTTGATCCGGCCTGCGCCGATGCTGCGCCAGCAAGCTATCTAGGTTGACGTCGATCACCATGTTCAGATGCAACGCGCCGACCTGCAGCGAATTCATCCGAAACAACGCCATCGCGACACGATTGGCGCCGATGATCCTGCCGTCGCCGGACAACATCAGGATACCTTCCGCCAGCGTACCAATGCCTTCCGGCTGGGCATGAAAATGGATGCGCAGGTGCCGCTTGCGACGGCAGTCGGCCACCAGCAAGCGGTTCTCGATCATGCGTGCAGCGGTCTTGACCAGGCCCAGCGTATGCGACTGTCCGGTGTGCTGTTCGCCGGACACATCCAGAATGCCAAGCAGTTGGCCGCACGACGACATGATCGGCGCTGCGGCGCAGGTCAGGAAACCGTTACGTTCCAGGAAATGTTCGGGGCCATGGATTTCAATGGCACATTTTTCGGCCAGGGCCGTGCCGATTGCATTGGTGCCACGTTGTTCTTCACGCCAGGACGCACCTGCGGACAAGGCGACACGTTCGGACTTGCTCATGAAGTTGGGATCGCCCAGCGTGTGCATCAAGGTGCCACGGTTGTCCGCCAGCACCACCACGCTTTGCGAGGGGTGTACTTGCTCGAACAGGTACTCCATCACGGGACGGGAATAGGCGAGCAATTCGTGATTTCGCACCAGTACATGGCGCAAGGCGTCGCGCTCCGAAAATTCGACGGCGGGAAGCCGCCCCACGGGCAGCAGCCCAGCCGCTATGCTGCGTTCCCAGGAACGCGCCAGCCGTTCGTTCACGACTCCGGCGGGCATGTTGCCATGCTCGATCAGATGCTGTCGCGCGTGGCGCAACGCCAGTACAGCGCTTGAATTGGCCATGCTGTCTCCTCGGTAGCGGTGTCGTTCCGCTTGTTGTTCCAGCAGTATAGAAATAGTTCGAGCGTCTGCGCAATGCTCTTGCCGGCGATATGCGCCGATTGTCACGTTTTGGAACAGTTGTCACGTTCCGGAACGTTGCACCTCTTCTGCCGACCGGCTCCGCAACACGCGTGGTCCGACAGCAAAAGAATCAAATCAACGACTTAGCGAACACGGGATGCCGTGGCACAAGACTTGATAGAGAGGGATACCCGCGAGGGATATTTTCACCATCATGACAACATTCAGGAGACAACAATGCTCTACGCATTCCCCGGCGCTGTCGGCGCCAAAATCACTTATCAGACGCACTACGACAACTTCATCGGCGGTAAATGGGTCGCACCGGTGGCGGGACAATATTTCGACGCCATCACCCCAATCAGCGGCAAGCCTTATACAAAAGTGGCGCGCTCCACTGCGCAAGACGTGGAACTGGCGCTTGATGCCGCCCACGCCGCAGCCGACAGCTGGGGCCGCACGCCTGCCGCCGAACGCGCCAACATTCTTCTCCGCATAGCCGATCGGCTCGAAGCCAACCTGGAATTGCTGGCCTACGCTGAAACCGTCGACAACGGCAAGCCGATCCGCGAAACGCTCAATGCCGACATTCCGCTGGCGATCGACCATTTCCGTTATTTCGCCGGTTGCCTGCGCGCACAGGAAGGTGCATTGAGCAATATCGACGAAAACACCGTGGCCTACCATTTCCAGGAGCCACTGGGCGTCGTCGGACAGATCATCCCCTGGAATTTCCCGATCCTGATGGCCGCCTGGAAACTGGCTCCCGCCATCGGCGCCGGCAATTGCGTGGTGCTCAAACCGGCGGAATCAACGCCTGTCAGCATCCTTATCCTGGCCGGGCTGATTGCCGACCTGCTGCCGCCGGGCGTACTCAACATCGTCAACGGCTATGGCCGTGAAGCCGGTTTGCCGCTGGCTACCAGCAAACGCATCGCCAAGATTGCGTTTACCGGTTCCACCACCACCGGCCGCGTGATTGCCCAGGCCGCGGCCAACAACCTGATTCCCGCCACGCTGGAGTTGGGAGGAAAATCGCCGAACATCTTTTTTGCCGATGTCATGGACAAGGACGACGGCTTCCTCGACAAGGCAATTGAAGGACTGGTGCTGTTTGCATTCAATCAGGGTGAAGTCTGCACCTGCCCGTCTCGCGCCCTGATTCAAGAATCGATCTACGACAAGTTCATGGAACGGGTGCTCAAGCGGGTTGCCTCCATCAAACAGGAAAACCCGCTGGACACCGACACCATGATGGGCGCGCAGGCATCGCGCGAGCAGCTGACCAAGATCCTGTCGTATCTCGATCTTGGCAAACAGGAAGGTGCACAATTGCTGGCCGGCGGTGCGCAAACCCAGCTCGGCGGGGAACTGGCCGATGGTTACTATGTCCAGCCGACGCTGTTCAAGGGACATAACAAGATGCGCATTTTCCAGGAAGAGATATTTGGACCAGTCCTGGCCATAACCACCTTCAAGGATGAAGCCGAGGCGCTCGAAATTGCCAACGATACCCTCTACGGACTGGGAGCGGGGGTCTGGAGCCGTAACGGCAATGTCGCCTATCGCATGGGTCGCGCCATCAAGGCGGGCCGGGTCTGGACCAACTGCTATCACGCCTATCCGGCGCATGCCGCGTTCGGTGGCTACAAAGAGTCCGGCATCGGTCGCGAGACGCACAAGGTGATGCTCGATCACTACCAGCAAACGAAAAATCTGCTGGTGAGTTACAGCGAGCAAAAGCTGGGCTTCTTTTAAACATCAAGAGAAAAACACTGCCGCGAGGGAGACGGCCACCTGTCTCCCTCCGCACGACAGGCAGATCTGACGTCCGAGGCGCCATTTCAACAATGGAGACAACAGCATGGTAGACAAAGTAATTGCTACGCCAGCCGCGCTGGAACTTGTGGAGTTCCTGAAGAAGAAACACGGGGATCTGATGTTTCACCAATCCGGAGGGTGCTGCGACAACAGCGCGGCAAATTGTTACCTGCCCGGAGAGATCACGATGGGCGCCGGCGACGTCTATCTCGGCCACATAGGAGGATGTCCGTTTTACATCGGGCGGGCTCAGTATGCATACTGGAAGCACACGCAATTGATCATCGATGTGATCGAAGGGCATGGCGGCACCTTCTCACTGGAAGGCCCTGAGGGCAAAGCATTTCATACCCGCTCGCGGGTTTTTACCGAAGAAGAGATGCAAGAAATTCTGCGAGAAGAGAATCAGGAGGCATGAGTTCAGGTCCGCTCTGCGCCGACGCCTTCCGGCCCCGCTGAAGATTTCCCGGCGCCGGTTGCACGCCAGCACAATATCGATCCGGCACACACCAGAGACGCCCCGATCCAAAACGATCCCGGCAACGGAGCCCGGAGCAGGATCGCAGACAGCGCCGACGAGAAAACGGGAATGAAGTACGACGATCCTGCCAGAACGGTGACATTGCCGTGCAGGATGCCGACATTCCATGCCGCATACCCGAAGCCCATCGCTGCTGCCGCCAGGAGCAGATAGACCACGGCCGGTGTGCTGAAAGAGATCGGACGGTAATCCTGCAGAAAGAATTTCACCCAAAGCGCCAATGAGACAAGAATGAAGAACAGCGTCACGCCGTTTTTCCCCTGCGCGACATTGGTCGTGACGGTGCAATATGCAGCCCACACAACAGCCCCCGCCAGAGCCAGGCCGTAGCTGAGCGGATTGGCTCTGACATTGGCAAGCATGCTGAAGACATCCAGTCCCTGATCGCCACCCACTACCCAAGCAATACCGACAATGGAGCAAGCCACGCCGGGAACCACCAGCAAGGTCGCCCTTTGCCTGCTGAACGTCATTGCGGAGATGAGCGTGAATGTCGGCCACAAATAGTTGACCATTCCCACCTCAATTGCCTGTCTGCCCGAGTCGGCATACCCGATCGACAGGGAAAGACAAAGCTCATAAGTAACGAACAGAAGGCTTCCCCACAGTAGATATTTCCTGGGGAAGGAATCGAGCTTCGGCATGCCGACCGAGCAGAACAAAAACAAAGAGGCAACGCTGTAAATCATGGCCGCGCCCGCAGTGGCGCCGAAATACTCGCTCACGCTGCGGATCAGTCCAACGATGGAACTCCAGAGGAGCACTGAGGTAAGTCCTATGAGGGTGGCTTTCTTGCTATTCATCAAATTCCAACAAGTACGGGGTGAAAAAGGATAGCGCGAAGTCTAGCCGAACGAGGGGCTTGGCACTGCCCTTTCAGCGCCACAGATCAACTCGGCAGAACTTGACAGCTTTATTTATACAAGTAGTATACACCGTGTATTAATAATGCAAAACGACTCCCGTTGTTGCTTCGCTTCTGGAAGAACCATCGACTGCGGGGCGTTCTGACGACGGAATTGATCGGCCAGGCGACATGCCTGCAGACAGTTCTCATAACAAACCCGGGGATTGCGGACTGGCTTCGCATTCACGCCTTACTTATTCGAGGCTTCACCATGTCATTGTTCCGCTCAATCCGGACGAGAATTCTCATCGCCAGTCTGTCCATCCTCGCTGCGGCACTCCTTGCGAACGCAGCGCTTAACTATTTCGTGGCGAACATATTCAGCAAACAGTCGATCGTTTCGAATCTGGACTCCGTCTCCGCAGGCCACGTCGCCGGCATTGACGACTGGGTTGCGACGCGCGCACAGATGATCATTTCGCTGAGAACCGCGGCGAGCGAGCCTGATCCACTCTCGACGTTCATCGATGTTCAGAACGCAGGCGGTTTCACCGCCGTGTTCATGGGTCGCGCGGACAAGACTTTTGTATCCACCGCAAAAACCAATCTCCCTTCGGACTTCAATCCCGTCGAGCGCCCCTGGTACAAACAAGCGACGGCTTCGGGCAAGCCGATTGTCACGACGCCCTATATCGATATCACTTCCGGCAAATACGTCGTGGCCTTCGCCGCGCCGGCAGAAGGGCCGAACGGGATCAAGGAAGTTGTGGGAGGCAACGTCAGCATGGCGACCGTGCTGGCGAACGTCGATGCGATTCATCCGACGCCAAGCAGCCTGGGCATCCTGTTTGCAGGAAACGGAAATATCATTGCGTTCTCCGATGCAAAAATGATCGGCAAACCGATCTCCACGCTGATTCCGGATCTATCGATCAGTGCTTTGACGTCGGCGACGCAGCCCCTTCCGGTCAAGATCAACGGCACGACGAAATTGCTGAAAGTAACGCCGATCAAGGGGACCGACTGGCACGTGGTAGTCGCGCTGGATGAGGCGGAAGCCACGGCAGGCATGCGTTCGCAATTGTCCGCCGCGATCCTGGTGCTTGTCGCGATCATGATCGTGGCAGCGCTGGTGATGTACGCGGTGACGACGATATTGCTCAGGCGCCTCGATACGATCAAAGACGCAATGATCGCGATTTCTTCTGGCTCGGGCGACCTGACTAAACGCTTGCCGGCCGCAGGCGAAGACGAACTGGCGCAGCTCTCCACGGCGTTCAATCGCTTTGCGGAAAAGCTGCTGATCGTTACGCGCCAGGTACGCGTCATCAGCGAAGCGGTCCGGGAGGCAGCGAACCAGATTGCAAGCGGAAACGAGGAATTATCCGGAAGAACGGAAGCGGCTGCCGCCAGCCTGGAACAGACGGCAACGTCGATTGAGGAAATCACTTCTACCGTCAGCCTGTCGGCAAGTGCGGCCAAGGACGCCAACTCTAAATCGACTGACGCCTCGACGATCGCCGCACGTGGCGGCGAAGTGATCACGGGCGTGATTGCCTATATGCAGGAAATCGAAGTGGCTGCGGGCAGAATCCGCAGCATTATCAGTGCCATCGACGGGATTGCTTTCCAGACCAACATCCTTGCCTTAAATGCCGCAGTCGAGGCCGCACGTGCCGGGGAACAGGGACGAGGATTCGCAGTCGTCTCCAGTGAGGTCCGCAGCCTCGCGCAACGAAGCGCGCAAGCCGCCAAGGAAATCAAGGGACTGATTGAAGCCACCATCGACAGCATCGCTTCAGGATCCTCGCGTGTCGCCGTGGCTGGACAGACCATGCAGGAAATCGTGGCGTCGGTCAACGACGTCAAAACAATGATGGGACAAGTTTCCGAAGCCGCGGATGAGCAGACGCTGGGCATCCACGAAGTCAATCGCGCCATGGGCCAGCTCGAGGCCATGGTTCAGCAAAACAGTGTCCTTGTGCAGGAATCGACTGCGACGGCATCGACCCTTTTGCTTCAAGCAAACGAACTTGCCGTGACGGTGAGTCAGTTCAAGACCGACAGTGACTAGACCAAATTCACCAGATAATCGCGCAACCATTGATGCGCCGGATCGCGATGCGAGCGTTCATGCCATAGCATCGCCATGTCGTAGCCGGGGACGTCGACGGGAGGCTCGACCACCTGCAGCGCGGCGGATCCGCGCATCAGGCGCGACGGCAGCATCGCCACCATGTCGGTGTTGGCCAGCACCGACATCATGAACAGGAAGTGCGGCACCGACAATGCCACGCGGCGCTGCAACCCCGCGGCCGCCAGCGCGTCGTCGGTAACGCCGCGAAAGCCGCCGCCATCCGGCGATACGATCACGTGCTCCAGCGCGCAGAACTGCGCCGGCGTCGGCTTGCGCCGGAGCTTGGGATGCCCACTGCGCCCCACCAGGACATAGCGCTCGCGGAACAGCACGCGCTGCCGCAGGCCCGGTGGCGCATCATGGCTGGTATGAAAGGCCAGATCGATCTCGCCCTGCTCCGCCTGCCGCGCAATGCGCGTCGGCGCCAGTTCAACCACCGCCAGGCGCGTACCGGGTGCGGCGGCGCGCAATCCCGGCAAGGCCGGCAGCAACACTGCCGTTTCGGTGGCGTCGGTAGCGGCGATGCGCCAGGTATTGTCCGCCGTGGCGGGATCGAATCCTTCACCCGGCGCCACCGCACGCTCGAGCGCCTGCAAGGCTTCACGCAAGGGTTCCCGCAATTCTTCGGCGCGTGCGGTCGGCTGCATGCCGCGCGGTCCCGGCAACAGCAACGGGTCGCCGAAGATTTCACGCAGCTTGGCCAGATGCACGCTGACCGACGGCTGCGAGAAGTTGAGTCGCTGCGCCGCACGTGTGACATTGTGCTCAGACAGCAGCACGTCCAGCGTCACCAGAAGATTGAGATCGAGTTGCCGCAGCTTGTTCATGATCAGCTTTCGTAATACCTGTCATTGTAGAAATTCATTTCCAATATACCTGACACAGACCTAAGCTGGGCGCTTCCTTCTTTTGAAAGCCCGCCATGAATGTCCTGATTGTCTACGCCCATCCCGAACCGCAATCGCTGAACGGTTCCCTCAAGGATTTCTCGGTTGCGCGCCTGGAGGCGGCCGGCCACGCCGTACAAGTGTCGGATCTGTATGCCATGAACTGGAAAGCGCCGATCGATGCCAACGACAGCCTGGCGCCGCGCAACGGCGAACGCTTCGATGCATCGCTGGCATCGATGCATGCCTTTGAGAACGGCCTGCAAAGTGCAGATATCGCGCGCGAACAGGACAAGCTGCGCTGGGCCGATATGGTGATTTTGCAATTTCCGCTGTGGTGGTATTCCATGCCGGCCATCATGAAGGGCTGGGTGGAACGCGTGTACGCTTACGGCTTTGCCTATGGCGTCGGTGAACATTCCGATACCCACTGGGGCGACCGTTTTGGAGAAGGCACGCTGGCAGGGAAACGCGCGATGGTAATCACCACCACCGGCGGCTGGGAGTCGCACTATGCAGCGCGCGGCATCAACGGCCCGATCAACGACCTGCTGTTCCCTATCCACCATGGCATCCTGTATTACCCCGGCTTCGCGGTGCTGCCGCCGTTCGTCGTGTACCGCACCGGCAAGACCGATGCTGCGCGCTACGCCGACATCTGCGCAGCGCTCGGTGAGCGCCTCGACACGCTCGCCAGCACCACGCCGATTGCGTTCCGTCCGCAAAACGCCGGCGACTACGCCATCCCGGCGTTGACGCTGCGTGAGGAGATTGCGCCGGGGGTGTCGGGCTTTGCGGCGCACCTGCGGGATTTATGAATTCATTGGAATGATTCCAAAATCGCAACATTTCCCACATTGCGCTTGTTGCGCCCCTTCAACTTCCTTTTTGTCTGACTTTGGAAAAAGGCATTTGCCGATACCCGCGCCGGACTGTCCTGTTTACGCTGGAATCCCTTATTGCGCCTGCACCGCAGGCATTACCGAAAGGTCAGCGGATCCATGCATACCGAGCCAGCGCCATCCCGAACTCGCCTGCTCGAGCCCGGCAAGAATTGCTGGCGCATTGCGCCGGCTCATCGCTTCAAACTGCTGATCGACGCTGACGCCTATTTCAGCGCTGTGCGTGCCGCTGTGCGAAAGGCGCAGCGCAGCGTGTTCATCCTGGGCTGGGACATCGACAGCCGCATGCGACTGATGCCGGGAGGCGCCGACGACGGCTATCCGGAGGCGCTGGGCGACTTCCTCAACGCACTGATTGAGGAACGTCCGCAACTGCACGTCTATATCCTGAACTGGGATTTTGCGATGCTGTATGCCTTGGAGCGCGAATGGCCGCCTGCCTACAAGCACGGTTGGCGCAAGCGCAGCCGGCTCTACTTCCATATGGACGCCAGCCATCCGGTCGGCGCTTCGCATCATCAGAAAATCGTCGTGGTGGACGACAAGCTGGCCTTCGCGGGCGGCATCGATTTGACGCGCAATCGCTGGGACACGCCGGAACATGCGCCGGATCAACCGTTGCGCCGCGACATTGATGACAAATCCTACGGTCCTTTCCATGACGTGCAGGCCATGGTCGACGGCGAGGCCGCTGAAGCACTGGGCGAATTGGCGCGCATGCGCTGGTCGCGTGCCGGCTGCAGACCTGCGCTGGCGCTGAACAAGGCTGGAGGTGGCGACGACCTGTGGCCGGCCGGTGTGGAAGCCGACCTGTGCGAGGTCGAGATCGGCATCGCACGCACCGAACCGGAACGTGACGGCATCGACGGCGTCGGCGAAATCCGTCAGCTCTACCTCGACGCCATCGCAACGGCACGGCATTCCTTGTTCTTCGAAAATCAGTACTTCACCTCCAATGTGCTGCACGACGCGCTGGCGGCACGCCTGGCTGAAGACGACGCGCCGGAAGTCGCCGTGGTGTCGCCGCAGAACCAGAGCGGCTGGCTGGAGCAAGCCACCATGGGCCACCTGCGCGCACGCATTCATCAGCGCCTGAAAACCGCCGACCGTCGCGACCGCTATCGCATGTACTGCCCGCAACTGGCCGGCGAGCAGGACGGCTGCCTCAATGTCCACAGCAAGGTGTTCGCGGTCGACGATCACCTGTTCTGCGTCGGCTCGGCCAACATGAGCAACCGGTCAATGGCGTATGACACCGAATGCAATCTCGTGATCGAAGCCCATGGTGACGAGACCCAACAGGCGCGTATGCGTGCGGCGATCGCCGATATGCGCAACCGCTTGCTGGCAGAACATCTCGACGTCAATGTAGAAACCGTCCGGTTGGAAATCGACAAGGGCGCCGGCCTGCATGCCGCGATCGCCTCACTGCAGAGCGAGGGCCGGTCGATGGTCACGCTCGATCCGGAGCTGCTGCCGCAGATCGAGGCACTCATGCCCGACAAGGTGATGTTCGATCCGGAAACGCCGATCAATCCCGACGAACTGATTGCCCAGTTCGTGCCCGGTCATGCACGCAAGCCGGTGCCGCGCCGTCTGATCGGCCTTGGCGTGTTCGGTATCCTGCTGTTGGCGTTGACTCTGGCGTGGCGCTTCACGCCGCTGCGCGAGTGGCTCAATCTGAGTTCGCTGATCGCCCTGGCGCGCGGCCTTGAGGCATTGCCATTCACGCCGCTGGCGGTGATGGCGGTGTATCTGGTGGCGGGTATGCTGATGTTCCCGGTGACCTTGCTGATCGCGGTGACGGGCATCGTGTTTGGGCCGTTCTACGGCGCCCTGTATGCGCTGGCGGGATCGTTGCTGAGTGCGCTGGCCGGTTTCGGCTTTGGCGTCTGGCTCGGACGCGAGACGCTGCAACAGCTGCTGGGCCGCCGCGTCAACAGCCTGAGCCGGCGCTTCGCCAAGCGCGGCATCCCTGCCATGGTGGTGATCAGGCTGCTGCCGGTGGCGCCGTTCACGATCGCCAATGTGGTGGCCGGCGTGTCGCACCTGAGCCTGCGCGATTATCTGATCGGCACCTTCCTCGGCATGGCGCCCGGCATTATCCTCACGGTCGCATTTGCGCATAACCTGGCCGAAGCGATTCGCCATCCCAGCCTGGCGACAATGGCCTTGCTGGCAGGTATGGCGGCGCTGCTGATCGGCATGGCGCTGGGCTTGCAGAAATTGTTTTCACCGCAACAGCGGAGCGTGCGATGAACGACATCGCCGCCATCCTGGCGCCCCCCGCGCAAGCGGTACCGGTCAGCCCCACTCCCTGGCCGCTCACCGTCGCCACCTACAATATCCATAGTGCGATCGGCATTGACGGCCGCTTCGCGCCCGAACGCATCGCACGTGTCCTGCTCGATATCGGCGCCGATGTGATCGCGTTGCAAGAGGTGCCGCTGGGCGGTTCCCGGAATGCAGATGTGCTGAAAGTATTGCAGGAAGCGACCGGCTTCCACGCTGTCGAAGGTCCGACTGAAGACTCTCCGCAGCGCCGCTACGGCAATGCGGTGCTGAGCCGCTATCCGGTGCGGGCGACGCGCGCCATCGACTTGTCGTTTGGCAGCCGCGAAGCACGCGGTGCGCTGGACGCCGATCTCGACTGCCACGGCCAGCCGCTGCGCGTGGTGGCGACGCACCTGGGCCTGCGCCCGGCCGAACGGCGCGATCAGATCAGGCGTCTGTTGCAGACCTTCGATACCGACCGCATGCCGGTGATCCTGATGGGCGACGTCAACGAATGGTTTGTCTGGGGGCGGCCGTTGCGCTGGCTGGTGTCGCACTTCGATGCGGTCCCGGCTCCCCGCACGTTCCCGGCGCGCTGGCCGCTGTTTTCGCTCGACCGCATCTGGATCAGCCCGCGCCGCCGGTTGTTGCGGGTGCACGTGCACGCGAGCCCGTTGGCGCGCCTTGCGTCAGACCATTTGCCGCTGGTGGCGCATATCGATGCCTAGTGGTTCGGCCCTCATTGAAAGGAACATACAATGGAACAGCATGAAGTCCTGATCGTCGGCGCCGGCCCTACCGGCATGGTGCTCGCGTTGTGGCTCAACAAATTCGGCGTGCGCGTGCGCATCCTCGACAAGGCGGCTGCGCCGGGCACGGCGTCGCGCGCGCTGGTGGTGCAGGCGCGGACGCTGGAACTGTATCGCCAGCTCGACCTGACCGAGGCCGTATTGGCAGACGGGCATCGGGCCCAGGCTTTCAACCTGTGGGCCGAAGGCGAGCACAAAGCGCACGTGCAGCTCGGCGCGATCGGCGAAGGGCTCACTCCCTACCCGTTCCTGCAGATCTTCCCGCAAGATCGTCATGAAAAACTGCTGGCCGAACGGTTGCAGGCGGCCGGTGTTGTGATCGAACGCGGCATCGAGTTCATCGACTACAGCGACGCCGGCCCGCACATCAGTGCGCGTTATCTCGACGCTGACGGCCGCGCACAGAACTGCGAGGCGCGCTATATCGTCGGCTGCGATGGCGCCCATTCGATGGTGCGCAAAAGCCTGGGGGCGGATTTTTCCGGCGGTACCTATCGCCAGCTGTTCTACGTCGCCGATATCGAAGGCAGCGGGCCTGCGCTCAACGGCGAGGTGCATGTGGATCTCAGCGAGGCAGACTTCGTCGCGGTGTTCGGTATGAATGCGGGCGGCCGCGCGCGTCTGGTCGGCACCATCCGCGAAGATCGGGTGAATGGTTTGGGCGGCAACGGACAAGCGGCAGCGCTGAATTTTGAAGATGTCTCCGAACGCGCCCTGCGCGAGATGAAGATCAAGGTCGACAAGGTCAACTGGTTCTCCAGCTATCACGTGCATCATCGCGTGGCGGACCGTTTCCGCTCCGGTCGCGCCTTCATCGCCGGCGATGCCGGACACGTGCACAGTCCGGTCGGCGGCCAGGGCATGAACACCGGCATCGGCGACGCCATCAACCTGGCGTGGAAACTGGCTGCGGTCTTGCAGGGCCAAGCCGGCGACAGTCTGCTGGACAGTTATGAAGCGGAACGTCTGACTTTCGCGCGACGCCTGGTGCAGACCACCGACCGCGCCTTCACGCTGGTGACTTCGCCGGGGAATCTGGCGAAGGTGGTGCGTACGCGCCTGGCGCCGGCGTTGCTGCCACGCGCAGTGCGTCTGCCGATGGCGCGCGAGTTCCTGTTTCGCACGGTGTCGCAAACCACCATCAGTTATCGCCACGGCCCGCTCGGTGCAGGACAGGCGGGCGCTATCCGTGGCGGTGATCGCCTGCCTTGGGCGCCGACGCATGGCGGCGACAATTTCGCCAGCCTGGCGACGCCTGCATGGCAAGTTCACGTCTATGGCGAAGCGCGCGCGGAATTATCCGAGTGGGCCGCTGCGCGCGGCATCGCTCTGCATGTCTTCGCCTGGGCCGCGCAGCACGACCATGCAGGCCTGGCCCGCAACGCGGCCTATCTGCTGCGGCCCGACTCTTACATCGCGTGCGCCGATCCGGCGGGCGGCGTGCAGACGTTTGACGACTATTTGCAGCAGCGTGGCTTGCAGATCGGCGGAGGCGCAAGAGCCGCATAGCCATCGGCAAAGACTTCAAACCACTACAAGCCGTCCGTCCTACTCTGACATCGTGTAGCGGTACTTGCCGACTTTCAATGGCGTCATTCTTCTTTAGCATGGTTCAACACGCCGCGCGTCTGCCCGACGTCCACATCCAAGGAGATCATCATGCATTCCAAACTCATTGCAGTTCTCGTCGCCGCGACCTTCAGCGCGGGCGCGTATGCCCAGGCCAGCACCGGTACCGCCGGCACCAGCACCACCAATGATTCGGCACAAACCGTGAACAACGACATGTCGAAGTCAAAAACCAAATCAACCAAGAAGAGCTCACGCCAACCGAAGGACAGCAACGCCGCACCCAAGCCTCCTGGTGGCGGCAACAGCGGTAGCGGAAATAGCGGCGGCGGTTCCGGCGGTGCAGGCGCCGGAGGCGCTGGTGCTGGTGCCGGCGGCGCAGGCGGTGCTGGCAGCGGCAGCGGCGGCTAATCCATTCGCGCCGTCAAACCGATCCGGCTTGCCCAGCGACTCTCTGTCGTAGCGGCAAGGCGGATCTCCTCAAGCGCTCAGTTCCTGCTTCGCCACCATCCAGATTGCGCCGGCGCATACTCCGGCCGCAGCCACGGCCAAAACGTGCAAGAGCCAGTCGAAACTCATTCCATTTCCTCTCGGCGTTCAATTTCCCCTGCACTCTCACAAGGCATGCGTCCAGTATAGGAAACAGCGCCGGGGAAGTTCGTTCGCGCCCGGTAAAACGCCGCAAAGTTTTGCAAAGACGGATAACCGCTGCCGCCTTGTCGAGGGTAGTGAAAAACAGGAATGATCGCGATGACAATCAAATGTGCAGTTTCATTTACATAACTGCACATTTTCTGCCCCAAGCTTTGACAAAGCGACAAGCACGAGAAAAGATTTCACCTGTTTTACACAAAACGTCCCGCGAAAAGCGAAAGGTTCATGCTAGGATTTTGCCATTCAAGGGAGAAACGAAGAATGCCTGACGGTCACCAATGTATCGAACTGCCGACCATCATCAACAATGTTGAGTATGTTTTGCAAAGCCGCACGATCGCAGCTGCGGATGGAACACAGCAGCCCGAGTACCGGGTGCTGCTGGAAGGTGTGGTGATCAAATCCTGGACTGCCGGCGATATACGCGCTTACTTCGCCATCGGCTGACGGCACGGCAGCCCGAGCAGCCGAACCAGTCGCCTGATGCGGCCCCGGCCCGCATATTTCACAGATCCTTACGTCGCCATGTTGGCGCGACGATGAATGATCTTTTCGATCTTATCTTTCAGCGTTGCCGCATTGAAGGGCTTGACGATATAACCGTCAGCGCCGGCTTGCGCCGCTTCGACGATATTCTCCTTCTTCGCTTCCGCAGTAATCATCAGGACCGGCAGATGCGCCAGGGACGGTGTCGCACGGATTTTTTTCAGCAAGGCCAGGCCATCCATCACCGGCATATTCCAGTCGGTCAGCACGAAGGTGATGGGAGCTGCGCCGCCTTCCAGCACTTTCATCGCCGCGGCGCCGTCTTCGGCCTCTGCCATCTTGGTGAACTCAAGTTCTTTGAGCAAACCGGTTACGATGCGCCTCATGGTAGAAAAGTCGTCTACCACCAGGAAATATTGATCATCTGCCATGTTGGGTAATGTGATTCTTGCGAGTTAGTGAGAGCGAGGGACTATCTAGATTTTTATCTGGATTTTTTACTGTTGCCAGTTTAAAACATTTCTGGAAACTTCAATACTCTACGGTACGAATATTGTAATAATCCATGAAAAATCAAGTTATCTATTTATCAATAAACAATATTTTTACGAGATCGTATTGTAAGGACATTTCCGGCGAGGCCACGTTCAATATCGGTAGAAACCCGATCTAACCGTGCGTCGATCCTTGGATTGGCAAAGCAAACTTGCGGAAAATACGCTACCTCTTTCCAGAGCAGGAAACAGACCAGGGTGGATGCCAGGAGCGATGATCCCGCCTTGCGACCCTATTTCTTGAGCAGTTCAATGGCGTCTTCGGCGACGCTGCGCAAATTGGTGATCGTCGCATTGAGATCGGCAAGTTCCCTTGCCGTCGGCGGCTCATCCATCCCACCCTTGACCAGCGACGCCTTGACGATCGTCGCCGCCATATGCCAGGCAGCGCGATTGTGCGCATTGATCAACTCTCTACGGATCCGCTCCAGTTCCGTTTTCTTTGTTTTATCCATCGCTTGTTTTTAGCTCGTCGGTTATTCGAATCTGACGGTTGACGCAGCCCCCACAACACTTCCGGTTGGAAAGATATTGTGAGACCCCCACCACCATACTATGCATCAATTCTTTCAAGCCCGTGACTCGCATTCACTTCGGTATCTTGATTGCAACTTGGCATTGCGAAATAGACATTACACCGAATTTCTATATCGAAACAATAAATCTTCTGACTTTCTATGCCAATTTTTATTGAGACATGATCCTGATCAACTTATTGCCGGCACACAGCCGCTCTCCAACCTTAAGCCCACCCGGCGGCCAACTCACGGGTCAGGTCAGCTGAAGGAATTTCCTTGCAACCACGGGCATTCTGTCCCGACCACAGCGGAGAAAAATCGCCGCTGCCCTGGGCTTCCGCCTTGGCGCGCAACGGCGCAATCGCGGCGGTGGCGAGCGGAAAAACTTGCGCGGCGCTGCTCAACGGCCCCAGCTCGCGCATGACGCGATTGACGATGCCGCGCGCCGGACCGCCTGTAAACAAGGTCGTCAGCGCAGTGTGTTCGGCGGCGGGCCCCTTGAGCGCAGCGCGATGCGGCGCGCTGGTAAGGGCTTCCGGTGTCAGCATGTACGCGGTGCCGATCTGCACGCCGGCTGCTCCCAGCAGCTTGGCGGCAGCCACGCCGGCCGCGTCGGCAATTCCGCCGGAGGCAATCACCGGGACTTTGACGGCACGGACAATTTGCGGCAGCAAGGCAAAAGTACCGATTTGCGTCGACAGGTCGTGCGTGAGGAAGAAGCCGCGATGACCGCCTGCTTCGAGACCTTGCGCAATAATGGCGTCGACACCCTGCTCTTCCAGCCAGCGCGCTTCCGCCACGGTGGTGGCCGAACACAGTACTTTGGCGCCCCACTTGCGTACGCGGTCGATCAATGCTTGGTCGGGCAAGCCGAAATGGAAACTCACCACCGGCGGCTTGAATTCGCTCAGCAGTTCCGCGGCCTCGGCGGAGAAAGGCGCACGGCCGGCCCCTTGCGGAATGAGCTCGGGATCGATGCCGTACTCGCGATAATAAGGCGCGAGCGCGGTGCGCCAGGCAGCTTCACGTGCGGCATCCGGCGTCGGCGGCGTGTGGGCGAAAAAATTGACGTTGTAGGGCTTGGACGTGCCCGCGCGAATCAATTCAAGTTCCTTGCGCAGGGTCTCGGGCGTCAGCATTGCACAGGGCAAAGAGCCCAGCCCGCCAGCATTCGATACCGCGATGGCCATGGCGTGGCCCTGAATCCCCGCCAGGGGCGCCTGAATCAACGGCAGCTCGATGCCGAGCAGTTTCTGTAGTGTGTCCATGACTGTTCTCTGTCCCGATTCTTTTTCTGCGGTTCATGATGCCGTCAAATTGCTGCGAGGCCGAAGCTGCCTCAAATGAAATTTTTACGTCATGACCGGCGAGAAATATTCAACAAGAAATCAACGAAAATTCACATTTAAACCAAAATATTCGTCTTCATCGCCAGTATAACGGGCCGCGTCATTTCGCGTCGGCGGCGACTTCGCTGTTACCACTCCTTACCTTCTGCTTCGACTTGCGGGCTTGCCGATAATTTACAATCGGGGGTATCGAATTACCTTCAGGAGAATCCAGGCATGCGCCGCTCGCTTCCTTTGCCGTTCGCTTATACCGTGCTGCCGCTCGTGGCCGTCGCGCTGCTGGCGGGCTGCTCCACGTCCAAGCCATCGTTTTACCATCAGGAAGATTTCAGCGAAACCGACACCTATTCGCGCAGCTTCGGCGGCAGCGACGCCGCAGTCTGCGAAGCCGCGCGCCGCGCCCTCCTGGGCCAGGGCTACATCATCAGCAAGGCGCAGGCCAATATTGTCGACGGCACCAAGAGCTTCCAGCCGGAAGCCGACCAGCACGTCGAAATCGCCTTCCACATCGTCTGCGCAGGGAACGGCAAGGCCGATCAGAAGGCCTCGGTCTTCGTCAGTGCCACCCAGGATCGCTACGCGCTGAAGAAAACCAACAACTCGGCCAGCCTCGGCGTGGGTGTGCTGGGCTCAGTCTCCATGCCGTTCGGGTCCAGCGATGACTCGCTGGTGCGGGTGGCCAGCGAAACCATCCGCTCGGCACATTTTTACGACCGCTTCTTTGGCGCGGTGGAACGTTACCTGGCGCCGGGCGAGGATGATGCCGCCAAAGCCAGTAAAACCGAGCTTGACGGCCCTTTGCCGCAGCCACAAAAAAAGGAGTCCAAATAGGACTCCCTGCACAGTTTTTCAGCAACTGCCTGATTTTGAGGCGCGCCACAGTATTTCAATAAAATCAGTGACTTGCCAAGGTTGTACAGACTTGCTCACATGGTTACCCACAGTTTCTGTGGGTAACTGTGGACAACCTTGCGAGGCGGTTTAACGGCGATGGCCGTGGCGATCATAATGGCCGTGGCCGTAATAACGCGGGCCATGGCCGTAATAACGCGGGCCATGGCGGTAATAACCGGGGCCGCGATGATAGTAGCCGCGCTCCACATAGACCGGCGCCGGAGCGTAATAGACCGGTGCTGGACGGACATAAACAGGTGGCGGCGGTGCATACACCGGCGCAGGGGCGTAATAGACGGGCGGTGGAGGCGGTGCATACACCGGCACGCCGATGTTGATGCCGACGCCGACATGGGTCGCCATCGCCGGCGTCGCGAACAGGCTCGCGGCGAGCACGCCGACAGAAATGACTGTCACGGAGAGAAGAGATTTTTTCACGATGGCTCCTTGGATGTACCTGAAGGTACTTAAATACTTTGCTAAATATAAAACGTTGAATCCTTAGCTGTATTTAAATCCAATTCGAGGCCGAGGACCAGTCAGTTGATGGTAAGCCTTGTAACAAGATGCTACAAATTCCTGACGTAGTTTGACACCTGCAATAAAAAACGGGCCTCGATACCAGCAAGGCCCGTTTTGTTTTCCGCCACGTGCTTCAGGCGGCGTTCAGCACCGCCACATTGCCCTGCCCCGCTTCAATACGCGCAACCTTGGCCACGGTATCGGCGCAAGCGCGCGCCACTTCCTGGCCCTTGACCACGAAGTGCTCATGGAAGAATTGCTGATGCTCGCCGTGCGAATGGAAATGATGCGGTGTCAGCACGGCCGAGAAGACCGGTACTTCGGTCTCAAGCTGTACGCTCATCAGCGACGTGATCACCGCTTGCGCGACGAAGTCGTGACGATAGATGCCGCCGTCGACCACCAGGCCGGCCGCGACGATGCCGGCGTATTTGCCGGTCTTGGCCAACAGCTTGGCGTGCAGCGGGATTTCAAACGCGCCGGGCAATTCAAAGAAGTCGATGCTGGATTCGGCGAAGCCGAGTTTGGCGATTTCCGCGGTGAAGGAGACGCGGCACTGATCGACGATCTCCTTGTGCCAGCTGGCCTGGATGAAGGCGATGCGATTCTTGGTGGACGAGGTATTGCTGGATGGGTGTTGCATTTGTTCAGGACTCCTGTTTGTCGAATAAAAAACAGGGCGCATGAAAACCGGCGAACGCATGCAGGCAGCATGCGCGCGGCAGGTTTTCGTTCTCTTTCATCCGGACTGTGACCGTCGGCCCCGGGATCACACCGGGTCTGCTGACCTCAACGGACAGGCGTCCGCCAAGCGCTCGCGGGCTCGCTGCAATGACGTCGAAAACAACGCCGTTACAGCATTACCGCCGGTGGGGATTTCCACCCCGCCCCGAGAACATCGTGGTCGAAAAATATCGCATCGGATGCAAAGTTTTTCGCCACGCAGGAATTTATCACGGCTGAAAAAAACCTGCTGGCGGCCGCTTCATTTCCTCATGCGATCGCACGTCCCTGCAACGAAGCGATGCGCGATTCGATCGGCGGATGGCTGGAGAACAAACCCATCCACGAACCGCGGCCGGCGATGCCGGAAGCCTGCAGGTTTTGCGGCAGGCCGTCGGCTTCCATGCCGCCCAGGCGACGCAAGGCGCCGATCATCGGCGTCGGCGTTCCCATCAGTTTGGCGGCGCCGGAATCCGCGCGATATTCGCGCTGGCGCGAGAAGTACATGACGATAATGCTGGCGAGGATGCCGAAGACGATTTCGCACACCACCACCGTGACCATGTAGCCGATGCCGGGACCGGACGACTGCTCGTTGTTGCGGCGCAGGGCCGAATCGACGAAGTAGCCGACGATGCGCGCGAAGAACATCACAAAGGTGTTCACCACGCCCTGGATCAGCGTCAGCGTGACCATGTCGCCGTTGGCGATGTGCGCGACTTCATGCGCCAGCACGGCTTCCACTTCTTCCTTGGTCATGCCTTGCAGCAGTCCGGTCGAGACCGCCACCAGCGAATTGCTCTTGCTGGCGCCGGTGGCGAAGGCGTTGGGCGGACCGTCGTAGACGGCGACTTCGGGCATCGTCAGGCCGGCGCGCGTGGCGAGACGATTGACCGTGTCGACCAGCCACATTTCAGTGGAATTCTGCGGATGCTCAATGACGCGCGCGCCGGTCGACCATTTGGCAATGGTCTTGGACAGCAGCAGCGAAATGAACGAGCCGCCGAAACCCATCAGCGCACAGAACATCAGCAGCATGCCGAAGTTGAGGCCGTTGGCGGTCATGTAGCGGTTGATGCCGAGGATACTGGCGGTGACGCTCAGCACCAGCATCACTGCCAGATTGGTGACGAGGAAAAGAATGACGCGTTTCATGATGCTTCCTATGCAAAGAGAGCGCGACCGTGCAGTGACGATCGTCGCGAAAAAATCGGATTCGGAAAAAGAATTGTCGCCGCGTCGGACAGAATCGGACGCGGACAGGGATCAGACGACCGGAGGCGGCCGCAGTATATCGATGAACGCGGACTTGCCGCCGCTCACGTGGGGATACAAATGGGGAAAGGATTGCCAGTCCAGCGGCAAGGTGGCCACAGGCACCGGCAGAGTCTGGTCTTCCAGGTCGGCTTGCACCTCCCATGGATCAGGATTGGAGTCGGCTTCATCGCCTGCCGCCTGCACGCTGCTCAATGCGTCTGCATCGACATGATCTGAAGCACGCTGCCGCTCTTCAAAAACAATGAGAATCACGTCCTCCGTCGCCGCCACCGAATTCACCACAGGCTCAAGCGTCCCCGCAAACAATTGCAGGGGAAACAGGAATGCCAGCAACAAAAAGCAGAATCGGCGCATGGGCAAGGCAATAGGGGCCAAGGGAATGACGTTGAAATGGATCGGGACAAAAGGCAATAAGGTCCGCAAGGGCCGCATTATACGCAAAAGCAGCCGGACATTTATCCACAGAAAATGTGGTCAACTCTGTTGATAACTTGTTTATGACCGCGTGTAACCCGCATGCGTTCAAGCTTTCATGCGATTGGACGAAAATTGCTCAGGATGCGCTTTGCACGCAGTTGCGCCCCTGCTTTTTGGCCCGGTACAAGGCGCCGTCGGCGACGTTGAGCAGGGTCTTGCCTTCGCTGGCCTGGTTCGGCGTCATGGTGCAGACGCCGACGCTGATGGTCATGTTCGGCCGCACGGTAGATTTTTCATGCACAATCGCCAGGTCGCTGACGCTGGCGCGCAGCCGCTCGCCGAAACGCTCGGCCTGCTCCGGCGTGAAGCCCGGAATCAGCATGATGAATTCTTCGCCGCCGTAGCGCGCACAGATATCGGTGGGCCTGCGCATCTGCGCGCGCAGGGTGTTGGCCACCAGTTGCAGGGCCTTGTCGCCTTCGACGTGGCCGTAGTGGTCGTTGTACTGCTTGAAGTAGTCGATGTCGATCATGAACAGCGACAGGCTGCTGCGATTACGTTTGGCCGTGCGCAACGCAATCGCATAGCTCTCGTCGAAGAAGCGGCGGTTGTAGATGCCGGTGAGGCCGTCGGTGATGGCTTCGCGTTTCAGGGCATCGGAATGCGAGATCAGCATTTTTTCGCGCTTGATGGACGTGCTCGAATCACTGATCTGGATCAGGCAGCTGGCCGCCTTACCTTCGCTGGCTTGCAGCGGTGTCATGACGATCGACTGGTGCATGCGCAGCGGCTTGTCGCTCTTGTCCTGCTCGAGGAACAAGGGCAGCGGCGAACGGTGCAACGCGCTCGACATCATGGCCGGCAAGCCGTAGCCGATGGCGTTGTTGAGCGTACGCAAAAAACCCGGCGTGAGTTGTTCGCCGAACAGCGCGATGATGTTCTTGCCCAGCGCCTGCTCGCCGGTAATGCGGCTGTGCCTGGCCATCCAGTCGTTCCACAGCAGGATGTTCAGATCGCTGTCCACCACGACCAGTCCCAGGCCGATGCTGTTGACCACTTCTTCCGGAGAAAATCCCAAAGATGCCGCGCTGCTCATGACGTGCCGTTCAGAGAATATTGTTCAAGTATTGCTGGATATGCGAGATCAGCTTGCTCAGCGAGGTCGAGCTGAGCAGGAAGATCAGGTGGCCTTCGGTATGGTGTTTTTCCAGCACCAGGTCGATATGCAGGACCAGGATGTAACTGCTGTCCCCATCTTCTTCGCCCTTGTCCGCCAGCCGCGTGGTGATTTCGTCCGGCGACGACATGGCGTAGGTCGGCAACGAACTGTTCAGGCTGATGCCGAGCATGTCCGCCATGGCCGACAGGCAGGCGTTGAGGATGATGTTGCCGAGCTCGCACATGGCTTCCTGCTCGAATTCGGCGAGGTCCTCGATGCTCATCTGCGAGCCCATCATGTCGCGCACGATTTCGAGCGCGTAGTTCTCGGTAAACAGCAGCACCGCCTCGGCATCGAACGGGCCGGAAAACAGTTGGCTGACGGTGGCGAACTTGTCGTCCTTGAGCGTCAGCACGCGGCTGTTGACATCCTCGGCCTTGAGCACTTCGATGGAGGGTACCGACAGCATGACTTCTTCGCCGACGATTTCGCTCAGGCTGAGCGCCGCCCTGCCGGCGCCGACGTTGAAGACTTCGGTGAGCGCGTCGAGCTGGATCTCGGAGAGAACCTTCGCCTTCATGCATTCCTCGCGAAATGGCCGAGCGCCTGGGCGATAGATTTTTCCGTCACCGGCTTGGCGACGAACAAGGCGCCCAATTGCTGTGCGCGCGATTGGGCGGCTTCCTGGATATTGGCCGAGAAAATCACCACGCGCAGTTGCGGATGTTTGGCGAGGATGATTTCGGCGGCGTCGGTGCCGAGCATGCCCGGCATGTTGATGTCCATCGTGCAGTAATCGGGCAGGTCGCGCTCGACCGCGCCGATTGCCTCGTCGCCGCTGGCTGCCTCCTGCACACTCCATTCAGGATAGGCGGCGAGGATGTGCGCCTTGATGACCATGCGCGAGACTTTACTGTCGTCGACGATCAGGACTTTCTTTGGAGTGGGGATGGCGGACATGTCGGCATTCATGGATAAAGTTGTCTTTTTTTCTACATTCTACTATTTTTGAATCGAATATTTTCAAGTGTTACAGAAACGGAGACAAAATCAACGTCGATTTTTTTCACGAAATCTTGCCTTAAAACAATGACTTGCCGTAAATCATCTGCGCCATTGTCGGCATCCCGTCTGTGACGCGGCTCTTCACGCATTCACATGAGAAAGGAAACCCTCGGCCTTGCTTGAAATGTGGGTGCTGACCAGCCTCCCATCCGCCCCTTGCCGCCACAATGCGCTTCCTGGCGTTGATGGAAGAACGCCTCGCAGCTCATCGCCCGGCATCAGGATTGATCGCCTTCGAGAACCGCCACAAGCGGAGCATGCAGACTGCTACGTATAACTACGTAATAAGGGTTAGGTAGAATGCGCGACATGAACTTACGTCACAAGATCATTTTCCTCGCCATCGTGCCGCTAGCGCTGGCCTTGTCCGCGATTGCGCTGGTGGTGCGCCACCAGGCGGTGACGCTCGGCCAGCAGCAACGCGCATCGGTACAGGCCGCCTATCTGGCGAGCAAGGATGCCGAGCTCAAGCACTACGTCGATCTCGCCACGCGCGCGATTGCGCACCTGTATGAATCAGGCCGCAGCGATGCCGCCGTGCAGGAAGAAGCCAAGCGGATTCTCGAGCGCCTGGATTTCAGCGACGACGGTTATTTTTACGTCTATGACCAGCACGGCAAGAACCTGGTCCATCCGCGCCAGCCCGAGCTGGTCGGCAGCGAGATGTGGGACTGGCGCGACGCCAGCGGCAGCCCGACCATCCAGCTGCTGATCGCGCGCGCCAACGAGGGCGGCGGCTATGTCCGCTACCTGTGGGAGAAGCCGTCCAGCCGTACGGTCGCGCCCAAGCTCGGCTATGTGGTGGCGATACCGAACTGGGGCTGGGTGGTCGGCACCGGCATCTACCTCGACGACGTTGATGCCGCGCTGGAAAAGATCGACACCCAGGTCTCCGGCCATATCCACGAGACCATGCTGCTGATCGCCGGCATTGCGATCCTGAGCGCGCTGGTGGTGGCGCTGTCGGGTCTGCTGCTCAACGTCAGCGAACATCGCGTCGCCGACGCCAAGCTCAAGCAACTGGCGCAGCGCGTGGTGCGCTCGCAGGAAGAGGAACGTGCGCGGCTATCGCGCGACCTGCATGACGGCATCAGCCAGTGGCTGGTGTCGATCAAGCTGCAGATCGAAGCGGCCGTGATCCGATTGTCCGGCACCCCCGACCAGGCTGCGGCCGCCAAACTCAGCGTCGAACGCACCGCCACCCAGATCACTGACGTGCTGGCCGAAGTGCGCCGCATTTCACACGACTTGCGCCCCGCCATCCTCGACGATCTGGGCTTGGCCGCCGCGCTGGAACATCTGTGCCAGGAATGGAGCAGCACCGCATCAACACCGATCGCTTTCCATGCAGGCACCCAGGTCGACACCTTGTCAGGCGGCGCCAATACCGTGCTGTTCCGCATCGCGCAGGAAGCGCTGACCAATATCGCGCGCCACGCCCAGGCCACGCAGATCGACATGCAGCTGCACGCCGACGCCGGCCACGTCACGCTGGAGATCGGCGACAACGGCATCGGCTTCAACCTCGACCAGATCGACGACCATCCCAAGCGCGGCATCGGCCTGCGCAACATGGTCGAGCGCCTGGAAGCCGTGGGAGGCAGCTTCTCACTGCGCTCATCGTCGGAAGGCACGGTCGTGACCGCCCGCATTCCCCACTCAACCGCACCGGTATATCCCTATGTCTGAGTCCGCATCCGCCCCCCGTGTTACCCGCATCATGCTGGTCGACGATCATCCGCTGGTGCGTGACGGTTTGCGCGCGCGACTGGAGACTGCCGCAAACCTGCATGTGGTGGCGGAAGCCGGCGGCGCCGACGAAGCGCTGAAACTGGCGACGCTGCATGAAATCGACCTGGTGCTGATGGACATCAACATGCGCGGCATGAACGGTATCGACCTGACGGCCGAATTCCACGCGCGCTTTCCGGAGATCGCGGTGCTGATCCTGAGCATGCACGACAAGAGCGAATACGTGATGCAGTCGATCCAGGCCGGCGCGCGCGGCTATGTACTCAAGGACGCGCCGGGCCAGGACATTATCCGGGCCATCGAGACGGTGATATCGGGAGGAATCTATTACAGCGCCGCGCTGGCCAGGAAGCTGTCGCAGCCGCTGGCGGCGGGCGACCTGCTGACCTCGCGCGAGCGCCAGGTGCTGCAGCACATCGCCAACGGTGAATCGAACAAGCAGATCGCGCGTGACTTGGACCTGAGTGTGCGCACGGTGGAAACACATCGCCTGAACATCAAACGCAAGCTCGGCATCGATGGCCAGGCGGAGCTGATCAAATTTGCGGTGGAACAGCGCTACGAGTAAAGAGAAATCGGCAGAAAAATCAGAACAATAAAATCAAGCGCACGGATGAAAGCCGTGCGTTTTTTGTTTTTACAGCTTCAGCGTCAGCACTTCGCCGAACGCAATCGCATGTGCATTGACTGCTGCATGCTCGGCCATCTTGGTGACCGCCAGACCGAGTGCGCGCGCCTGCAACAGGCGGATCGTGCCGGCGTGGCAGACCACGATGGCCTGGCTCTGCCCGCGCTGCTGCAGATCGCTGCAAAAAGCGTCGACGCGTTGCGCCACGTTGAGGACATTCTCTCCGCCGCCAGGACGATAGCCGACCACATCACTGGCCCAGGCATCGATTTCCGCTCGCGGCAAATCATCCCAGGCGCGCTGCTCCCAAGTGCCGAAATGCATTTCCATCAGGCGCGGATCGTAGCGCACCGGACCCGCATTGAGCGCCGTGGCCAGCGGTTCGGCCAAGAAGACGCAGCGTTGCAGTGGACTCGAGTACACCGGCACGTGCGGCGGCAGTGCAGGTTTGACCTGCTCAAGCACCTTGACGCATTCTTCTTCGGTCACGGCCAGGTCGCTGCTGCCGTAGCAAAGGCCTTTATCGATAACGGGTTGGGGATGGCGGATGAGATGCAGCAACATGGTCGACCTTTCTGTTTATGTAGGTAAAGCCGGCGACATTGACGCTGCGGCCAGCAGGCCCAGGTAGATCGCGACTTCACTGAATTGTTGAACGGCGCCGAGGCAGTCGCCGGTATAGCCGCCGATGCGGCGCTGAAATTTTCGCGCGAGGAACCAGGCAGCTGCGGCGCCGAGCAACATGGCCGGCAGCAACGCCTGCAGCACCAGCCACCCTGCTGCGACACACACGACCAGCGGCAGCGCGGCGGTAATCGCGGCGACGGCAAATTCGCCATTGCTCATGTTTTGCGCCAGCGGCTTGACCTTGCCCTCTTCGCGCACATACGGCATGCGCCAGATCAGTGCTGCGGCGAAGCAGCGCGACAAGGGATGCGCAATCAGCAAAGCAGGCATCACCTGCAGGACGGGCAGCGACGCCAGGCCGACGATCTTGGTCGCCAGCAGCAGCACGATACCGATCACGCCGTACGCGCCGACGCGCGAGTCACGCATGATCTCAAGCACACGCGACGCTTGCATGCCGCCGCCAAAACCATCGCAGACGTCGGCAAAACCGTCTTCATGGAACGCGCCCGTGAGGTAAATTCCGGCTGCGGTCGACAACAACACCGCCACCACTTGCGGCAGCCACAGCGCCGTCAGCCAGTAGACGGCGGCGCATGCCAGCGAAACAAGGATCCCGATCGCCGGGAAGTAACGCGCTGCATGCTGCAACCAGGCAGCGTCGAAACCGACCCAGCCCGGCGCCGGCAGGCGTGTGAAAAATTGCAGCGCCGTGAAGAACAGCTGCAGCTGATAGCGCAAGCCGGTGGCGGGTGTCGGCGTGGGCGCGGCAGCCATATCAGGCGCTCTTCTCACTGACCTGCGCAGAGGAAAACGTCGCCATCTGCGCCAGGAAGTTGACCGCTGCATGCAGCAACGGCAAGGCCAGGGCGCTGCCGGTGCCTTCACCCAGCCGCAGATCGAGTTGCATCAGCGGCCGTGCGTCGAGATGTTGCAACATGCGACGGTGGCCATGTTCGTCGGAACAATGCGAGAACAGGCAATAGTCGAGGATGTCCGGCTGCAGTTTTGCCGCCACCAGCAAGGCCGAGGTCACGATGAAACCGTCGATCAGCAACACCATGCGGCGCTCCGCAGCCTCGAGCATGGCGCCGGCGATCATGGCGATTTCAAAACCGCCGAAGGTACGCAATATGTCCAACGGATCCTCGACGCCGGCATGCAGCGCGACCGCCTGCTCGATCACCTGCTGCTTGTGGCGGATGCCATCGGCGGCCAGGCCGGTGCCGGCACCGACGCATTCTGCGACGGCGATGCCGGTGATCTTGTGCATGATGGCCGCAGCCGCAGTGGTGTTGCCGATGCCCATTTCGCCGAAACCGAGGACATCCACCGACATCGCCGCTACCAGGTCCATGCCGTGCTGCAGCGCTTGTTCGCACTGTGCCGCACTCATGGCCGGCTCTTTCGCGAAGTTGCGCGTACCGGGCCCCAGCTTGCGCGAGATCAGCCCTTCGCGCTCACCGAACTCATGGTTCACTCCGGCATCGACGATGTGCAGCGCGCAATCGTTCTGGCGCGCAAACACGTTGATTGCGGCACCTTGCTGTAGGAAATTTTCCACCATCTGCCAGGTCACGCTTTGCGGATAGGCCGAAATGTTTTCCGCCACCACGCCATGGTCGGCCGCAAACACCACGACGGCGGTACGGTCGATGCGCGGCGTGTGCGATTGCTGGATGAGGCCGATGCGGTGCGCGACGAACTCCAGCACGCCGAGGCTGCCGTGCGGCTTGGTCTTGTTGTCGATCGCTGCTTGCAAGGCCGAAGCCAGCGCAGCGTCTTGCGTAGGAGCTAACTGTGGAATGCGCATAGCAGGATCACGATGCCGCGACCGGAAAGTGGGAACAGGTTTGAAAGGACGTCAGTATAAGAGATAGCGGCGTTCTGCGAGCAAATGTGCCGCGATGAAGTCCCGATCTTTACATTTCGATGTGCCTGGGCACATTCAATTGCGTTTAATTGCGGTCATCGGATATCACCAGTCGGAAACACGACAGGACGCCCGTCATTCAGGATATTGGCGTCCGTGATCCATTGCTGGTGGTGCGCACGGTCCTCGTAGGAACTGATGCATTGCACGCGCGCGCCCTCGGGCACGTCGATGGCGACCTTGCCAACCATGGCGATGCCGGCCTCGGTCCATTCCAGAGATTCGCCGGGCACCATGCCGCGCCGGATCACTTTGCCCTTGAGCAAGATGCGATAACCCAGCCGCAGGCGATATTTGTCCATCGATTTTGCCGTCCACAGGCCCAGGCTGGCGCTGGTGCCGATGAGGGTCGAACCCGCGAACACCTGCACCGGCGTCTGCGCAATCACTTCCAGCCGGCTCTTGCCTTGCGCCATGCCTTCCAGTCCATAGTCATGGCATAACTCCTCGACGGTATCGTAAGGCAGCTCGCCGCCTTTAAGGATCCAGTCGCTTTCCGGCTGCGGCAGAAATTTCTCGCGACTGCCGCCGTTGATTTCCAGCCCGACCAGTCGATGGGATTGCGCCGTCATTTCCGGCACCAGCAGGAGCGGATCCGATACCAGCACTTCGCCGCCGTCGCCGGGCGCCATGCGCAGGATGCCGTGGCCGTCGAGCTGGCAGCCCTGCGGCGACAACAGGCCCCCGATCAGTTGCTCCACGCTCATCGATGAGGACGAGATATCCCACTGCCCGGCCTGGATGGCGCCGGCACGATAGGGTTCGGGAATCAATATACTGGGAGAAACGTCGAGGAAAATCCGCGCCGAGACGACGTTGAAACGACCGTCTTCATATTTCGCCAGGTAATACAGGCAAGCGCTGTGATAGGCCTTGCGCCAACCGGCAATCAACTCGAAAAACGCGTCGATCTTGCGTAAAGAGGATTCTTTCATGGAATCGCCATTGGTGATGGTTCACTTCCCCCGCCCGCACCGGCGCTGTCGATACGTCGACATTCTTGAACACGACAGCTTCCGGTGCAATATCCGGCGCTCCTGGACATTGCCTGTTTTTGCTTGTACTTTGCAGCCTGTTGCATGCGCGAACCGCAGCGGCATGGCCGTCCGGTCGCTTATCCATTGTAGACAGATTACGGAGAATGGCAAAAATGCCGCTCGTCATCTGCATGCAGGACAAACGGCATTTCGTTTCTACTTGCGGCGACCTGGCTCCAGGCGCCGCAGCTGACAATTTATTTGGCCAGCGCCTTGATGAGGGCGGCAGTCAGATCTTCGATGACGAACTTCGCCACATAACCGTCGGCGCCGATGTTCTTGACGTGATCTTCGTTAGCCGAGCCGGACAGCGATGAGTGAATCACCACCGGGATGATTTTGAGACCGTCGTCGCGCTTGATGTTGCGCGTGAGCGTAAAGCCGTCCATCTCCGGCATTTCCAGGTCGGTCAGCACCATCGCCACGCGATCGGTGATGGGCACGCCCTGGGACTTGGTTTCCTTGTAGATGTCCTGCAGCTTTTCCCAGGCTTCCTTGCCGGTCTTGCACATCACAAATGGCAGACCGAGCGCCTTGAGACCGCTCTCAACCAGCGAACGGGCGACCTTGGAATCGTCCGCCGCGAGGATGACTGAACCCGGCTTGAGTTTGATATGTTCCAGACCGGTCATGTCCATGTCGCGCTCGGTCGGCATGATTTCATGCAGGATCTGTTCGACGTCGAGCACCTGTGCAAGACGGCTGCTGCTGACGTCGTCGTCGAGGCGCGCGATGCTGGTGACGAAGTTGCCTCCGGCCTTGGATTCGGCCGACAAGACCTGGCTCCATTCCAGCCGCACGATTTCATCGACCGACTCCACCGCAAACGCTTGTGTGCTGCGCGCGTACTCGGTGACCAGCAGGATGTTGAGGCCGCTCTTGGGCACACAGCCGACTACTGCCGGCAAATCGATCACGGAAATGATCTGGCCGCGGATGTTGACCATGCCGAGCAGCGGCGAACGCGTACCGGCGGCCTTGGTGATCTCCTGCATCGGGACGATTTCGCGAATCTTGAATACATTGATGCCGAACAGCTCGGAACGAACACCGTACGGGTCCGTGCCCAGGCGGAACAGCAGCAGTTCGAACTTGTTGGAACTCGTGAGATTGGTTCTCTCGTCGATTTCTTTTTGAAATGCATCCATTTCCCTATCCCCCGTTTGTTATGAACCACCCTCGTCGACCGGAATACCAATGTAGAGTGTAATTGCTTAAAAAACAATTACATCCAACGAAATGCGACATAAAAGTAACGATGCGCTGATGATGCCTGCACTGTGCGGGTGCAGCACGGTGCAGATGCAGCAGGGCGTGGGACCGGAAGATGAAATGGGGTAACTATGGACGGCAGGAAAAAAGCGAGCCAAAAATGAGCCGGAAAAGAAAAAAGGAAGCTCATTGCTGAGCTTCCTTTTTAATTTGGAGCGGGAGAAGAGGCTCGAACTCTCGACCTATACCTTGGCAAGGTATCGCTCTACCAACTGAGCTACTCCCGCATGGAGTGTTTGGAGGCGGGGGTCGGGATCGAACCGGCGTAAACGGCTTTGCAGGCCGCTGCATAACCACTTTGCTACCCCGCCAGGGGACACTGAAACTGCTGTCAATTGCGATGTATTGTCAACCGGCTTCCGAGGAAGTTGTTCCGACTGATGGCCAAACTCTCACAATGAAAAAAGGAAGCGTTTTGCGCTTCCTTTAGTAATTCTGGAGCGGGAGAAGAGGCTCGAACTCTCGACCTATACCTTGGCAAGGTATCGCTCTACCAACTGAGCTACTCCCGCATCAACAACAGAACGCTATTATAGAGCTTCCATAGGAGAAGTCAAGCGCCACTTTTACTTTCCTGCACTTTTTTAATGAGCGGCCAGGCCTTGCGCAGGTAGTAAAGCATCGACCAAACCGTCAGCACCGCAGCGATCAGCAACAGCCAGTGGCCCCACTCACGTGTGTCGATGATGCCGAACAGATCCGAGTAGAACAGCAACATCGGAATGGCGATCATCTGCGCGGTGGTTTTGATTTTCCCGAGCGAACTGACTGCCACCGATTTGGAGGCGCCGAGTTGCGCCATCCATTCGCGCAGCGCGGAAATGGCGATCTCGCGACCGATGATGATGAAGGCCGTGATGGGATGCACACGGTCCAGATGCACCAGCACCAGCAGCGCGCCGGTGACCATGAGCTTGTCGGCTACAGGGTCGAGGAAGGCACCAAAGGCGGAGGTCTGGTTCCAGCGCCGGGCGAGGAAGCCGTCGAACCAGTCGGTGGCGGCGGCGACGACAAATATGGCGGTCGACGCCACGCCTTGTTCGAAGCGCGACAGGCCGAGTTCAGGCACATAAAACACGCCGACCACCAGCGGAATCAGGGCGACACGCAACCAGGTGAGCAAGATGGGGAAATTGAATGGCATACGTTTATTTGTTGTCGTCGACGGGTGCGCGGATTGAAATTTACCGAGATAGTATCAGAGCCGCCTCTTAAAACCTGTTACTGGCGGAAATGACGCGCCCGCATCGCACTTGCAGGCGAAGCAAAAGAAATCAATAGTTCAATGCAATTGGCGATAGATTTCTTCGGCCAACGTGTGAGAGATCCCCTCCACCGAGGCCAATTCGTCAATGCTCGCATCAGCCACGCCGCGCAAGCCGCCGAAGCGCGCCAGCAATTTTTGCCGACGCTTGGCGCCGATGCCTTCGATCTCTTCCAGCCGCGAAGTCTGGCGCGCCTTGGCGCGCTTGGCGCGCATGCCGGTGATGGCGAAGCGGTGCGCTTCGTCGCGGATTTGCGCGATCAGCATCAGCGCTGCGGACTCCTTGCCGAGTTCTTGCGGCGCGCGGCCGTCGACGAAGACCAATGTCTCAAGGCCGACCTTGCGCCCTTCCCCTTTCGCCACGCCCACGATGAGGCTGATGTCGAGACCGAGTTCGGTAAAGACCTGGCGCGCGATTTCGACCTGGCCCTTGCCGCCGTCGATCAGCACGATGTCGGGCATGGTGCCGTCGCCGTTGGCGACTTTTTCATAACGGCGCGTGAGCACCTGGCGCATCGCCGCGTAATCGTCGCCAGGCGTGATGTCGTTGATGTTGTAACGGCGGTATTCGCCGTTCTGCATGGCGTGGTGATGGAACACTACGCACGAAGCCTGGGTCGCTTCGCCTTGCGTGTGGCTGATGTCGAAACACTCCACACGCAGGGCTTCAATATCTTCCACTTCTGTGCCGAGCGCTTCCACCAGGGCGCGTGTACGCGCCTGCTGCGAGCCCTGCTCGGACAACAAGCGCGCCAGCGCGATCTCGCCGCCCTTGTGCGCCATCTCCAGCCATTGGCGGCGCTGGCCCTGCGGCTGCAGCGTGAGCGTGATGCGGTGGCCGCATTGCTCCATCAGCGCCAGCATCAACGCAGGGTCGTCGAACTCGGTATTGACGATCAGGTTGCCGGGAATGAATTTCTCGATGTAGTGCTGGGCGATGAAGGCCTTCAGCACTTCGGCCTCGATCGACTCTTCACCGTCGGGAATCGCGCCGTCGACATGCGTCGGGAAATACGCGCGGTCGCCCAGGTGGCGGCCGCCGCGCACCATCGCCAGGTTGACGCAGGCGCGGCCGCCCTGCACGATCACGGCGATGATGTCGATGTCGGCGTCGCCGCCGGTTTCCATGGTCTGCTGATGCAGCACGCTGGAGAGCGAGGTGATCTGGTTACGCACCGCCGCGGCCTGTTCGAACTTGAGCTCGCCGGCGTAGGCGTGCATTTTTTTTTCCAGCACGTCGAGCACTTCGCTCTGGCGGCCGCGCAGGAATTTGGAGGCATTCTCGACGTCGAGCGCATAGTCTTCGGTGCTGATCAGCTTCACGCACGGGCCGCTGCAACGATGGATCTGATGCAGCAGGCAAGGACGGGTACGGTTGGCGTAGACCGTGTCTTCGCAGGTGCGCAGCAGGAACACCTTCTGCAGGATCTGGATTGATTCCTTGACTGCCCAGGCATTCGGAAACGGACCGAAATACTGGTTCTTCTTGTCCACTGCGCCGCGGTAGTAGGCCATGCGCGGATAAGCATGGCCGGTGATCTTCAGGTACGGATAGGACTTGTCGTCGCGGAACAGGATGTTGAAGCGCGGCCGCAGCGTCTTGATCAGGTTGTTTTCCAGCAGCAGCGCTTCGGCTTCGCTGCGCGTCACGGTCGTCTCGAGTCGCGCGATCCGTTCAACCATCATGGCGATGCGCGGGCTGCTCAGCGTCTTCTGGAAATAACTCGACACACGTTTCTTGAGGTCGCGCGCCTTGCCGACGTAGAGCACGTTGTCTTCCGCATCGAAATAGCGATACACGCCGGGCAGGTGCGGCAGCTTGGCGACTGTCTCGAGGACGATCTCGCGCGGATCAGGCGGCGAAGGCGGCTGGATATCGGACATTGCTGTGGAGTCAGTCAATCACGCGAGCGTCTGCAGCAGCTTTTTCGCCGCGCGGAAGCGCTCATCCTGTTGCAGCGCATCCCATTCCGGCGCCGCGCCTTGCGGCACCAGTGCAGCGATGCGGGCAGCCGAGGCCGGAGATACCTCGACTCGCAAACCGCTCAGCAACTGATCGGCCTTGTCCGGTGAATTGCACATCAGCACCATGTCGCAGCCCGCCTGCAATGCAGCGTTTGCACCGTCGAGCGCACCGCCGGCAACGCTGGCGCCATGCATGCTGAGGTCGTCGCTGAAGATCACGCCCTGGAAGCCGAGGTCCTTGCGCAGGATGCCCAGCCACTTCTTCGAGAAACCGGCCGGATGCTTGTCCACCTTGGGATAAATCACGTGCGCCGGCATCACCGCAGTCAGGCTCATGCCGAGCCAGTCATAAGGCGAGGCGTCGTCGCCGAGGATGTCCTTGAGCGGGCGCTCGTCCACCGGCAGGTCGACGTGCGAATCGGCCGTGACGTAACCATGGCCGGGGAAATGCTTGCCGCAATTGGCCATGCCGGCCAGCGCAAGGCCATGGTTGAGGCTCTTGGCCAGCAGTGTGACGACGCGCGGATCGCGATGGAAAGAACGCGTGCCGATCACCGACGAGCCGCCGAAATCGAGGTCCAGCACCGGCGTAAACGATAAATCGACGCCGCAGGCGCGCAGCTCGGACGCCAGCACATAGCCGGCGGCAGTGGCCAGCTTGGTCGCCTGCAGCACGTCGCGGTCCCACAATTCGCCGAGCGTGCGCATAGCCGGCAGATGCGTGAAGCCATCAGTGCGGAAGCGCTGCACGCGACCGCCTTCGTGGTCGACGGCGATCAGCACGCCGGGACGTGCGGCATGGATGCCCTGCGTCAGCGTCACCAGCTGCTTGCGATTTTCATAATTGCGCGCGAACAGGATCACGCCGCCGGTCAGCGGATGCTGAATACGGCGGATATCTTCCGCCGTGAGCGTGGTGCCGACCACGTCGAGCATGACGGGACCAAGCGGTTGGCGTGATGGACGTTGTTGAATGGATGCTTGCGCCTGACCTGCTGCCTTCATGTTTTCTCCGCGATGACAAATGCGACCGCATAGTCCACCTCGTCGGTGATCGAGACTTGCGCGGTCAATCCTTTTTCTTCCATCCAGGCCTTGAGTGCCCCGCTGCAGACCACGACCGGCTTGCCGCTCGGCGCGTTGAGCGTCTGCATCGACCGCCACGTCATCGGCATGCGCATGCCCAGGCCGATCGCCTTGGAAAACGCCTCCTTGGCAGCGAAACGCGTGGCCAGGAAACTGATGCCGCGCGCTTCGACCTTGGCCTTGCGGCTCAGGTACTTGACCATTTCTTCCGGGCCGAGAATCTTTTCAGCGAAGCGGTCGCCGCGCCGCGCAAGCGTCGCCCTGAGGCGTGAAATCTGCAGGATATCGGTGCCGATGCCGTAGATCATGATCCGATTTTTCCGGCCGCATCGAGACGCGCCTTGAGCATGATCGCCTTCATGTCGCTGACCGCCTTGTGCCAGCCCACAAACACGGCGTGCGCGACGATGGCGTGGCCGATGTTGAGTTCGGCGATATCGGGAATCGCGGCGATGGCTTGCACGTTGGTGTAATGCAGGCCGTGACCGGCATTGACCTTGAGGCCGCGACGAATGCCTTCGCGCACGCTTGCGCGCACGCGCTCCAGTTCCTTCTCCATCTCGGTCTGGTCATGCGCTTCGGCGTAACGGCCGGTATGCAATTCGATCACCGGTGCGCCGGTTTCGGCGGCAGCCTTGATTTGCTCGTCGTCAGGATCGATGAACAGGCTGACGCGAATGCCTTCGGCCTGCAATTGCTTCACGGCGGCCTGCACTTGGGCGAAATGGGTGACGACGTCGAGGCCGCCTTCGGTGGTGATTTCAGTGCGTTTCTCGGGCACCAGGCAGGAATCCTGCGGCTTGATGCGGCAGGAAAAATCGATCATTTCGCTGGTCACCGCCGCTTCCAGATTCATGCGCGTGCGCAGCAGCGGACGGATCGCTTCGACGTCGGCGTCGCGGATGTGGCGACGGTCTTCGCGCAGATGCAGCGTGATCGCATCGGCGCCGGCCTCTTCCGCCTGCAACGCAGCCTGGATCGGATCGGGATACGTGGTGCCGCGCGCGTTGCGCAAAGTGGCGACGTGGTCGATATTGATGCCCAGCTCGATGGCGGGACCGACGGGATTCAGGAAGCTCATGGGATTATCGCGATGTACTTGGAGTAGATGAAGTGGACGACGCACGTGTTTCCTTGGCGTCATTCGCGTCGTTGGTATTGATGGCGGCGCCCTGCTTCCAGTGCCAGTTGAACACCAGCAGCGCCAGGCCGCCGGCGACCAGGCCCCAGAAGGCCGTGCCGATGCCGAACAGCGATACGCCTGAGGCAGTCACGAGGAAGGTGATCAGCGCCGCTTCGCGCTGCTTTTCATTGGCCATGGCTACCGTCAGGCCGTTGGCAATGGTGCCGAACAGCGCCAGGCCGGCGATCGCCATGATCAGTGCCTTGGGGAAAGCCGCAAACAAGGCCACCACGGTGGCGCCGGACACGCCGGCGATCAGGTAGAACACACCGGCGGCGACACTGGCCATGTAGCGCCGGGAGGGGTCTTCATGCGCTTCCTTGCCCATGCAGATGGCAGCGGTAATCGCGGCCAGGCAGATCGAGAAACAGCCGAACGGCGCCAACACCAGCGTGGTCAATCCGGTCCAGGTCATGAGCGGCGACACCGGCGTGTTGTAGCCGGAGGCGCGCATGATGGCCACGCCGGGCGCGTTCTGCGACGCCATGGTGACGACGAACAAGGGAATCCCGACGCCCAGCAGGCTGGTCAGCGTGAACTCGGGCATGACGAATTCAGGTGTGGCGAGAGCAAGGTGGAAGCTGTCGAATTTCAGCAGACCTTGCGTACCGGCGAAGGCGGTGCCGAGCGCCAGCACCAGGATGATGGCGTAGCGCGGCAACCAGCGCTTGCCGAACAGATAGGCTGCAAACATCAGCAGCACCAGACCGAATTCGAGCTTCATGGCGACGAACACGTCCATGCCGAAACGCGCCAGGATGCCGGCCAGCATGGCGGCGGCGATGGAAATGGGAATGCGGTTCATCGCCCGCGCGAACAGTCCGGTCACGCCGCAGATCGTCACCAGCGCAGCGGAGAACATAAACACGCCGATGACCTGCGGCATGCTCAGGCCGGCCAGGCCGGTGATCAGCAAGGCCGCACCGGGCGTCGACCAAGCGGTGACGACCGGGGTGCGGTAATACAGCGACAGGCCGATACAGGTCACGCCCATGCCCACGCCGAGCGCGAAAATCCACGAGCTGATCTGGCCGGGGGTGGCGCCGGCGGCAGCGGCGGCCTGGAAGATGATGGCGGCGGAACTGGTGAAACCGATCAGCACGGCGACAAAACCCGCCGCCACGCCAGACCAGGAAAAGTCTTTGAACACGTGAATTCCCGAACTCAGAGTTGCGACAGATCGATCAGAATCTGACGCGTGTTCAGTTGGGCGCCGCCGAGGTGGTGCGACAGCAGCGAGCGCATCAGCAACTTGCTTTGGCTCTGTGTGGTGGCGTCGCTGTAGTCTTCTTTTTCCATGTCGAGCAAAGTCTTGCCGGACACTTTCGGTCCGGTATCGGACAGCCGTGGAAAACGCACACCGTGCTCCGGATCGACAACGTAGGTGTCATCCGGAGCGACCGGCTTGCCATTGGTGACGCAGACGGTCCAGTCGCCGGCCACGCCGGTTTCCTTGAGCAGTGCGCGCTCGAACTTGCGCAGCACGATCGGCGCCGATTCGCCGTGCGCCAGTTGATTCAGCGTCGAGACGTAATGGTCGAACAGCGCCGGATGCGCATCCTCGCGCGCCAGCAATTTGACCAGCAATTCATTGATATAGAAGCCACACAGCAGGGCCGATTTTTCCAGCGGCAGCAGCCCGCCGACCCATTCGGCCGCCGTCAGCGTGCGCACTTCGGATTTGCCGCTCCAACTCACCGACAGCGGCTGGAAGGTCTGCAGCACGCCGCGCAGCTTGGAGTGCGGACGTTTGGCGCCCTTCGCGACCAAGGCCACACGACCGTGATCGCGCGAGAAGACGTCGACGATCAGGCTGGTTTCCTTGTAGGGATAGCTGTGCAGCACGAAACCGGGCTGGGCCTGGACGCGCGTGTCTTTTTCAGGGACCTTGGGACGGCGTGGAGCACTCGTTGCACGCGTGCTGCGCTTGGGTGCAGCGGAATTTTTGGCGTTGGCCAGCGCAGACTCGGCAGCCGCAGCGCTCAGGGCTTCGGCATCCAGTGTTTGAGTTTGACCAACAGCAGAATCAGCGATGATCGCAGCCATAGAGTATGTGTTTGCTATTCGTAGCCGTAGGCGCGCAATCCGGCTTCGTTATCAGCCCAGCCGGATTTGACCTTGACCCAGATTTCCAGATAGACCGGACCGCCGAACAGGCGCTCCATGTCCAGGCGCGCCTGCGTGGAAATTTCTTTCAGGCGCGCGCCCTTGTTGCCGATCACCATGGACTTGTGGCCGTCGCGTTCGACCAGGATGGCGGCGAATACGCGGCGCAGGTTGCCTTCCTGTTCAAACTTCTCGATCAGGACGGTACTGGTGTATGGCAGTTCTTCACCGACAAAACGGAACACCTTCTCACGCACGATTTCCGACGCCAGGAATTTTTCACTGCGATCGGTGATGTCGTCTTCGTCGAACATCGGCGGATTGACCGGCAGCAGCTTGCGAATTTCATCCTGCAGGGCATCCAGCTGGAAACGCTGCTTGGCCGACACCGGCACCACAGAGGCGAAATTGTGCTGCGATGCGACTTCCTGCGCAAACGGCATCAGCACCGATTTATCCTTGCTGCGGTCGGACTTGTTCATCACCAGGATGCACGGCACGTTGGCCGGCAACAGCGCCATGACCTGCTTGTCAGCCGGTCCGAACGTGCCCGCTTCGATCACGTACAAAATCACATCGGCGGCAGTCAGTGTGGAGGTGACGGTGCGGTTCAGGGTCTTGTTCAGGGCGTTGCTGTGACGCGTCTGAAAACCCGGCGTATCGACGTAGACAAACTGTGTGTTGTTTATCGTCTGGATGCCGGTGATGCGGTGACGCGTGGTCTGAGCCTTGCGCGACGTAATACTGACTTTGGCGCCGATCAGTGCATTCATCAAGGTCGATTTGCCGACGTTCGGACGGCCGACAATGGCAATGTAACCGCATCGATAATCGGTCGAGGCGTCAGGCGAAGCGTCGGAAGGGGCGTTAAATTCTGTCATGCAGTTTTGCTTTGTGTTACTGAAGGCGCCGGAGCTGCGGGCACCTCGGTGCGGGAATCGTTCAGATCGGCGGTGGCCGTCTGGGCCTTGCTGTCGCTTTTTCCGTCGGTCGTTTTGGGTTCGGCTTTGTGGTCTGCTTTGGGATCGGCGGCTTTTGCCTCTGCCTTGCTTTCCGCTTTCAGATCAGCCTTGGCGTCGCTTTTGGCGGCCTTGACGACCACCGGTTTCTCCAACTTTTCCGGCTTGGCGGCAGGCGCCTCGGCAGCCAGCGGCAATTCTTCGTTGGGTGCATCCGGCTGAATCGTGGCTATCCCGGCCAGCTTGAGTTGCGTGGTGCGCGCACGCGGTTTGCGCGTTGCGGCGGGAGTCTTGACCAGGGCGGCCTGTACTGCTTCCAACGCCAATTTGGCGGCCGCCTGCTCGCCCGCGCGACGACTGCCGCCGGTGCCGAAGACCTGGATTTCCAGCTTGGGCACCAGACATTCGATTTCGAACTCCTGGTTGTGCGCCGCGCCGTGCGTGGCCACCACATTGTATTGCGGCAGCGGGATTTTCTTGCCCTGCAGATATTCCTGCAGCAGCGTTTTGGCATCTTTGCCGAGCGTCTTCGGATCGACGGTGTCGAGAATCGGGATGTACAGCGAGCGAATCACATCGCGTGCGGCATCGAAACCGGCGTCGAGGAAAATCGCGCCGAACAGCGCTTCCAGCGTGTCGGCCAGGATCGACGGACGGCGGAAACCACCCGACTTCAGCTCACCTTCGCCGAGCCTGAGGAACTGCGACAGGTCGAGGCGCTGGGCGATTTCGTACAGCGATTGCTGCTTGACGAGGTTGGCGCGCAGACGCGACAAGTCTCCCTCGTCGATTTTGTTGTAACGGTCGAAAAGGAGTGAGGCGACGACGCAGTTGAGGATAGAGTCGCCGAGGAATTCGAGGCGTTCGTTATGCAAGCTGCTATGGCTACGATGCGTCAAGGCCTGCTGCAGTAATGTAGCGTCCTTGAAGTTGTGCCCTAGCCGATTTTGCAATACTAATGGATCCATTTATTCATCCGTCGCTTAGAGATGCGAACCTGGCTGCGCTGTCCTGCCGCCTTTCGCATACCTCCCAGGCCATCCGGCCCGTTACCTGCAACCTGCCGTCGTCACTACGAAATACGCCGGCAGGCTGGCTGTTGGATTTTCCTGGAACAGAGAAAAACACCGGGAAAATACCGTGTTCCGCCTCCGAAGAATTAATGCCTGACAGCAACTTAATGAAAACTGCCGATACGCTTCAAATTACCCAGATTCATCCAGACAAAAAATGCTTTTCCGACAATGTTCTGATCCGGCACAAAGCCCCAATAGCGGCTGTCCAGGCTGTTGTCGCGGTTATCGCCCATCATGAAGTACTGGCCGGCGGGCACGGTGCAGGCAAAGCCTTCCGTGTTGTAGCTGCACAGCTCATGCTGAGGAAAAGCGTCCGGATTCGGTACGAAATTGGGGGCGCGCTCATCCGTCAGTATCTTGTGGCCGACGCCGGTCAGGTCTTCCTGCCACTGCTTATAGTACGTCAGATTCTCATCATCCAGATAATCTGGCAATGGCTTGTAAGAAACTTCTTTACCATTTACGGTTAGGTGCTTGTTTTTATAGACAATTTTATCACCAGGCACGCCTACAACGCGCTTGATGTAGTCAACCGTCGTATCCTTCGGATATTTGAACACCATCACGTCGCCGCGCTGCGGATCGTTGATGCTGATGATCTTTTTATTCACGATCGGCAGGCGGATGCCGTAGGTATATTTGTTCACCAGGATCAGATCGCCGACGAGCAAGGTCGGCACCATCGAGCTTGATGGAATCTTGAATGGCTCATACAGGAACGAGCGCAAGAAAAACACCAGCGCGATGACCGGGAAGAAGCTGCCCGAATATTCGATCCAGGTCGGCTGACGCAACAGGTCGGCCTCGATCTTGGCGCGACTGGAGGTATCGCTCTTGACGCCGTCGCTGGCGTTCTTGGCGATGCGCGCATCGAACTCGGCCAATGCGGCGTCGGCCTTCGCACGTCGCTGCTTGGACCAGAAATAGGTATCCAGGAACCAGATGACGCCTGTCAGCACCATCAACACAAACAGAATCAATGCGAAATTGCCTAAGAGAGCCTGCAGGTTCATTTGTCGTCCACTTGTAAGATTGCCAGGAATGCTTCCTGTGGAATTTCCACCGAGCCGACCTGTTTCATGCGCTTCTTGCCGGCCTTCTGCTTCTCGAGCAGCTTGCGCTTGCGGCTGATGTCGCCGCCGTAGCATTTGGCCAGCACGTTCTTGCGCAACGCCTTGACGTTTTCACGCGAGATGATGGTCGCGCCGATGGCCGCCTGGATCGCCACGTCGAACATCTGGCGCGGGATCAGTTCACGCATCTTGGCCGCCACGGCACGGCCGCGGAACTGGCTGTTGGCACGGTGCACGATGATGGCCAGGGCATCGACCTTTTCGCTGTTGATCAGCATATCGACTTTGACCACGTCGGCCGAACGGTATTCCTTGAACTCGTAGTCCATCGACGCGTAACCGCGCGAGGTCGACTTCAGGCGATCGAAGAAGTCGAGCACGATTTCGGCCATCGGCATTTCGTAGGTCAGTTGCACCTGCTTGCCGTGATAGCTCATGTTGGTCTGCACGCCGCGCTTTTGCGTACACAGCGTGATGACCGAGCCGACGTATTCCTGCGGCATGTACAGATTGACCGTGACGATAGGTTCGCGCACTTCTTCGATCCGGGACGGTTCCGGCATCTTCGACGGATTGTCGACCATCAGGATGGTGCCTTCGCCATCGCGCAGCACGACTTCGTACACCACCGTCGGTGCGGTCGTGATGAGGTCCATGTCGAACTCGCGCTCGAGACGTTCCTGCACGATTTCCATGTGCAGCAAACCGAGGAAGCCGCAGCGGAAGCCGAAGCCCAGCGCTTGCGAAACTTCCGGTTCGTATTGCAGGGCGGCGTCGTTGAGCTTCAGTTTTTCGAGCGAGTCGCGCAGTGCGTCGTATTGATTCGCCTCGACCGGGAACAGGCCGGCAAACACTTGCGGCTGCACTTCCTTGAAGCCCGGCAGCGGCTCGGCGGCCTTGTTCGCAGCCAAGGTGACGGTGTCGCCGACCTTGGCCGCCTTCAATTCCTTGATGCCGGCGATAATGAAGCCGACCTGCCCTGCCGACAGCGTTTCGCGCGATTGCGACTTGGGCGTGAAGACGCCGATGCTTTCAGTCAGGTGAGTCGACTCGGTCGCCATCAGGAAGATTTTTTCCTTCGGACGCAAGGTGCCGTTGACAATGCGCACCAGCATGACCACGCCGACGTAATTGTCGAACCAGGAATCGATGATCAGCGCCTGCAGCGGTGCATCCGGATCACCCTTCGGCGCCGGCACTTTGGCGATCATCGCTTCGATGACGTCTTCCACGCCCAGGCCGGTTTTGGCCGAACACGGCGTGGCGTCGGAGGCATCGATGCCGATGACTTCTTCGATCTCGCTCTTGGCGTTGTCGGGGTCGGCCGATGGCAAGTCGATCTTGTTCAGTACGGGGACCACTTCCACGCCCAGCTCCAGCGCCGTGTAGCAATTGGCCACGGTCTGCGCTTCCACACCTTGCGATGCGTCGACGACCAGCAGCGCACCTTCGCATGCCGACAGCGAGCGGCTGACTTCATAGCTGAAGTCGACGTGGCCCGGCGTATCGATCAGGTTGAGGTTGTAGATCTGGCCGTCCCGCGCCTTGTAATGCAACGCTGCGGTTTGCGCCTTGATCGTGATGCCGCGCTCGCGCTCGATGTCCATCGAGTCGAGCACCTGAGCTTCCATCTCGCGGTTGGAAAGGCCGCCGCACAACTGGATGATGCGATCGGCGAGCGTGGATTTGCCATGGTCAATATGGGCAATGATCGAAAAATTACGGATATTGTTCATTAAATTGCAGAAAACGATGAAAAAAGGCGCTCCAGAATGGGAGCGTCTCCCAATTGAGCGCCTTTACAACAGCTTTTGTTCAACCCGTCATTCTACCGGATTTCAGAGGGTAAAACCCGAATAAGCCATTGACGGCTTGCGGTCCGGAGCGATTCTGTGGCCTTGCGATTGCCAAGCCGGTGAAATATCGAATCAATTACTTTAAAGCAAGAATTTTTCAACGCCCGCGACATCCAGAAAATAATGGCACAGCTGCACTGGAGGCTGTCCTTGCCGTTGTCCCACGAGCACCGGTACAAGCTCGTCGTAGCGCTGCACCAGCGCTTCGTCGGCGTCAACGTCGATGATCTCCACGGTGAATTCATGCACCGGGCGGAATTTTTCCAGCGCGAGCAGCATGTCCTCGCACAAATGGCAGTAGGAACGGGAATACAGGATGAAATGGGCAGAGGACATCGGACGTTCCGGTTCAGTCGCGAAGATCACAAAACAAAGGCTGCAACCCGTGGGTATGCAGCCTTCATGCTGAAAGAATGACGCGGGCGCGGGCTTGCGCCCGGCATTCTCAGTTGCCGCTGGCGCTTGGACGCAGAGGCACGAACTGTGACGAGTCGCCGCGACGCACCAGCACTGCCGCGCGCTTCTTCGGATCCAGCTTGGCCACCAGGCCGTTGAATTGCTTGGCGTCCTTGATATCGACGTCGTTCAGGCGCTGGACCACGTCACCGGCTCGCAACCCGGCTGCTGCCGCCACGCCGACTGCAGATTCCACCAGCACGCCGCTGTCGACCTTGAGTTCTTTTTTCTGCGCATCAGTCAGATCGCTGACCACCAGGCCCAGGGAATTCGGCGTGACTTCCTGCTTCGGCTTCTTCTCTTCCGCCTTGGCCGGCTTGTCGGCTTCGATCTCCACCACGGTCACGGCGATATCACGGGCACTGCCCTTGCGCCAGATGTTGACCGTCGCACGCGAACCCGGCTTGGTGCCGCCGACCATGCGGGGCAGATCGCTCGGCCTCTCAATGGCGGTGCCATTGAATTTCAGGATGATGTCGCCGGCTTCCAGGCCGCCCTTTTCTGCCGGGCCACCTGGCTCAATACGCTGCACCAGGGCACCTTGCGCCTTGGCCAGACCCAGCGATTCGGCCACATCCTTGGTCACTTCACCGATTTGGACACCGATACGACCGCGCGTCACGCGACCGGAAGCCTTCAGCTGATCGGACACGCGCAGCGCTTCATCGATGGGCACTGCAAAAGAGATGCCCATGAAGCCGCCGGAACGACTGTAAATCTGTGAATTGATGCCGATCACTTCGCCCTTCAGGTTGATCAGCGGGCCACCCGAATTACCGGGATTGACCGCGACGTCAGTCTGAATCAGCGGCAGGTAATCGCCGGTGTCGCGCGCCTTGGCGGAAATGATGCCGGCGGTCACGGTGTTTTCCAGGCCGAACGGCGAGCCGATCGCCAGCACCCATTCACCGGCGCGGATCTTGTCCGAGTCGCCGATCACCAGGCGCGGCAGGCTGTTGCCGTCAATCTTGAGCAACGCCACATCGGTGCGTGTGTCGGAACCGATGATCTTGGCCTTGAACTCGCGCTTGTCGGTCAGGGTTACGTAGACGTCGCTGGCGCCTTCAACCACGTGGGCGTTGGTCATGATGTAACCGTCTGCCGAAATGATGAAACCGGAACCGACGCCGCGCGGCACTTCTTCCTGCTGAGCGCTGCCGCCCTTGCGGTTAGGATTGGGACGCGGTGTGTTTGGCGTATTGGGTTGCTGCTGGCGCGGCATCGGCACGCCGAAGAAGCGACGGAAAAATTCCTGCATCTCTTCGTCGTCGGCACCGGCTTGCGGCTGGCCGGTCTTGACGCGTTCGGTAGTCCGGATGTTGACCACGCCCGGACCGGTGCGATCGACGATATCCGCGAAGTCAGGCAGGCCGGCGACGGCAGGCGCTGCGACTGCGGCACTCAAACCAGTCAGCGCCGGCGCCAAGGCGAGAGCGGAAGCGCTTAGCAGCGACGACAACAAGATTTTCTTGGCGGGAATCATCATTGGTATTTTTCGTATTATTTGGATTTGAATTCTATGGAATTCGACACTTGCCGAATCGCCGGACCCGGCACTTCACCGACCACGGTGAGCCAGTAATCGCCTTGACGGCGGCCCACGATATTCATTGCGCCCTGCTGCATGGAGCCTTCGGTACGGCTCTGCGAACCCGGCTCGATAAATACGGAAATCGCCGCCAACCCGTCTGAAAACACGATCTGCGACACTTCGCGCTGTGTCGTCACGCCATGCTGCGTTGCGGACGCGCCGGTATTTTGCGTATCGGAAATGAGGCGTTTGACTTCCTGGATCTTCTTGAACCCCGGCGGCGGCGTGACCGACCAGCCCGACAGGTTGACCTGGCTCATGACCGAATTTTCGATGTGCCAGCCATTGGTGTTGGTGATGCTCGGCTTGACGCGGTTGTGGTCGATATTGCCGATTTCGATCTGGGTAAAGGAAATCTGCTCCACCACATCGTTCTTGGCGTCAAAAGTCTGCGCACGCAACAGCAAGCCGGTCGCCTTGTCGGCCCATAGCTTGTAGCCGTAACGCAATTTATCCTTGGGCTCCAGGATCACTGCCTGGCAATCGTGACCGGCGACGCGGCCGGTCTCACCCATTTTGACGCTGTAGTAATCCACCAGGTCGGTGGGATTGGCTGCAAGGATGGCGGGGAAGACGTCGCGCGTGACCCGCTTTTCGATCAGGACGGTTTTCGCCTCGGGAACGTAACAGGCCACATCGTCATTGTTGCGGATATATTCACGCGGCTTGCCATCGAGGACTTCCAATTTCTCGATTTCGTTTTTGCCGGACAAAATGTGGGTGATGCGCGAAGTGCGCATCTGATTGGACTGCTGGTAGACGAACGTACCTGAATAGTTGAGCCGCTGCGCTGCGGATTGTATTTTTTTTAGTAAGACCTGCGCATCCTGATTGTTGTTTACTTTTGTCGGCAATGCATTCTCCGCCTGGGCGGAGAATGCTACAAATGCCGAAATAAAAAGAACGACCCGGAGCAAACCTTGTGTCTGCCGCATATTATTTATCTGAGTCAATTGCGAAAGCCGCCGAACGGGCGTATTGGGCCGAACTGTACATCGAAGGCGAGAAGCGCTGATGCGCCAGCAGATAGTCGTCGATACGCGCATCGCGTGCGACTTCACCCTGTTGCGCCAGACTGTTAATCGACGCCACACCTTGCGGTACGGACGACGTTGCAGCCACAGTCGTGATCGCCGACGGCACAGTGGCCGTCGCTGCCGTCGACACAACCGGCGCCGGAGCGCTGGCCAATGTCGTCGACTGCTGCTGTCCCGTCACCAGGACAACCGCGACAATCGCTGCCGCTGCAGCAGCGCCCGGCATCACGAAACGGCGCACGAAACGCTTGCGCGCCGGCACCAGCGACACGACATTCGAAGCCGTCGCGTCATTCACCGCCACCGGAACGATGATCTGTTCGGCAGTGGTGGTCATCAACTGTGGGGCGATGATCGTCGGTTCGGCGTCAAGGCGCGCACTCATTTTGGCGGCAAAGCCGTCGCTGAGCGAAAACGCCATTTCCTCCGAACGCATGACATCGCCGATCTGATGGTACAGATCCCACGTCACCTGCTCTTCCGGCTGGCGTAAAACGGCGAGAGCCATGCTGACATGTGCGTCAACCAGCTCGCCGTCGGCCAATGCCGAAATTTTTTCTCTGCTAATTTCTTTGGTATCCATAAGTAGTCACCCGGCCACAAAATTTCAGTTCCATCACCCGCTCTTATTTTTATGTCTTTTACTGACGTCTACGACGTCATATAACGCATAACTCCCGTGCTTCAAGTACAGCTTACAAATACAGCTTACAAATGCAGCTTAAAAACAGCCTACCAGCGCTTGTCCAGCGCCGTTCCAAGCAGCGGCCGCAGCTTTTCCGCGATCGCCTCGCGCGCCCGGAAAATCCGGCTGCGCACCGTACCGATGGGGCAACCCATGGCGTCGGCGATCTCGTCGTAGCTCAAACCCTCTATTTCGCGCAGGGTAATCGCGGTCCGCAATTCTTCGGGCAAGGCTTCCATCGCAACGTTGACCGTTTGGGCAATCTGCTTGGTCGCCAGCATCGACTCGGGAGTATTGATGTCTCTTAGGTGCTCTCCGTCGTCAAAAGTTTCAGCCTCTTCTGCATCTGCTTCAGTTGACGTCGGCGCCCTTCTGCCCATGGTCACAAGGTAGTTCTTGGCCGTGTTGATACCGATCCGGTACAACCAGGTATAGAACGCCGAATCGCCACGGAATTGCGGCAGCGCGCGGTAAGCCTTGATGAAAGCTTCCTGCACGACATCTTCCGCTTCCGCCTGATCGCGCACCAGGCGCGATACGAGCCGCATCAGTTTCCGTTGATATTTGGCAACTAATAGCTCGAACGCCTTCTTATCGCCACGCTGTACACGCTCGACAAGCAGTTGATCAATTTCGCGTTCCGTCGTCAAATCCAGTTTCCTTGTTTTTTTATCATTTCTGCGCAAACCGAACCATTGATCCATTTCGAAGCAATAAATTCAGTAAGCGTACTATCTTTTCGATTTTTTTGTAGAGGGCATGCCATCAGGCGTCGTTATTATGACTTGCAACCCATCGACAAGCCACTTGCAGCGCCCGAAAAGTTTCTTGGGGAACAGAGTCGGGCAATACCGGAATAGTCCGGACCCGGCCATTTTCCAGCCTTAACCGCAACAACAGCAGGTTCGGCCAGACGGTTGATCCGGCCAGCAACTGCGCCAGTCCCCCGCTCATGACTTGCGAACCTGGTTTGACGCGCACCACCGCGTGATGCTCGACCAGCCGGATCTGCCCGGTGCCGGAAATATGCAACCAAACCGTCTTGCGGTTCTTCAGCACCAGCCAGAACACAAGGATTGCCGCGACGATACATGCCCCGGCAAGCGACATCCTGAACACGAAAGACAATTGCCCGACCAGGGCGAAAGCAAAAATAACGCCGATGAGGGCAACAGCGACAGCCGCAGCCGCCATCATGATCAAAAGCAGACGGGAAGGTTTGATATCCGCAGAGACTGCTATCGACATAGGAATGGAGGGGGAGTGGAAAAGCAAAACCCGGCTTTCTTTCGAAAGCCGGGCCAGGTTCTTATACCTTGCCGAACACCAAAGTGCCGTTGGTGCCGCCGAATCCGAACGAATTCTTGACGGCGATATCGATCTTCATGTCGCGCGCCTGGTTGGCGCAGTAGTCAAGATCGCACTCCGGATCCTGATTGAAGATGTTGATCGTCGGAGGAGAGATCTGATTGTGCAATGCCAGCACGGTGAACACCGATTCCAGCCCGCCCGCACCGCCCAAAAGATGGCCGGTCATGGACTTGGTGGAATTGACGACCATCTTGTAAGCATGCTCGCCGAAGGCAGCCTTGATTGCATCGGTTTCATTCTTGTCGCCCAGAGGCGTGGATGTACCGTGTGCGTTCAGATACTGGACTTCGTCAGCATTTACGCCGGCATCGCGCAAGGCCGACACCACGCAACGGCGCGGGCCGTCCAGGCTCGGAGCAGTCATGTGGTAAGCGTCGCCGCTCATGCCAAAACCCAGCACTTCTGCATAGATCTTGGCGCCGCGCGCCTTGGCGTGCTCGTACTCTTCCAGCACCATGACGCCTGCGCCTTCACCCAGCACGAAACCGTCGCGATCCTTGTCCCATGGACGGGACGCAGTCGCCGGATCGTCGTTGCGGGTAGACAGCGCGCGCGCCGAAGCGAAGCCGCCGATACCCAGCGGCGAAACGCTGGACTCGGCGCCGCCGGCAATCATCACGTCGGCATCGCCGTACTGAATCATGCGGCTGGCGGAGCCGATGCAATGCAAACCTGTCGTGCAAGCTGTCACGATGGCCAGATTAGGGCCCTTCAGACCGTACTTGATGGACAAGTTGCCGGAAATCATATTGATGATCGAAGCCGGGATGAAGAACGGGCTGATGCGGCGCGGGCCGCGATTGGTCAGCTCTTCATGGGTCTGCTCGATCAGCGGCAAGCCACCGATACCGGAACCGATGATGACGCCGATACGCTCGGCGTTTTCATCGGTGACTACCAGGCCGCTGTCCTGAAAGGCCTGCATGCCCGCCGCCATGCCGAAATGGATAAACGTATCCATGTGGCGCGCTTCTTTGGCGGGGATGTAATCTTCGATGTTGAAGCCCTTCACTTCTCCCGCAAAATGCGTAGAAAAAGGAGTGGCGTCAAACTTGGTGATGGTGGCAATGCCCGACTTACCTTCCTTGACTGCGCCCCACGCGTCGGCAATCGAATTGCCAACGGGTGAAATGCAACCGAGACCGGTAATGACTACACGACGTTCACGTGAGCGGCTCAAGCAATTCTCCTAGAGTCGTTCAAAACCAGCTTAGGCCTTGACGTGTGCCTTGGCGTAATCGATCGCCTGTTGCACGGTTGTAATCTTTTCAGCTTGTTCGTCAGGGATTTCCATTTCGAACTCATCTTCCAGCGCCATGACCAGTTCGACTGTGTCGAGCGAGTCAGCGCCCAGATCGTCCACGAACGACGATTCTGTCTTGATGTCTGCTTCTGCGACGCCCAGTTGTTCAGCGACGATCTTTTTAACGCGTTGTTCGATATCGGACATAAATGCCTCCAGTGGATAGGTTACAAAAGTGCGCGCATTTTATCAGGTTTGCACGCTAAAAATTTACTTTTAAGTATTCTCGACAAGAATAAGTAAGTTGCTGCGATCTGCGTCCAAAGACGCTTAATTCATGTACATGCCGCCATTGACATGCAAGGTCGTGCCGGTAATGTAGGCCGCTTGCGGCGATGCCAGGAATGCCACCGCCGCTGCGATGTCCTCCGGGGCACCCAGGCGACCCAGTGGAATCTGCTGCAGCAAGGCGGCGGTCTGCTGCTCGCCCAGCACCTTGGTCATGTCGGTATCGATGAAACCCGGCGCGATGCAGTTGACGGTAATGTTGCGGCTGCCGATTTCACGCGCCAGCGCACGGCTCATGCCTGCCACCCCGGCCTTCGCCGCAGCGTAGTTCATTTGTCCCGAGTTGCCCGCCGAACCGACCACCGACGTGATGTTGATGATACGGCCGTTGCGCGCCTTCATCATGCCGCGCAAGACTGCACGCGACAGACGTCCGACCGCGGTCAGGTTGGTCGCAATGACATTATCCCACTCTTCGTCTTTCATGCGCATGGCCAGTTGGTCTTGCGTGATGCCGGCATTGTTGACCAGGATCGAGAGACCGCCGAATTCTTTTTGCACGTCGTCAATGACGGCGATGCAGGCAGCGGCGTCATTGACGTTGAGGACCACGCCCTTGCCGCAACCAGGCTGCGCCTGCTCGAGGTATTCGCTGATGGCCGCAGCGCCGGCGGCCGAGGTTGCCGTGCCGACGACTTTCGCGCCCTGGCGCACCAGCTCCAGCGCAATGGCGCGTCCGATGCCGCGGGAAGCGCCGGTCACCAGCGCGATTTGATTTTGCAAATTTTGGGAATTTTGTTCACTCACTTGAGCAGCTCCAGTACTTTGTCCAGGGACACCTGATCAACGATTGCCTCGCCGACCAGATCTCCGTTGATACGCTTGGTCAAACCGGCCAATACCTTGCCGGGACCGCATTCGACCACGTGGGTGATGCCTTCCGTCGACATCTTTTGCACGGTCTCGACCCAACGCACGGCGCTGGCCGCCTGACGCACCAGCGCATCCTTGATGCCGGCAGGATCGTTGACGATGGCGACGTCGACATTGTTGATCAGCGGAATCTGCGGCGCCGAGAACGGCACACCGGCGAGGTATTCCTGCAGACGATCCGAGGCCGGCTTGAGCAGCGACGAATGGAACGGCGCCGAAACCGGCAACACCAGCGCGCGCTTGGCGCCCTTGGTCTTGGCGATTTCGCAGGCGCGCTCAACTGCGGCCTTGCTGCCGGCGATCACTACTTGCGCCGGTGAATTGTAATTGACGGCTTCGACCACGTCGCCCTGCGCAGCTTCGGCGCAGGCGGCGCGCACGTCATCGTCCGACAGGCCGAGGATCGCCGCCATGCCGCCCTGCCCGACCGGCACGGCTTCCTGCATGGCTTGCGCACGGAAACGCACCAGCGGCACGGCGTCCTTGAACGCGATCACACCGGCCGCCACGAGAGCGGAATATTCGCCCAGGCTGTGGCCGGCGACCAGCGCCGGGGCCTTGCCGCCGGCAGCGAGCCAGGCGCGGTAGAACGCCACCGCCGCAGTCAGCATGACTGGCTGGGTATTGGTGGTCAGGTCGAGATCCTCTTTCGGACCTTCGGCGATCAGCTTGCCGAGATCGAATTGCAGCGCGTCGGAAGCTTCCGCAACGGTCGCTTTGACCACTTCATTGTCGGCAAATCCATTCAGCATTCCGATGGCCTGGGAACCTTGGCCCGGAAAAACAAAAGCAAATGTTGTCATGCTCTATTTTGTCGTTGAAAAATCAGTTCAAAGCCGGCTGCAGCCGGCTTACATGCGCGCCAGCACGGCGCCCCAGGTGAAACCGCCGCCGACGCCTTCCATCATGACGTTCTGGCCCGGCTTGACGCGACCGTCGCGCACCGCCTGGTCCAACGCAAGCGGAATCGAGGCGGCCGATGTGTTGCCGTGCTCGTCGACGGTCACCACCATTTTTTCCAGCGGCAGGCCGAGTTTCTTGGCCGTGCCCTGCATGATGCGAATATTGGCCTGATGCGGAATCAGCCAGTCGATTTCTTTCGCATCCACCTTGGCGATCTCCAGCACTTCACGCGCCACCTTGTCCAACACCGACACCGCCAGCTTGAACACTGCAGGGCCGTCCATGTACAGATAGGCATTGCCGGCGACTGCGCCGTCATTGACGTTGCCCGGCACGCACAGGATGTGGCCGTGGCTGCCATCGGCATGCAATTTCGCCGCGAGAATACCGGGCTCTTTTGACGCCGTCATGACGATCGCGCCGGCGCCGTCGCCGAACAGCACGCAGGTGGTGCGGTCTTCAAAATTCAGGATGCGCGAAAACACTTCCGCGCCGATCACCAGCACGTTCTTGTGCATGCCGGTCTTGATGAAGCTGTCCGCCACCGACATCGCGTACACGAAGCCGCTGCATACCGCCTGCACGTCCATCGCAGCGCCGCCGTTATTGATGCCCAGCTTGCGCTGCACGACACAAGCCGTGCTTGGAAAACCGCCTAGATGGTCCGGCGTCGATGTCGCCAGGATAATCAGGTCGATGTCATTGGCTTGCAAACCGGCTGCTTCCAGCGCACGCTGCGAGGCCGCCACGGCGAGGTCGCTCGAGAGCACGTCGGCTTCGGCGTAGTGGCGCGCGGAAATGCCGCTACGCGAAAAAATCCATTCGTCGGAAGTCTCGATGCCCTTCTTTGCAAGCTCCTGCGCCAACTCGTCGTTGGTCACGCGCTTGGGTGGCAGGTAACTGCCGGTGCCGACAATTTTGCTATAAAGAGTCATACCGTTTTCTGTTCTGTTAGATCGGTTGATGGTGTGATTGCATTAACGCGCTCGACTGCACCTTCCGCCTGTGGAATCAGCTCGGCGATAGTGGTCGTGATGCGCGACAGCACGTCATATTTGGCTGCATCGTAGGCACGTTGAATTGCCCATTCAAAAGCATACGCATCGGCGCCGCCATGGCTCTTGAACACCAGGCCGCGCAAGCCGAGCAGGCTGGCGCCATTGTAGCGGGATGGATTGAGACGACGCGACAGCGCCTTGATGGCGCCGTAAGCAATCAGGGCGCCGAGCTTATTGAAGAAGCCTTTTTTGAATTCCGTAGTGAGCACGATCTTGACGAAACGCCCCAGGCCTTCGGAGGCCTTCAGCGTGACGTTGCCGACAAAGCCGTCGCACACCACGATGTCGGTGGTGCCTTCGAAGATATCATTGCCTTCGACGTTGCCGTAGAAATTGATCAGACCTTTTTCGTGATCCGCATGGAGCAACTCGGCAGTCTGCTTGACCACTTCATTGCCCTTGATTTCTTCTTCGCCGACGTTGAGCAGACCGACCGTAGGGCGCGGCTTGCCTTCCATGGCCGACACCAGCGCAGAACCCATCAGCGCGAACTGATGCAAATGCTGCGGCTCGCAATCGACGTTGGCGCCGAGGTCGAGCATGTAGGTCGGACCGTCCTTCTGATTGGGGAGAATCGTGCAGATCGCCGGACGATCAACGCCCGGGATAGTTTTCAGCACGTAACGCGAGACCGCCATCAGCGCACCGGTATTGCCGGCGGAAACAGCCGCGCTGGCCTGCCCTTCCTTGACCAGGTTGACCGCGACGCGCATGGACGAATCCTTCTTGCGGCGCAGGGCAACCTCGATCGAGTCGTCCATGGTGACGACTTCGGCGGCGTGCTGAACGTGTATGCGTGAAATATCGCCTTGCTTGTGCTTGCGCAAAGCGGCGCGCAGCGCTTCTTCCTGGCCGACCAATATCAACTCGGCGTCAGGCTCGCGCTGCAAAAACGAAATGGCGGCTGGGATAGTGACTGAAGGGCCGTGATCGCCGCCCATGCAGTCAATGGAAATTTTGATGGTCATTGTTTTGATTCAGAGCCTTGCCAACCCGCATTATGGGGCAGATTTGGCGCGATTCAAAATGACGCGCTAAGCTGAAGCAGCATATAAAAAGCGGCGCCAATTGAAAAATTCATTGCGCCGCATTTTGCCTTAACAGCAATTTCCGATTACTCGTCGTTCTTGGTCTTCAGGACCTTGCGACCACGGTAGAAACCATTCGGGCTGATGTGGTGACGCAGATGCGTTTCACCAGTTGTCGGCTCGACTGCCAGCGGTGGCGCTGTCAGGAAATCGTGTGCACGATGCATACCGCGCTTCGATGGGGTCTTTTTGTTTTGCTGAACAGCCATGATAACTCCTGAATCTTAAGTTCTAAAATTTTAACATATCCGGCCAGCAAACTCACTGCCCAACCGAGAATCCTTACATCCGGCAGAAACATCCCGCCACCTTCTTTTACTGCTTCAAATTCTTCAATACCGAAAACGGCGATACCTTCTCGGTCGCTGCCGCCCCCGACTCCGCCATCGCTTGCGCAGGACAGACATCGTGCTTGGGCGCTACCGGCAAGGCAAGCAAAGCCTCATCCTCAACCAGATAACTGACGTTGAACTCGGCCTCGCCGACAATCACGTCAATTGATTCGTCGTCGAGCACTTCTTCGATGGCGTCGGCTGATTCTTCATCCTTGGCCAATACCAGCACCGACTCGGACGACAGTTCGAAAGACATCGCAGTCAGGCATCGCTGGCACACCAGGTTGACCTGGCCGGAGACGGAAAGCTTCAATTGCGGGTGACCGAGCTTGTCGGCACCGCCGCTCAGCGCCCATTCAATGACGCCGGCACGATCGACCGTTTCGCTCGCCAGGCGCGCCATATCGGCCACCGCGAGTTCGCCTTCGGCCTGCTCTTTGAGCCGACTAAATTGAAATGCGTCGATCACAAAAGCACTCATGGCGAAAGCTGAATCCGGAAAACCTGCGATAATAACAGCGTTTTCCCTTATTCGTCAAAGTGTTAGCGTATTTTTCGCCAACGCCGCCACCTTGCTGTCGCATAATGCCCAAAACCCTCCCCCTGCCCCGCCTCATCCTGGCCTCCAGCTCGATCTACCGGCGCGAGCTGTTGTCTCGTTTGCAATTGCCTTTTGAGGTCATTGCGCCCGACATCGACGAAACCCCCGCAGCAGGCGAAAGCCCGGAAAGCACCGCCCTGCGCCTGGCCCGTCAGAAAGGCGACGCGATCGCGCAACACCATCCTGACGCGCTGATCATCAGCTCGGACCAGGTCGCTACGCTGGACGGCGAACAGATCGGCAAACCCGGCAACCATGCCAATGCCTTGCAGCAACTCCTCAAGATGCGCGGCCGCCGCGTGATTTTCCATACGGCGCTGTGCCTGTCGGATCACCGTCGCCCCGAAGCCCCAGTCATTCAGATCGAGAATATCCAGACCTTCGTCACTTTCCGCGATCTGCCGGATGCCGAGCTGGACGCCTACCTGCGCATCGAACAGCCTTACGATTGCGCCGGCAGCGCCAAGAACGAGGGACTTGGGATCGCCATCCTGGAAAGGATCGACAGCACCGATCCTACCGCCCTGACCGGATTGCCGATGATCGCGCTGACCGGCATGCTGCGCAAGGCAGGCATGCCGTTTTTTGGCGCTACCGCCGCCGACTCCGGCGTTATTTGAACGTAATCAGGTCGCCGCGGCTCAGCGTGACCTTCTTGTCGGCCAACGGCGTGTTGGCCGCATTGATGAAGCCCGGCTGGTTCAGCAACTGGTAGCGCGCCAGCACGGTATTGATCGGGGCCGGGCTCGAGATGCCGTCTTCCGCCACCACCACCGTGAAACCGCGCGTGTTGGCATGGAACGAGGTGTACATCACGGCGCCGTTGGCGGCACTACCGACGATCACCAGCGTCTCCGCTTTCTTTTGCTTCAACAATTCTTCCAGATTGGTGCCCGTGAATTTATTGGCGCGCGTCGACACCACCGGCTCACCGGCCTGTGGCGCCACTTGAGCGAGGGTCAGCGGGGGTCCGGAAGGGCTGACGGTCGTCGAGTACAGCACCGGCACATTCGCCGCACGCGCCTTGGCGATCAACGCAGCAACAGCCGGCACAGTGTTCATGCAGGCCGGGTTCGGCTGGCAGACGGCCGTGTTGATGTCGAGCACCAGCAAGGCGGTGCTCGCAGCCGGCAAGCTCACTTGTGCCGGCACTGGAATTTCCGGAATGCTATTGGCGGTGGTCGCGGCCGGCATCGAGCCGCAGGCGGTCAAGGCGGCCAGCAGCAAGGCGGAAACAGCGGTACAGGCGATTCGTTTCTGGATCATGGTCTCTACTCCGTTGGTTGTGATGCATGGCGCATGCAGATGCAGAGTTCGCCTAGGACTTGCGACGCGGATATCCCTCGGCGGTAATGCGTATCCAGACCGCGTTCTTCTCCTGCTCGGTCATGAACACCCAGTGCGCGACTTCCGACACGGTGCGACCGCAACCGCGGCAAACATCGTCAAAAGTGGTGGAACAAACGGCAACACAAGGGGTATCGGGGCGTTCAGGGGGAGTCTGGGACATGGATATCTTTACAAGGACTGCATGGGGCTTGCCGACATCTTACCAAGAAGCGCGAAACCATTCCCGGCACAAAATCTCAGGACAAAAAAAAGCCCGCGAACCGGAGGTTGCGGGCTGAATCCAATCTTCTTAAGGAGGAGAATTGGAGGAGACAGGTGTAACTATAGCGATCCGGCCTCCCCTCGTCTGCTTTATTGTTCCAATAGCAGATATTCACAAAACCAATAACTCATCCTTCAGGTCTGCACCGACACCGCGGGCGCCACGGGCGCCATTGACACCGTGGGCTTGGGCGGCTTGTCCTTGCGCTCACACGCCGTACTCAGCACGGCAAAGGCAACGACGGCAATCAGAACGGCATGGCGCATGGCGATCTCCTGTTTCGGTCTTGCGTGGACTCCCGATATTTAGACGCCGTCCGCCCGAATGGTTCGTCGGCCTACGAAGCCACTGCACGCAAGCCACCGCGCGCACGCGACAAATTGTTCACGTACAACGCCGCCACCATGTCCGATTGCGTCACCATGCCCACCAATCGGCGCTCGTCGTCAATCACCGGAATCTGATGCACGCCCTCGTCCGCCATCAGCGGCACCAGTTGCACAATCGGAAGGTGCATCGAGGCCGTCTTCACCTGCTTGCCCATGATCTGCCCTACCACTTCCGGCTTGATGGAGTGCGTATGCGGCGTGCGGCGCAGCAAGAAACGCAACTTGTCGCCGAGCTTTTCATACTCATCGGTGCCGGCATGCAGCAGGAAATCCGTCTTGGTCACGATGCCGATCACGCGGCGCGCACGATCCACCACCGGCAACGCCTGCAGACGATGCGCCCGCATCTGCCGCCAGGCCTCGGCCAGCTCGGTGGAGAACTCCACCGCCACCACATCGCCGGACATGATGTCGGCGCACACGGTCTCACCAAAACGGCGCCGGTAGGCCTCCATCTCGGTTTGCTGGAGGATTTCCTCAAGGTCGTCGCGGCTGATGTCGAGCACCTGGTTGTAACGGCGCAGCACAGCATCCAGATCGTCATGCGTAAAACCCAGCCGCGCACTCGGCGCGACGTCGTGGGTCTGGTGCACATTGTTGCGATGCTCGCTCTGCTGCGCGTGCGGATAACGGCGGCGCGTGGCATTGTTGAAAAACAGCGCCATCGCCAGCAGTAAAAAAGAATTGAGCAGCACCGGCGACAATACGAAACCGTAGCCCATCGCATGCACCGCCGGCCCGCCCAGCACTGCTGTCAGCGCCACCGCACCGCTGGGTGGATGGATGCAGCGCAGTGCGAACATGCAGGCGATCGCCAGCGCAATCGCCAGCGCCGCCGCCAGCGCCGGCTCGCCGATCAGCTTGCCGCAAGTGACTCCCACCAGCGCCGCCACGAGATTGCCGCCGATGATCGACCACGGCTGCGCCAGCGGGCTGGACGGCACCGCAAACAGCAACACGGCCGAGGCTCCCATCGGCGCGATCAGCCAGATGGTCGCGGCGTTGTGCGGCAGGATCAGGTAGCTCAGCAAACCCGTCAGCAGGATCCCGAACAGTGCCCCGACGCTGGCGCGCATGCGCTCGAAGCGATCCACTGCCGTTTTTTGCGGAATGAAACTTCTCAGCCATTGCAGGATAGAATCGCGCATGCCCCAACCCATTTCGGAATAACGTCAAACCGCAATTACATCACAAGATGATATATCTTGCTGTTTGCCGGTTTACCTTTCTCCGTTTACCGGCTTATTTATCCGCTTATTTGCAGCATCCGACCTTCGCCAATGAAAACACCCTCACGCCTGCAAAAAGACGACTTCGAAGCACTTTCGGAATTTCGCTATCAGTTACGCCGCTTTATCCGCTTCAGCGAAGACGCCGCGCAAAGCGAAGGGCTGACGCCGCTGCAATACCTGCTGATGCTGCATATCAAGGGATTTCCGGGACGCGACTGGGCCAGCATCAGCGAACTCGCCGAACGCCTGCAGTCGCAGCACCATGGGGTGGTGGCGCTGGTGACGCGCTGTGAAAAAGCGGGATTGGTGACGCGCACCCAGGACGACAAAGACAAGCGCCTGGTCCAGGTGCGCCTGACGGAGACCGGCGAACAATACCTGCATCGCCTGGCGCAACTGCATCGCAACGAATTGCATTCGCTGTCGAGCGTGTTTCAGGTCTCGCACATCTCGGCGTTCAACGACCGCGACTGAAGACCCGGCAAAGAATCAGCCGGCCCGCTCGACGCAGTTGCGGCCTTTGTGCTTGGCGGCGTAGAGCGCCTCGTCGGCCTGCCGGATCAACTGATCGAGGCTTTCTCCTGCGCTCAGTGCGCTGACGCCGAAGCTGGCGGTAATGCCGAGCTCGCGACCATCGTCGAGCGTAAATGCCTGGCCCGCCAGCATCACGCGCAATTTTTCAGCCACTGCCACGCCCTGCTCCAGATCCGCCTCAGGTAACAAGATAATGAATTCCTCTCCGCCATAGCGGGCAAACACATCCATCTTGCGCAATAGTTGCGAGATCTTTTGCACGGCATTGCGCAGGATGTTGTCGCCGGCGAGGTGGCCGTAATTATCGTTGAAGCGCTTGAAGTGATCGATGTCGAGCAGGATCAGCGCCAGATTGCGCCCGTAGCGCTGTGCAATCGCCAGCTGCTGCTCGCTGTGCGCGAAGAAGGCGCGGCGATTCAGCACGCCGGTCAGAAAATCGGTATTGGACGACAGTTGCAACTGCTCGATCAGTGTTTCGCGCTCACCGGCCAGGCTGATACGCTCCAGGCTGCGCGCCTTGAGCACGTGCAGCGCACGCAGCATGTCGCCAATCTCGTCCTGATGGTGCGCCTGCGGGATCGGCGCATCGTGGTTTCCCTCAGCCAGGCCGACCACCAGTTGCGTCGCCTTCAGCACCGGCTGCAGCACGCGCTGGCGCACGAGGTAGAGCAACACGAAAAAGAACAGGAAAGCAAACAGCGTCATCGTGATCGCACCTACCAGCAGATTGAACGCCTGGCGATGACGGATTTCGGCCTCGCGGATCAGATCCGCCAGAATCACGTCGCGCAGCCGCAGGATCGATCCCATCGGCGGCACGTAACGCGCCGCCAATTCGGCCGTGTTGACCTCGTACGAACCGGACAACAGGCCGGTCTGCAGCAAACCGTCGAGGAACGGAAAACCCTGCCCGAAATATTGCGTGTCGAGGTCCGACAGCGCCGCACGGAACGCCGCGTTGTCCTTGTAGGCACGCATCTGGATATCGAGCAAGGTGCGCAACTGCTCGATGCGGCCGTAGAGCTTGCCGATTTCGATCACTTCGCTTTTGGTCAGCGGACGCTGCATGATGACCGGCGCGGTAAATTTGGAACCGACCTGGCCGGCGTATTCGCGCAGGCTGGCAGCCACGCGCATGCCGGTCAGGCCGTCCAGCACCTCGGGATCGGCCTGGATGGCGATGCTCGACAAATCCGCCACCGAAGACACCATCATGGGAATCAGAGCAACCATGCCGTCGACCGCTTCGCTGATATCGCGCGACGAACGCTGCCACTTGACCAGCCCGACCTGCTGGTCGACCCGGTCGCGCGCCGGGCCGAGCGCCTGGCGTACCGTTTCTATCTTGCGGATTGCCGGTGCATAGCGGACATCAGCCTCCTGGCGCAAGCTCTCGAGCACGCGAAACAGCGCTTCATCGCTATCGCGCCGCGCTGCATCCAACCGCTTGCGCAATGCGGGCAAGGCATTGCTGTCGCCGCCCATGAGAGCATTCGACGGCCCGCGCTCGATCGAGACTTTTTCCATCGCCAGCAAGGTCAGTTGCACCACGCGCACGGCCTCGACGCTGCGCGCGCCGCGGCGGTAGGCATCCCACTCGATCAGCACGATGCGCGCGGCCAGCACGGAAAACAGCAGCATCAGCGCGACGGAGACAAGCCAGAACAGGCGGTTCAGCGACATCGATACACCCCGGATGCCCGTCGCAATTCAGCCGGGCACATTAATTATTATCAAAAATACAATGAAACCGGCCATTATAGTTCAGCGGACCAGAATTGCTTGATTTTTAGGCAGGCGCTCCCAACGCAAAGCGGAGAGGAAAGCTGGATGCAAACAGGAAACAATAATGCAAGCGGATAGCAAAACGCCCGCATGACGCGGGCGTTTTTACTTTGATGCTTGATTCTGGCGGAGAGGGTGGGATTCGAACCCACGGTACGGGAAACCGTACGCCTGATTTCGAGTCAGGTACATTCGACCACTCTGCCACCTCTCCGGTTAACTTAGTCGAATTGCTTACCCTAGGGCAGCAAAGCGAAAGATTATAGCAGAACCAATTTGAAGATGGAAAGATCCTTGCGGATAAATCTTCAAATATTTTCCCGGCCCGGCTGTCGAAAATAATTTACACATCATCATCTTGTCATAAATCTTCTCTACGATCAGATGTTGCCCGGCGCTTGTGCGCTCACTACACGCGATCTCTTCATTTCTATGGTTGGACCTACTGGACCTGACATGGCCCCATTTGCCTCACACGATTTCGACCACCATGTTCCGCCCTTGCCTGCCGGCCCGGGCGAGCCAGGCCCTGTCCAGTTGGCGGCCGAACAACAGGAGTCACAACAGAACTCGCAATTGCTGTCGCATCTGCACGAAATCATCGCCCAGCGCAGCCTGACGGCGTTGTTCCAGCCCATCATCCGCATGCGCAGCGGCGAGATCGTCGGCTATGAAGGCCTGATTCGCGGCCCTTCCAACAGCCCGCTGCATTCGCCGCTGAATCTGTTCAAGGTGGCGCGCGCCAACAAACTGTCGGTGCAGGTCGAACACCTGTGCCGCCATATCGTCATGGCGCAATTCGCGCAGTCCGGCCTGCCGGGAAACCTGTTCCTCAACGTCAGCCCGGGCGCGCTGGTGCAACCCGAGGCGATCCAGGGTGAAACCCTGCGCCATCTGGAAAAACTCGGCATCAATCCGCAGCGCATCATCATCGAACTGACCGAAAACGAGCCGACCTACGATTACGAGCTGCTGCGCAATGCAGCGATGCACTACCGCGACATGGGCTTCCAGATCGCCATCGACGACCTTGGCGAGGGTTTCTCCAGCCTGCGCCTGTGGTCCGAGCTGCAGCCGGAATACGTCAAGGTCGACATGCACTTCATCCAGGGCATCAACAACGACCCGATGAAATTGCAGTTCGTGCGCTCGATCCAGGAGATCGCCGAGAAGTCCGGCTCCATCGTCATCGCCGAAGGCATCGAAACCCAGGCCGAACTGCTGACCATTCGCGACCTCGGCATCGCCTGCGGCCAGGGTTATCACATCGCCCGCCCGCACGCCAATCCGAAGACCGTGGTCGGCGACGATATCAGCAAGATCCTGCGTCGCGACAAAGTACCGCTGGCCACACAAAAATACGGCCCGACGAAAAAGAGCGCCACCGTCTTCAAACTGCTGCGCGAAAGCCAGTATGTCGCGCCCGATGTGTCCAACGACGAGGTCTACCACCTGTTCGTCAACGATCCGCAATTGCAGGCGCTGCCGGTGGTCAGCAACGGCATCCCGGTCGGCCTGATCAATCGCTACAGCATGGTGGAGCGCTTCGCCCGCCTGTATGGCCGCGAGCTCTACGGCAAGAAGTCCTGCACCTTCTTCATGGACCCCAACCCGCTGCTGACCGAGCAGGACACCAGCTTGCAAGACCTCAGCCACATCCTGGTACAGGCCGAATCCCATCACTTGTCAAACGGTTTCATCATTGTCGACCAGGGCCAGTACGTCGGCATGGGCACCGGCCATGACCTGCTGCGTGAAATCACACAAATGCAGATCGAAGCGGCGCGCTACGCCAACCCGCTGACGCAGTTGCCGGGAAACGTGCCGATCAACGAGCACATCGAGTTCCTGCTGCAAAGCGGCGTCGAGTTTTGCATCTGCTACTGCGACCTCGACAATTTCAAACCCTTCAACGATGTCTACGGCTATCGCAAGGGCGACGACATGATCCAGCTGACCGGCCGCACGCTGAGCCAGTTCTGCGACACGCAACTGGACTTCATCGGCCACATCGGCGGCGACGACTTCCTGATCATGTTCCAGAGCGAAGACTGGGAGCATCGCTGCAAAGCCATGCTGGAAGCGTTTGCGGTCGCTTCGCAGACCTTTTACTACGTCGAGGACAAGGAGCGTGGCGGCTACTACAGCGAAGACCGCCAGGGTGACCGGGTGCTGCATCCGTTAGTGAGCCTTTCGCTGGGCGCGGTCAAGATCGAACCCTCGCAATACTCCTCTCCGCACCAGATCGCCTCGGCCGCGACCAAGGCCAAGAAGCAGGCCAAGAAGACGCCGGGCAACAGCCTGTTCATCGAGCGGCGCGTGCCGGCGACTTTCTCATGGGCAATGTAAACGATCCCAAATAGCTGCGCGCCCCTCATTGGACGGCGCATGAAAAATGGCTGATGCCCCTGCGGACATCAGCCATTTTTCATTGTGCAGCGTGGAATGCCTGGATTGCGTGGATTACGGCGCCAGTTTTTCCAGTCCGCCCATGTACGGACGCAATACCTCTGGAATCGTCACGCTGCCGTCAGCCTGCTGGCCGTTCTCAAGCACCGCCACCAGTGTGCGGCCGACCGCCAGGCCCGAGCCGTTGAGCGTATGCACCAGTTCCGGCTTGCCTTGAGGATTGCGGAAACGCGCCTGCATGCGACGCGCCTGGAAGGCTTCGCAGTTCGACACCGACGAGATTTCACGATAGGTGTTCTGCGCCGGCAGCCAGACTTCGATGTCGAAGGTCTTGGCCGCGCCAAAGCCCATGTCGCCGGTGCACAGTGTAATGACGCGATAAGGCAGGCCCAGCTTCTTGAGAATGTTTTCGGCGTGACCGAGCATCTCGTCCAGCGCTTCGTAGGACTTTTCCGGATGCACGATCTGGACCATCTCGACCTTGTCGAACTGATGCTGGCGGATCATGCCGCGCGTGTCGCGGCCATAGCTGCCGGCTTCCGAACGGAAGCACGGGGAATGCGCAGTCATCTTCAGCGGCAGCGTGTCGCCGGCCACAATCTCGTCGCGCACCAGGTTGGTCAGCGGCACTTCGGCGGTAGGGATCAGGTACAGCGCAGCGTTGTCACTGGAGTCGCCTTCCTGGCCGCCCTTCTTGGCCGCGAACAGGTCGGCTTCGAACTTCGGCAACTGGCCGGTGCCGCGCAGCGAATCGGCGTTGACGATGTAAGGGGTGTAGCACTCGGTGTAGCCGTGCTCGAGTGTGTGCGTGTCGAGCATGAATTGCGCGAGCGCACGATGCAGGCGGGCGATGCCGCCCTTCATGACGGCGAAGCGCGAGCCGGTAAGCTTGGTGGCGACATCGAAGTCGAGGCCGAGCGCGGCGCCGACGTCGACGTGATCCTTGACTTCAAAATCGAAGGTGCGCGGCGTGCCGACCTTGCGCAGTTCGACATTGCCGCTTTCATCGGCGCCGGCCGGCACGGATTCGTGCGGCAGGTTCGGCAGCGTCAGCAGGAAATCGCTCAATTGCACCTGCACTTCTTCCAGGCGTGTGGCGGATGCCTTGAGTTCATCGCCGATGCCGGACACTTCCGCCATCACGGCCGAGGCGTCTTCGCCCTTGCCCTTGAGCATGCCGACCTGCTTGGACAGGCTGTTGCGCTTGCCCTGCAATTCCTCGGTACGGGTCTGGATCTGCTTGCGCTCGCCTTCGAGCGCATTGAAAGCGGCGACATCAAGCTGGAATTTGCGCGCTGCCAGACGGGCAGCGACATTGTCGATGTCTTTACGAAGAAGTTGGATGTCGATCATGGAGTACCAGATAAGTAAATACGAAGTAAATGCGATGAATGCGATAAACCGAGATTGTACCAAGGACATTGACCATCCTCGCGGGCGGCCGGCTGAATGCGCGAAAAATAGCCTCGCTTGCGTTACCATTGCCGCCAACATTCAGGACCATTACAGGAACCCGCCATGTCCGACAAACCCTCCCAGCCGCCTTTGATCGCCTACCTGATCGGCTTCGCCCTGTCCGCCTGCTGCGCCATCTGGGCCGGCTCACAATTCGCCCTGACCGGCTCGAGCATCGGCTACGGCGTGCTGACCGGGCTGGCCTTCGGCGCCATGTTCGCCTTCGGGCAACGCGTCAAGAACCGTCTGTTCCCGACGCCGGAATCGACCAAATGGAAGATCAATGCCGGCCCCAGCGCCGCCGACCTGCGTCCGGCCAAGCGCGCGGCGGCGCGCGCCAAACCGGTGACGGTGACGTTCGACGATGAATTCATCAAGACCGCCCGCGCCGGCGCCGAACTGGAAAGCATCGCCTGGCAAGACGTCGAGCGCATCGTCATCACCATCGGCGACGATTTCCTGCCGATGCCCTATTGGATGATCGCCACCGCCAAGGGCGGCATCCGCCTGCCCAACGACACGCCGGGGCTGGAAGGCCTGATGGAGGAGTTCAAGGCGAAGCTGCCGGGCTACGACAACGACGCCACCTATGCCGCGGTGATCGCGGCCATGGGAGCGATGGAAGGTGTGTTCGAAGTGTGGAAGAAGACCGCGTGAACAAGCCGGCGCATTGCCGCCCGGCCCGGCATTACTCTTTGTTGTTCTTCTTGTACTCGCGATCAAGCTCGCGCAGATGCGCCATCTTGTCGCCGATCTTGGCCTCGAGTCCGCGCGGCACCGGCTGGTACCAATGCGGATCGGGAATGCCGTCAGGCAGGTAAGTCTCGCCGGCGGCATAGCCTTCCGGTTCATCATGGGCATAGCGATACAGCTTGCCGTAACCCAGTTGCTTCATAAGCTTGGTCGGCGCATTGCGCAGGTGCTCCGGCACGCCGCGCGACTTGTCTTTCGCGACGAAGGCGCGGGCCTGGTTGTAGGCCATGTAGCCGGCATTGCTCTTGGCCGCAATCGCCAGATAAATCACCGCCTGCGCCAAGGCCAGTTCGCCCTCCGGCGAACCGAGGCGCTCATACGTGGCGGCGGCGTCGTTGGCGATCGTCATGGCGCGCGGATCGGCCAGGCCGATGTCTTCCCACGCCATGCGCACAATGCGGCGCGCCAGGTAACGCGGATCGGTGCCGCCGTCGAGCATGCGCGTGAGCCAGTACAAGGCGCCGTCGGGACTGGAGCCGCGCACTGATTTATGCAGCGCTGAAATCTGGTCGTAGAAAGCGTCGCCGCCCTTGTCGAAGCGACGCAGCGCATCACCCAGGCATTCGGCCAGCAGTTCCGTGCCAACCATGGCAACATTCTTCGCCTGTGCTGCACGCGCCACGATTTCCAGGTTGTTGAGCAGCTTGCGCCCGTCGCCGTCGGCGCTGGCGATCAGCATTTCCTTGGCTTCCGGTTCGAATTGCAGGCCGTCAAGTTCATCGCGGCAAGCGCGGTCGATCAGCGCGCCGAGGTCTTCTTCCGTCAGCGATTTGAGCACGTACACGGCCGCGCGCGAGAGCAGCGCGCCGTTGACTTCGAACGAGGGATTTTCCGTCGTCGCGCCGATGAAGGTAAACAGGCCGCTTTCCACATGCGGCAAGAAAGCGTCCTGCTGGCTCTTGTTGAAGCGATGCACTTCATCGACGAACAGGATGGTGCGGCGACCGGAATTGGCGCGGATCACTTCGGCGCGCTCGACTGCTTCGCGGATGTCCTTGACGCCCGACAGCACCGCCGACAGCGCGATGAATTCGGCATTGAAACTGTCCGCCATGATGCGCGCCAGCGTGGTCTTGCCTACGCCCGGCGGCCCCCACAGGATCATCGAATGCGGCTCGCCCGATTCGAACGCCACGCGCAGCGGCTTGCCCGCGCCGAGCAGGTGCTGCTGGCCGATGACATCGTCAAAGGAGTGCGGGCGAAGACGTTCGGCTAACGGCGCGGAATTCATGGAGCGGTCAAATTGGGGAATTAAAATGGATGCCAGTCTAACCGATCCGGCAGCGGGTTATCGGGCCGGATGCTAGAATCCTGCCGGCTTGCGGGTGCGGAACAGTGTTGGTCCGGTTTGCCGCTTGTCATTTTGCCTACTTCTTCGGCGCGCCACGGCGCGTTTCAGCCCATGCCTTTTGTCGTCACCGATTCCTGCATCGCCTGCAAATATACCGACTGCGTCAGCGTCTGTCCCATGGATTGTTTTGTCGAAGGCCCGAACTTCCTGGCCATCGATCCGGACGGCTGCATCGATTGCTCGATGTGCGTGCCGGAATGCCCGGTCGGCGCCATCTACAATGAAATCGACCTGCCCGAAGGCCTGCGCCATTTCACCGAACTGAACGCCAAGCTGGCCAAGCACCCCGGCTGGAAACCAATCACCCAGGCCCAGGCGCCAATGCCCGACCACGCTAAATGGCGCGAGGTCGAAGGCAAGATCGACATGCTCAAGACGTCGATCTGACCTTGCCGTTACATCCGGTTATTGATTGAAGACGTCGGCGCCCTTGGGCACGACGAAGGTGAAGCTGGTCGCTTTCAACGGTGGATTCTTCTCGAAGTTGGTGAACGACAGCAGCGAGGTCTGACCGAACGAATCACGCAATTCCATCGCGTGCGGCACGCCGTCCTTCAAGGCGATGCCGATGCGGTCAAAGGTCGTGTCCTTGGTCTTGGGCGTGGCTTCCAGCCATTCCATGCCGTCCTTGGTGCCGCCTTCTTTCAGCGTGAAATTCTTTTCCAGATCGTTGCTGCCGAACAGGATCGCAGCCGGCGATGAGCCGAGCGCGTTGCCCAGCTTCTTGGTGGTGACCTGATTCAGGTCCTTGTCGTAGATGAACAGCTTGTCGCCATCGGCCTGCAAGACTTGCTCATACGGCTTCTGGTAAGTCCAGATGAATTTGCCCGGACGCGAAAACACAAACGTGCCGCTCGAGGTGTTCGATACCTTGGCGGTGCCGCTGTCTATCTTGACCAGGCGCTGCACGAACTCGCCCTTGGCCGATTGCGTCGACGCCACGAACTGCTTGAACTGCTCCAGTGCGCTGGCCGTAGCCTGTGCGGAAAACAAGGCCGCGCTCAGACCGATCGCAGCAACGGCGACATGCCATTTGTTCAGAAGAGGTGATGCCTGTATTTTTATTTGCATGGTATGCGTCTTTACTCCGTGGTATTTCCTGCCGGCACGAGGATTTCCCGGTTGCCGTTCGATTGCATCGTCGACACCAGACCGCTTTGCTCCATCTGCTCCAGCAGACGCGCGGCGCGGTTGTAGCCGATGCGCAAGTGACGCTGCACCAGTGAAATCGAGGCCCGGCGGTTTTTCAGCACGACCGCGACGGCCTGATCATACAGTTCGTCGCCTTCAGTACCGCCCGCAGCGCCGCCGCCGATTGCACCGTCGGCATCGTCGGCAACGCCTCCTTCTAGGATGCCCTCGATGTAATTCGGTTCCCCCTGCTCTTTCAGGTGATCCACCACGCGATGGACTTCTTCATCGGAAACGAAGGCGCCGTGCACGCGGATCGGCAAGCCGGTGCCCGGCGGCATGTAGAGCATGTCGCCCATGCCGAGCAGCGCTTCCGCGCCCATCTGGTCGAGAATCGTGCGCGAGTCGATCTTGCTGCTGACCTGGAAGGCGATGCGGGTCGGCACGTTGGCCTTGATCAGGCCGGTGATGACGTCGACCGAAGGCCGCTGAGTCGCCAGGATCAGATGGATGCCGGCGGCGCGCGCCTTCTGTGCGATACGCGCGATCAGTTCTTCCACCTTCTTGCCGACCACCATCATCAGGTCGGCCAGCTCGTCGATGATGATGACGATGGTTTCGAGCTGTTCCAGCGGCTCCGGCGCGTCCGGGGTCAGGCTGAACGGATTCGGTATCTTTTCGCCGCGCTTGTCGGCGTCGATGATCTTCTGGTTGTAGCCGGCCAGGTTGCGCACGCCCAGTTTGGACATGCGCTTGTAGCGGCGCTCCATCTCGGCCACGGCCCAGTTCAGCGCATGGCCGGCCTGACGCATGTCGGTCACGACCGGCGCCAGCAAGTGCGGGATGCCTTCATAAATGGAGAGCTCCAGCATCTTCGGATCGATCAGGATCAGGCGCACCTGCTTCGGCGTCGACTTGTACAGCAGCGACAGGATGGTGGCGTTGATGCCGACCGACTTACCCGAACCCGTCGTACCGGCGACCAGCAAGTGCGGCATCTTGGCGAGGTCGGCCACCACCGGATTGCCGGCGATGTCTTTGCCGAGCGCGATGGTCAGGCTGGAATGGCTGTCGTTGTAGACCTTGGAGCTGAGAATCTCGGTCAGGCGCACGATCTGGCGCTTGGGATTGGGTAGCTCCAGGCCCATGTAATTCTTGCCCTGGATGACTTCCACCACACGGATCGAGGTCAGCGACAGCGAGCGTGCGAGGTCGCGCGCCAGGCCGACGATCTGGCTACCCTTGACGCCGGTGGCCGGTTCGATTTCGTAGCGCGTAATGACCGGGCCGGGATAAGCGGCGACTACTTTGACTTCGACGCCGAAGTCGGACAGCTTCTTCTCGATCAGGCGGCTGGTGAACTCCAGCGTTTCGACAGAAACCGTCTGCTGCGCCGGCGGCGCTTCGTCCAGCAGCGACAACGGCGGCAGGCTGGAATCGATGTCCTGAAACAGGCTGGTCTGGCGCTCCTTCTCGATGCGCTCCGACTTCGGCACCGCCACCACTTGTGGCTCGATGCGGATCGGCGGCGCTTCGTCGATCTTGGCGCGTTCCTGCACCACCACTTCTTCGCGCTTGACGGCGGCGACGTGGCCGACCTTGCGATCTTCGCGCGCCGAATAGAAATTGCGGATCCAGAAAATACCGTCTTCAATCGCGCCGCCAATGCGTTCAACCGCAGCCAGCCACGAGACGTGGAAGAACAGGCTGAAGCCCAGTCCGAACAGCAGCAGCAGCAACAGCGTGGCGCCGGTGAAACCGAGCGAGGTCTGTGCCGCGCTGCCGATCATTTCGCCCAGCACGCCGCCCGGCGCGCGCGGCATCGGCGCCTTCATGGTGTACATGCGCATGTATTCGATGCCGAGGCTGCCGGCCAGCAGGAACACGAAACCGATGGCACGGATCAGGCCTTCCTGATGGTGCTCGGGTTCGGTCTCTTTCTGCATCAGGAAGCGATTGGCCAGGTGCCGATAGCTGCGCCAGATGGAATGGCCCAGCAGCACGCACCACCACCAGGTCGACATGCCGAAGATGTACAGCATCAGGTCAGCCACCCAGGCGCCGACGCGGCCGCCCCAGTTATGCAGGTGCGGCACGGAATTAGCCACCGACCAACCCGGGTCACTGCGCGAGTAGGTCAGCAGGATCAAGGACAAATACACCAGCAAGGTCGCCATGGCCAACCAGCGGGCTTCGTACAGGAGGCGCACCAGCCGGCTCGGCAGCTGCGGAGTTTCGGCGGCTTTGGTGTTGCGGGTATAGGCTTGGCTGGTCTTGGTCATAAATCTTTATCTGGCGCGCCTTGGGGGCGCATTTAACTCAGGCGACATTGTAACGGCGATTGCCGGGCAGAAAACCGGGGTATGGAAATCGGCAGAGAATCAGGGCAAATCGCAGGGCGGACGGCCCTATTGATGGAATAGCGTAATTCCATCGGACCGGTCTGGCGCTTCGTCTATAATCTTAACCGTTTTGCAGCGCAATATAGGATAAACGGCAACATAAGCCGCAGTCTTCCGGCATCGCAGCCGGTCATCCTCGCGCCCGCATTGAAATCCGGCAGTCCGGCATCATTTTAATGACATGCCGCTGCGCCCCACTTCTGTTCAGTTCATTAAGAGTATTTTATGACCACGCCCAAACACGCCAAGGTTTTGATTCTCGGTTCCGGCCCCGCCGGCTACAGCGCTGCCGTCTACGCAGCACGCGCCAACCTCAATCCGGTGCTGATCACCGGCGTCGAGCAAGGCGGCCAGCTGATGACCACCACCGACGTCGAAAACTGGCCCGGCGATCCGATGGGCGTGCAAGGACCGGAACTGATGCAACGCCTGTTGAAACACGCCGAGCGTTTCAATACGGAAATCATTTTTGATCACATCCACACCACCAAGTTGTCGGAACGGCCATTCCGCCTGATCGGCGACTCCGGCGAATACACTTGCGACGCGCTGATCATCGCCACCGGCGCGTCGGCGCAATATCTCGGTCTGCCTTCCGAAGAAGCCTTCATGGGCAAAGGCGTGTCCGCCTGCGCCACCTGCGACGGCTTTTTCTATCGCGGCAAGGAAGTCGCCGTGGTCGGCGGCGGCAACACCGCGGTCGAAGAAGCGCTGTATCTGTCCAACATCGCCAGCAAGGTCACCATCATCCATCGCCGCGACAAGTTCCGCGCCGAACCTATCCTGATCGACCGCCTGCTGCACAAGGTTACCGAAGGCAAGATCGAGATCAAGTGGCATCACACGCTGGAAGAAGTCGTCGGCGATGAAAGCGGCGTCACCGGCATCAAGATCAAGTCGACCCAGGACGGCAGCGTCACGCCGATCACACTGCACGGCCTGTTCATCGCCATCGGCCACAAGCCGAACACCGGCATCTTCGAAGGCCAGCTTGACATGCAGAACGGCTACATCAAGACCCGCACCGGCCTGGAAGGCTTCGCCACCGCCACCAGCATCAACGGCGTGTTCGCCGCCGGCGACGTGCAGGACCATATTTACCGCCAGGCCATCACCAGCGCCGGCACCGGCTGCATGGCCGCGCTGGACTCCCAGCGCTATCTGGAAGGCTTGGAGTAACTAGCTCAGCTCGTCATCCTCAGCCCTCCCTCTTCATCGCGGGAGGGCTTTTTCAATTCTCACCGGTGCGCGAATCATGGCGACTATCAAGGATTTTTCGGCGCTCAAGTCATTGCGCAAGGATCTCAAGGCGCAGGAAGAAGCGCGCCTCGCCGCCGAACGCCAGCGCGTGGAAGATGAAAAGCGCCTGCGCGCCGAAGCCGACATTTTCCGCAGCAGCATCGGCAAGATAGCGCCGCTGCGCAGCAACGAAAAAGCCGCCCTGTTCCCGCCGCAACCCTTGCCGATCGCGCGCCACCACATCGCCGACGAACAGGCGGCGCTGATGGAATCGCTGTCCGACGAATTCACCTTCGACACCCTGCTCGACACCGACGAAAACCTCAGCTTCGCGCGTCCCGGCGTGGGCAGCGACGTGCTCAGCAAATTGCGGCGCGGCCATTGGGCAATCCAGAACCAGCTCGACCTGCACGGCCTGCGCCGCGACGAAGCGCGCGAAGCGCTGGGCGAATTCCTGCGTCAGGCGCGCCGGCGCGGCCAGCGCTGCGTGCGCATCATCCACGGCAAGGGACTGGGCTCGGTCAACAAGGAGCCCGTGCTGAAACAGAAGGTGCGCAACTGGCTGGCGCAGAAGGACGAAGTCATCGCCTTTTGCCAGGCGCAGCCGGCCGACGGCGGGTCAGGTGCACTGATCGTACTGCTGCAATCGAGCGCGCCGGCCAACCGCTAGAACCTCTAGCGAATTTTCAGTATCTCGGCCAGCCAGTCGACAAACACGCGCACACGCGGCGACAGATGCCGGTTGTGCGAATACACGATCGCCACCGGCAACGGCGGCGGTTTGAATTCCGGCAGCACTTCTTCGATCACGCCCTGCGCCAGCAAGTCCTCGGCGCCCAGCAAAGGCGCCTGCACCAATCCCAGTCCCGCCAGGCAGCACGCCATGTAGGCCTCGGAACTCGCCACCGACACCTGGCCGCGCAACTTCAGGGTTTTCAGCTCGCCGTTCTGCATGTATTCCCACGGCAGCTCGCGGCCGGTGCGGCTGGAAAAATAATTGATCATCACGTGCTGCTCCAGCTCCGCCAGCGTGCGCGGACGGCCGTGGCGATCGAGGTAGGCCCTGGAGGCGCAAGTGATCTGCTCCATCGCGCCGATGCTGCGCGCAATCAGCGTCGAATCGCTGAGGATGCCGACGCGCACCACGCAGTCGACGCCTTCGCCGATCAGGTCGACGAAGCGGTCGCTGGCATTGAGCTTGACCCGGATGTCGGGATAGCGCGCGAAGAACTCCGGCAGGCGCGGAATCACGCTCTTGTGCGCCAGCCGCTCGGGCAGGTCGACACGCACCACGCCTTGCGGCTGCTCGTGGTCGAACAGGTTTTCGACATCCTGGAATTCCGCCAGCAAGCGCTGGCAACGTTCAAGGTAAGCCGCGCCGTCATCGGTCAGCGTGACCTTGCGCGTGGTCCGCTGCAGCAGGCGCACGCCGACGCGCTTCTCCACCGCCTGGATGGCGTTGGTCACGGTCGCCGCCGGCAAGCCCATCTGCTCCGCAGTCTTGCTGAAGCTGCCCAGTTCGGCGACGCGCACGAATACTTCCATTGCCTGAAGACGGTCCATGATAATTATTGATATTCGAATAAAGAAATCATTTTAACGCTATTTATTCGAAATTAAATAAGTTCGACAATACCCTCCATGCGCCGAAGAACGACCGCTGTCGCCTCCGTTCCGGCTGGCATCCCTACTTTTCACCTGGAAGGAATCATCATGGAACATCGCACACTCGGCCGCAGCGGCCTCTCCTCCTCAGCCCTCGGGCTCGGCTGCATGGGCATGTCGGATCTGTACGGCCCGGCCGATGAACAAACCGGCATAGCTACCATCCACGCCGCGCTGGACGCCGGTGTAACGCTGCTCGACACCGGCGACTTCTACGGCATGGGTCACAATGAAATGCTGATCCGGGACGCCTTGCGCACGATCGGCAGCGGCAGTCGCGACAAGGTCCAGCTGAGCGTGAAATTCGGCGCCATGCGCGACGCCGGCGGCAACTGGATCGGCATGGACAACCGCCCGGCGGCGGTGAAGAATTTCCTGGCCTATACGCTGCGTCGTCTCGGCGCCGACCATATCGACATCTATCGCCCGGCGCGCCTCGATCCGTCCGTGCCGATCGAAGACACCGTCGGCGCCATCGCCGAAGAAATCAAAGCCGGCCGCGTACGTCACATCGGCTTGTCGGAAGTCGGCGCGGACACCTTGCGCCGTGCTCACGCCGTGCATCCGATCACAGATTTGCAGATCGAATATTCGCTGATCTCGCGCGGCATCGAAAAGGACATCCTGCCGACCTGCCGCGAACTGGGCATCGGCATCACGGCCTACGGCGTGCTGTCGCGCGGCCTCATCAGCGGTCATTGGGATCCGTCGCGCAAGCTGGCGGCGAACGACTTCCGCAGTCACAGTCCGCGCTTCTCGGCCGACAACCTGGCGCATAATCTGGCGCTGATCGACGTGCTGCGCAGCATCGCCGCCGACAAAGAGGCTACACCGGCTCAGGTCGCGATCGCCTGGGTGCTGGCGCAAGGCAGCGACATCGTGCCATTGGTCGGCGCACGTCGCCCGGAACGCCTTGCGGAGTCGCTGGGCGCACTCAAGCTGGTGCTGACGCGCCAGGATCTGGCGCGTATCGAAGAAGCCATTCCAGCCAATGCTGCGGCGGGCGAACGTTATGCCGCGCATTCGATGGCGCACTTGGACAGCGAGAAATAGACGGAAGCAGCGATGCCCGCGCCGGTCAGAACAAGTTGAACTGGCCGGACGGCGAGGCGCGCGCCGGTCGCGCGGGCGCCACGAATTGCGACGCATCAAGCATGTCGAACCAGCCGCGCTCATGCATGCCGCTGCGCTGCACGGCTTTTTCAAAACGCTGGCGTATCAGCTCGGCCCACACGCCTTCGCCGCGCATGCGCGTGGCGAAATCTGAATCGTTGTCCTTGCCGCCACGCATCTCCCGGATGCGGTTCATGACACGGTTGGCCCGTTCGGGAAAGTAGGTCTGCAGCCATTGCTGGAACAGCGGATTGACTTCCCACGGCAAGCGCAGCACGGTGTAGCCGGCACGCCTCGCGCCGGCCTCTGCAGCCGCCGCGATGATGTCCTCCAGTTCGGGCTCGTTGATGAAGGGAATCACCGGCGCAACGCTGACACTGACCGGAATGCCTGCTTCGGCCAACGTGCGGATCACCCGCAGACGGCGCGTCGGCGTGGCCGCGCGCGGCTCCAGCTTGCGCGCCAGCGCCGGGTCTAGCGTGGCGATGGTGACGGCGGCGATCACCTGCCGCCGTTCAGCCATCGGCGCGAGGATGTCGATGTCGCGTTCGACCAGCGAGGACTTGGTGATCAGCGCAGCCGGATGCCGGCAATCGCTGAGTATCTGCAATACGCGCCGCGTGATCTGCAGCTCGCGCTCGCAGGGCTGGTAGGCATCGGTGTTGATGCCCACGGTGATCGTCTCGGGCACATAGGACGGCTTCGCCAATTCGCGCAGGAGCAATTCCGGGGCATTGGTCTTGGCGAAAATCCTGCTCTCGAAGTCCAGTCCCGGCGACAAGCCCAGGTAAGCGTGTGTGGGACGTGCAAAGCAGTACACGCAGCCATGTTCGCAACCGCGATACGGATTGAGCGACGCATTGAACGGCAGGTCGGGCGACTTGTTGCGGCTGATGATGGTTTTGGCGGTTTCTTCGGTGATGATGGTGCGCACGGTTGCCGGTTCGTCTTCTGCGCCATTTTCTGATTCAGGCACCCCCCAGCCGTCGTCGAAGCCGACGCGCTGCTCCACCTCATAGCGCCCCTGTATGTTGCTGACCGCGCCACGGCCCTTGCGCGCATCGAACACCCGCGTGAAAGTCTCGCCTTCGCTCTCGCGTACTTGCGTGATTTGCAACGGGACTTTGCGGTAGCCGGACTTGCTCATGGGGTCATCGCCTTGCATTGGAATACTGTATATATAAACAGTATTTTAAACCAAATACAGCGATGTTCGTAAAGACCGGACAAGCCAGTGAATCGACGGCTTCAGTTCATGAAGCGCGCATCCTTGGTCATGGTCGCAATGTCCACGTACATCGATCCCTGGTGATTGGTGGCGGAGAAATTGACGACATAGCCGCCGCCGTCGTAGTTGCGCGCATTGATGCTTTCGAGCGCACGGATCAGGCGCTCGCGCGTCAGATTACGCCCTGCCCGCTTCAAGCCTTCAACCAGCACGCGTGCCGCAATGTAGCCTTCCAGGCTGGTGACGGTGAATTCCTCGTAGCCTGACTCAGCCATGCGCTTGCGGTATTCGGCAACGAGCGGCATCGAAATGCGCCAGGGCAGCGGCACCACTTGCGTGACCAGAATGCCGTGCGCCAGCTCGCCCAGTTCGCTGGCCAGCTGCTTGTTGCCGACGAAGGACACGGCAAAGAACTGCCCGAGGAAGCCGCGGTTGCGCAAGCTGCGTACGATGCGGGCGTTGATCTGGGAGTCGGCATGGACCAGCATGACGACATCGGCCTGCACGCTCAGTGTCTTGTCGATCAGGGGCTCGAGGTTGACGCCGCCATGGTTGATGCCGATGCTGGTCAGCTCGATGGCTTCGCGGCGGGCGCGACTATCGACGTCCTGCTTGATCATCACGCCATATTGGTCTTGCTGATACAGCAGCGCCAGCTTGCGTATGCCGAGCCAGTTCATGTTGCGCAGGAAGTAAGCGTATTCGTCCGCATAACTCGCACGGATCGAAAACAGATGTCGATCGAACGATGCATGGAGCGCACCGCCGGTGAACGGCGCAAAGAAAGGCACGCCCGCACGCGATGCGATCTGCAGGCCGGCCTGGCTGGTCGGCCATCCGACGAATCCGAACAGCGCAAACACGCCGTCACGCTCAATCAATTGACGCGTGTTATAGGCGGCGAGGGATGCAGAATATTGGTCGTCGCGGGTACGCAGCTCAATGCGTCTGCCATGCACACCGCCTTGCTGGTTGATCTTGTCGAAGTAGACTTTGGCGCCGATCAACACCTGGCGCGCGTATTGCGCAGTGGGCCCCGACATGCCGGCCGATTGTCCGAGCAGGATGCGGGTATCGGAGACGCCGGGGTCGGCGTCGGCATGTGCGGGGGAGAACAAGCACGTTAACAAAAAGATCGGAAAAATTCGAAACAACCATCGAAGCTGCTCCGACATGCGATCTCCCCTTCACGGTGTTATACCGCTTCCGCTCCTGTCTCGCCGGTGCGGATGCGAATGACCTGTTCGACTTCCTGCACAAAAATCTTGCCGTCGCCGATCTTGCCGGTGCGCGCCGCCTTGATGATGGCGTCGACCACCGGTTCCACCACGCTGTTGTCGACCACGACTTCGATCTTCACCTTGGGCAGGAAATCGACAACGTATTCAGCGCCGCGATACAGCTCGGTATGGCCCTTCTGACGGCCGAAACCCTTGACTTCGGTAACGGTCAGTCCGGTGACGCCGACTTCGGCCAGCGACTCGCGCACTTCGTCCAACTTGAACGGTTTGATGATAGCAGTGACTTGCTTCATGGCTATTCCCTCCTTATAAAATGTCGCAGAAAATCGAATTAAATCAATAAAAGTTTTTACAGAACACTCTTAATTATGTGCGCTGAACAACGTAATGTTATTCGCGGAATCTTGACGTAATCGGATATCGCCAGTCGCGGCCGAAAGCCCTGTGGGTGACCCGGATACCCACCGGCGCCTGGCGCCGCTTGTACTCGTTGATCTTGATCAGGCGCGTGATGCGTTCGATATCTTCCTTCTGGTAACCGGCCCGCTCGATCTCGACGATGCCGAGATTTTCTTCCATGTACATCTGCATGATGGCGTCGAGGACTTCATACGGCGGCAGCGAATCCTGGTCCTTCTGGTCGGGCCGCAGTTCGGCCGACGGTGCGCGTGTCAGGATGCGTTCGGGAATGACTTCGGAAATGCTGTTGCGGTAAGCGCACAAACGATAGACCAGCGTCTTGGCGATGTCCTTGATCACGGCGAAGCCGCCGGCCATGTCGCCGTACAGCGTGCAGTAGCCCACCGCCATTTCGCTCTTGTTGCCGGTAGTCAGGACGATGGAACCGTACTTGTTGGACAGCGCCATGAGCAGCGTGCCGCGAATGCGGGCCTGGATGTTTTCTTCGGTGGTGTCTTCCTTGAGTCCCTTGAACTCTTCGGACAAGGTGCTGCGGAAGGCCGAGAAACAATCGTTGATCGAAATCTCGTCGTAGCGCACCTTGATGCGCTCGACCATGTCGCGCGAGTCGATCCAGGAAATGTCTGCCGTATAAGGCGACGGCATCATGATCGCGCGCACCTTGTCGGCGCCCAGCGCATCGACCGCGACGGCCAGCGTCAGCGCCGAATCGACGCCGCCTGACAAGCCGATCAGCACGCTCGGGAAACCGTTCTTGCCGACGTAATCGCGCACGCCCAGCACCAGCGCCTGGTACACCTGCGCTTCAATCGACAGCGCCGGCGCCATCTGTGGATTGCGGATCTGCACACCGTCGAATTCGATGACCTGCAAATCTTCCTGCGCATGCGCCAGGCTGGCGACCAGTTCGCCGGCGATATCCATGGCGAAGGAATTGCCGTCGAAAATCAGTTCATCCTGGCCGCCCACCAGATTGGCGAACACCAGCGGCATGCCTTGTTTGGTCACATTGTCGCGCATCACGTCGAGGCGCAGCGACTGCTTGTTCATGTGGTACGGCGAACCGTTCAGGATCAGCAGTACCTGTGCGCCGGCCTCTTTGGCGCGGGCAGGCGCGCGCGGGAACCAGGTGTCCTCGCAGATGTTGATGCCGAATTTCGTGCCTTTGACGTCGAACACCAGCGGCGTGCCGTCGGGCGTGAAGTAGCGCTTCTCGTCAAACACGCTGTCGTTGGGCAGCTCCAGCTTGTGATAGCTGCCGGAGATTTTGCCGTTGAGCAGAACCGATGCTGCGTTGAAGCGCGCACCATCCTTGAGCACCGGATGGCCGACGACGACGTGCACGTCTTTCAACCCGGCCAGCTCGGCCGTGAGCGCTTGCAACGCTTCGTCGGTTTTTGCGTAGAATGCCTGACGCAGCAACAGGTCTTCAGGAGGATAGCCTACCAGCGACAATTCCGGCGTGAGGACGATGTCCGCACCCTGTGCTGCGGCACGGCGAGCGAATTCGACGATTTTGTTGCGATTGCCCGAGATATCTCCAACGGTGCTGTTGATCTGGGCGATGGCGACTTTGACTGACATGATGGCGACAAGTAAGAAATGACGGTAAGAAAATGACGAAGAGTACGGACGCAACACCTGTGCCGGGGAGCTGCACGCAGTGAACGCAGAGTCTCATTATCGCACGCGAATCATTTCTTCTCTGGCAGAAGTTGGCCAGCCGGCATGGGATGCGCTGCTTGCCGCCCAGGCCGACGCCACGCCGTTTTTGTCCTACGCTTTCCTGCATGCGCTGCATGAAAGCGGCTCCGCCGCCAAGGACACCGGCTGGGAGCCGCAATACCTGACACTGTGGCAAGGTGATGACCTGAAGGCGGCATTGCCGCTCTACCTGAAATATCACTCCTACGGCGAGTACGTGTTCGACTGGGCCTGGGCCGAGGCTTATGAACGTCACGGCCTGCCCTATTACCCCAAGCTGCTGGCGGCGATTCCGTTCACGCCGGTCAGCGGCGCTCGCCTCCTCGCGGTGGACGAGGCCGCACGCCAGGCGCTGGTGCGGGCCTTGCAGGAACTCCAGGAAGCCGCACAGACCTCCTCCACCCATGTGCTCTACCCTCCCGCAGCAGAGGCGCAGACGCTGGCAGAGGCCGGCTTCATGCTGCGCAGCGGCGTACAGTTCCATTGGCACAACGAAGGCTATCGCGACTTCGCCGAGTTCCTCACCACGCTGGAACGCAAGAAACGCAAGAACATCCTGGCCGAGCGGCGCAAGGTGGGCGACGCCGGCGTGACGTTCCGCCATCTGCGCGGTCACGAAGCCGGCGAAGCCGACTGGCGTTTTTTCCACCGCTGTTACCGCCACACTTATGCGGCACACCATTCGACGCCTTATCTGAACCTCGACTTTTTCCTGCGCATCGCCGCCGGGATGCCGCAGCATCTGCTGCTGACAGTGGCCCATCGCGACGGCAAACCGGTCGCCTCGTCGTTAGTGGTCTATGACGAAGACGCACTATACGGACGCTACTGGGGTGCGCTGGAAGACATCCCCTGCCTGCATTTCGAAACGGCTTACTACCAGCCGCTGGAATTCTGCATCGACAACAAGATCGCGTGGTTTGAAGGCGGCGCCCAGGGCGAGCACAAGATGGCGCGCGGCTTCCTGCCGCAGAAAACCTGGTCGGCGCACTGGCTGGCGCATCCCTCGTTTGCCGATGCGGTGGAACGCTTCCTCGAACGCGAAGGCGGCGGCATCGACGATTACCTGAGCGAACTCAACGAACGCAACCCGTTTCGAGATCCGACTCGCGATCCGACATGACTGCGACCGGCACAAAAAAAGCGCACCCGCGGGTGCGCTTTTTTATCGGCAATGCCTGGACTGCAGATTACTTGGCTTGCTGCTTCTTGAAGGCTTCGACGCCGGCGAGGATTTCCGCCTTGGCCGATTCCGGACCTTCCCAGCCGTCGATCTTGACCCATTTGCCCTTTTCCAGGTCCTTGTAGTGCTCGAAGAAATGCTGGATCTGCTTCAGGCGCAGTTCGTTCATGTCTTCCGGCTTTTGCCAATGCGTGTAGATCGACAGGACCTTGTCGACCGGCACCGCCAGCAGCTTGGCGTCAACGCCCGACTCGTCGGTCATCTTCAGCACGCCGATGGGACGGCAACGCACCACCACGCCGGGGAACAGCGGGAACGGGGTAATCACCAGCACGTCGACCGGGTCGCCGTCTTCGGACAGCGTTTGCGGGATGTAACCGTAGTTGCACGGATAGTGCATCGCGGTGCCCATGAAACGGTCGACGAAAATAGCGCCGCTATCCTTGTCCACTTCATACTTGATCGGATCGGCGTTCATCGGGATCTCGATGATCACATTGAAGTCGTTGGGCAGGTCGCGGCCGGACGGGACGTTATTCAGGCTCATGGTGCTTTCTCGTAAAGAAATGAAGGGATGGGAAACCCGAGATTATAACGGCATTCAGGCCGCCAATCTGCATCTGCGCCGAATCAGCGCGCACTTGAAATCAGGCAATAAAAAAGCCGCCGGGTCGTTACAGCGACACGGCGGCTCTTTCTTGTTCGTCAGAAAACTAGCGGATGGCCGTCGCCAGCGCGCATTGCTTGTAGTGCGCGGCAGCCTGTTCGTGCTGGTCGAGCGCGTCATGCAACTGCGCGAGGCTGAGGTGCGATTCGCGCACGGTGCGCGGCTCAAGCGCATCGGACAGGGCTTGCTCCAGATGGCGCTGGGCCTTGCCCCACAGCTTCTGGCGCAGGCAGAACATGCCCAACGTCAGCGCCAGTTCGGCATCAGTCGGACGTTTCGCCAGCCATGCCTCGCAGCGTTCGATCTGCGCCAGCAGCGCCGGCGAGCCGGCTTCGGCCGTCGAATCACGGTAAGCGCGGATCAGGCGGTCATCCCAATCGGCTGCCAGTGCGCGCTCCAGCAGCGTGCGCGCTTCGTCGTGCAGGCTGCGGCTGCTGAAGGCCTGAGCGGCGCGCGCGGCGATATAAGGTTTCAGGCGATCGGCGTTAGGCACTTCGGCCCACAAGCGACGGATCGACTCGGCGTCGTGCGAGCGATCCGACAGCAGAGCGTCATAGGCCATTTCACGCAGGCGATTGGACAAGGCCGGATGCAGCGCATTGCGCTTGTCCAGCGTTTGCACCAGGCGCAGCACTTCTGGCCAGTTCTTGGCTTGCTGGTTGGCCTTGAGCGCCCATTGCAGCGCCTGGATGTGACGCGTGCCGTTGGCGTTGAGCTCTTCGACAGTATCGAGGGCGGCCTTGAACTGGTGATCGTCGACCAGCAATTCCAGCGTCGTCATAAGGCGCGCGGCCTTGAGTCCATTGTCGCCGTCGGTGCTGGCCAGCCAGATGTCGCGCCGATCGGTCTGGCGCATGCGGTGCGCGGCACGCGCGCCGACCAGCGCGGCGATGCCGGCGTTGTCGGGCAGTTCGGCAGCGCGCGTGGCGGCTTTTTCAGCGTGACCGAAACGGCCTTCGAAGAAAGCCTTGATCGAATCACGCAAAGCCTTGTTGCCGTCGTTTTCACGCTTCTGGCGGCGATAGGCGATCACGCGGCCGGGCAGCTTTTGGGTCAGGCGCACGGCGCGGATCAGCACGTACAGCGCGATGAACAGCACCACCACCGCGGCCAGGAAGAAGTTGAGCGACAAATCGACGCGGTACGGCGGATAGAACAGCACGACGTTGCCGGGATTGAAGCGCGCCAGTACCGCCAGGCCGATGGCGGAAGCAAACAGGGTCAGGAGCCAGAGAAGAATTCGCATATTTCTGTCGTCTTAATTAACGGCGGCCTTTGTAGTTGCGCACCGCGTTGATGCTTTCGCTGAGCGTCGGCATCTGGATCGACAGGTTGCTGCCCTGGACTTGCTTCAACATGGCCTGCGTAGTCTGCACTTGCTTGGCGCGGGTGTCGAAGTACTTGGCGATGGTGTCTTGTGCTGCGGCCAGGTCGTTGCGGAACGCGAACTCGTTGCGCGACAGCAGCGCCAGGCGAGCATTGAGCAGGCGCAGCTTGAGGTTTTCACGGGCATAGTAAGCCTGGGTCGGCGACAGCAGCAAGGCGTCCGGCGTGTCGACGCTGCGGATGCGCACCAGCTGCTTCAGCTCGGTCCACATTTCGGCGCTGAAGCTTTGCCACTTTTCCTGGGCGTCAGCCAGCCAGTCGGACGCCGGAACTGCAGATGCGGCAGCCGGCTGCTCCTTGCCGTTCGACTTGGCGGCAGCTTTGGGGGCGGCGCGCGCGGGTTGTTTCTTCGGTTCCGTCACCGACACCACCGGTTTTTCGTCCGACAGCAACGGCATGCTGTCGATCTGGCCGATGACGCTGTCGAGGCGTACGGCGATACCGGGCACGTCGACGGTCGGTAAGGCCTTCAGGCGATCCTGGTCGCGCGCAATGGCGCGGCGGATGGCGATGAATTGCGGCTTGTCGGAGCGCGACAGGCTCTTGTCGGCGTTCTGCAAGGCGATCAGCGCACCCTGCACGTTGCCGGCCAGTTCCAGCTGCTGGCTGGCGGTCGACAGCACTTCTTCGATTTCCGACAGTGCCCAGTCATCGCGATTCTTGGAGAGATCCTGGTAGAGCTGTTCGAGCGCCAGTTGCTGGCTTTGCGACTCGGCCTGCTTGCTGTCGAGCACGCTGACCTTGGCTTGCAATTCCTTGGTGCTTTCCTGGACGGTCTTGAGTACGCCCTTGACCTCGGTGTTGGCGACGTCGCCGGTTTGCAGGCGACGCGCGACTTCTTCGCGCAGGCCGCGGATTTCGCTATGCGACACCCACCACTGCGCCACCAGCACGATGGCGAGAATCACCACCAGCAAGGTCAGCAGCCGCAGGCGCTTTTTCAGCACGCCGTTGTCCGAAGGTGTAAAGGAAGGGAGCACCATGCTCGCCTGCAGTCCGGGATCCGCTTTCGGGTCCGGCTGGTTCTGGTCGGGGGAGGATTGCAGTTCGTTCATGCAGGGGATTGTAACGCGGCAATCAGGCGTTCGTCCCCTGATCCGGTCATGGTCACATGGGAGAAACCCAGCGAGTGCGCTGTTTCAGCGATCCGCTGGTGCGAAACGATGATTTCATTGCGTTGTAGTTTTACCACACAGTCCTGTCCCAGCGCCTCGGCGGTGACTTGCAGCAGGTTGCGCAAGGCCTCGGAACTGGTGACCACCCATTCGCTGCCGGCGTCGATCAGGCTGCGCAGATGCACTGCCTTTTCAGCGTCGATTTTCGGCAGCAGGCGTTGATACGCGGTCACGTGCTCGACTTCCACTTGGCTGGCGCGCAGCATGTCCGTCAGAAAATCGCGTCCGGCCTGGCCGCGCACAATCAACACGCGTTTGCCGCGCAGCGCGTCGAGATTGAATGATTTGAACAATTCCTCGGAATCCATGCGCTCGCTGTTGCGCGGCGCGTGGATGGTGGCGTGGGATTCGTCGACCCCGTGGCGCTGCAAGGCCAGCCGGCTGCCTTCGCCGACGATGCCGATGGCGACATTCCCCGGCCACGACGGAATGAACTGGAAGGCGGCATCGATGGCGTTGGGACTGACGAACACCACCAGCGCAAACCGCTCCAGCGCGGACAGCACGCGTTGCAGTTCGGCGCTGTCGGCCACCGGTGCGATTTCCAGCAAGGGGAAAATCACCGGCATGCGGCCGATCGCCGTGACTTGCGTGGCGAACGCGTCGGCCTGCGCCAAGGGACGCGTGATGACTACGGGCCTGGCAGCGAGCTCCTTCACGGCGTCCCCTTCAGTTCAGAGAGTAACGAGGGATGAATGGACGGGCAAATTCGGCGCTGAATCATTCCGCTGCATCGGCCTCGGCCTTGCATGCCGCCAGGATCGCTTCGGCGCCCTGCACCTGCAGCAAGTCGGCAACCTGTCTGCCGAGCGCGGCCGGCGCATCAGCCGGACCTTCGGCTTCGGCGGCCGCGACCTGCTTGCCGTCCGGTGTCGCCACCAGAGCGCGCATGCGCATGCGATCGCCGTCTATCGTGGCGAAAGCCGCCAGCGGAATCTGGCAGCTGCCGCCGAAGGTGCGCGACAGCGTACGCTCGGCCGTCACTGCACGATCGGTAGCGAGATGGTTGATTGGCGCCAGCACGCGTTGCAAATCGGTGCGGTCGGCCAGGATCTCAATCGCCATCGCGCCCTGCCCGGGCGCCGGCAGGCTTTGTTCCGGCGCGATGGCGGAGCGGATGCGCGACTCCAGACCAAGGCGTTTCAGGCCGGCCACGGCAAGAATGATGGCGGCATAGTCGCCACGATCCAGTTTGCCCAGGCGCGTATCGAGATTGCCGCGCAGGGGCTTGATGACCAGATGCGGATAGCGCGCGGCGATCAGCGCCTGGCGGCGCAGGCTGCTGGTGCCGACCACGGCGCCGTGCGGCAAGTCGTCCAGTCCGGCATAGTCATTGGAGACGAATGCATCGCGCGGATCTTCGCGTTCCAGAATGGCGCCCAGCACAAAACCTTCCGGCAACTCCATCGGCACGTCCTTGAGCGAATGCACCGCAAAATCGGCGCGTCCCTCGGCCATGGCGACTTCCAGTTCCTTCACGAACAGTCCCTTGCCGCCGACCTTGGACAGGGTGCGATCGAGGATCTGGTCGCCGCGCGTGGTCATTCCGAGAATAGTTATGCTGCACTGCGGATATAATGCAGCCAACCGGTCGCGCACGTGTTCGGCTTGCCACATGGCGAGACGGCTTTCACGTGAAGCGATGACCAGACTGGAGGGAGGAAATTCTTTCAAGACGGTTCTTCCGGTAGTCGCCGAGTCATCTGTGAAGATGCCCGGCGCATAAAAATATAAAAAAAGTGAGGCAATCAAGTGAGCAGATTCTAGCACGCAGCATCACTGACAGTTCGACCAGCACGCCCGACTTTCTCCTCTGAAAACCGTAGCAATTGTTGATCATGGCAACTAAACCAAAAACCCAAACCCCTGCTCGTTCTGCCCCTGTCCGTTCCGATAAACCTGCTGAAAAGCCTGCCGAAAAACGCGCTGGCAAAACCGCTACCGACAAAGACGCTCCGCTGAAAGAAGACATCCGTCTGCTCGGTCGTCTGCTGGGCGAGGTGCTGCGCCACCAGGAAGGCGACGCCGTCTTCGAAGTGGTCGAGACCATACGCCAGACCGCCGTGCGCTTCCGCCGCGAATCCGACGCCAAGGCCGGCGCCGAACTCGACAAGCTGCTCAAGAAGCTGACGCGCGACCAGACTAATTCGGTGGTGCGCGCGTTCTCTTACTTCTCGCACCTGGCCAACATCGCTGAAGACCAGCACCACAACCGCCGCCGCCGCGCCCACTTGCTGGCCGGCTCGGCGCCGCAACCGAGCAGCGTGGCCTATGCGCTGTCGCGTCTGGACAATGCCGGCGTGTCGGGCAACACCGTGCGCAATTTCCTCTCCGAATCGCTGATCTCGCCGGTGCTGACCGCCCACCCGACTGAAGTGCAGCGCAAGAGCATCCTCGACGCCGAGCGCGAAATCGCCCGCCTGCTGGCGCTGCGCGACCAGCCGCTGACGCCCAAGGAATTGCGCGACAACACCGAACTGCTGCGTGCGCGCATCGCCACGCTGTGGCAGACCCGCATGCTGCGCTATACCAAGCTGACAGTCGCCGACGAAATCGAAAATGCGCTGTCCTATTACCGCATCACCTTCCTGCGTGAACTGCCGGCGCTGTACGACGACATCGAAGAAGAAATCAACGCGCAGTTTCCGTCGCGCTTACGTGCCAAAACCAGTGCCCGCACCACGCCGGCGGAACTGCCGCCCTTCGTGCAGATGGGCAGCTGGATCGGCGGCGACCGCGACGGCAATCCCAACGTCAACGCCGGCACCATGCAGCGCGCGCTGCAACGCCAGTCGAGCACGATCTTCGACTTCTACCTCGACGAAGTCCACGCGCTCGGCGCCGAACTGTCGATCTCGACCTTGATGGTCGACGCCAGCGCCGCACTGCTGGCGTTGGCCGACGCTTCGCCGGACAACTCAAATCATCGCGCCGACGAGCCTTACCGCCGCGCACTGATCGGCGTGTACGCGCGCCTGGCGGCAACCGCCCGTCATCTCGGCGTGGTCAACATCCTGCGCCAGGAAGTCGGCGCCGCCGCGCATTACGCCGGACCGGAAGAATGCATCGCCGAACTGCAGGTGCTGGTCGACTCGCTCAATGCCAACCACGGCAGCGCGCTGGTCAAGCCGCGCCTGGCGGTGCTGAAGCGTTCGATTGAAATCTTCGGCTTCCATCTCGCCACACTGGACATGCGCCAAAGCTCCGACGTGCACGAGCGCGTACTGGGCGAACTGTTCGCCAGCGCGCAAGTAGAGCCTTCGTATGCCGGCCTCTCCGAAGAAAAGAAAATCGCCCTGCTGCTGGCCGAACTGGCCAAGCCGCGCCTGCTGTATTCGCCCTACCTGACGTATTCGGACGAAACCAATTCCGAGCTGACCATCCTGCGCACGGCCCGTGAAATCCGCCAGCGCTACGGCGCGCGCGCGATCCGCAACTACATCATCTCGCACACCGAAACTGCGTCCGATTTGCTGGAAGTCCTGTTGCTGCAAAAGGAAACCGGCCTTCTGCACGCCGACGCCAAGGATCCGTCGAAGCTGTCCGAACTTGAGCTGATGGTGATCCCGCTGTTCGAGACCATTCCCGACCTGCGCTGTGCTGCCGACATCATGGAGCAATGGCTGTCATTCCCATTGGTGGCGCCGCTGATCGCCAAGCAAGGCAAGCTGCAGGAAGTGATGCTGGGCTACTCCGACTCCAACAAGGACGGCGGTTTCCTGACCTCAAACTGGGAACTGTACAAGTCGGAAAACCGCCTGGTGGAATTGTTCAACCGCGCCGGCGTCAAGCTGCGCCTGTTCCACGGCCGCGGCGGCACTGTCGGTCGCGGCGGCGGACCGAGCTACCAGGCCATCCTGGCGCAACCGCCGGGCACGGTCAACGGCCAGATCCGCCTGACCGAGCAAGGTGAAATCATCGCCTCCAAGTTCTCCAATCCGGAGATCGGCCGCCGTAACCTCGAACTGCTGGTCGCGGCGACGCTGGAAGCCAGCCTGATGCCGGAAACCACCGACGCCAAGGAAACCCGCAAGCTGGCCGAGTTCGAACGCGTCATGGGCGACCTGTCCGATCGCGCCTACCAGGCCTATCGCAACCTGGTCTACGAGACCCCGGGCTTCACCGACTACTTCTTCGCCGCCACGCCGATCGCCGAAATCGCCGAACTCAACATCGGTTCGCGTCCGGCTTCACGCAAGTCGACACGCCGCATCGAAGACCTGCGCGCGATTCCATGGGGCTTCTCGTGGGGCCAGTGCCGCCTGCTGTTCCCGGGCTGGTACGGCTTCGGCAGCGCAGTGTCGGAATGGCTGCAGGAAGGCGGCAGCAAGGAGCAATCCAAGCGTCTTGCCACGCTGCGCGCGATGTACAAGGAGTGGCCGTTCTTCGCCGCGCTGCTGTCGAACATGGACATGGTGCTGTCCAAGACCGACCTCGCCGTGGCGTCGCGCTACGCCGGACTGGTCGCCGACCGCAAGCTGCGCAACGCGATCTTCGGCCGCATCGTGGGCGAGCATGAGCGCACCAGCCAACTGCTCGGCTCGATCACCGGCAACAAGGACCGCCTGGCCGGCAATCCTTTGCTGGCGCGTTCGATCAAGAACCGCTTCGCCTATCTCGATCCGCTGAATCACTTGCAGGTCGAGCTCATCAAGCGCCATCGCTCCACGGCAGCGTCGGGCAAGAAGGTCGAGGAACGCGTACAGCGCGGCATCCACCTGACCATCAACGGCATCGCCGCCGGCCTGCGCAATACGGGCTGATGTCCCGCCTCGCTCCCTGACGCCGCATCCGGCTTCAGGGAGCGATTTGTCCCTCAGGAAAATCACGATAGCAAGTTTCGGAGTGCGGCGGCATCATTCGTTGGACAAGATGAGCGCCCCTCATTGTTGCCGGAAGTGTCATGAAACCAGTCGATCTGCTCCGCCTGCTAGCGCTGTCCGCCATCTGGGGCGCCAGCTTCCTGTTCATGCGCATCGCCGTGCCGGAAATGGGTGCGCTCAATACCGCATTCTTCCGGGTGCTGTTCGGCGCGGCCGGTTTGCTGCTGTTGCTGGCGGTCTTGCGCGTAAAATGGCGTTTTGAGGGCAAGCTACGCGCCACGATGTTGCTGGGCGCCATCAATTCAGGCTTGCCGTTCGTGCTGTTCAGCTTCGCCGCCACAGTATTGCCGGCCGGGTACTCCGCCATCCTCAACGGGACTGCTCCCTTGATGGGCGTGGTCATCGGGGCGTTATTTTTTGGCGATAAGCTGACGTCGCGAAAAGTGGGCGGCGTCATCCTCGGCCTGGCCGGCGTTGCAGTCCTGACAAGGACCGGGCCGGTAGAGTTCGACACGGCGACCGTTTTAGGTGCGCTGGCCTGCCTGCTGGCGACCAGTTGCTATGGTTTGGCAAGTTTCCTGACCAAGCGCTGGATCAGTGATCGCGGCGGTCTGGACAGCAAGCTGGTGGCATGCGGCAGCCAGTTGGGCGCCGTCGCGCTGCTGTTGCCGTTCTTTGCCGTCATGGCAGCCATGGAGGACGGCCCCGCCGCCCCGCTGCATGCCGGTATTGGTACGTGGATTGCTTTATTGGCTTTGGGTTTTGTGTGTTCGGCGCTGGCTTACATTTTATTTTTCCGATTAATTGCCGATATAGGTCCTGTTAAGTCGTTAACCGTTACCTTCCTGATTCCGTTGTTCGGCGTCTTGTGGGGGTGGCTGTTCTTGCAGGAACAATTATCGTGGGCGTATGCCGCCGGCGGCGCACTGATCGGAATGGCGCTGCTGCTGGTGTTGATGCCCGCGCGCGCTGGCTCAAAACAAAAGATTGACGGCAAAACCTCGGCAAGCTGACCTCATGCAGGCCGGCGCCGGGGTTGCCAATACAACAAGGGGAAGTTCATGGGTACCTGGGGTAAAACCATCGCGTCGCTCTGCCTCGCAGGGCTGTGCGGACACGTTGCCGCCGCCGCGCCGAAAGAGACCGTCAAGTCATTGCCGCCGTTGCGCACCGAACGCGTCGCGCTGACCAGCGTCGACACGCCGGGCGGCAAGGCGACCGCCTTGTTCGGCTTTTGGTTCAAAGGCAAAAGCAAATCCGACAAGCGGCCGACCATCATCGCCCTGCACGGTTGCGGCGGCCTCTACAGCAGCGTCAACAAGGAAAAAATCGAATTCACGCCGCGCCACATCGCCATGGCGCGCGCGCTGACCGATGCCGGCTACAACGTGCTGTTCCCCGACAGCTTCACGCCGCGCGGCCGCCGCTCGATCTGCCAGGAAAGCCTGCAGCAGCGCGAAGCCAGCAGCGCCAACCGCCGCCTCGATGTGCAAGTCGCCTTGCGCTGGCTGGCCACGCAGGACGACGTCGACTATTCCCGTATCGGCATGGTCGGCTGGTCGCACGGCGCCACCACCATTCTGTCGGCGCTGAACCTGGCGCAGACCGACGTCGCCGTACGCAAGGTGCAGCCCAAAGCAGCGGTGGCGTTCTATCCGACCTGCACGGCCTTTTCCAGGAACCGCACGCCTTACAAGCCGGCTGCCCCGATGCTGATCCTGATGGGTGAAAACGACGACTGGACGCCGCCGGAAGCCTGCGAATCGCTCGAAAAGAAAATGCAGGACAGCGACACGCCGATCACGCTGCGCCTCTATCCCGACACCTATCATGACTTCGACGCGCCGGGCATGCCGATACATGTGCGCATGGACATTCCGGGCGTAGGCAAGCCCGGCGTAGGCGTCACCAGCGGCGGCAACGCCGATGCGCGCACCGAGGCCTATCGCGAGATGCTGAAATTCCTGAAAGAAAAGCTGGACTGACGACGGCAGGCTGATCATGAAGCGGACGAGGCGCTGGCCCGTCCGCTTTTTTATTGGGCGCGTCCGAAGTGCATCCCGGCAGGGAACTTCGCCGCTGCGGTGCTGTTAAACAAGCAACAAGCATCGCTGACAAGGAAAACACATGCTGAAAATGACGCCCATGAGCACCGCCGACTTCGAACGCTTCCGCGCAAGCTCGGCCGCCGATTATGTGGAGCAGTGCCGCCTGACCGGCCTGCCCTCCCTGGCCGCCAGCCAGGCCGGGACGCTCGCCGGCCTCGACGCGCTGCTGCCGCAGGGTCCGGCGACGCCGGGGCATTACCTGATGCTGTTGCAGGAGCAGGAACACGGCGCCACCGTGGGAATGATGTGGTTCGGCGAGGTCAGCAACGACGATGCCACGTCGGCCTTTCTGTACGATCTCTGGATAGCGCCGGCCTGGCGACGACGCGGTTTTGCGGCGGCGGCGCTGGCGCTGCTGGCGGAAGAAGCGCGGCTGCGCGGTCTCGACAGCCTGAACCTGAACGTATTCGCCCACAACACCGCGGCGCAGGCGCTCTACCGCAAGGCGGGGTTCGTCGCCAGTGAAATCACGATGGTCAGGGAATTGTAGGACCGGCGCTACACAAATTGCCGGATTGCAGGACCACGCACAAAAAATTACGGCCGACAATGTCGGCCGTAATTCCTTGAACTCATTTCGTCAGGAAATTTTCAGGAAATCAGTTCTTCCATCCCTGCACCCAACTCGGCCAGCGGCGGCAGATCGTCGAGCAGCACGCCCGGCTTCACGCCCAGCTTGGCGGCAACGTCGTCCGGGAAGGTCGATTCCATTTCCTCACGGGAATAGCCATTCTCTTCCGCACGCGCACGCCAGGCGGCGATATGGATCACGGCGGCGATTTTATTGAACGGCTCGGCTTCCAGCGGGCTCGGGAACGCAGCAATGGCTTCCGAGAACTCCTCCGGGAAGCGCCAGCGCTTGGCCAGCTCCGCACCGACGTCGGAGAAGTCATAGCCGAACGACGTATGCTCGACGTCCAGGCGGCGCGCGTCGATCGTGCTGGCGATCTTGTCGATCTGACGGGTCTGTTCAGGCATGGCCGCATGCATGACGAGCTGGCCGATGGCGTGCATCAGGCCGACGGTAAACGCCAGGTCGGAATTGAGGCCCTGCTTCTTCGCCAGCCATTTGGCGACGATCGCGGTATGCAAACTGTAGCGCCAGAACAACTTGAGGTCCACGCCGGACATGGACTTGAAGCTGCCGGTGAGGCCGGTGCTGACCACCAGTGTGCGCACGGTCATGAAGCCCAGCATCAGCACGGCGTCGTCGACGGTGCCGATGCTGCGCGAGACGTGGTAGTAGGACGAATTCGCCAGGCGCAGCAGCTTGGCGCTCAAGACCTGGTCGGCGCTCAGCTTCTTGGCGATGTCCTCAATCGAGACATTGTCGTTATTGAAGCTCTCGATGACTTCCTGCACTACTTTGGGAATGCTGGGCAATGCGGCTTGCTGCTGAAACAGTGCTTCAAAATTCATGAGACCTCTCCCCGGACGAGTCCAAATACAGCAAATTCGAATAGTTTGGATTTACAAAACAGCCTTTTGAGTATCTTAAAGATTTGCCAAGAGTGCAATGGTTTTTGTGCCATGAATCGTCGCAATCGGCATCCATACCACGCAGAAAATTCCCTATTGACTCCGCCTGCAAACAGGTGCGGCGTGGCTCAAATGTCATCGACTTGCTATAATCGCGCATTCTCTGGGATCCCCACTATGACTGCACAATTATCGAAAAAAGGCGAAGCCTGGTCGGCTCGCTTTTCCGAACCCGTTTCCGATCTGGTGAAACGTTACACCGCTTCTGTCTTTTTCGACAATCGCCTGGCGCAATTCGACATCCAGGGCTCGCTTGCCCACGCTGAAATGCTGGCGCACCAGCAGATTATCAGCGCGCAAGACTACGCCGACATCCAGCGCGGCATGGCGCAGATCAAGGGTGAAATCGACGGCGGCCAGTTCGAATGGCTGCTCGACCTCGAAGACGTCCACCTGAATATCGAAAAGCGCCTGACCGAGCTGGTCGGCGACGCCGGCAAGCGCCTGCATACCGGCCGCTCGCGCAACGACCAGGTCGCCACCGACATCCGTCTGTACATGCGCGCCGCCATCGACGACATCAGCGGCCTGCTGCGCGACCTGCGCTCGGCCCTGGTGGATCTGGCCGAACAGCATGCCGACACCATCCTGCCGGGCTTCACCCACATGCAAGTGGCGCAACCGATCACCTTCGGCCACCACGTGCTGGCTTACGTTGAAATGTTCGGCCGCGACGCCGAGCGCATGGCTGATGCCCGCAAGCGCGTCAACCGCCTGCCGCTGGGCGCCGCTGCGCTGGCCGGCACCACTTTCCCGATCGACCGCCTGCGCGTAGCCAAGACGCTGGGCTTCGACGATGTCTGCCGCAACTCGCTGGACGCCGTTTCCGACCGCGACTTCGCGATTGAATTCTGTGCCGCCGCTGCGCTGGTCATGACCCACATCTCGCGCATGTCGGAAGAACTGGTGATCTGGATGAGCCCGCGCGTCGGCTTCATCGACATCGCCGACCGCTTCTGCACCGGTTCGTCGATCATGCCGCAAAAGAAAAATCCCGATGTGCCTGAACTGGCGCGCGGCAAGACCGGTCGCGTCAACGGCCACCTGATCGCGCTGCTGACCCTGATGAAAGGCCAGCCGCTGGCCTACAACAAGGACAACCAGGAAGACAAGGAGCCCCTGTTCGATACCGTCGACACGCTGACCGACACGCTGCGCATTTTCGCCGACATGGCGAGCGGCATCACCGTCAAGCCTGACGCCATGCGCGCCGCTGCCTTGCAGGGTTACGCCACCGCCACCGACCTGGCCGACTATCTGGTCAAGAAGGGCCTGCCGTTCCGCGACGCCCACGAAGCCGTCGCTCACGCGGTGCGTACCTGCGTCGACCGCAACTGCGATCTGTCGGACCTGACGCTGGACGAGTTGCGCGTGTATTCGCCATTGATCGACAACGACATCTTCGGCGTTCTGACGCTCGAAGGCTCGGTGGCCGCACGCGACCACATCGGCGGCACGGCGCCTAACCAGGTGCGCCTGGCGATTGCAGAATTGCGCAAGTCGCTGTAACGAATAAAGAAATACCAGCGGCATCCGAACCGCCAACGCGACCCGGATCCCGTTGTACTGAGTCTGTACCAAAAGTAGCAGTGCGAGGTAATCAGCAGGACCGGCCCGTCTCCGGACAGGCCAGCATCACATCTGTCATCAGCAGCACCTCCGCTTCGGCGGAGCCAACAGACGGTTGCGCGACAACTTACCAGGTTGCAGTGCAGCAGTGTGTTTAAACCGGTTTACGGTATTCTTGACCGGTTGTATCCCAAAGGCTGCACGACGGCCTAAAGAGGATGGAGCAAAATAGGGAGTCCCACCAAAGATTCCTGCGTCGGTTACCCCCGGCTAATATTTCGCGTCATCCTCTATAAGAATATCTAACTAAGGAGAGAACTCGATGCGATTCAACATGCTTAAAACTGCTTTAAAGACCTTGCCTGCGCTGATGATCGGCGTGACCATGGCAAATGCCGCGCTGGCCGCCGACGTCAAGCTCGGCCTCGCCGCTGCGCTGACCGGCCCTGCCGCCAAATACGGCGTCGCCATCAAGAACGGCTTCACGCTGGCCGCTGACGAAGTCAACGCCAAGGGCGGTGTCAACGGCAATAAACTGGTTCTGATTGCAGAAGACGAACAAGGCAAGAAAGAAGAAGCCATCAACGTCTTCAAGAAACTGATTTTCCAGGACAAGGTCCTGATGGTCTTCGGCCCGACCCTGTCCAACTCGGCATTCGCTGCTGACCCGATCGCCAACGCCGCCAAGGTCGTCGCTTTCGGCACCAGCAATACCGCCGACGGCATCACTGCCATGGGCCCGTTCACCTTCCGCAACTCCGTCATGGAAGCCGACGTGCTGCCAGTGACAGTCAAGGCTGCCGTCAAGCATTTCGGCATCAAGAAGGTCGCCGTGATCTACGGTAACGACGATGCGTTCACCAAATCCGGTTACGACGTCTTCAAGGCCACGCTGGAACAGCAAAAGATCCCGGTCACCACGACTGAAGCGTATGCCAAGGGCGACGTCGACTTCAAGGCGCAACTGACCAAGATCAAGGCCGGCAATCCCGACGCCATCGTCTGCTCCTGCCTGGCTGAAGAAGCTGCCAACATCATTCTGCAAACCCGCACCCTGGGCATGAAGCAGCCGTTCATCGGCGGCAACGGCCTGAACTCGCCGAAGCTGTTTGAAATCGCCAAGGACGCCGGCGACAACACGCTGATGGGCAGCCCATGGTCGTCGGAAAACCTGACCCCGGCCAACAAGGCGTTCATCGCCGCGTACAAGGCCAAGTTCGGTTCCGATCCTGACCAGTTCTCCGCACAAGCCTACGACGCGCTGTATGTTGTGGTCGAAGCGCTCAAGAACGTCAAGCTGTCGGGCGCCCTGGACAAGGACCGCGACGCTCTGCGTGTTGCCCTGCCCGCCGTCAAGATCGACGGCGCGACCGGCAAGTTCGCCTTCCGCGCTGCGCCTGCCGTCGCCGGCAAGCAAGTCGGTTTCGATGCTCAGCAAGAAGCCGTCGTCAGCATCGCCAAGGGCGGCAAGTTCACACTGCTGAAGTAATCTTCGGTCGAACTGCGACGCGCACAAAGACTCCGGTATTTTTTACCGGAGTCTTTTTGTTACATCGCTTGCCCTGCTTCACAAGCTTCACCAAGCTTCACCAATCGCGAAAAAGAACAGGCTAGCCAAAAGCCGCTTTTCTGATGTAACGAGGGATACATCGCCAGCCTGCCAGTTTGCCCGGATGTGCAACTGACGGATGAGACAGGCGTACCTCATCAATCTATTCGCAGGCTCTATGTTAGAACAACAACTTATCAACGCCCTTTCACTGGGCAGCGTCTACGCGCTCTTTGCGCTGGGCTTCACGCTGGTGTTCGGCGTGCTCGGCGTCATCAATCTGTCGCATGGCGCGATCTTCATGTTGGGCAGCTATGCCGCCCTGCTGCTGGTCGAAAAAATGGCGCTGCCGCTGTGGCTGGCCATGCTCGCTGCGATGGTCGCCACCGGACTGATCGGCCTGATCGTCGACATCCTGGTGCTCAAGCCGCTGCGCAAGCGCAATGCTCCCCACCTGATTCCCATGATCGCCACCATCGGTGTGGCGATCATGCTGACCAATCTCGCGCAAGGCCTGTTCGGCGCCGAGAACAAGCGCTTCCCGATCGGCACCATTCCGGAAGACAGCGTCACCATCGGCAACCTGCACGTCACCGCCGTGCAGGTCGGCATCGTCGTCATCGCCTTCGTGCTGATGATCGTGCTGCTGGCCGTGATGCGCCGCACGCAACTGGGCCGCGCACTGCGCGCCATTGCCGAGTCGCCGAAAGCGGCTTACCTGCTGGGCATCAACGTCGAAGGCCTGTTCTACCTGACCTCGTTCGCAGCGGCAGCCCTCGGCGGCGCAGCAGGCGTGCTGGTCGGCCTGTCGTTCAACGCCATCTCGCCGTTCATGGGTCAGCCGATGCTGCACAAGGGCATCGCCGTCATCATCCTGGGCGGCATGGGCGACATTCGCGGCGCCATGATCGGCGGCCTGTTCCTCGGCTTTGCCGAGGTGCTCACGGTGGCATACATCTCGAGCGACTTCCGCGATGCGGTGGCGTTCGGTCTGCTGTTTTTGATTTTGTTGGTCAAGCCTTCAGGCATGTTCGGCAAAGTGCTGGAAAGAAAGGCTTAATCCCATGACTATGATGGAATGGTGGGATGGATTCTGGGCGACGTACAACACCGTCATCTTCAGCGTCGGCGTCAACGCCATGCTGGCCCTGTCAATCTACGTCACGCTGTCGTGCGGCCTGCTGTCGCTGGCCAACGCAGCGTTCATGGGGATCGGCGCTTACGTCGCGTCCCTGATTACCATGCAGGCGGGTCTGCCCTTCCCGGTCGCGCTTGCGGCCGGCGGCATCCTGCCGGCGCTGGTGGCGCTGGTGATCGGTATTCCGACGCTGCGCCTGTCCGGCGTCTACCTCGCGATGGCCACCCTGGGCTTCGGCGAAGTGGTGCGCGTGGTGGTGCTGAACATGGAAATCACCGGCGGCCCGATGGGCCTGAACGGCGTTCCGCCGGTCACCGAGTGGTGGCACATCGTGCTGCTGCTGGGCATTACCGTGTACTTCCTCGCCCGCGTACGCCGCTCCAAGATCGGTCGTGCGTTTGAAGCGATCAAGGAAGACGAAGTCGCCGCCCGTCTGATGGGCGTCAACGTGGCCGGCTACAAGCTGCTGGCCTTCGTCATCGGCGCAGCGATTGCCGGTGTTGCCGGCGCGCTCAATGCGCACTACACCTTCACGATCGGCCCCAACAACTACGGTTTCGAGAACGCCGTGGATATCCTGACCATGGCCGTGTTCGGCGGCACCAGCAACCTGATCGGCCCGATGATCGGCTCGACCATTCTCTCGCTGCTGCCGGAAGTGCTACGCCATTTCAAGGACTTCCGCCTGGCCGCCAACGGCCTGATCCTGATCCTGGTCGTGCTGTATCTGCCGAAGGGCATCTGGGATCCGCGTCGCATTCGCGCGTTCATGCAACGCCGTAACAGCAACAACTCTGCAAGCAAGAAGGTGAACTGATGCTTTTACAATTCAACCAGATCAGTAAAAACTTCGGCGGTTTGCAGGTCCTGCAAGGCGTCCAGTTCCACGTGCCCGAAGGCGGCATTTTCGGTCTGATCGGCCCCAACGGCGCCGGCAAGACCACCGTATTCAACCTGATCACCGGCCTGCTGCGCGCCTCTTCCGGCAACATTGTGTTCAACGGCCAGGACATCGGCAACGTCGCTCCGCACAAGATCACCGAACGCGGCATCGCGCGCACCTTCCAGAACATTCGCGTGTTCAAGGAAATGACGCTGCTTGAGAACGTCGTAGTCGGCATGCATGACCACCTCGACTACGGTTTCGGCGGCCTGCTGCTGAACCTCGGTTCGTTCCGCAAGATCGAGAAGGAAGCCCGCGAACGCGCGCTCGAGCTGCTGTCCTGGGTACGCCTGGATCACAAGGCCGAGATGCTGGCCGACAGCCTCTCCTACGGCGAACAGCGCAAGCTGGAATTCGCCCGCGCGCTGGCGACCAAGCCCAAGCTGCTGCTGCTGGACGAACCGGTGGCCGGCATGAACCCGGCCGAAAAGACCGAGCTCATGGCTGAAATCATCAACATCAAGCAACGCGGTTTCTCGATCTTCATGATCGAGCACGACATGCGTTTCGTGATGGGCCTGTGCGACCGCGTCGCCGTGCTCAACTTCGGCAAGATCATCGCCGAAGGCACACCGGATGAGATCAAGAACAATCAGGAAGTGATCGAGGCCTACCTCGGCAAGGAAGAAGAATGAGCCAGACCCAGACTGCCCCCAACGTTATTCTGCAAGTCCAGGACCTGGCGGTTTCCTACGGCCACATCGAAGCCGTCAAAGGCATCAGCCTGACCCTGAACGAAGGCGAGATCACCGCGCTGGTCGGCGCCAACGGCGCCGGCAAGAGCACCTCCCTGCTGGCCATCTCCGGCCTCGTCAAGGCAACGCGCGGCAAGGTGATTTTCAACGATGAAGACATCACGCAACAATCGCCCCACCGCATCGTCGGCAGCGGCGTGGTGCAAGTCGCTGAAGGCCGCGCCACCCTGACCACCCTGACCATCGAAGAAAACCTCTCGCTGGGCGCCTACACGCGCAAGGACAAGGCTGCGGTGGCCGGCGACCTGGAGTGGGTCTATTCGCTGTTCCCGGTCCTGAAGCAACGCGCCAAGGGCCTGGCCGGCAACCTCTCCGGCGGCGAACAGCAGATGCTCGCCATCGGTCGTGCGTTGATGGCCAAACCGAAGGTCTTGTTGCTCGACGAACCGTCGATGGGTCTTGCTCCGCTGATCATCCAGGAAATCTTCCGCATCGTGAAAGAGATCAACAAGACCGGCATGACGGTCCTGCTGGTCGAACAGAACGTGCGCCAGGCGCTGCGCATCGCGCAACGCGGCTACGTGCTCGAAACCGGCAAGATCGTGCTGGAAGACACCGGCGCCAACCTGCTGCACAACCCGAAAGTGGTCGAAGCCTATCTGGGCGGCTGATCGCTTCGCGTTTGTCCTCCTCAAGAACAGCGGCCTGACGGTCGCTGTTTTTGTTTGTGCCGGCAGGATGCTTTACCATCGTGCGTTATTGCCTCCATTCATTGCCTTCACAAATCAACTTAGTCCCTCCATGCCGACTTTCGACTCTTCCCTCGTCTGGTTCCGCCGCGACCTGCGCATCAGCGATCACGCAGCGCTGTACTACGCGCTCAAGCAAAGCAAGCAAGTACATTGCGTGTTTGTCTACGACCGCGACATCCTCGACGCGCTGCTGGCCGACGGCCTGCAAGTCGATCGCCGCATCGATTTCATCATGGCGTCCATCGCCGAACTGGACGCGGCCTTAAGCGCAGCCGGCGGCGCACTGATCGTACGCCACGCCTCGGCGCAGCAGGACATCCCGACGCTGGCGGCGGAGCTCGGCGTCGACGCCGTCTTCACCAACGACGATTACGAACCGCAGGCGATCAAGCGCGATGCCGCCGTCAGGAAGCAGCTCGAGAAAGACGGCCGCCAGTTACTGAGCTACAAGGACCAGGTCATCTTTGAAAAAGACGAAGTGCTGTCGCTGGCCGGTCGCCCCTTCTCGGTCTTCACGCCCTACAAAAATGCATGGATGAACAAGCTGTCCGGCCCCGGCGGCGACTTCTATCTCAAGCCTTACCCGGTAGACGCCTACTTCGCGCAACTGGCGCCGCCGTCGAAGACGCATCACAAGGCCCTGCCGACGCTGGAGCAACTCGGCTTTGCCCCCAGCAACCTGAAGGACTTGCGCATCCCGACCGGCATGTCCGGGGCGGAGCAATTGCTGGAAGACTTCCTGCCGCGCCTGGGCAAGTATGGCGACACGCGCGACTTCCCTGCCGTCAAGGGACCTTCCTACCTGTCGGTGCATCTGCGCTTCGGCACCATCTCGATCCGCACGCTGGCGCGTGCCGCCGTCGACGCCATGCGCATCGGCGAGGGTCGTCGCGGTGCGCCGGTGTGGCTGTCGGAACTGGTTTGGCGCGACTTTTACTTCATGATCCTGTTCCATCATCCGCGCGTGACGGAGCGCTCCTTCAAGGCTGACTATGACGCGATCCAGTGGGAAGGCGGCAAGCATGCGCGCGACATGTTTGCAAAGTGGTGCGAGGGCCGCACCGGCTATCCGCTGGTCGACGCCGCCATGCTGCAGCTGAACCAGACCGGCTACATGCACAATCGCCTGCGCATGGTGACGGCGAGTTTCCTGACCAAGGACCTGGGGATCGACTGGCGCTGGGGCGAGAAGTATTTCGCCGATCTGCTCAATGATTTCGATCTGTCGGCCAACAATGGAGGGTGGCAGTGGGCTTCGTCTTCGGGCTGTGATGCGCAACCTTATTTCCGTATTTTCAATCCGATAACGCAGTCGGAGAAGTTTGATGCTGAGGGCAAGTTCATCCGGCGCTATTTGCCGCAGCTGGCCGGTTTACCGGACAAGCATATTCATGCGCCGTGGCTGTGTCCGGCGGATTTGTTGAAGTCTGCGGGGGTGACGTTGGGGAAGGATTTTCCTGAGCCCATGGTGGATCACGCTGAGGCGAGGAAGAGGACGTTATTGCGGTATGCGGTGGTGAAGAAGGATTTGGGGGAAGAGGACTGATTTTTTTCTCGTGTTTTGCTCCAACTTCGTTTTCATCCGTAATTAATTCGGTTATTTCTTTGATAAACCCTTTGCCGGGGTTGCCTCGCTTGGTTGTGCGATGAAAGAAAAATCGAAACAGCAACCGGTACGGCCATCTGTCGAAACAACCACAAAGAAAAGAGCAGTCGAAGCTGCAATGCCGATCAGTTGAGCTCAATCACCTTCGATTTTTGAAGCGAAAAGAGTCGTAAAAATAAGGGGCGCCGCCGCGAATAACTTCGCAGCGGCGCTTTTTTGTTTTAAGCGATCGGCATTAGGGTTTGCCGGGAATTTTTATGTGATTAACATATCAATTCGACAACTGGAAGCTGAGGGGCGCGCATGCTGCACGACGGAATCGAAGTAACTGATCTGAACGCGATTTGGTGGATTGAAGAAAATCAGCGAATAAAAGCGTTACCCATCATTCGTAAGCATGATTTCATCACTTTAGGTTCAAAAACCAAGAATGGCGGCGTAGTTCATACAGCTACCTCAGGCCGAACCATTAATGGCATTTCGGTGGCATTGGTTGGCGATGAAGTGCGCTATCCGAATGGGGAAATTGCCACCATCACCTCAGGTGCGGGCGCTGCATCGATATATGACGGAAAGTGCCTTGCCGTTGAGGGTAGCCATGTCAGCAATGGCGACGTAATCGAAACCAGTGACCAGAAAGGTTACGGCATCGTTATTCGCGCAGGCATGCCACCCATCCCTGGTTTCCTCGAAGAGGGATACGTACCGCCTCCCTTGAAAGCCTCCCTGACATGAAGCGCTTCTACATTTTCGAAGGTGACAAGACCTCATCCGGTGGGACGCCGATAGCGTCGCAAGACCACTCTACCTGGCATGGTCGCAAGTACATCATGCTTAACGATAAGGTCTACTGCCCAGCGTGCAAGAAGATCGGCACGGTCGTTGGACAAGGCGCGCGTCTGAATGACAACTGGATGGGAAAACGTCCAGCCCTCAATGACGATATATGTGTCTGTGGTTGTAGGCCAGCGCCAAAACTGATTGCCTATCAGGACAATGATTGGCAGATGATGACGGCAGAAGAAATGGCTGTCCAAGGCTTCGGCACAATTCAAAACGCTGCAACGCCAGCAAATATTGGAGAGAGATTTGACCTACATTTCCAGATTCGCGGGGATAAGACGGATAAACCGATTGCGAATATTCCCTACAAAATCAGCCTGGAAGACGGTCAAGAAATCGTCGGCACGACCGATGCCAGCGGCTTTACCCAGCTGGTCAGCAATGATGTTGAACTTATCGCAAAAATAGAGGCTCCTTATTATGGCAACAGCAGCACAACACAGATTGACCCCTGTCTCGGACACGACGCCTGTCATTGTTAGAATTCCTGAAAGGGAATTGAGCGGTGCGCAGTGGGTGAGTCGTTTTCCTGGAAGCCGTAGTACAAACGATCTAGTAGATTCGTTTAAAAATAATGTGATTGCCTTCAAGTCAGCAATTGAAGCTGCTGGCGGACTTGTAAGTATCAATGCGACTTTTCGGCCAAAAGAGCGCGCATATCTAATGCACTGGTGTTGGTTGATTGCCAATAAAAAACATGCTCCTCAAAGAATCCCTGAAATGGCCGGAGTTTCTATTGAATGGGATCATGGCGATGATGAGGCGTCAATTGCTGCGGCAGAGCAAATGATGGGTGCTTATGGAATAAAAACGTTAAGAATCGCGCCAGCATTAGAGGGAATGCATACTAGGAAAGAGGCCATTGACATGAACATCTCATGGAACAAGGATTTAGAGATAAAGAAAGAAGATGGCACTACAAAAAAAATTACAACTCTACCTAGGGATGGAATGAACGCAGATTTGCATGAAATTGGGAAAGAGTATGGTGTAATAAAATTTTACATGGGGGCTGTTGACAAGCCACATTGGTCTACGAATGGACAATGAAAAATGAAAAGTATTGCTGCGTTTTTTATTTTAATTCAGATTTTGTCCAATGCTTTCGCTGTCGATATATTTTCTTCAGACATTAGAAAATTTATAGACAATGCTGAAGCATGTATGCATTTTTCTGGTGAAGATGGATATAACAAAGAGAGGCAGGAAGAAATAGATCGAGCAGTTGAAAAATATTGTTCATTGGCTAAAAAGGAGAGAATTTTTTTGAAAAAAAAATATAAAGACCAAGAGGAAATTCAAAAAAAGCTGGATGAATATCAAGATGTTGATGATTTCATTTTTTGACGATGATTACCATTAAGATTGCGACCTGTGCCGAAAATTTTTAGTTTTGTATTTTTAATACTTGCATTTTCTTCTGTAAGGGCTGAATCAATAGTGCGTATTGGGCACTACGAACTGCGAGGGGCATTTGTATTTGATACGCAAACAAAACTGACATGGGCGTTGCAGTGTCGGCCAAAAATGGGCGTCGACAGGTAAATGCAAAGGAAGTCCAAAAGGGTACACATTCAACGCTGCGCAAAGACTCTCTAATACTAAATGGCGAGTACCAACAAAGAGCGAACTGGACTCTCTCTTTTTCCCGTCCGGTTCACTCGTAAAAATTGATACAAGGGTGTTTCCAATGAGTAGCAATAGGAACCAGCTTTATTGGTCGAATGAACAAATTGACGATTCAAGCGCTTGGTACGCTGATTTCAATACGGGCTCTACTGATAGATATTATGGAGATTATGATTTTTTGAACGAGAAGTTCTTTGTACGACTTGTAAAAAATTGAACTCAGAAAGTCGTATAAGGTGTGTTGATGTCGTAAGCAGATCGTAGCCTATGACCCGAGATGGCCAGTCTGAGGACATCGTGGTCGGCCTATCACGCTCCAAATCAAGCGCTCACAAGGCAAGCTGCCAGCCAGCACAGCATTTTCAACGACTACGACTGGTTTCGCTGCTCAATGAAAAACGGCCCGGGCGAAAATTTGACCGGGCCGTGAAATACCTCAACGCTATTCCGTGCGGATACTCAAAAAAGACTTTAACTGAACGGCATTACAGCCGAAGCTGCCCTTTTCATCACACAACAAAACCAATCAAACAAACTTACCGATACGACCAACCACAGCCTCCCTCACCGACCCGCTGGTAATAAACGAATGCGCCACCTGGATATCGTTATGGAACCAGCGATCCCCCTCCAGGCAAGCCGGAATCTGCTTGCGGATCTCTTCATACGCCGCCTGCGTGCCTTCACCCAGCACGAAGTCCTTGAGCAACTCTTCCGTCATGGTCAGCCCCTGCGCCGCCAGCAGCATCTCCACGCCGACGATGTACTGCGTGTTGGCGACAACCGTGGCCGCCTTGCGCGCGCACCAGGTCGAGTTGGAGACGTGGTCTTCGCTGTTGCCCTTGGACGGAATGCTGTCGACGCTGCCCGGCATGGACAAAGTACGATTTTCCATGACCAGTGAACTCATCGAGCATTGCACCACCGGGTAACCGGTATTGACGCCGCGCACGCCGCTCATCAGGTTGCGCGGCAAGCCCCACGACAAGGTCGGATCGATCAGGCGGGCGATGCGGCGTTCGCAGATGCTGCCCAGATCGGTGATCGTCATGGCGAGCAAGTCCATCGCCTGCGCCAGGTACTGGCCGTGGAAGTTACCGCCGGAGATGATCTCGAAGCCGCCGCCTTCCTTGTCAAAAATCAGCGGATTGTCGGTGGCGGAGTTGATTTCCTTGTCGACGATGGTGTCGATGTAATCCAGCGCATCGAACACCGGGCCGTAGACCTGCGGCGCACAGCGCAACGAGTAGACGTCCTGGATCCGCGACGAGTACGGAATGTCGGTGCGGCGCGATTCGTCCGGCAGTTGCACCGAGCGTGCCTCATGCGTGGTGCGGGTCGAGCCTTTGAGCAGCGTGCGGATGACGGCGGCGGTCTTGATCTGGCCGGCGTGCGGACGCGCTTGCTGGATGCGGGCGTCGAAGGCGGACATTTCGGCGCGCATGGCTTCCAGCGTGAGACCGAGCGAGAGGCAAGCGTCGGTCAGCAGGTTGCGAGAATCGTGCGCGGCCAGCACGGCGACCGCCAGCGAGGCGGTGCAACCGTTGATGAGGGCCGAGGCATCCTTGGCTTTCAAGTCGAACTTGACCGGGCCGATGCCGGCCTTGGCGATGGCTTCCGGTGCGCTCATGCGCTTGCCCTGGTACATCACTTCGGCTTCGTCGAAACCGACGATGGCGGCAGCCAGGTAGGCCAGCGGGGCCAGGTCGCCGGAGGCGCCGACCGAGCCCTTTTGCGGCATGATCGGATGGATGCCGGCATTGACGAAGTCCAGCAGGCGATCGACCACTTCCACGCGCGGTGCCGAGTAATTGCTGGCGAAGGCGTTGGCGCGCAGCAGCATGGTAGCGCGGCTGACTTCTTCGGAGAACGGTTCGCCGATGCCGGCGCTGTGAGCCTTGATCAGCTGGGTCTGGAACAGCTCGATATGCTCGACCTTGATGCGGGTGTCCTTGAGCAGGCCGACGCCGGTGTTGAAGCTGTACATCATGGGCGCTTCGTCGTGCATCCAGGTCGACTCGATGAAGTCGCGGCTTTGCTTGAGGGCGGCGCGCGAGGACTCGGCGAGCGCGACCTTGGGGTACACGCCGTTGGTACCGCGCGAAACGCTGACGACTTGCGCGGCGTTGAGGTTGAAACCGTCGATGGTGATGGTGGTCATGAATATTCCTTGAATTTCTCTGTCGATTTCTCTGTCGGTCGGATTACTTCGCGCCCGCTTCGAACCAGGCGCCGATCAGCGCGCGCTCTTCGTCGGTCATGTGTGTCATGTTGGCCAGCGGCATGTCCTTGGTCTGGACCGCGCGCTGGTACACCTTGGCGGCGTGCTGGCGGATCAGTTCCGGCGTTTGCAGCATCATGCCGGCCGGCGCCGTCGCGAAACCCGCCTGCGTCGGCTGTGCGGAGTGGCAGCTGGCGCAACGCTGGGTGATGACTTCCTGCACGCGGGCAAAGTCTACGCCGCTTGCCGCAGCAGCGACAGGTACAGTTGCGCTGCTATCTGCGGCCCCGCCTGTTGCAGCGGCCGGTGAAACTACCGGTACAGCGGCGACCTTCGGCAGCGGCTTAGGCGCAATCGCGATCGCCACGCCCAGCAACAACACGCAACCGGCAATCGGGAAACCGATCGAGACCTTGCCGGCATGGCGCAGGTTGAAGAAGTGGCGGATCAGCACGCCCGCGGCCATGATCGCGGCCAGCACCAGCCAGCTGTACGCGTGGGTATAGGTCATCGCGTAATGATTGCTGATCATGATGAACAGGATCGGCAGCGTGAAGTAGTTGTTGTGCACGCTGCGCTGCTTGCCCTTCTTGCCGTAGATCGGATCGGGCGACTTGCCTTCCTTCATGGCTTCCACCAGCTTGCGTTGACCCGGGATGATCACCATCAGCACGTTGCCGACCATGATCGTGCCGATCATCGCACCGACGTGGATGTAGGCGGCGCGACCGCTCAGCAGATGCGTCAGCACATAGGCCACGGCGACGATGAAGACGAACATGACCGAGCCGAGCAGGCCTTCGCGTTTGCCCAGCGGCGATTTGCACAGCAGGTCGTAGACGATCCAGCCGAGCACCAGGGTGCCGAGGCCGACGCCGACCGATTGCAGGCCAGACAGATCGGCAACCGACTTGTCGACCATCATGGCCGAGGCGTTGAAGTAATAGACGATGAACAGCATCGCGAAGCCGCTGATCCAGGTGGCGTAGGCTTCCCATTTGAACCAGTGCAGTTCTTCCGGCAGTTCGGAAGGCGCGACCAGGTACTTCTGCGGGTTATAGAAACCGCCGCCGTGCACGGCCCACAGCTCGCCGGACACGCCCTTCTTGGCCAAATCGCTGCCCGGCTTCGGAGGACGGATGGAGTTGTCCAGCCAGACGAAATAGAACGAGGCGCCGATCCACGCAATCCCGGTGATCAGATGCAACCAGCGCACCAGCAGATTGAGCCACTCGACGCCATACGATACGAACAATGCTTCCATGTCTTCCCCACGTTTGTTCCTCACCTGCCACTGCGGGCGCTTCAGGTGAGCGAGGCCGGGCCTCAGATCACAAAACGGTCGATCCGGAAGGATGCGCGAACATCTTCCCGGATAAATAAGAGGACTTGCGCAGAACGTCTCCTGCTCCTGCGTAAATCTTCGTTACCTGCTGCCGCGACGACCTCGGTGGCGATTGCCACCCATTATTTTTTAACAATATTTTTTCTCAGCCGCCGCCTGCGCACACGGAAGGAGCGACTGGGATGCTGGAACGATAAACGTGTTGGCTCTTTAAAACATTGCCAACATCTTATATTTGACATACGCATATTCATATACAACAATGATCAGGTTATGTGGGAAGCTCTATACGCAAAAAAATATAACCAGAGACTTTTCATAACATCAACAACGTGCGGCCACCCTCCACGGGTAAGAAGGCAGTCCAGCGCGCCCTGCGCAGACGCCCGCCTCGCTTTACCAGTTACCCGGAGACAATCATGTCCAGGCTGCCAGACCATCTCGATATCCACCTGATCCGCATTCTTTATCTGTTGCTGTGCGAAAAGAACGTCTCGCGCGTCGCCCTCAAGCTCAACCAGCCGCAGCCGTCGATCTCGGCCTCGCTGCGCAAGCTGCGCGAGCTCACCGGCGATCCGCTGCTGGTGCGCGGCGCGCGCGGCATGGTGCCGACCCAGCACGGCGAAAGCCTGTTGAAACCGGCCAAGCGCATCCTTGATGAAACCGAGCGCCTGTTCGTGCCCAAGACGGCTTTCGTGCCGCAGGAAGAAGCACGTACCTTCCACATTGCCGCGCCGGATTACATGAACACGCCCTTCTTCACCGAAGTCATCGCACGCCTGCGCCGCGAATCGCCCAAGAGCCACATCGTGATCCACGCGCTCGGCCCGGAAACCGATTACGTGCGCCTGCTGTCGGACGGCGAACTCGACCTCGTCATCGCCAACTGGGACGAGCCGCCGCCGCACTTGCACCTGTCCAAGCTGTTCGACGATCCCATCGTCTGCCTGATGCGCTCCGACTGTGCCTACGCCAAGCGCACCGCCAAGGACGCCATGACCATCGAGGATTACCTGACCCTGCCGCACGCGGCGCCGTCGCAGATCCTGCCCGGCTATCACGGCACCATCGACACCTTCCTCGAGAAGCAGAACCTGCATCGCAACGTCGTGGTGGAGTCGGCGCACTTCCGCATGCTGCCGTACATGGTGGCGCAAACCGACCTGGTGCTGAGCGCCGGCCAGCAGTTCGCCAGCTTCTACGAAAAGACCTTGTCGCTGAAGAGTTACAGCGTGCCGATCAAGTTTCCACCGCTGCGTTTTTACCAGCTGTGGCATGAGCGCGTGCATCAGGCGACCGAGCACAAATGGCTGCGCGCGCAGGTCAGCGCTGCGGCGAAGATGCTTGTAAATTAAGGCTTCCAGGCAACATTGGCATCACGCTGCTTATATCCACATTCAGAAAACGAGTATTGGCTGATCTATATATTGGACTGAGTGATTTACTTTAGTATCGGCCCACAAGCCTGTACGGAGGATCCTGCTCAGAATCTGCACCCTTCTGCAAGGACTTGACGAGAGGCCGCAGCAAACCGCATCCAGCATCCGGCTTGCAACGGCCTCCATATAAAAACTTGGAGACAGCCATGACAACCCAGACCCATCCGGTGGACGAAAGACTGCCGATACTCAAACTCGCCGCGCTGGGCATGCAACACGTACTCGTGATGTATGCCGGCGCCATCGCAGTACCGCTCATCGTCGGCGGTGCCCTAAACCTGCCAAAATCCGAAATCGCTTACCTGATCAGCGCCGACCTGTTCTGCTGCGGCCTGGTCACCATCATTCAAAGCCTCGGCATCTGGAAGTTCGGCATCCGTATGCCGGTCATGATGGGCGTCACCTTCGCCGCCGTCGGACCGATGGTCGCCATGGCCAACAATCCTTCGCTGGGCATCCTGCACATCTACGGGGCCGTCATCGCGTCAGGGATATTCTGCATCCTAGCGTCGCCCTACATGAGCAAGCTCATGCGCTACTTCCCGCCGGTGGTCACCGGCACCGTCATCACGGTGATCGGCGTCTCGCTGATGGGGGTCGGCATCAACTGGGCGGCCGGTGGCCAGCCCATCATCGGCAAACTGGTCGATGGCGTCTTCGTCAAGATTCCCAACCCCGACTACGGCTCGCCGCTGAGCCTGGCGATTGCCGCCGTGGTCCTCGTCTCCATCCTGCTCATCACCAAATATGTGAAAGGCTTCATCGCCAACATCTCGGTGCTGATGGGCATGATCGTCGGTTTCGTCATCGCCTTGTCGCTCGGCAAGATCAACTTTGACGGTCTCGGGGCGACCGACTGGTTCGCGATGATCAAGCCATTCCACTACGGCTGGCCGCAATTCGACGTCGGCTCCATCATCAGCATGTGTCTGGTCATGATCGTCACCATGATCGAATCGACCGGCATGTTCATGGCGCTGGGCGACATCGTCGAGAAGAAGGTCGACGACAAGACGCTGGCGCGCGGCCTGCGCGTGGACGGCCTGGGCACGGTCATCGGCGGTGTCTTCAATACCTTCCCGTACACCTCGTTCTCGCAGAACGTCGGCCTGGTTGGCGTCACCGGCATCCGCAGCCGCTATGTCTGCGTCGCGGCGGGCGTGATCCTGGCGGCGTTCGGCCTGTTCCCCAAAATGGCGCACGTGGCCGCCTCGATCCCGCAATTCGTGCTGGGAGGCGCCGGCATCGTCATGTTCGGCATGGTGGCCGCGACCGGGATCAAGATCCTGGCCAAGGTCGACTTCAACACCAACCGCAACAACTTGTTCATCGTCGCCATCAGCATCGGCGTGGGCATGATCCCGATCGTGGCGCCGACCTTCTTCGACAAGATGCCGGGCTTCTTGTCCACTATCTTCCATAGTGGCATATTGCTTGCATCCACCATGGCGGTCGTGCTGAACGTGTTCTTCAACGGCCGCGGCAGTGATGAAGAAGTCGCCAACTATGCGTTGGCGGCGGCACAGAGTTCCGATCATTAGCACTTGAAGTACGACAGGACGGGGGCGCCGTCCTGTCGAAGCAACCAGCAACTATTCGAATTTATTGGCACTTACCGGCAACAGCTATCACGATGACCACACTAGAACAATTGAACGGCAGCGCCGCCCGCGACGTACCGGCTTTCGTCAACGCCTTGCACGGGATCTACGAGCATTCGCCGTGGATTCCCGAACGCGCAGCGAAACTCGGCCCCTTCGCCAACATCACGGCCCTCAAGCAGGCGCTGCAAGGCGTGGTCACCAGCGCCGAGCGCGCAGAACAACTCGGCCTGATCCGCGCCCACCCGGAACTCGCAGGCAAGGCCGCCATCGCCGGCGAACTGACCGCCGAGTCCACCGGCGAGCAGGCCAAGGCCGGCCTCAACCTGTGCACGCCGGAAGAATTCGCCACGCTGCAAAAGCTCAACGGCGACTACAACGCCAAGTTCGGCTTCCCCTTCATCCTCGCGGTCAAGGGCGCCACCGGCAAGGGCCTGACGCGCCAGCAGATCATCACCACCTTCACGCGCCGCCTGCGCAACCAGCCCGAAGACGAACTGCGCGAAGCGCTGCGCCAGATCGGCCGCATTGCGGAAATGCGCATTAACGACCTGCTCGGCTACACCCCGGCCATCGGCGCCACCATCATGGAATGGGCCGAAGAAATCGGCGCCTGGAGCGAAGACGACGGCGCGCTGACCTGCACCTACATGACCGACGCGCACCGCCGCACCGCCGACCAGATCGCCCACTGGATGCGTGAAGCCGGCATGCACGCGCACATCGACGCGGTCGGCAACGTAGTCGGCCGCTACCTCTCGACCGACCCGCAGGCCAAGACCCTGATGACCGGCTCGCACTACGACACGGTGCGCAACGGCGGCAAATACGACGGCCGCGAAGGCATCCTGCTGCCGATCGCCATCGTCAAGCATTTGCATGAAAAAGGCGAGACGCTGCCCTTCCATTTCGAGATCATCGGTTTTTCGGAAGAAGAAGGCGTGCGCTTCAAGAGCACCTTCCTGGGCAGCAACGCCATCATCGGCCAGTTCGACCTCAACCTGCTCAATCTCACCGACCGAGACGGCGTCAGCATGCGCGACGTGCTCACGCAAGCCGGCCACGACGTCACCGCGATTCCGAAGATCGCACGCGACCCTTCCGACCTGCTCGGCTACGTCGAAGTCCACATCGAGCAAGGCCCGGTCCTGCTCAACCGCGACCTCCCGGTCGGGATCGTCACCTCGATCGCCGGCAGCTCGCGCTACCTGGTCAACCTCAAAGGCGTCGCCAGCCACGCCGGCACCACGCCGATGAACATGCGCAAGGACGCTGCTGCCGCTGCAGCAGAAATCATCCTCTACGTCGAGCAGCGTTGCGGCGACGACCAGCACGCCTCGCTGGTCGGCACGGTAGGCCAGCTGCAAGTCCCGAACGGCTCCACCAACGTCATCCCCGGCGCGTGCGTGTTGTCGCTCGACATCCGCGCCGCCCGCGACGACGTACGCGATGCCGCAGTGGCAGACGTGCTCAAGAAAATCGAAGAAATCAGCCAACGCCGCAGCGTCGACGTCACCATCGAAAAGACTGTCTCCGCCCCGGCCGCGCCCTGCGCGCACTGGCTCATGAACCAACTCGCCGCCGCCACTGAACGCGCCGGCGTCAAACCGTTTGAACTGGCATCCGGCGCAGGCCACGACGCCATGACCATCGCAAAAATGACCGACGTCGCCATGCTGTTCACACGCTGCGGCAACGGCGGCATCAGCCACAATCCGCTGGAGACGATGACGGCGGATGACGCGGAAGTGTCAGCGCAAATCCTGCTGGATTTCTTGCGGAATTTTAAGGCGAAGGTTTAGAAAGCAAGCAGCCTAGCAGCACGATGCCGAAGGCGAGCCCTCCAAGGCAATGCGAAGCGAGCCGAAAAAAGAATTTCGCTTATGAGTCGCCGTTGGTGACGCGCACAAATCGGAAAAAGAAGGGAAACTTGTCTGAGCGCAGCGAGTTTGTTTCCCTTCCCGATTTGAGCACGGCGCCAACGGGTACCCCGAAGGGGCGGCGAATCGTTGCGTTGGAGCAGTGCTCCAACCCTTTCTTTGCTTACTTTCTTTGCTTACTTTCTTTGGCGAAGCAAAGAAAGTAAGCGGCTGCCGGGCCGCCCCCGGCAACCACGGTCGTCCGAAGAGCGAACAGCATCGGCAACCAACACACGCAACAAGAAAAGAAACAATCAACAAAGCCAGGCAAAGCGTTAATAGGGTTTAAAAGGGACTCCACTATCACCGGCGCCGAATCAACACCACCATCAAACAAAACCCAGTGAGTCCCAAATGACCAAAACCCTATTGATCAAAAACGCCACCGTCGTAGTAACAATGAACGACACCAGAGAAGAAATCAAAAACGGCGCCCTCTTCATCCGCAACAACATCATCGAACAAGTAGGCCAAACCTCAGACCTCCCCCAAACCGCCGACGAGGTAATCGACGCAACCAACCACGTGGTACTGCCCGGCCTGATCAACACCCACCACCACATGTACCAAAGTCTCACGCGCGTGATCCCCGCCGCGCAAGACGGCGAACTGTTCAACTGGCTCACCAACCTCTACCCCATCTGGGCCGGCCTGACACCGGAAATGATCAAGGTCTCCACGCTCACCGCGATGGCCGAACTGATCCTCTCCGGCTGCACCACCAGCAGCGACCACCTCTACATCTACCCGAACAAGACCCGCCTCGACGACAGCATCGAAGCCGCGCAGGAGATCGGCATGCGCTTCCACGGCGCGCGCGGCGCGATGAGCGTCGGCCAGTCCAAAGGCGGCCTGCCGCCGGACCGCGTGGTCGAGGACGAGAACGACATCCTGCGCGATACGCAGCGCCTGATCGAGACCTACCACGACCACAGCCGCCACGCCATGCAACGCATCGTGGTCGCACCCTGTTCGCCATTCTCGGTCTCGCGCGACCTCATGCGCGAAGCCGCCAACATGGCGCGCAGCTACAAGGTCTCGCTGCACACCCACCTCGCCGAAAACGTCAACGACATCGCCTACAGCCGCGAAAAATTCAACATGACGCCGGCCGAATACGCCGAAGACTGCGGCTGGGTCGGCCACGACGTTTGGCACGCGCACTGCGTCCAGCTCGACGACCACGGCATAGCCCTGTTCGCACGCACCGGCACCGGCGTGGCGCACTGCCCCTGTTCCAACATGCGCCTGGCCTCCGGCATCGCCCCGATTCGCAAGATGATCGATGCCGGCGTGCCGGTCGGCCTCGGCGTCGACGGCAGCGCCTCCAACGACGGCGCGCACATGCTGGGCGAAGTGCGCCAGGCCATGCTGCTGCAACGCGTCGGCTTCGGCCCGGACGCGATGACCGCACGGCAGGCGCTGGAAATCGCCACCCTCGGCGGCGCCAAGGTATTGAACCGCGACGACATCGGCGCACTGAAGCCGGGCATGTCGGCCGACGTGGTGATGTTCAAGCTGGATCAGATCGGTTTCGCCGGTGCGCTGCACGATCCGGTCGCAGCTCTCGTGTTCTGCACGCCGGCCAACGTGTCTTGCAGCGTCATCAACGGTCGCGTGATCGTGCGTGACGGCCAATGCACAACAATCGATCTCGGATCCGTCATCGAGCGTCATAACACGCTGGCATATGAACTGGCCGATGCAGCAAACTGACATGCAGTAAGCAGCAAGCACCACTAATCAAAAACAAAAAAAAACGACATTCCGGCCCGCTCCACCCGAGCAGCCCGGAATGTTTTGCTATGCGCCGTCGACATAATTGCACGGTGGAAATGCTTAGAACACTGGCATGAGAATTGCCTTTTAGGTAACGCCACACATGACTGGCGCAATGTTTCGCAGTCCACTGAACAGCAAAGGTATCCCCATGAAAATCGCCAACATGAAAATCGGCCAACGCCTGGCCATCGGCTTCGGCATCGTGATCGTCCTGCTGGTCGCCATCACGGCGCTCAGCAATATTCAGCTGGGCCGCCTCAACGACGGCATCAACCTGATCACTAAGGACCGCTACCCCAAGACCGTGCTGGCCAACACCATCCAAATCCAGGTCAACAAGATCGCCCTCGATATCCGCGACATCATGCTGACCAGCGATGCCGACAAGATCAAATTCCTGGTCGGCGACGCCACCGCCGCCGACAAGAAGATGAATGAAAGTCTCGCGCAAATGCAAACGATTGCAAAGACCGATGAAGACAAGCGTTACGTCAAGGATGCAATGACCGCGCGCGACGCGTATCTGCCCGTGCGCGACGGCCTCATGAAGCTGGCGCTGGCTGGTCAGGTCGATGAAGCCAAGGCTTACCTGCCGCAACAGTTCATGCCGCTGCAGATCAAATACTTCATCGCGCTCGACGCCATGTTCGACTACCAGGGCGGCCTGATGGACGCTGCCGGCGACAAGGCCAGCAGCGAATCCGGCAGCGCCCGCATGATCATCAACACGCTCGCAGCCATCACCCTGCTGCTCTCCGCAATGGTCGCCTGGCTGGTCTCGCGCAGCATCACACGCCCGCTGACCGAAGCAGTCGACGTCGCCCGCCGCGTCGCCGACGGCGATCTCACGACGAAAGTCGAAGTCAAATCCACCGACGAAACCGGCCAGCTCATGTCCGCACTGCAGACCATGAACGGCAACCTCTACAACATCGTCAGCCAGGTCCGGCAAGGCACCGACACCATCGCCACCGCGTCGAGTGAAATCGCCACCGGCAACATGGACCTGTCGGCACGCACCGAGCAGCAAGCCGGCTCGCTGGAAGAAACCGCCTCGGCCATGGAAGAACTCACCTCCACCGTCCGCCAAAACGCCGACAACGCGCGCCAGGCCAACCAGCTCGCCGTATCCGCATCAAGCGTCGCCGTCGACGGCGGCACCGTGGTCGGCAAGGTGGTCGACACCATGAGCTCGATCAACGATTCCTCGCGCAAGATCGTCGACATCATCGGCGTGATCGACGGCATCGCGTTCCAGACCAATATCCTTGCCTTGAACGCCGCAGTCGAAGCAGCCCGCGCGGGCGAACAAGGTCGCGGCTTTGCGGTAGTCGCCAGCGAAGTGCGCAGCCTGGCCCAGCGCAGCGCCGCCGCCGCGAAGGAAATCAAAATTCTCATCGACGACTCCGTTGCCAAGGTCGACACCGGCAGCAAGCTGGTGGAACAAGCCGGCACCACCATGACCGAAGTCGTCGCCAGCGTAAAACGAGTAACGGATATCGTCGGCGAAATCAGCGCCGCCAGCCAGGAGCAAAGCCAGGGCATCGACGAAGTCGGCCGCGCCATCACCAACATCGACGAGACCACGCAGCAAAACGCCGCGCTGGTGGAACAGTCGGCCGCCGCCGCGCAATCGCTGCAGGACCAGGCGGCCAAGCTGATGCAGCTGGTCAGCGTGTTCAAGCTGGACCAGCAGATGACGAAAACTGCGGCAACAGCGGGCACATCCACAGCTGTCCTGAAGAAAGCGACCGTCAACATCACGCCGAAACCGGCGCAGTTGAAACAAGCGCCGAAGCCTGCATCGACACCAGCGCTTGCATCGTCTTCCAAACCCGCTCCAATTGGGGCTGGCAAGGACGACGACTGGGAACAGTTCTGAAAGACGATTGAAGGTAGCAAGCTTGTGCATCGAATTTCACCATTGCCCCTGACGAATCGCTGACAAACAATAATGCAGTGACAATGATTTGCAGGGATACGAAAAAACGGCGCTTCCAGGCGCCGTTTTTTTATTTTTTATATGCCACTTTTCTTTACTTTGATTTACTATTTCTCCACTAAAAATGAGCGAATTGGTTACGCGCCAAATTCGCTGTCAAGCTACCAAAAAAATATCTACATGCTTGTAACGGGGAAATATCAAGGTCGAAAAAACTCACCTCGTTTTTCTCTCGCCCTCACCCCATCCTTCCCGGTATCTCTGAAACTTTACCGCCGCGGCCATGCCTTGCGAGCGATTTTCTACCTGTGCGTTTTCTCGCGTCTGAATGCGACGACCGCTTGTGCCATGGTCCGTCTCGGAAACCATTAGTCATGTCAAAGAAAATCAAAGTCGGCGAGGTATATCTCAGCATCTCCGCAACGACAAATACAGCGATAAACCTCACGCCCGACACGCGCGAACTCACGGCAGAAAAGCCCGAGACGCCTGAACCGCTTGAAACGCCACCATACATCTATCGTCCCAATGACCCGTTTCAGGCCGGGATTGACGAGGCGCGTGCGATCAGCAGCATCAGCCACTCACACAAAGGATGGGTCAAGAAAACCTGGTTTTTACTTTTTGTTGTCGGGCCGCTGCTGTTGATCGAATTGCGCGCGCTTTCTCTCGCGATATCTCCCGGCGAAGACACTGTGAAGACATTCTTGCTCGTCAATCTGATGCTGTTTCCACCATGGCTTTGCTACTACCAGATCTGGCGCAAGAGAGTGAGAAAAAGTTAGCGCAGATTGCTCACCTCCTCACGATTCACATATTTACCGTTCCATTTTCAGCACCACGTTTCACCAACTAAAAAGGAAGATTCATGAAGAAATTGTTTGCCTGCGCCGTCGTCGTAAGCAGCCTTGTTGGCTGTGCATCGGTACCAATGGGGGATCCACAGAAAGACGCCGCATTGAAAACATTCAAAGCGCCGGAAGACAAGTCCGGCGTCTACATCTATCGTAACGAAGCCTTGGGTACTGCAATACGCATGGATGTAGCTATTGATGGCGAAGCAATCGGCCAGACAGCGCCAAAAACTTATTTTTACAAAGAACTTCCACCTGGCAAACATGTGATCACGTCCAAGACGGAGAATGTAGATACGCTTGAAATTGAAACCAAGCCAGGCGTGCTGAGCTACGTATGGCAGGAAGTCAAACTGGGTATCCTCTCTGCGCGCAGCAAGCTGCATCTGGTCAGTGAAGAAGAAGGCAAGAAGGGTGTTCTGGAAACCAAGTTGGCCGAAAGCAAATAAGCAAGTAGCCGTGTATGGCTACAACTCCCCTGTTGGCAAACGGAGGAGCCATGCAATAGAACTACCCCAACTTTCATCGGCGCCCATGAACACATCTCAACTAAGAAAATTCTGCGATGCCCTACCCGCAGCAACATCCCGCCTCGCGCTGCCGCCATCCAATATCCTGGTGTACTCGGTCGGTGAAAAAAACTTCGCCTGGTTCAAAACCAGCGATCCGGAAAAATGGCGCTTCAGCTTCCGCGTCAGCCCCGATCGCTTCATCGAACTGACCGACATGCCGGGCATCAAGCCGGCCCGCTATATGGCGCGCTTTCATTGGGTGACGATTGTGGATGTGCGTAGCATGCCGGCGGATTATCTGAAAGAGCTGGTGCGGTGGTCGTATGAGAAGGCCTTGGGAAGCTTGAGTGGAAAGCAGCGAAAAGCCTTGCTCGCTCTCCCGTAACGTCCTGTAAAAAGCCAATTGATCATTGAATACCAGTCCTTCATTCGGAATTAACAAGCATCAAAAAGAACCAAAAGATCTGCTTTTGCTCTTCCTCACAACTGCCTCATCAGAAAAAGAAAGGTATTGCCGTGTTCTCCAGATTATTTTCCTTTGCCATTCTCATGGTCGTCGCTCTGTTATCCGGCTGTGCCACTCCGGTTGACATGGCGTTTTCCAAAGATCAGACAACGCCCGTAGCAGCCGACAAGACTGTCTTCCTGATGACCGCAACGATCAAGAACACCTACTTCACGTCGCACCAGCCGAAAATGCTTGCAACCATGATCGAGAAATCCGGCGCCACCAGCGCAGCCGACCGTCTCAATTTCAGACCAGACAAGCTGAGCAAAATTGAGTCCGACACAGTAGATGGCAGTACCTATCTGATCCGCATGGAACTTGATAAAGGTGAATACGTTGTGCGGGGATTCAGTTGCATGAGCAGCAGATTTCCGATTCACGGATTCTATTTCGCACCGATTCACGCCAAGCTGATTTCCAGCGCTCCCGGCGTCTATTACCTCGGCCATGTCGACGCTAGTGTGCGTGCACGCAAGGACAACGAATTCCGCGCAGGTCCTGTGATTCCGCTGATCGATCAGGCGGTGGCAGGCGCCTCGGGTGGCACGTTTGAGGTCGCGATTTCAGATCAATGGGCGAAAGACGAAAGTCAGTTCAAAAGCAAATTTCCAGCCCTTCAATCTGCTGATATTCAAATGGCGATCTTGCCCGAGTTTGACAGAAAGGGCGCGCAGCAATGGTGGGAAGATCACTGATCCTGCCAGCATCTGATTAAAAATGTCTGCGCCGACGCCCACTTGATTCGACAACGCAGCGTCCGGCCAGAATCTATAGATGAAATTAAGAAGGGGGATACATGTCTTTCATCAAACGACGCCTGCTCGCCATCATCACTCCATTGATTCTGCTCTCCGGCTGCGCCGGAACAAATTTTGTCAGGCAAGACCTGTCTACCCTAAATCTGGGCACTACAACAGAAGCCGAGATTCAGAAGAAAATGGGAGTGCCTAATCGCAAGGGAGAGATATTAAAAAACAATGAAATGGTGCAATCGTCGACATATGCCTATGCAACCGTTGGCGGACAACCACAAAATTTCGGCGTTGTTCCGGCCCGATCCCAAGCGTTTTTCTTCCATAAGGGAATTTTGATCGGCAGTAATTTCAGTAGTTCTTTCAAAGTAGACGGTACTGATTTTTCTTCCAATAAAGTCACCGCCATCGAAAAAGGAAAAACCACCAAGGCAGAAGTAAAATCCTTGCTTGGAGAACCCGGCGGCACTTACATTGCACCTCTCACGGTAAGCCCTGCGGAACAGGCTTTCGTCTATCAATATACGCAGGTAAAGTCTGGCTTCCTGAAGCCGACCATCTACACGCAATTGCTTGTCGTCTCGTTTGATCCGCAAGACGTCGTATGCAATGTAGAGTATTCAACCTCGGGAAGCAGAGAATAGTTCTCCCTACAGCATCACCTCGCCGCAGGCCTGAATGGCCTGTCGGCTTGTCTATTCCTCGTTCTGCTGACAAATTTCGGCACGATTATTCTCTACGAAAAATATGACAATTCAACGCCTGTTGCAATTCTCAACGCTGGCTCTCCTTTACTTTGGTATGAAAGCTGCAGTTTCACAGCAACTTCCGCTCACGCCCGTTGAGTTCGCCCAAATGGCAGCAGAGCGAATGCACAAAGAATTGCCTAATGTCGACTTTAAAGTCGTGGGGCATCTGGAACTTGATGGCAAAGATGCCAGCGGAAAAAGCATCGGGAACATGTATCTTGACCGCGTGTTCTCCTTCTGCCTACGCAATGCATCCAATTGCGATGCCGGCCTGAGCCAGTACGCAAAAGGCATTGCCGAGACCGTCAAGGAGCGGAATCGTCCTGTAACCCAAGCCATGCTCCGCATTGCCATTCGTCCCGAAGAATATTTGGAACAATTACGTAAGCAGCCAGGCTTCGGCAATCAAAAAATCTATACACGTCCTGTTGCACCAGGCTTAGTCGCCATACCGGTGGTCGATTTCACTAGGACAACTCGATTTGTCATTGACAAAGATCTTGAAGAATTGGGAGTCGACGAAGAAAATCTATTCAAAATAGCAGCGCAAAATCTTCGCGACACGACTAAGCCTCTGACAGCTGTTTCCTTGACTCCGAGCGCCAACTCACTGGGACAAATCCGCGATGAAGAATACGCGTCAAGCCGACTCTTTTTTCATTCGGACTGGAAAAATCTGGCTGCAAGCATGCACAATCAATTGATTGTCATCGCGCCAACCCCAAATGCACTGCTTTATGGCGATGGATCTCTTCCGGGCACTGCTGACGCATTACGAACCTTGGGAGGACGCGTTGCGAGTAGCTCCACCAAGCCTCTTTCCATGCAACTTCTACGCTGGACTGACGACGGATGGGAAATTTACAAACGATAAATGACCATCGTCATTTATATTGACGTCCTGACTATCCCCACACCTCCGCCAACCTCAACAAATTAGTACTCCCCGGCTGCCCAAACGGCATGCCGGCGGTGATGGCGATCTGATCGCCCTTCTTCGCAAATCCTTCCTTCAATGCCGTCTGGCATGCTGCGCTGACCATTTCGCTTTCGTTGTGGATCTGGTCGCTGATCGTTGAATGCACGCCCCACACCAAGGCCAGCTTGCGCGCGGTCGAAATCTTCGGCGTGATGCTCAGGATCGGCGCCATCGGGCGTTCGCGGGCGGCGCGCAGGCTGGTGTGGCCGGAGCTGGTGTAGGTCACGGTGGCGGTGGCGCCGACGATGCGGGTGACGTCGCGCAAGGCGGAGCAGATCGCGTCGGAGCTGTTGGACTCCGGCGTCTCTTGCTGGGCGTCGAGCATGTTGCGGTAGAGCGGGTCGCGTTCGACTTCGCTGATGACGCGGTCCATCATGGCGACGGCTTGCAGCGGGTAGCTGCCGTTAGCTGATTCGGCCGACAGCATGACGGCGTCGGAACCGTCGTAGATGGCGCTGGCGACGTCGGAGACTTCGGCGCGGGTCGGCACGGGACTCGTGATCATCGACTCTAGCATCTGGGTGGCGATGACGATGGGCCGGCCGTGCTGGCGGCAGACGCGCAGGATGCGCTTTTGCGTGCCGGGCACGCGCTCGGGCGGCAGCTCGACGCCAAGGTCGCCGCGCGCCACCATGATGGCGTCGGAGGCCTGGACGATTTCATCGAGGCGGTCGAGTGCCGCGGGCTTTTCCAGTTTGGACAGGACGGCGGCGCGGCCGTTGATCAGGGCGCGCGCTTCGTGCACGTCTTCGGGACGCTGGACGAAGGACAGCGCGATCCAGTCGACGCCGAGTTCCAGTGCGAAGGCCAGGTCGCGTTTGTCTTTTTCAGTCAATGCGGGAATCGGCAACACGGCGTCGGGCACGTTGACGCCCTTGCGGTCGGACAAGGCGCCGCCATTGATGACCCTGGTGCGGATGCGTTGGCCGTCGCTGTCGAGCACCTGCAGGCGCAGCTTGCCGTCGTCGAGCAGCAGCGACTGGCCGGCGGCGATGACTTCGAACAATTCTGCATGCGGCAGGCAGACGCGGGTGTTGTCACCGGGCGTGGTGTCGCGGTCGAGGATGAACTCCTGCCCTGCTTCCAGCTGGACCTTGCCGTCGGCGAATTGGCCGACGCGCAGCTTGGGGCCTTGCAGGTCGGCGAGGATGGCGATCGGGCGGCCGACTTCACGCTCGACGGCGCGCACGATCTCGAAACGCGCGTGATGGTCGGCGTGGGTGCCGTGGCTAAAGTTGAAGCGGAACACATCGGCTCCGGCTTCGAACAGCGCCTTGATCATCTCTTTGGTGGCGCTGGCGGGGCCGAGTGTGGCTACGATTTTTGCCTGGCGTTGACGTCGCATGGACGGTCTCCTTGGTGTTGTTGGTATGGGCGGCGTGCGCCGGGACGACGAAATTTTTACAGGATCAGGATGGCGCGGAAATCGTTGACGTTGGTTCTGGTCGGGCCGCTGACGACGAGGTCGCCGAGCGCGCTGAAGAAACCGTAGCCGTCGTTGTTCTCCAGCAGCGCTTTCGGATTGAGGCCGAGCTCTTCGGCGCGCTTCATCGAGTCGGGTTGATAGATGGCCCCCGCGTTGTCTTCGGAGCCGTCGATGCCGTCGGTGTCGCAGGCGATCGCATGCATGCCGGGTGCGCCGTTCAGTGCATTGGCAAGGCTGAGCAGGAATTCCGCATTGCGTCCGCCGCGACCAGTGCCGCGCACGGTGACGGTAGTTTCGCCGCCGGAGATCAGCACGCAGGGTTTCTTGAACGGCTGGTCGTAGTGGGCGATCTGTTTTGCAATCGCCGCATGTGCCAGGCCGATGTCGCGCGCTTCGCCTTCCATGTCGTCGGACAGGATGTAGGGCGTGACGCCGGCGGCGCGTGCGGCGGTTGCCGCTGCCTGCAGGGCTTGCTGGGCGGTGGCAATCACGTGGTGTTCATTTGCTTTCAGGCGTTCATCACCGGGCTTGGGGGTTTCGCCGATGCCGGATTCGAGGTGCGCTTGCACCGATGGTGGGATGTCGATCTTGTATTTGCGCAGCACCGCGAGTGCCTCGGCGCAGGTGGTGGCGTCGGGCAGTGTCGGACCGCTGGCGATGATGCCGGGATCGTCGCCGGGAATGTCGGAGATCATCAGCGTCACCACGCGGGCGGGCGCGCAGGCCAGGGCGAGGCGGCCGCCTTTGATGGCGGAGAGGTGTTTGCGGACGCAGTTCATTTCGAAGATGTTGGCGCCGCTTTTGAGCAGGGCTTTGTTGATGGCCTGCTTTTGTTCGAGGGTGATGCCTTCTGCTGGCAAGGCAAGCAAGGCGGAGCCGCCGCCGGAGATCAGGCAGAGGACGAGGTCATCCTTGGTGAGGCCGTTGACCATCTCGAGCATGCGGGAGGCGGCTTTTCTGCCGGCTTCGTCGGGGACGGGGTGGGAGGCTTCGACGACTTCGATTTGTCGGCAGTCGGCGCCGTGGCCGTATCGCGTGACCACCAATCCGGATAGCTTGCCGGGCCAGTGCTGTTCTACTGTTTTGGCCATGGCTGCTGCGCCTTTGCCTGCGCCTATGACGATGGTGCGACCAGTTTTTGGCGGTTCGGGCAGGAAGGATGGGAGGGATTTTTCTGCGCTTACTGCGGAGACGGCGGCGGTGTAGAGGTCGAGGAGGAATTGGCGAGGCGATTGCATTGTTTTGGTCCTTTTGTTCCGACTTGATATTTGTTGTTGCAGATACTTTTCTTGCTTCGGACAACCCTGCCGGGGGTAGCCCGGCTGCTACTCACTTTCTTTGCTTCGCCAAAGAAAGTAAGCAAAGAAAGGCGACCGCGGTTCGCAGCCCCCTTCGGGGGTTCCCGGCGTCGGCAGGCACAAATCGGGAGGGGAAATAAACTCGCTGCGCTCAGACAAATTTCCCCTCTTTATCCGATTTGCACCTGCCGCCACCGGCTACTCGCAAGCGGACTTCCAGACTGGCTCGCTTCGCATCGCCAGGGGACAGAGATCATGTGACGGCCGCAGTTCTTCACTATCGCTCTAAAAAGACGAAAGAATGAGAATCACGATGCCGCAGGCGAGTAACCCAAGGCAATGCGAAGCGAGCCGAAGAAGAATTCCGCTTATGAGTCGCCGTTGATGACGTGCTCAAATCGGATAAAGAAGGGAAACTTGTCTGAGCGCAGCGAGTTTGTTTCCCTTCCCGATTTGAGTGCGGCGCCAACGGGCACCCCGCGCAGCGGGGCGGCGAATCGTTGCGTTGGAGCAGTGCTCCAACCCTTTCTTTGCTTACTTTCTTTGGCGAAGCAAAGAAAGTGAGCGGCTGCCGGGCCGCCCCCGGCAACCACGGTCGTCCGAAGAAAGAAAACATTCAGCAACCAGCCGGCAAGTCGAAACAGAAAACCCGATCAGCCCTTGGCAATCTCATGATTCGACATCAACTCAATCGCCCGGCACAACGCCGAGTGATCCAACCCGCTCATCCCATTAGCCGCACAAGCATTCATCAACTCCTGAGTAGCAGCGGTATTAGGCAAGCTGACACCCAAAGCCTTCGCCCCTTGCAACGCCAGATTCAAATCCTTCTGATGCAGTTCAATCCGGAACCCGGGATTGAAAGTCCGCTTCACCATCCGCTCGCCATGCACCTCTAAAATACGCGACGAAGCAAACCCGCCCATCAACGCCTGCCGCACCCGCGCAGGATCCGCACCCGCCTTGGAAGCAAACAACAACGCCTCAGCCACTGCCTGAATATTCAATGCAACAATGATCTGGTTCGCCACCTTGGTGGTCTGACCGTCGCCGTTGCCGCCGACCAGCGTGATGTTCTTGCCCATCAGTTCGAACAGCGGCTTGACGTCGTTGAACGCCGACTCGTTGCCGCCGACCATGATGGTCAGCGACGCCGCCTTGGCGCCGACTTCGCCGCCGGAGACCGGCGCGTCCAGGTATTCGCAACCGAGTGCATTGATCTTTTGCGCGAAGCCCTTGGTCGCGATCGGCGAGATCGAGCTCATGTCGACCACGATCTTGCCGGCGGAAAGACCTTCGGCGACGCCGCCTTTGCTGAACAGCACCGCTTCCACGTGCGGGGTGTCCGGCACCATCACGATGATGATGTCCGCGCGCTTGGCGACTTCTGCGCCCGATGTGCAGACGGTGGCGCCGCCTTCGATCAGCGCTGCGGGTGGATTTTTCTGGTCATGCAGGTAGAGCTTGTGACCGCCCTTTTGCAGGTTTTCCGCCATGGGCGAACCCATGATGCCCAATCCGATGAATCCGACTTTTGCCATGATGTGTCTCCTCTGAGATGAATAAATGAATGCGTTTCAAACGACGATCAAAGACCGTGCGCAGCGCGCCAGCCAAGGCCCTCAACCGAGCCGGCCTTGGGCTTGTACTCGCAACCGATCCAGCCCTGATAGCCGATCTCGTCCAGGTAGCTGAACAGGAAGCGGTAGTTGATCTCGCCCGTACCGGGCTCGAAGCGGCCAGGGTTGTCTGCCAGTTGCACGTGGCGGATCAGCGAGAGATTGGCCTTGATGGTGTTGGCCAGTTCGCCTTCCATGCGCTGCATGTGATAGATGTCGTACTGGATGAACAGGTTGTTGGAACCGGTAGCGGCGATCAGTTCAGCCGCCTGCTTCGTGGTGTTGAGGAAAAAGCCGGGGATGTCGAAATAGTTGATCGGTTCGATCAGCAAGGCGATACCTTCGCCTTGCAGCTTGTCGGCAGCGAACTTCAGATTGGCGACCAGCGTCTCGCGCGCGGCGGCGGCGCTGACGCCTTGCGGCTGGATGCCGACCAGGCAGTTCAGTTGCCTGACGCCGAGGATTTTCGCGTAGCGGATCGCTTCGTCGACGCCCTGGCGGAATTCACTGACGCGATCCGGATGACAAGCGATGCCGCGCTCGCCGGCTTCCCAGTTGCCTGCGGGCAGATTGTGCAGGACCAGTTCCAGCTCGTTCTTGCGCAATTGTTCGGCGATCTGCGCCGGTTCGAAGGCGTACGGGAACAGGAATTCCACGGCCTTGAAGTTGGCTTGCGCAGCAGCGCGGAAACGCTCGATGAACGGCAGCTCGGTGAAGAGCATGGTCAGGTTGGCGGCGAGTTTGGTCATGTCTGGGTGTCCTTGGTAGTCGTGGCGCTTGCCGGTTCAGGCCGGGGTTAAAACCGACACCGCGGTCCCGGCAAATACCTGGACGCGGTGGCGTACAACAATGTGCGATGGCGGTCGCCCGCTCGGCACATGGGGGCATGTGCCGGCAAGCTGATGTAGTTGTCCGCCCGTCGCTGTCTCCTCTGATCTTCCTAATCTTCCTGATCAGTCCAGCAGGCTGATTGCCGTCGGCGCATGTTCGCGCTTGGTGGCCAGCTCTTCGAACTCGTTGATGGCGTTGATCTCGGTGCCCATCGCGATATTGGTGACACGTTCGAGGATGATTTCCACCACCACTGGCACGCGGTACTCGGCCATCCAGCGCTGCGCGACGGCGAAGGCGTCCTGGATTTCGTTCGGGTTGGTGACGCGGATCGCCTTGCAGCCCAGGCCTTCCACCACGGCGACGTGGTCGACGCCGTAGCCATTGAGTTCTGGCGCGTTGATGTTCTCGAACGCCAGCTGTACGCAGTAGTCCATCTCGAAGCCGCGTTGCGCCTGGCGGATCAGGCCAAGGTAGGAGTTGTTCACCACCACGTGCAGGTATGGCAGGTTGAACTGCGCGCCGACGGCGAGTTCTTCGATCATGAACTGGAAGTCGTAGTCGCCCGAGATCGCCACCACCTTGCGTTGCGGATCGGCGGCGCACACGCCCAGCGCGGCCGAAATCGTCCAGCCCAGCGGACCGGCCTGGCCGCAGTTGATCCAGTGGCGATCCTTGTAGACGTGCAGGAATTGCGCCGCGGCGATCTGCGACAGGCCGATGGTGCTGACGTAGCAGGTGTCGCGACCGAAGGCGCGGTTCATTTCTTCATAGACGCGTTGCGGCTTGATCGGCACTTCGTCGAAGTGGGTGCGGCGATGCAGGGTGCGCTTGCGCTCCTGGCAGTCAGCCAGCCATGCCGAACGGTCGGGCAGCTTGCCGGCGGCTTTCAGTTCTTTGGCGACTTCGATGAACAGCTTCAACGCGGCCTTGGCGTCGGAGACGATGCCGTAGTCCGGACCGAACACGCGGCCGATCTGGGTCGGTTCGATGTCGACGTGGACGAAGGTACGGTCCTTGGTGAAAACTTCGATGGAGCCGGTGTGGCGATTGGCCCAGCGGTTGCCGATACCGAGCACGAAGTCGGACGCCAGCATGGTGGCGTTGCCGTAGCGGTGGCTGGTTTGCAGACCGACCATGCCGGCCATTTGCGGGTGATCGTCGGGGATCGCGCCCCAGGCCATCAGGGTCGGGATGACCGGCACACCGGTGAGTTCGGCGAACTCGACCGCCAGTTCGGCCGCGTCGGCATTGACCACGCCGCCGCCGATGGTCAGCAACGGACGCTCGGACTGATTCAGCATGGTCAGCGCTTTTTCGATCTGGGCGCGGGTGGCAGACGGACGGTAAACCGGCAGCGGCTCGTAGGTGTCAGGGTCGAATTCGATCTCGGCCATTTGTACGTCGAACGGCAAGTCGATCAGCACCGGGCCGGGACGGCCCGAGCGCATCAGGTGGAAGGCCTGCTGGAACACGCGCGGCACCAGCGCCGGTTCGCGCACGGTGACGGCCCACTTGGTGACCGGCTTGGCGATCGATTCGATATCGACGGCCTGGAAGTCTTCTTTATACAAACGTGCACGCGGCGCCTGGCCGGTGATGCACAGGATGGGAATCGAATCGGCTTGGGCGGAATACAGGCCGGTGATCATGTCGGTGCCGGCCGGACCGGAGGTGCCGATGCAGATACCGATATTGCCGGCCTTGGCGCGGGTGTAGCCCTCGGCCATGTGCGATGCGCCTTCGACGTGGCGCGCCAGAACGTGCTTGATGCCGCCATGGCGTTTCAGCGCCGAGTAGAATGGATTGATCGCTGCGCCGGGCACGCCGAAGGCTTGCAGGCAGCCCTCTTTTTCCAGCACATATACCGCTGCGTCTACTGCCTTCATCTTTGCCATGTTGCCTCCTGAGTTATGGATATGCCGGAAGCAACGACGATGCCCCTCGACCGATGAGATGCATCCTATAACCAACAATATTGTTTGATAAGACCAGTAAATATCTGTTTATTCCGTACTAAAAATATGGAAACATAGTAAAAGTATTGAATAAGGAGGATTTATGGACAAACTCAAACAGATCGAAGCGTTCGTGTCCGTGGTCGAAAAAGGCAGCCTGGCCGCCGCCGCGCTGGAAGAAAACATCACCCCGGTCATGCTTGGGCGGCGCATCGACGCGCTCGAAAAGCGCCTCGGCACCAAGCTCATGCATCGCACCACGCGGCATCTGACGCTGACGGAACAAGGCAGCGTCTTCCTCGACCATTGCCGCAAACTGCTGGGCGATATCGAGGTGGCGGAAAAGAGCATCGCCGAAGGCCGCCACAAGGCCACCGGCCATCTGGTCGTCTCCACGCCGGCGGCGTATGGACGGCTGCATGTGGCGCCGCATGCGCCGGCTTTCCTGGCCAATCATCCGGAGGTGCAGATCTCGTTCAACCTGACCGACCGCGTGGTGGACCTGGTGCGGGAAGGCTACGACCTGGGCATCCGCATCGGCGGCGCGATCGAGCCCAGCTTTGTGGCGGTCAAGCTGGCCAGCAACCGCCGCGTGGTGTGCGCCGCGCCGGAGTACCTGCACCGCAACGGCATTCCCAAGACGCTCGACGATCTGGCGCAACACAATTGCCTCGCCTTCAACCTGCAGGGCGGGCAGCAGCGCGGCTGGTATTTCCAGCAGAACGGCAAGCCGGTGATCATCCGCGCACAGGGCAACCTGGATTGCAACGACGGCGAGCTGCTGCACCGTTGGGCCAGCGAAGGACTTGGGCTGGCGTGGCGCTCGACCTGGGAAATCCAGTCGCAACTGGCCTCGGGCGAGCTGATCACGGTGCTGGACGAATACGCCCTGCCCCATTACGACATCATGGCCGTCTACCCGCAACAACGGCATCTGCCGGCGAAGACGCGCTTTTTCATCGATTACCTGAAGGAGGTGTATTCGCAGCCGGATTACTGGACCCGATCCTGAATCGCCTTAATTCCATACTTTCGGAAGTGGAATGGTCACCGTCGGCATGATGCCAGACAGACAATATTCGATTTCCGCATAGCCATATACCCATAGCCTTATAGTTGATATTCCCCATGCGTTACTTTTTCACCAAATATTTCAACGACATTACATACGCTGCAATCAATCTGCTTGAAGCCGGTTTACGTGCTTGGAGCGTGGAAATGAAAGCGGCGCAACACAAGATACAAATCAGAACGCCCATTTTTTGCGGACCTGAGAAATCTGCAAGTTTTCTGGCGTATAAAAAAGAATCGCGCACTGTAATCACTGCGTAAACGGAGACAATTCTCATGACTTTTCTGGACAAGTTTTTCAAACTCAGCGACAACGGCACGACCGTCCGTACCGAGCTGCTGGCCGGTCTCACGACCTTCCTGACGATGGCCTACATCATTTTCGTCAACCCATCCATACTCGGGGATGCGGGCATGCCGAAGGATTCCGTCTTCGTTGCCACCTGCGTGGCGGCGGCCATCGGCACCCTGATCATGGGCCTGTATGCCAATTACCCGATCGGCCTGGCGCCGGGCATGGGTCTCAACGCGTACTTCGCCTACGCCGTGGTCAAGGGCATGGGCTTCCCGTGGCAGGCTGCGCTGGGCGCTGTGTTCATCTCGGGCTGCCTGTTCCTGCTGGTGAGCCTGTTCCGCATCCGCGAGCTGATCATCAACGCGATTCCGCATTCACTGCGCACGGCGATACCGGCGGGGATAGGACTGTTCCTCGCGCTGATCTCGCTCAAAAACGCCGGCATCGTCGCTGCCAGCCCTGCCACCTTCGTCACCATGGGTGACTTGCATCAGGTCGCGCCGGTACTAGCCATCATCGGCTTCCTGGTGATCGTCGCGCTGGACCAGCTGAAGATCCGCGGCGCGCTGCTGATCGGCATCCTGAGCGTGACAGTGCTGAGCTTCATCTTCGGCGGCAATCATTTCAACGGCGTGTTCTCCATGCCGCCATCGATCTCGCCGACGCTGTTCCAGCTCGATCTCAAGGGCGCGATTTCGATGGGCCTGCTGAACGTGGTGCTGGTGTTCTTCCTGGTGGAATTGTTCGACGCCACCGGCACGCTGATGGGCGTGGCGCAACGCGCCGGACTGGTCAAGAACGGCAAGATCGAGCGTATCAACAAGGCCTTGCTGGCTGACAGCGGTGCGATCGTCGCCGGTTCGCTGCTTGGCACTTCGAGCACCACTGCCTATATTGAAAGTGCGGCCGGCGTACAAGCGGGCGGACGCACCGGTCTGACGGCGGTGGCGGTTGCCGCGCTGTTCCTGCTGGCGCTGTTCATTGCGCCGCTGGCGGGCGTAGTGCCGGCCTATGCAACGGCGCCGGCGCTGTTCTTCGTGGCGTGCCTGATGCTGCGCGAACTGGCCGACATCGACTGGAACGACACCACCGAGTGCGTGCCGGCCGTGATCACCGCACTGGTCATGCCGTTCACCTATTCGATCGCCAACGGCCTGGCGCTGGGCTTTATCAGCTACGCCGCGCTGAAGCTGCTGACCGGTCGCGTCAAGGACGTGTCGGCGGTGATCTGGGTGATCGCGGCGATCTTCCTGTTCAAGATGATTTACCTGGGCGGTTGATTGCCTGCAGCATGAACTGACGGAATGCCGGCGTCGCTCTTCGGGGGACGCCGGCAGCAAGACAGAAGGATTTTCCAGAGAGCGAACCACCCCAACAATCTGCCGCAACAATCGGCTGCGGCAAATAGGTTTTCTCTCTAAAAGGTCCCGGCACAGATCTTGATTCACTGTTTCTTCGATAGCCATTTTTATATAGCAAAGCACACCATGTCCGAACCGATTCGCTTCTATTTCCGCGGCGAGACCCATCAAATCGATGGACTGCCCAATACACGCACCGTTTTGCAGCATTTGCGCGAAGACCTGCATTGCACCGGCACCAAAGAGGGTTGCGCGGAAGGCGATTGCGGCGCCTGCACGGTGGTCGTGGGCGAGCTGCGCGGCAACGAGCTGGAACTGAAAACGGTCAACTCCTGCATCCAGTTCGTGCCGACGCTGGACGGCAAGGCGCTGTTCACCGTGGAAGACCTGAAGCAGCGCGACGGCTGCCTGCACCCTGCCCAGCAGGCGATGGTGGAATGCCACGGCTCCCAATGCGGCTTCTGCACACCGGGCTTCGTGATGTCGCTGTGGGGCCTGTATCTCAAGCATGAACAGGACAGCGTCACACCGACTACGCGGGAAATCGACGACGCCCTGTCCGGCAACCTGTGCCGCTGCACCGGCTATCGTCCGATCATCGACGCCGCGCGCCGCATGGGCGAATTGCCGAAGGTGAGCTTCGACCGCGCACCGGTGATCGACGCCCTGCGCGCGATCCGGCGCGATGAACCGTTGAGCGTCACGCATGCCGGCCAGACCTTCCACGCGCCGCGCACGCTGGCGCAACTGGCGACATTGCGCAACGACTTGCCGAAGGCGCGCATCCTGGCCGGCTCGACCGACGTCGGCCTGTGGGTGACCAAGCACATGCGCGATCTGGGCGACATCATCTACATCGGCCAGGTGGAAGAACTCCGCCACATCGTCCAGCAGGACGAGGACGGCTGGCTGGAAATCGGCGCCGGCGTCACGCTGGAAAAAGCCTACGCAGCCTTGACCGAACAATATCCGGATGAGCTGTCCGAAATGTGGCAACGCTTCGCCTCGCTGCCGGTGCGCAACGCCGGCACGCTCGGGGGCAACGTCGCCAACGGCTCGCCGATCGGCGACTCGATGCCCTGGCTGATCGCGCTCGGCACCGAGATCGTGCTGTACGGCGTCGACGGTCAACGTGTCATGCCGCTGGAAGATTTTTATATCGCGTACCAGAAGTCGGCGATCCTGCCCAATGAGTTCGTCCAGGCCGTGCGCGTGCCGTTGCCGCGCAAGGACATCGCCTTCCGCGTGTACAAGCTGACCAAGCGTTTCGACCAGGACATCTCGGCGGTATGCGCCGCGTTTGCGTTCCGCCTTGAAGGCGGCAAGGTGATCGACGCCCGTATGGCTTACGGCGGCATGGCGGCCACCCCCAAGCGCGCCGCGCAGGCCGAGGCCGCGCTCAACGGCAAGGAGTGGAACGAGGCCAATGTCAAAGCAGCAATGCTTGCGCTGGCGCAAGATTACGCACCGCTTTCTGACATGCGCGCGTCTTCGGCGTATCGTATGAGAACCGCACAAAACCTCTTGTACCGCTACTGGCTGGAGACGCGCGCCGACGCGCCGTTGCCGGCTGCCTCCGTGAGCGCGTTTGTGCACGGTAAAAAAGCGATTCCGATTGTTCCAGTTACCCGGATTGCTTAGGAAGGAAACGCAATGAACAAGCAAACTGAAGAATTCATGTCTATCAAATCCTCCAAGGCACCTTGGACCGAGGTCGGCAAACCGCATCCGCACGAGTCCGCCATCCTGCACGTGACCGGCGAAGCCACTTACACCGACGACATCGTCGAGCTGCAAGGCACGCTGCATGCCGCGCTCGGCCTGTCGAGCAAGGCGCATGCAAAATTGCGTGCTATCGATCTGAGCAAGGTAAAAGCCTCGGTGGGCGTGGTCGCGGTCTACACTGCCGCCGACATTCCCGGCGAAAACCAATGCGGCGCCATCATCAAGGATGATCCCGTGCTGGCGGAAGACCTGGTGCAGTACGTCGGCCAACCGATCTTCGTGGTCATTGCCGATAGCCACGACAACGCCCGCCGCGCTGCGCGCCAGGCCGTGATCGACTACGAAGAACTGCCGGCCGTGCTGACGCCGCGCGCCGCGCATGCAGCCGAATCCTATGTGCTGCCGCCGATGCACCTGACCCGCGGCAATCCGTCGGAAGCCTTCAACACGGCGCCGCACAAGCTCACGGGCAAGTTCGACGTCGGCGGCCAGGAACAGTTTTACCTGGAAGGCCAGATCTCGTACGCCATCCCCAAAGAAGGCCGCGGCATGCACGTGTATTGCTCGACCCAGCATCCGAGCGAAATGCAGCATCACATTGCCGAAGTGCTGCATGTCGCTTCGCATGACGTGCTGGTCGAATGCCGTCGCATGGGCGGCGGCTTCGGCGGCAAGGAATCGCAATCGGCCTTGTGGGCTTGCGCCGCTGCCGTGGCTGCGGTGCGCCTGCGCCGTCCGATCAAGCTGCGCGCCGATCGCGACGACGACATGATCGTGACAGGCAAGCGCCATTGCTTCGCCTACGACTATGAAATCGGCTACGACGACAACGGCCGCATCGTCGCCGCCAAGATCGACATGGTCTCGCGCGCCGGCTTCTCGGCCGACTTGTCGGGTCCGGTCGCCACGCGCGCGGTATGCCACTTCGACAATGCCTACTATCTGTCGGACGTGGAAATCCATGCCATGTGCGGCAAGACCAACACGCAATCGAATACCGCCTTCCGCGGCTTCGGCGGCCCGCAAGGCGCCATCGCCATCGAATACATCGTCGACGAAATCGCCCGCAATCTCGGCAAGGATGCGCTGGAAGTGCGCCGCGCCAACTTCTACGGCAGCAGCGACGCCGACGGTCCGGATGCGCGCAACACCACGCACTACGGCCAGAAGGTGGAAGACAACGTGATCGCCGCGCTGGTCAGCGAACTGGAGCGCACCAGCGAGTACCAGGAACGCCGCGAGGCCATCCAGGCCTTCAATGCCGAGAACACCATCCTCAAACGCGGCCTGGCGCTGACGCCGGTCAAGTTCGGCATCTCGTTCAACGTGCCGCATCTGAACCAGGCCGGCTCGCTGGTGCACGTCTATACCGACGGTTCGGTGCTGGTCAATCACGGCGGCACGGAAATGGGCCAGGGCCTCAACACCAAGGTTGCGCAAGTCGTGGCCAACGCACTCGGCCTGCCGCTGGAGCAGGTACGCTGCACCGCCACCGACACCAGCAAGATCGCCAACACCTCGGCTACCGCCGCCTCGACCGGCAGCGACCTGAACGGCAAGGCGGCGCAGGATGCGGCCTTGCAGATCCGCGCGCGACTGGCGCAGGTCGCAGCGGAACGCTTCAACGCCGACGTCAGCGAAGTGCGCTTCGCCGACGGCATGGTCTCGACCGGCGCGCAATCGGTGGCCTTTGAAGAACTGGTGATGCAGGCTTACCTCAAGCGCGTGCAATTGTGGTCGGACGGTTTCTACTCGACGCCGAAGGTGCACTGGAATTCCAAGACCATGAACGGCCATCCGTTCTTTTACTTCGCCTATGGCGCGGCGGTAGCCGAGGTCGTGATCGACACGCTGACCGGTGAATGGCGCCTGATCCGTGCGGACTCTCTCTATGACGCCGGCGAAAGCCTGAACCCGGCCATCGACATCGGCCAGGTCGAAGGTGGTTTCATCCAGGGCATGGGCTGGCTGACCACGGAAGAGCTGTGGTGGAACAAGGACGGCAAGCTAATGACGCATGCGCCGTCGACGTACAAGATTCCGGCGGTGTCGGATTGCCCCACAGACTTCCGCACGCAGTTGTTCAAGAACAGCAATGTCTCGGATACCATCCACCGCTCCAAGGCCACCGGCGAGCCGCCGCTGCTGCTGCCGTTCTCGGTGTTCCTGGCGATCCGCGATGCGGTGTCGGCGGTGGGTGAACATCGCGTCAATCCGCCGCTGCGCGCGCCAGCGACCAGCGAGGCGATTCTGGATGCGATTGATGCGGTGAAGGCTGCACAGATCACTCAGTAGTACGCATTGTCAACTTCACAGGGGAATTCATGACCAACTGGCTTGCCGCACTCAAGGACTTGCACAGCATCGCCATCCCGGCAGTGCTGGTCACGGTGGCGACCATCCAGGGGTCGACGCCGCGCGAGGCGGGTGCGCGCATGGTGTTTACGGCCGACGGCCAGTACGACACCATCGGCGGCGGTCATCTGGAATGGCGCGCAGCGCAGATCGCGCGCGACATGTTGGCGGCGGATGCGACGGTGTTTGCCGGCATCCGCAAATTCGAACGCATCGCACTGGGACCGAGCCTCGGCCAATGCTGCGGCGGCGTGGTGTTCCTGGCGTTTGAACGTATTGAGCCGCACGTCGATACCCGTGCAGGGTCGATGCTGATCGAACTCGAACAGCACTGGCGCAACGGTGTCGACGTCTGGCGCGCAGTCGCGCTGGAATCGGACGATCCGACGCTGCTGTACGAACTGGAAGGCGAAGCCTGCGACCTCAGCGCGCCCGACAACGGACTGGACGCTGAACAATTCCGTCATGCCGGCAACACCCATGTCACGCAAGACCGCTACGGCCGCCGCTGGCTGCTCGACCGCTGCCGCGCGCATCAGCCGCAAGTGGTGCTGTTCGGCGCTGGTCATGTCGGCACGGCCATCGTGCGCGTGCTGGCGACGTTGCCCTGCCGCGTGCTGTGGGTCGATGAACGCGAAGACATGTTCCCGGCCGACCTGCCGATGCAGGTCACGGTGGAAGCCACCGACGTACCGAACGCCGTGGTGGACATGGCCGAGCCGGGCGCCTACTTCCTCGTGATGACGCACAGCCACGCGCTGGACCAGCAGCTGAGCGAACGTATCCTCAAGCGCGCCGACATCGGCTGGTATGGCCTGATCGGTTCGCAGACCAAGCGCAAGCAATTCGAGCATCGTCTGCTCGATCGCGGCATCACGCAGGAACAACTGAACAAGATGACCTGCCCGATCGGCATTCCGGGCATCTACGGCAAGGAACCCGCCAGCATCGCGCTGGCGGTGGTGGCGCAGTTGCTGCAATTATGGGAGCTGCAGGCGCTGAGGGTGGTGAAAGCGCAGCAGCCGTCGCAGTCTGACCGGACCGACACATTCAAGGCGAGACCGCCCACGCACATGCTGGACGGCCGGAGCTAAGGACAACCGGACCGTCGCCTCCGCAGCATCTGTTCCAGCACACCATCTCATACCAGTATCATTCGGTTGTTCGCAGTTGCGCCTTCACGTCACGCGCAGCACGCAGCCGAATAGCCAGATTAAGGATTACCCATGACTTCCCACGTGCAAGCCTATCGCGCCAGCCTGCTCCATTTCCGCAACGATCCCGCCTTCGACGAACGCGCCACGCAATGGCACAGCGACGGCCTGCTGATCGTCGCCGACGGCAAGATCGTCGCCGCCGGCGATTACGGCAAGCTGTCCGCCACCCTGCCCGCCGACTGCGTACCGCTCGACTATCGCGGCAAGATCATCACGCCCGGCTTCATCGACACCCACGTTCACTATCCGCAGACCGACATCATCGGCTCGCCCGCACCGGGCCTGTTGCCATGGCTGAATACCTATACCTTCCCGGCCGAACGCCGTTTCGAGAGCGGCGAACACGCCAGTGAAGTGGCCGACTTCTTCCTGGCCGAACTGCTGCGCAACGGCACCACCACGGCCGCCGTGTATTGCACCGTGCATCCGCAATCGGTCGATGCCTTCTTCAGCCGCAGCAGCGAACTGAACCTGCGCATGGTGGCCGGCAAGTGCCTGATGGATCGCAACGCGCCGGACTTCCTGCGCGACACCGCCGAAAGCGGCGCGCGCGAGAGCGAAGAGCTGATCCAGCGCTGGCACAACAAGGGCCGCCAGCACTACGCCATCACGGTGCGCTTTGCGCCGACCTCGACACCGCAACAGCTGAAGCTGGCCGGCGAACTCGCGACGCAATATCCGGACACCTACATCCAGACCCACGTCGCCGAAAACACCGATGAAGTGAAATGGGTGAAGGAGCTGTTCCCCGACGCCCGCAGCTATCTCGACGTCTACGACCAGTACGGCCTGATGCGCGAGCGCGCGCTGTATGCTCACTGCATCTGGCTGGACGACGCGGACCGCGCGCGCATGGCGGCGACGCAATCGGTGGCCACCGTCTGCCCGACCTCCAACCTGTTCCTCGGCAGTGGTTTGTTCGACTTCGCCAACGCCGACAAGCTGCGCATGCCTGTGTCTTTAGCCACCGACGTCGGCGGCGGCACCAGCTTCTCGATGCTGCAAACGATGAACGAGCTGTACAAGGTCGGTCGCATGGCCGGCACCCACCTGTCCGCGCAACGCATGTTCTACCTGGCGACGCTGGGCGGTGCGCGCGCCTTGCAGCTGGAAGGCAAGATCGGCAACTTTGCCGCCGGCTGCGACGCCGACTTCGTCGTGCTCGATCCGAAATGCACGCCGCTGCTGGCACGGCGCAGCGCCACCACGGAGAGTCTGGAAGAACAACTGTTTGCCCTGGCGATCCTGGCCGATGACCGCGCGATTGCCGCGACGTATTCGGCGGGGGCTTGCGTGCATACGCGCTAAGACGGCTATCTGATTTTTTGAGGAGTTTGGGGCGGGCCGTGCAAACGGTTCGCCCTTTTTTCATCTCGCTGCGTCCACCGGACGTGGAACCGGCGCATTGATTGTTTGTCAACTGGCAGTCGCGACAGAACCGTCCTGGCACCGCCTTGTAGTTCGGCTATGTAGTTCAGCCTCGTGGGCGGCCCCCGCACGCGGTAAAATGGCAGATCGCCAGAATTCCCGAAAACCTTCGCAAGACGACGCCATTCTCGTGTAATCCTTGAAGCGGCGGCGGCAATTGACTGAATGACCAAACACTTGAAATCCACCGTTGAATCCGATCCCGGCAGCGCCGGCGGCGAGAAGCACACTCCCATGATGGTCCAGTACCTGCGCATCAAGGCGGAGTATCCGACCACGCTGGTGTTCTATCGCATGGGCGACTTCTACGAACTGTTCTTCGACGACGCCGAAAAAGCGTCGCGCCTGATGGGCATCACGCTGACCCAGCGCGGCTCGTCCAACGGCTCGCCGATCAAGATGGCGGGGATTCCCTTCCACTCCGTCGACCAGTATCTGGTCAAGCTGATCAAGCTGGGCGAATCGGTGGCGATCTGCGAACAGATCGGCGACCCGGCCACCAGCAAGGGTCCGGTCGAACGCAAGGTGGTGCGCGTGATCACGCCCGGCACGCTGACCGACTCCGACCTGCTGCCCGAAAAATCCGAACGTCCGCTGCTGGCCGTCAACGTCGCCGCCAGCAAGCAACGCAAGACCATCACCGTCGGCCTGGCCTGGCTGTCGATGGCCAGCGGCGCCTTGAAACTGATGGAATTCAGCGCCGAGCCGGCCGTGCTGGAAGCGCGCCTGAAGCAGGAGCTGGAGCGCATCTCGCCGGCCGAAACGCTGATCGGCGACAGTGAGGAAGCCGCCTATTCGCACATCCTCAGCGGCAAGCCGACCACGGTGCCGGACTGGCATTTCGACCAGCCGAGCGGCCAGAAGGCTTTGCTCGATCAATTGTCGGTAGCTACGTTGAACGGCTTCGGTGCGGAAGGCATGAGCGCCGCGATCGGCGCCGGTGGCGCGCTGCTGCGCTATGCGCAGTCGACCCAGGGCAAGGGCTTGCAGCATGTGCGCGCGCTGACCGTGGAATCGGAAAACGAATTCATCGGCCTCGACGCCTCCACCCGCCGCAACCTGGAACTGACCGAAACCATCCGTGCGCAAGACGCCAGCGCGCTGGCGCCGACACTGTTCTCGCTGCTCGACCATTGCCGCACGGCGATGGGTTCGCGCCTGCTGCGCCACTGGCTGCATCATGCGCGCCGCGATCAGAAAGTGGCCCGTGCGCGCCACGCCGCGATCAACGCGCTGATGCGTACCGACGCTTGCTCCGGTTTGTCGGCAACCCTGGCGGCGGTGCCGGACATCGAACGCATCACCACCCGCATCGCGCTGCTGTCGGCGCGTCCGCGCGACCTGGCAGGCCTGCGCGGCGGCTTGCAACAACTCGGTTCGCTGCGCAATTACGTGGCGATGTGCAGCCGCGACGCCGATGCGCCCTTGCTGCTGGATCTGCACGACGCGCTGGCGACGCCGACCGAATGCCTCGACCTGCTGGAACGTTCGATCATGCTGGAACCGGCCGCGATGGTGCGCGACGGCGGCGTGATTGCACGCGGCTTCGACGCCGACCTCGACGAGTTGCGCGGCCTGTCGGAAAACGCCGGCCAGTTCCTGATCGATCTCGAAACGCGCGAACGCGCCCGTACCGGCATCGCCAACCTGCGCGTCGAATACAACAAGGTGCACGGCTTCTACATCGAAGTCACGCACGGCCAGACCGACAAGGTGCCGGACGACTATCGCCGCCGCCAGACGCTCAAGAACGCCGAGCGCTACATCACGCCGGAACTGAAGGCCTTCGAAGACAAGGCCCTCTCGGCGCAGGAGCGTGCCTTGTCGCGCGAAAAATTCCTGTACGAACAATTGCTGCAAGACCTGTCGCCGCACATCGTGACGCTGCAGGCCATCGCCCACGCGCTGGCCCAGCTCGACACATTGGTGGCGCTGGCCGACCACGCCGCGCGCAACAACTGGTGCGCGCCGCAGCTGGTGACCGAGCCGACCATCGTGATCGAGCAAGGCCGCCACCCGGTGGTGGAAAACCAGATCGAACGCTTCATCGCCAACGACTGCGCCTTCACCGCCGAACGCAAGCTGCTGCTGATCACCGGCCCCAACATGGGCGGCAAATCGACCTTCATGCGCCAGGTGGCGCTGATCACGCTGCTGGCGTATGTCGGCAGCTTCGTGCCGGCCACCAGCGCGACGATCGGCCCGATCGACCGCATCTTCACGCGTATCGGCGCGGCCGACGATCTGGCCGGTGGCCGTTCCACCTTCATGGTGGAGATGACGGAGTCGGCCTCCATCCTCAACAACGCCACCGAGAATTCGCTGGTGCTGATGGATGAAGTGGGCCGCGGCACTTCGACCTTCGATGGTCTGGCGCTGGCCTGGGCGATCGCCAAGCACCTGATTGACGCCACGCGCAGCTTCACGCTGTTCGCTACCCACTATTTCGAACTGACGCAATTGCCGGAAGTGCATCCGACCGCTTCCAACGTGCACTTGTCGGCGGTCGAGCACAAGGACAGCATTGTGTTCCTGCATGCGGTGCAGGCCGGTCCGGCATCGCAAAGCTACGGCTTGCAGGTGGCGCAGCTGGCGGGCGTGCCGACGCCGGTGATCCGCGCTGCGCGCAAGCATCTGGCGGCGCTGGAAACGCAATCAGTCCAGACCACGCCGCAATTCGACCTGTTCAGCGCACCGGCGCGCGCCGACGAAGACGAGGTCCGCGTCACGTCTGCGGCGCAAGTCGATCCGGCGGCGCAAGCCGTGGCCGATGCCCTGGCCGATATCGACCCCGACGCCATGACGCCGCGCCAGGCGCTGGACGCCCTGTATCGCCTGAAGCAGTTGGGCGACGGCGCATGAAGCAACTGCTGTCTATCGTCCTGCTCGGCGCCGCCTTGTGCGCAGCGCCGGCATCGCGGGCGCAGGACAGCTTCCATTTCGGCGTGATCGGCCATTCCTTTTCCGGCAGTCCGGACGAAGGCGTGCTGCGCCGCGCACTGGACGAAAGCGACGCCGACAATCTTGCCTTCGTCGTCGTCAACGGCATCAAATCGGCAGCGGAACCGTGCAGCGATGCGCTTTACAGCGCGCGCCGCGACTTGCTCAAGGAAGCCGAGAACGGCGTCATCGTGTCGCTCGCGGCGAGCGACTGGGTCGGGTGCCGCAACAAGAACGGTTCAGTGGCGATCGAGCGGCTGAACCGGGTGCGCGATTTGTTTTTCCCGGATGAATTTTCATTCGGCGCCAGCAAGGTGCCGCTGTTCCGCCAGTCGGTCACGCCAAAATTCCGCAGTTATACCGAAAACGCGCGCTGGGAGTTCGGCAACGTGCTGTTCGCCACCCTCAACCTGCCGGCCGCCAATAATCACTTTCTGCAGGACGGCGGTCGCAACAGTGAATTTGAAGACCGCCTGATCGCCAACAAGGACTGGCTGCAACGGGTGTTCACCTTCGCCACGCAAAAGAAGCTGGCCGGCATAGTACTGTTCACCGATGGCAATCCATTGGCGCAGCCCAGCCAGCGCCCTTTCCTGCTGCGCGGCCAACGCGATGGCTTTGCCGAAACGCGCCAGCGCATCACCACGCTGGCGGCGACGTTCAAGGGCAAAGTCTTGCTGGTGCATGGTGAAACGCTGAAGGATGAATCCAACGCCGGCATCATCTGGCGTCGCAACCTGGGCAGCATCGGCGTGGCGTCGGGCTGGTCGAAATTCACGGTCGACAGCGGCAATGCGGCACTCTTCACGCTGAGCGATTCTTCCAGGGCGACGAGAGCGCCGCCGCCAACACAGTAAGCTTGCGCAGATCGCAAGCACGGATATGTTTCAGACATGAAAAAACGCAGCCGAGGCTGCGTTTTTCATTGAGGCTGATGCAAGTCGAATCAATGCACGGGATGGCTGCGGAAGTGATCGCCTTCGTCGCCTTCATCATCGCCATGATCGTGACCGTGATCGTGACCATGGTGATGGCCGTGCGGACCGTGCACGTGCTGGTGCTGTACTTCTTCTTCGGTGGCGGCGCGCACTTCGGAGACACTCAGGTCGAAGCGCAGTGCGATGCCGGCCAGCGGATGGTTACCGTCGAGGACAACCTTGTCGTCGGCGATTTCGGTCACGGTGAAGATCACCGCTGCTTCATTCTCGTCATCCGGCGAACCTTCGAACTGCATGCCGACTTCGATTGGCGACGGCAGGCGATTCTTCGGCTCGATCTTGACCAGTTCTGCATCGTATTCGCCGAAGGCGTCGACCGGTTCGACCTGGATCGTGACGGTGTAGCCGGCTTCCTTGCCGTCCAGTGCTTCCTCGATCTTCGGCAGCGTGTTTTCGTAGCCGCCGTGGAGGTAGACCATCGGGTCGCGGCTTTCTTCGATCAGTACGCCCTGGGCGTCGGAGAGCTTGTAGTTGACGGAAACTACGGTATTTTTGGCAATCTTCATGTATGCCCCTTTCGTATGGCGGTATGGCTGGTAAGGCTGTTCATCGGTTACTGCAGGTGGGAAGAACTGCCTGCGCTTGCGGTTGGTGCGGAACCTTGCTGCGACGGTCCCGAGAAGGCATGACATAAGCTTGAATGCGCTGCAATCTGCACCCTGAATTATACCCGTTTGGATGTTTTGTCAGGCAAAAGGCCGCGGCGGCCGACGCTCGCCCAGCGTCTATAATGGCGCCATGAAAAATACCCTCGCTTTGCTCGGCGGCATCAGCCCCGCCACCTTCCTGCGCGATTACTGGCACAAGAAACCCTTGCTGATCCGCCAGGCGATTCCCGCTTTCCAGGCGCCGCTGACGCGCCAGCAATTGTTCGATCTGGCCGGCCGCGAAGACGTCGAATCGCGCCTGATCACGCAGAACGGCAAAGACTGGAAGATGGACCATGGCCCGCTGGCCAAGCTGCCGCCGCTCAAGCAGAAGCAATGGACCATGCTAGTCCAGGGCGTCAACCTGCATGACGACGCCGCCGACGCGCTGCTGCGGGAATTCCGCTTCATTCCCGATGCACGCCTGGACGACCTGATGATCAGCTACGCCAGCGACGGCGGCGGCGTCGGTCCGCATTTCGATTCCTATGACGTGTTCCTGCTGCAGGCACACGGCCAGCGCCGCTGGCGCATCAGCGCGCAAAAGGATTTGTCGCTGGTGGACGGCATGCCGCTGAAGATCCTCAAGAACTTCAAGAGCGAGGAAGAGTTCGTGCTCGAACCGGGCGACATGCTGTACTTGCCGCCGCATTACGCCCATGACGGCGTGGCGGTCGGCGAATGCATGACCTATTCGATCGGCTTCCGCGCGCCGGCATTCCAGGAGCTGGGGGAGGCTTTCCTGCAATTCATGGCCGATTCGATCGATCTGCCCGGCCGCTATGCCGATCCCGAGCTGGAGCCGGCCAAACATCCCGCCGAATTGCCGGAGCAACTGCTCACGCGCGTGGCCGATGAAATCAACAAGATGCGTTTCACCGACGACGACATCACGATTTTCCTCGGCGAATACCTGTCGGAACCGAAAGCCACTACCTACTTCGATCCGGTCGACAAACCGCTCACGCCGGCGCGCTTCGTGCAGGCCGCAAACAAGCGCGGAATCAGGCTTTCACGCAAAACGCAGATGCTGTATCGCGGCAAGCATCTGTTCATCAACGGCGAGTCATTTGCCGTCGGACGCGCCGACAAGGCCTTGCTGGCAGTGCTTGCGGACGAACGGCAACTCGACAAAACGGCGCTTGCACGGGCCTCGAAAGATGTGCTGGAGGCCTTCCACAACTGGTATCAGGACGGCTGGCTTGAGCTTGCTTAACAGGCTTAAAAATTCGACAATTTTTTGTTTTTCGCGTGTTTGCGATGGGCCGGAAACCTGCATGAATAAAGGGCTGACGACAAGCTGACGGGATTTGCGACAATCTTACAAATTCTTACAGAAAAGAATAATTCGCATGTGATTTTCCCAAAATGTAGCTATAATATCGGGCTGGAAAGCTTTCATTGTTGAGCTAACAAGCAAGATGAGGAAAGCATCCTATAGAGCGATAATTACCGGTAATTATTCATCGCAAAATTTTATTATTATTGAAGGAATATTCATGACAAAGACTCTGTTGATCGCATCGTTGTTGGCTGTTGCTCTGGCTGCTTGCGGTAAAAAAGAAGAAGCTCCAGCACCTGCACCAGCACCAGCAGTTGAAGCTCCTGCAGCAGCACCAGCTGCACCAGCAGCTGATGCTAAGCCAGCTGACGCTGCTCCTGCAGCTCCAGCAGCTGACGCTAAGCCAGCTGACGCTGCTCCTGCAGCACCAGCAGCTGACGCTAAGCCAGCTGACGCAGCACCAGCAAAATAATCTTTTGATTATTGGAAAAAGCCGACCGATGGTCGGCTTTTTTTATGCCCGCGCAACTTGCCGCTTACGGCGCTCGCCTCGGTAGCTTCCAGCAGTTCTGCATTCCCCGCCTCCTGCTGCATATCTTGTCGCCCCCGCACTTCCCTGCCGAATACCACCCAACCGCTCCCGCCGCTCGTCTCCTCAGGCGATGCCAATCCAGTCGAAACCCTCTTCCTGGCAAGCGATCATGACTTCACTCGGATGCGCTCCCAATGCGCCGCACAGCGCGGTGCGCGCGAGTTCGGGCGTGTTGTTCTTCAGGCTCAGATGCGCGCCGATCACGGTTTTCAGTTTTTGCTTGTCCAATGCCGCCAGGATTTCAGCACTGGTGTCGTTGGCCAGATGGCCGTAGGCGCCGCCGATACGGCGTTTCAGCGATGGAGGATAGGCGGAATCGGCCAGCATCTGGCGGTCATGATTACACTCCAGCACCAGTGCATCGCAACCACCGAGCGCTTGCACCAGGTGGGCAGTCGATTGGCCGGCGTCAGTCAGCACGCCGAGCTTGCGCGCGCCGTCGCCGGCGACGTATTGCACCGGCTCGCGGGCATCATGCGGAACCGTGTATGGCATCAACGACAAGTCGCCGATGATCACCGCTTCGCTGTCGCGGCAGAAATGCAGCTGGACGTCCTTGCAGGCCTCTTCACCCACGGCCTGGAAGGTGCCGTAGGTCAGCCACACCGGAATGCGGTGGCGCCGGGCGAACTTGAACACGCCGCCCACATGATCCTGGTGTTCATGCGTGACGACGATGCCGTTGATGTCTTGTGGGAGTTTGCCGATGCGAGTCAGGCGACGCTCGGTTTCCTTGATGCCGAAACCGCAATCCAGCATGACCGTGGTGGTGGTCGTGCCGGATGTGCCGGAGATGATGAGGGCGTTGCCTTCGCTGCCGCTGCCGAGACTTGCGAATTTCAACGGTGGACTCGCGAAGGCATGTACTGCTTTACTTCAAATGAGATGAGCTACAAGCACTTACTTCAGCTGGTCGTTCAGCAAGCCGAGGATCTTGTCGGCGATTTGCGAAACTTCCTGCTTGCCGTCGTTGTTCTGGACGGTGATGTCGCTGACGTCACCGGTGCCCTTGACGAAGATACGGTAACGCGCAGCCTTCTTGTCCTTGTCTTTGCTGGAGAACAGCTTGGAGAAGAAGCCTTCGCTTTCCTTGTCCTTGGCGTCCTGGTTCTGATCGACGTAGCGCACGAAATACAGGCCTTGCGTACGATCGCGGTCTTCCACGGTGAAGCCGACGCGGTCAAGCGCCAGACCCACGCGGCGCCATGCACGGTCGAAACTTTCGTCAACCTGGACGCTGGAACCGTTGGCGGTCTTGAGCAGCTTGGAACGAGCCTGCAGTGTCGGCGCATTGGCGACGGCAGCCTTGGCCTTGGTTTCTTCGGCGCCCAGACGCACCATCAGGCGCGCCAGGAATTCAGCTTCAAGGCCTGGATCGGAAGGACGCGCAGTCCAGACCGAGGTTTCCTTGGCCGAACCGGTCAGCACTTCTTCGGCGCCGCGGTGGCTCACGAAGATTTCTGTGGTGCCGTTCGGGCCGCGCTCCAGGCGGGTGCGGAATTTGTCACGCTCGCCGGTCGAGTACAGCGAATCGAATACTTTGCCCAGCGTGCTGCGGATGAAGTCCTGCGGGATCTTGGCGCGGTTTTCAGCCCAATCGGTTTCCATCACGCCGGTATCCTGCGATTCGACGTTGATCAGGAAGCCGGAATCCTGCCAGAAGTCCTTGATCGGTCCCCACAGTTGCTCCGGCGTCTGCGACACAACCAGCCAACGCTGGGTGCCGTCACGCTCGATGCGCAGGTCGCCCTTGGCCGCGGGTGCTACCGCAGCAGCATCGGTTGCCGGACGGGTTTTTTGTTCCAGGTTGTAGCCTGAGGCAGTGGCGACACCCTTGTTCGATTCAGGAATCGCATAGCGATTGTCGCGCTGGAGCTGGGTCAGGTCAGGCGGCACTTCAAGTCGTGGCCCCTTGGCTTTTTCCGCGCTCTTGTAATCGATACGATCCCCTTCCAGCATGTTGCTGACGGCGCTGCATCCGGCCAGGCTGGTAAAAGCCAGGGCAATGATGAGAGCACGTTGTGGAAGGAGACGTGAAGCAGAGTGAACGTTCTTGCGAATTGTCATATCGTTGCAATGAAAAGCGGGTTCGGGTTCAAGGGAAAACGACACTGCCGTTTAGTTAATTAATTATTTTAATACACCGGACTCGCGCAACGCAGCACGCACGGTATCGTGATATGCAGCGCCCAGCGGAGCCAGCGGCAAACGCATGCCGGATTCTATCAGGCCCATTTCGGTCATCGCCCATTTCAGCGGAACCGGATTTGGTTCGACGAACAGCTTGTTATGCAACGGCAGCATCTTGTTGTTCAGCTCGATCGCCCGGGCGAGGTTGCCACCCATGGCTGCCGCGCACAACTCGTGCATGTCGCGCGGCGCAATGTTGGCCGTCACCGAAATATTGCCCTGGCCACCGTACAGCATCAGCGCGAACGCAGTCGGATCGTCGCCGGAATAGACCGCGAACGACTTCGGCGCCAGACGGATCAGATCTGTGCCGCGACCGATGTTGCCGGTAGCGTCCTTGACGCCGACGATGCCCTTGACTTGCGCCAAGCGCAGGATGGTCTCGTTGCTCATGTCGGCAACGGTGCGACCGGGGACGTTGTACAGGATCACCGGAAGATCGACTGCTTCGGCGATCTTCTTGAAGTGCAGGTACATGCCCTCTTGCGTCGGACGGTTGTAGTAAGGAACGACCTGCAGCGAGGCGTCGGCGCCGACTTTCTTGGCAAACTCGGTCAGCTCGATGGCTTCCGAAGTCGAATTACCGCCGGTGCCGGCGATGATGGGAATGCGTTTGGCGGTGTGCTCAACCGCCACCTTGATCAGTTCGGAGTGTTCCTCGACCGAAACGGTCGGCGATTCGCCGGTCGTACCGACGATCACGATGCCGTCGGTGCCCTCTGCGATATGCCAATCAATCAATTTGCGCAGGCCCGGGAAATCGAGACTGCCATCCGGATGCATCGGCGTGACGATGGCGACTATGCTGCCCTTGATCATGATGTTAGTACGTAATGAGAATACGGTTGAAAATAAAAGACCGATTGTAGCGGATAGCCACTGCTATCGGTCAATTTGTTCAGATTTGCTTACATAGTTCCTGCAAGCTGCAGGTTCCGTTACCGGCGTTGCCACGGCGATCAATAACCCAACCCCATGGCTTCGCGCACGTCGCGCATGGTGTCCTGCGCCAGCTTGCGTGCAGTATCGCAGCCGTCGGCGATGATCGCGCGCACCAGCGACGGATCGTCGATGTATTGCTGTGCGCGCTCGAGCATCGGCTGCTGTTCCACGAGAATGGCGTCGATCACGGGCTGCTTGCATTCCAGGCAACCGATGCCGGCCGAGCGGCAGCCCTTGTCGACCCATTGCCGCACGGCATCGTCGGAGTACACCAGGTGGAATTGCCACACCGGGCATTTGCCCGGATCGCCCGGATCGGTGCGGCGCACGCGTTGCGGGTCGGTCGGCATGGTGCGGACCTTCTTGGTGACCGATTCCTTGTCTTCGCGCAGCGCAATGGCGTTGCCGTAGCTTTTCGACATCTTGGCGCCGTCCAGGCCGGGCAGGCGCGAGGCTTCGGTCAGCAAGGCCTGCGGCTCGGTCAGGATCAGCTTGCGGCTGCCTTCAAGATAGCCGAACAGGCGCTCGCGGTCGATCATGGACAAATTCTGCGCGTCGTCGAGCATGGCCTTGGCCTGCTCCAGCGCCTCTTCGTTGCCCTGCTCCTGGAACTGCGTGCGCAGCTCCTGATACAGCTTGGAGCGCTTGCCGCCGAGTTTCTTGACGGCTTCGCGGGCTTTTTCCTCGAAGCCTTTTTCCTTGCCGTACAGATGGTTAAAGCGGCGCGAAATCTCGCGCATCATTTCGATATGCGGGATCTGATCTTCGCCCACCGGCACTTGGCTGGCGCGGTAGATCAGCACGTCGGCCGCCTGCAGCAAGGGATAGCCGAGGAAGCCGTAGGTCGCGAGGTCGCGGTCGGCGAGCTTTTCCTGCTGGTCCTTGTAGGTCGGCACGCGCTCCAGCCAACCCAGCGGCGTGGCCATCGAGAGCAGCAGGTGCAGCTCGGCATGCTCGGGCACACGCGACTGGATGAACAAGGTCGATTGCGAGGGATCAACACCGGCGGCGAGCCAGTCGATCACCATTTCCCAGGTGCTGGTTTCGATGACGCTGGGGTCGTCGTAATGCGTCGTCAGCGCATGCCAGTCGGCCACGAAGAACAGGCAAGGCAGTTCGGATTGCAGCTTGACCCAGTTCTTCAGGGCGCCGTGGTAATGGCCCAGATGCAGCGCGCCCGTGGGGCGCATACCGGATACAACGCGATCAGGATACATGATTGTAAGTCTTCAGAAAAAGAAGGATATCGGCGACACGATCAGTTGCAGCAGGCTGCCTGCCAGGTACATCACCGGCGCCATCCACCAGGTGTAAATCACCTTGAGCAGCACCAGCGCCATCACGATGAAAAAACCGTACGGCTCGATCTGTGCAAATTTATACGCATATCGGTTCGGCAGCAAACTGGTCAGTATGCGGCCGCCGTCGAGCGGTGGAATCGGGAACAGGTTGAACGCGAACATGACAAGATTGGTCAGTACACCGGCCTTGGCCATGAGCATGAAAAATTCTTCTTCGACGCCGCCGATGGCCAGCGCGTAAATCATCAGCGTCCAGATCAGCGCCATCAGGAAATTGGCGGCCGGGCCGGCCAGCGCCACCCAGGCCATGTCGCGCTTTGGCTTGCGCAGCTTGCCGAAGTCCAGCGGCACCGGTTTGGCGTAGCCGAACAGGAAAGCGCCGCTGGTGGCGAAATACAGCAGCACCGGGATGACGATGGTGCCGAAGGGATCAATGTGCTTGAGGGGATTGAGGCTCATGCGCCCCATCATGTACGCGGTATTGTCGCCGAAGTACTTGGCTGCGAAGGCATGTGCTGCCTCGTGCAGAGTAATCGCGAACAGTACCGGGAGCGCATACACTGCGACAGTCTGGATAAGATCATTCATGGGTGCGAATTTTAGCAGAGGGACACGGACGGTCCGGGAGAATATCGACCGTCTTCCAACGGAAAGCGCGCCGATCGCGAGATGATATTATCAAAAAGACAATTCATTCCATGCAAAACGATATAAACCGCCTAAAACGAAAACGGACCGCAACATGGCGGCCCGCTCCTGAGGGAATTAATTTCCAGGGAGGAATTACAAACCGAACGGCGTGGCGTCGCCCCGTCCCTGCCTGACCAACACCGGTTCGTTGTCGTCGCTGAGGTCGATCACGGTGGTCGGCTCCAGGCTGCAGGCGCCGCTGTCGATGACCAGTTCGATCTGTTTTTCGAGGCGTTCACGGATTTCCTCGGCGTCGGTCAACGCATCTTCCTGATCGGGAAGGATCAGCGTGGTGCCGATCAGCGGCTCGCCCAGTTCGGCCAGCAAGGCGTGGGCGATCTGGTTTTCCGGCACGCGCAGGCCGATGGTCTTGCGCGAGGGATGGCTCAACCGGCGCGGCACCTCCTTGGTGGCTTCCAGAATGAAGGTGTACGGCCCCGGCGTGGCAGCCTTGAGCAAACGGTATTGGCGATTGTCTACCTTGGCGTATTGCGCGATTTCGCTGAGGTCGCGGCACAGCAGGGTCAGATGGTGCTTCTCGTCGACGCCGCGGATGCGGCGCAGGCGTTCCACCGCGTCCTTGTTGTCGAGCTGGCATACCAGCGCGTAACAGGAATCGGTCGGCAAAGCCACGATGCCGCCGCCATGGATGATCTGTGCGGCCTGCTTGACCAGGCGCAGCTGCGGGTTGTCGGGATGGATCTGGAAAAACTGACTCATGGGTCCTTCAAATTAGACGAATCAACTGTATGTCAAAAGGCAAAAACGGCGGTTGTGACGCCGCCGTTTTGTGCCGTCACCTACTTAGCGCTGGCCGCGCAGCGCAGCGATGCGTTGCTCCATCGGCGGGTGCGTCGAAAACAATTCCATGAAACCCGGCTTGTCGCTGATGCCCATCGCCGCCATCGATTGCGGCAAGCCGGCGGAGGAAATGCCGCCCAACCGCGCCAGCGCGTTGATCATCGGTTGCGGACCGCCAAGCAATTTGGCGGAACCGGCGTCGGCGCGGAATTCGCGGTGGCGCGAGAACCAGGCCACGATCATCGAGGCGCCGATGCCGAACACGATCTGGCACACCATGACGGTGACCATATAGCCGATGCCGGGACCGGAGTCGTCATTGCTGCGGCGCAGCGCCGAGTCGACGAAGTACCCGACCACGCGCGACAGGAACACCACGAAGGTATTCACCACACCTTGGATCAGCGTCATCGTCACCATGTCGCCGTTGGCGATGTGGGCGACTTCGTGGCCGAGCACTGCTTCGACTTCTTCCTTGGTCATGCCTTGCAGTAAACCGGTCGAGACCGCCACCAAGGCAGAATCCTTGAACGCGCCGGTGGCGAAGGCGTTCGGTTCACCTTCATAGACGGCCACTTCAGGCATGCCGATGCCGGCGCGCTGGGCCAGCTTGCTGACGGTGTTGACCAGCCAGACTTCAGTCGAATTGACCGGCGTGTCGATCACGCGCGCACCGGTGCTCCACTTCGCCATGGTCTTGCTCATCAGCAGCGAAATGATCGAACCGGTAAAACCGACCACGATTGAAAACACCAGCAGCATCGGCAAGTTCAGGCCGGAACGCGTCAGGAATTTGTCCACGCCGAGCAGCGACAAGATCACGCTCATCACCACCAGCACGGCAATATTGGTCGCGAGGAAGAGGAATATGCGTTTCATCCGGAAAACTCCTATCAGGAAAGTGGTTATTAGATAGGAACAATTGGGGAGAAATCAAGAGACTTGTACGCGCCCGGCATACGGTGCGGGCGCAGGGCTTACAAGTCCCAGTCGTGCCAGACCGGCGTCAGGCCCGAAGGTAGCGGCGGCAAGGCGCCCAGATCGACGCGCGATTCTCCCGGACCATGAAAATCCGAGCCGATCGAGGCCAGGAAGCCGAAACGCTTGGCCACGCGGGCATATTCCTCGTACTGATCGGGTGTGTGGCTGCCGGTGGTGACTTCGATGGCGGCGCCGCCGTGTTGCTTGAACTCATCGAACAAGGCGCCGAATTCGAGCTCGCTGTACTGGTAACGGCCCGGATGGGCGATCACCGCTACACCGCCGGCGCCGCGGATCCAGTCGACCGATTCCTTGAGCGACGCCCAGCGATGCGGCACGTAACCCGGTTTGCCTTCGCACAGGTAGTTGCGGAACACTTCCTTGGTATCGGCGCAGCGGCCGGTTTCGACGATGTAACGGGCGAAATGGGTACGCGACATCAGGTCGGGATTGCCGACGTGTTTTAACGCGCCGTCGAAAGCGTCGGGGATGCCGGCGACTTCGAGTTCGGCGGCAATGTCGCGCGCACGCCGCTCGCGACCGTTGCGTGTGGCAGCCAGCCCCTCCACCAGCGCGGTGTTGGTTTCATCGATGCGCAGCCCGACGATATGCACGGTCTGGCCGGCCCAGGTCACCGAAATCTCGACGCCCGGGATGTAACGCAGGTCGAGCTCTTGCGCCGCCTTGCGTGCGAGGGCGATGCCGCTGATTTCGTCATGGTCGGTCAGCGCCCAGACGTCGACGCCGTTGGCCTTGGCGCGCGCAGCCACATCCGCCGGCGGCAGCAAGCCGTCGGAGACGTTGGAGTGGCAGTGCAGATCGACGTTGAGCATGACGGGCGAGACCTCGGAAAGGGAGAAAAAGATGTCCCCATTGTACGCCGCCTGCGCCGTCTCTGCTGCACGTGCACACGCGGCGGCCTTGCTGCGCCGGGCTTATTCCGCAAGGAAACGCTCGATTGCCGCAGCCAGCAATTCGGGCTGGTCGTGATGCAGCATGTGACCGGCGTCTGGAATGATTTCCGTGCGCACGTTCGGGATGAAGGCGATGCGGCGGTCGATCTCGGCGCGCATCAGCGTGTTGTCGCCGAACCATCGCCAGATGTCGGTTTCCGCCGCTTCCACCCACAACACCGGAGCGCTGATCCGGGCCCAGCAGGCGGTCACTTCGTCGACGCGATACAGCAGCGGATTGGTGTTCTTGTGCGCGGGGTCGCCGAGGATTTCCCAGTTGCCCTCATCGTTCTGCCCGGCCCAATGCGCAGCCAGGAACACCGCGCGTTCGCGGCTCAGGCGCGGATTGGTTTTTTGCAGGCGGGCGATGACGCCGTCGAGCGAGGGATAGGAACGCATCTCCGGCTTTTCCAGCAACTCGTCGAGCCACTTGGCGAAACGTCCGGGCGCATCTTCCGGCTTGGTGCCGGGCAGGCCGAAACCCTCCAGGTTGACCAGTTTGGCGATGCGCTGCGGACGTACGCCAGCGTACAGGCCGACGACATTTCCTCCGAGGCTGTGACCGAGCAGGTTGACCGCCTCGTTGGGGGAGTAATGCAGCAGCAACGCGTCGAGATCAGCGAGGTAATCGGGGTACCAGTAGGTGTCGGCCTGCGGCCGTTCGGTCAGGCCGAAGCCGCGCCAGTCGGGCGCGATGACGTGCCATTCCTTTTGCAGGCAATCGACCATGAACTGGAAGGACGCCGAGATATCCATCCAGCCATGCACCATGAACAGCTTGGGCGCTTGCGGGTCGCCCCAGTGGCGAACGTGGTACCGCAGGCCGCGGATGTCGAGGTATTCGGAACGGGATGGCTTCATGGATGGAGATCGAGGGCTATCGGAAAGCCTCACAGTATAAGCCTCCCCGCCTTCGCCTGCCCTGCCGCACCTTGTGTTCTTGTGCCTCCCGGCGCACCTATTGCAGGTAGCGCCCCAGGTCGAACGAGGATTTCAGGCCGAGCATGTGGAAGTTCTTTTCCAGCCAGCGCCCCGCTGCCTGCCGCCCTTCGTCGTGAAGTCCATGGATGAACGAGGTCTTGGTGTTGAGTTTGCTCATGACGTCGAGCTGGCTCATGAGGTCGTTGGCCTCCACCAGGTGCATGTTGAGCTTGCGCAGGCGGCGCTCCAGCGTGCCGAAGGCGAACATGGCGTTCTCCGCTTCGCGCTTGGCCAGCGCCAGACCGCCGAGTTCGGTGAAGAAGGCCGAGCTGAAACTGATTTCGCTCAGGCGCTGGCCGATTTCCTGCGTCGAAGTCGGCGTGCCGGGCCGGCTGCACGGATGCAGCAAGACCACCAGCAAATCGCGCGCGGAACACAGGTGCAGCAAGGGAAAGATCGGCGGATTGGCGGTCAGGCCGCCATCCCAATAGGTTTCGCCATCGATTTCCACCGGCCGGTGCATCGACGGCAGGCAGGCCGAGGCAAGCAAGGCGTCCACGGTCAGATCACGATTGCGGAAAATTTTCAACGTGCCGGTGCTGACCCGGGTCGCTGCGATGAACAGCTTGATGTCGCCGGTGCTGCGCAGGCGCTCGAAATCGACCTGTTCTTCAAGGATGTCGCGCAGCGGATTGATGTCGAGCGGATTGAGCTGGGTCGGCGAAAAGAAACGCGTCATCGCCAGTAAGGCATGCATCGCCGCCGGCGTGCTCTGGTTCAGCAGGCTGGAGCCGCCGGGCAGCATTTCCGGTGGCAGGAAACTGAACGGCTCCTTGGTGGCAATACGCCCCCAGAATGCCGCCAGGGCTGCGCGCGCGCCTTCACGTCCGCCCAGGTTGTAGCCGTGCGCCAGCACCGTGGCGTTCATGGCGCCGGCGCTGGCGCCGCTGATGCCTTCGAAGGCGATGCGTTCGTCTTCCAGCAAGCGGTCCAGCACACCCCAGGTAAATGCGCCGTGCGAGCCGCCGCCTTGTAACGCCAGTGTCACGATCTTGTTTTGCATGCTGTTCCTTGATAAACCTTCATGCTGCCTGTCACGATCAGGTCTTGTCCTCATGTTATAACATGGCGGTATTGATTAATCCGAGCGAAAGAAAAATGAAATCCATCTGTGTATATTGCGGCTCCTCCGTCGGCGCCTCTGAAGTCTACGCACAAGGCGCGCGCGCGCTGGCGCAGCAAATGGTCAAGGACAACATTGCCCTGGTTTACGGCGGCGGCAACGTCGGGCTGATGGGCGTGATTGCAACGGAAGTGATGCGTCTCGGCGGCGAAGCCACCGGCGTCATTCCAAAAGCGTTGCTGGACAAGGAACTGGGCCACAACGGCCTGACCCGCCTGCACATCGTCAAGGACATGCACGAACGCAAGGCCATGATGGCGGAATTGTCGGACGGTTTTGTTGCCATGCCGGGCGGCATGGGTACTCTGGAAGAATTGTTTGAAGTGCTGACCTGGGCGCAGCTGGGCTTCCACTACAAGCCGATCGGGCTGCTCAACGTCGATGGCTTTTACGACAACCTGATCGCCTTCATCGAACACCTGGTGTCGCAGCGTTTCCTGACGGCCGAGCAATCACTGCTGATGATGCACGATGCGGATCCGGCCAACCTGGTCCAGCGTTTCAAGACCTACAAACCCAGCTACACCAACAAGTGGGCCGACCACAAGGCTGCAAACAAGCTGTTGCCGTAAGCCTCGCGCGGTATCAAGCCATGCCGGTAGCGACCGGCATGGCTTCTTCAGATCAAGAATCCAGCGCCTGCCTGAAGTCGTCGACCAGGTCGGCGGTATCTTCCAAGCCGATGGAAACACGAATCAGCGATTCGGCGATTCCCATCGCCGCACGGCGCTCCTGCCCCATTTCAAAGAAGATCGTGTGCGCCACCGGAATTACCAGCGTGCGCGTGTCGCCCAGGTTGCTCGACGCCACCGCCAGTTGCAGGCGGTTCAGGTAGTCGAAGCAGTCGATGCCATCCTTCAGTTCAAAACTCAGCAAGCTGCCGTAGGAACGGAACAGCTCGGTCGCCAGCGCGTGTTGCGGATGCGAGGGTAATCCCGGGTAATACACCGCCGCCACGCGCGGATCGGCGTCGAGCATCTGCGCCACGGCGAGCGCGTTGGCGCATTCGCGATCCTGGCGCAGCGCAATGGTTTCGGCGCCGACAGCGATGTGATGCGCCGCTTCGGGTCCGAGCGAAGCGCCGAAGTCGCGCAAGGCCTTGGCGCGGATCTGCGCCATGCCCCACTGCGGCTGTGGATTCTTTTTGTAGTTGTCGGCGATGTGCGGATAACGCGACCAGTCGTATAAACCCGTGTCGGTCAGCGCGCCACCCAGCGCGTTGCCGTGGCCGCCGATCGACTTGGTCAGTGAATTGACCACCAGTCCGGCGTTGACCGCCTTGGGTTGGAACAGATAGGGAGACGTCATCGTGTTGTCGACGATGTACAGGATGCCGCGTTCGCGGCACAGCTCGCCGATACGCTTGAGGTCGGCGATCTGGGTGCGCGGATTGGCGATGGTTTCGACGAAGACGATGCGCGTCTGCGGCGTCAGTGCGGCCTCCACCAGCTTGACGTCGGTGGCGTCCACCATCGACACGCGCGCACCTTGCGCATGCACCGTCATCCACATGCTGTTGGTATTGCCGAACAAGAAAGCCGACGACACCACGTGGTCGCCTTCGCGCAGCAGCCCCTGGATCACGGCGCCGATGGCGGCCATGCCTGTGGCGAAGCAGATCGTCGAGAGACCGCCTTCCATCCTGGTAACCTTGTCTTCCAGCGCCGACACGGTCGGATTGCCCTGGCGACCGTAGCGATAGCCCGATTGCTTGCCCTGGAATACTTCGGCCAACTGGCGCGCATCCTTGTAGCCGAAGGCGACCGAGGTGTGGATGGGCTTGTGCAGGGAACCATGCTCGATGTCCTTTTGACGATCGCTGTGCAAAATGGTGGTGGTGAAACCGTAGCTCTTCTTGTCGTTCATAGATGTGGAGGTATGAGGCGGTAAATCGTCGGAGAACAGTGATGATAAGCCAGTTCCGCGACGGCCGCAGCATTGCGGTAGCGCCAATGATAAACGCCGGACGCCATAGCGGCGGTCCGGCGTTGATCTTGTCCGACGACGGGGGAAATCAGTCCACGCGCGCCAGATTCAGGTTCAGTTGCGAACGGACAGCATCTTCCAAAGCCGGTTTCGGATTCTTGCGGGCGAACTCGATACGATCGAGGTAGTCGCGCGAGATGTCGCCGGTGATGTAGTTGCCGTCGAAGCACGATGCTTCGAAATTGCGCAATGCCGGATTGATGTCGGAGATCGAACGCTTCAGGTCTTCCACGTCCTGGTACACCAGCGCGTCGGCAGTGATTTCGCGGCAGACTTCTTCGTCGGTGCGGCCGTAGGCGATCAGTTCGTCGCGCGTCGGCATGTCGATGCCGTAGACGTTCGGGAACTTCACCGGCGGCGCCGCCGAAGCGAAGATCACGCGCTTGGCGCCGGCTTCACGCGCCATTTGCACGATCTCGCGGCTGGTCGTGCCACGCACGATCGAATCATCGACCAGCAGCACGCTCTTGCCCTTGAATTCGGAACCGATGGCGTTGAGCTTCTGGCGTACCGACTTCTTGCGCAGGCCCTGGCCCGGCATGATGAAGGTGCGGCCGATGTAGCGGTTCTTGATGAAGCCTTCGCGATAGTCGAGGTTCAGCTTGAGCGCCAGTTCCATCGCAGCAGGACGCGACGAATCGGGGATCGGCATGACGACGTCGATTTCGCCGCTGGCGATTTCGCGACGGACCTTCTCGGCCAGGTATTCACCCATCTTCAGGCGGCTGGCGTAGACCGAAGCGCCGTCGATGACCGAGTCCGGACGGGCCAGGTAGACGAATTCGAACGCGCAAGGGTTCAGCGTCGGATTATCCGCGCATTGCTGGTTGTACAGCTTGCCGTCGTTGTCGATGAAGATCGCTTCGCCCGGCATCACATCGCGCAGGAAGCGGAAACCGAGGCCTTCCAGCGCCACGGATTCGCTCGCCAGCATGTATTCCGAACCCTTGTCGGTTTCGTTGAAACCCAGGCACATCGGGCGGATGCCGTAAGGATCGCGGAAGCCCAGCAGGCCGTAACCGGCGATCTGCGCCACCACGGCGTAGGAGCCGCGCACGCGCTTGTGGACCATCGCAACAGCCTTGAACACGGCAGCCGGATCGAGCGAGTAGCCGGTCGTGGCCTGCTGCAATTCATGCGCAAACACGTTGACCAGCACTTCGGTGTCGGAATCGGTGTTGAGGTGGCGGCGGTCGTTCTTGAACATCTCGACCTTGAGCTGCTCGGTGTTGGTCAGGTTGCCGTTATGCACCAGGATGATGCCGAACGGCGCATTGACGTAGAACGGCTGCGCTTCCTCTTCGCTGGAGCTGCCGGCGGTCGGATAGCGCACCTGGCCGAGGCCGGTGTTGCCCGGCAGCGAACGCATATTGCGGGTACGGAACACATCGCGCACCAGACCGTTGGCCTTGTGCATCGAAAAACCGTTTGCGTGGTTGGTTGCGATACCCGCTGCATCCTGACCGCGATGCTGCAGAAGCAGCAGGGCATCATAGAGCAACTGGTTGACTGGACTATGGGAAACGACGCCGACAATGCCACACATGGTGGACTCCTAAGCAAAAACAAACGAAGAAACGAAACCAACAAACAAAACAAAATCAAAAATGGACGTGCTGTGCGAACTGCCCCGGCAAATACGGTTTGGCGGTCTCGGCGGCGGTTTCCGCCAGCGAACTGAAACGCGCTTCTTTCCAGAATGGCTGCTGCGGAATCGACGTCGTACCGCATAACAACACCACCGCCAGCACGATCACCGCGCCGCGCGCCAGGCCGAATACCGCGCCCAGACTGCGATCGATCAGCGACAGGCCGCTCGCCTTGACCACTTCCGACATCGCCCTGGTCACCAGCCCCATCAACAGGCGTGTACCGATGAACAACACGATGAATCCCACAATCAATCTCGTCGACTCGCCCGGAATCACGTCAGGCAACATCTGCGCCAATGCTTCACCATAGGCGTTGGCGACGACTAATGCAATTATCCAGCTGGCCAGCGACAACACTTCGCGCACCAGTCCGCGCAACATGCTGATGACCACCGAACAGGCCAGCACCAGCAAGACCAGGTAATCGAAGATCGTCACGACGACAAACCCGGCGAAGAATTAAACGATGAAGCGGGCAACAACACAGGCAACATGAGCAATATGCGACCGGATGCCATCAAATTCAAGCCGGCACGACCGTGGCGTTCAGGCCAAGCTTGTTGATCTTGGCGCGCATCTTGTCGGCTTCGTCGCGGCTGGCAAACGGGCCGACGCGGATGCGCGTGCGGTCGCCCGATTGCGTCGCCACTTTTTGCGTGTACGACTTGATGCCTGCACCGTTGAGCTTGCCGCGCAGTTCATCAATTTTTTCCTGCGTCGCCAACGCAGCTACCTGGATCACGAACTTGCCGCCTGCAGCGGGCGTCGGCGCGGGTTTCTTGTCGGCGGCGGCAGGCTTGCCCTCCAGGATCGCCAGCGCGCGCGCAGCGTCATCAGGCTTGTCCGCAGCCTTCGGCTTGCCGGCTTCCTTCACGTCCTTCTTGTGATCGTCTTTGTGTTCGGCTGGTTTGGCGGCGGCCTTGCTGTCTTTAACGTCGGCTTTAGAATCAGCTTTAACTTCAGCTTTAACTTCAGGCTTGGCAGCCGGCTTTTCAATGGGCTTCTCCACCACGACCGGCGGCGTCGGGGTTGCCGGTTTGGCGACTTGCGCCAGCGGAGCATTGGCCGGACCGGACGGCATTGCCGACGCGCCTGGCGCAATCGCCGGCTTTTCGACGCCGGCGTTCATGGTGGCGGGGTCGACGAATTCTTCTTTCGGCTCAGCAGCGGCCTTGGATTTGTCGGCCGCAGCCGACGAAGCAACGGCATCCTTGGCGGCATCTTTGCCGTCCTTGGAAGGTATCTGAATGGCAATATCGTCAGCCAGCGGGCGCGGCTCGGAATCGAGGATCATCGGCAACACGATAACCACCGCCAGCACCAGCGCCACTGCGCCGATCAGTCGACGGCGTGCGCGTTTCTTTTCGGGCAGAACCGGATCGACAGACTCGTCTTTGCCGGCCTTACCGGACTTGCGTGCGTTCCCGGCACTACGGCCGCCGCGACTATTTTGCGCCGCCGGGTCGCCTCCTGCGGAACGCGAGAGGAATTCGCCCTGGCCGGAAGCAGATTCCTGCTTGTTTTTACGAAAAAACGAGAACAAGCCCATGCTGATTTAAGTTAGGTAGTCTGAAAAATGCGTAGGTGCAACAAATACCGAAGATCGCTGAACATGCAGCGCAAACGGCGCGAACTCAGTGCTGGAAATCAATGCAATTCCGGCTTGCGTGCTTTCATGACACCGCCTACGGTCAGGAAGGATCCGAAAACCACAATTCTATCATTCTCGGTAGCCCGGCTTTGCGCATTTGCGAATGCAGCAGCAGGCGATTCGAAGGTTTTTATGGTGCAGGCCGCGTCAGGCTTGAATTCCGGCTCGACGCCCGCTTCCAGCAATTTGTCCTTCAATTGCTGCGCCGTAGCAGCGCGCGGCAGCGGCAGGTCCGTGACGCACCAGTGATCGATCTTGCCCTTGAGTTGGCTGATCACGCCTTCGATGTCCTTGTCGAGCATCGAACCGAACACGGCATAGGTGTAGGGATGGAAACCCATGTTGTCGAGGTTTTGCGCCAGCGTGGCGGCGGCGTGCGGGTTGTGGGCGACGTCGAGGACCACCAGCGGCTGTCCCGGCAAGACCTGGAAACGCCCCGGCAACTCAACCGTGGCCAGCCCGGTGCGCACTTCCTGGGCGCCAATGGGCAAAAGGTCGCGCAAGGCTTCCAGCGCGGCCAGCGCAGCGGAAGCATTCAACAACTGGTTGGCGCCGCGCAGGCTCGGATAGGCCAGCGAATTGCGGCGTTGCGCACGGCCGCCGTAGGCCCACTGCTGCTTGTCGCCCTGGTAGTTGAAGTCGCGCCCCATCAGCCAGAGGTCGGCGCCGATCGCTTCGGCGTGCTTGATCAGCGACTGCGGCGGCATCGGATCGCCGCAGATGGCGGTCTTGCCGGCGCGGAAAATACCGGCTTTCTCGAAGCCGATCTCCTCCCGCGTGGTACCGAGGTATTCGGTGTGGTCAATGTCGATGCTGGTGACGATGCCGACGTCAGCGTCGATCACGTTGACCGCGTCCAGACGCCCGCCCAGGCCCACTTCAAGGATGACGACGTCCATCTTTGCATCGGCCAGCAGCTTCATGATCGCCAGCGTGGTGAACTCGAAATAGGTCAGCGAAATGTCGCCGCGCTTTTCTTCCACCGCCTCGAATGCCGCAATCAGCGCAGCGTCGGATGCAGGGATGCCCTCGATCCGGGCACGCTCGTTGAAATGCAGGAAATGCGGCTTGATGTACAAACCCACGCGATAGCCCGCGCGCATCAGGATCGATTCCAGCATGGCGCAGGTGGAACCCTTGCCGTTGGTGCCGGCCACGGTGATCACGGGACAATCAAAACGGATGTCGAGCTGCTCCTTGACTTTGCCGACGCGCTCCAGGCCCATATCGATGGACTTGGTGTGACGGGTTTCAAGAAGGGTCAGCCATTCGGCCAGGGTGGAAGGTTTTGCTTGCGCTTGCATGGATGAGCCTGCGGTGTATCTGATATGAAGCTGATATGAAGCTGAAATGAGCCTGAGATGGAGCTGAACCGACTCTGCGCCGCCGGGGACGCAATGATCGACTTAAAAGCAAAAACCCGAACTTGCGTTGAATGACGACAAGTTCGGGTCTGTCTGCAGCGTCGCGATCAGGAAACGGTTTCGGCCGCCTGATTTTGCAGCAGCGCCAGCAGGCGTGCGATTTCTTCGCGCATCTTGCGGCGATCGACGATCATGTCGATGGCGCCCTTGGTCACCAGGAACTCGGAACGCTGGAAGCCTTCAGGCAGCTTTTCACGCACGGTGTTCTCGATCACGCGCGGTCCGGCGAAGCCGATCAGCGCCTTCGGTTCGGCCATCACGACGTCGCCCATGAAGGCGAACGATGCCGACACGCCGCCCATGGTCGGATCGGTCAGCACGCTGATGAACGGCAACTTCTTTTCCGCCAGCTTGGTCAGCATGGAAGTGGTCTTGGCCATTTGCATCAATGACAACAAGCCTTCCTGCATGCGCGCGCCGCCGGTGGCGGTGATGCAGATGAACGGGACTTTTTGCTCCAGCGCCATTTGCGCGCCGCGGGTGAAACGTTCACCGACCACGGAGCCCATGGAACCACCCATGAATTCGAATTCGAAGCAGGCAACCACGACCGGCAGGGTCATGATGGCGCCGCCCATGACGATCATGGCATCGGTTTCACCGGTGGATTCCAGCGCGTCTTTCAGACGGTCAGGATATTTCTTGCTGTCTTTGAACTTGAGCGTGTCGACCGGCAGGGTCTCCTGGCCGATTTCATAACGGCCGCCTTCGTCGAGCAGCGAATCCAGGCGCGCACGGGCGCGGATGCGCATGTGGTGGCTGCACTTGGGGCAAACGTGGAGATTGGATTCCAGATCGGTACGATAGAGTACCGCTTCGCAGGACGGGCACTTGACCCATAAACCTTCGGGTATCGACTTCCGGCTTGCGGAATCGCTACGTTGAATTTGAGGCGGGAGTAATTTCTCTAGCCAGCTCATAGAAACCTCATTTAATTTCCGGTGGCGCATTGTACCAGAGGCCAACGCGCACAGCCGTGGATCGTGTTTTGTTTGCTTTTCTGCAAGTTTCCACTTGCAGAAAGCCCTGCAGCAGCCCGTGCCGGATCAGGCGTCGAGCGCCTTGCGGATGTCCGCCACGAAGGCTTGCACCGCTTCGGTTGCGCGCTCGCGCGGCGTATTTTCCAGTTCCTGGATGATGCGGCTACCGATGACAACGGCGTCAGCCACCTCGCTCACCGCTTTGGCCGTGGCGCCGTCGCGGATGCCGAAACCGACGCCGATCGGTAGTTTGACGTACTTGCGGATAGCTGCAATGCGCGCCGCTACTTCCACGGTGTCGATGTTGCCGGCGCCGGTCACACCCTTGAGCGAAACGTAATAGCAGAAGCCGCTGCTGACCTTGGCGACCTGCATGATGCGTTCCTCGGTCGAGGTCGGCGCCAGCAGGAAGATCGGATCGAGACCCTGCGCCTGCATCTTTTGCGAAAACTCTTCGCACTCTTCGGGCGGATAGTCCACCACGATGGTGCCGTCCACGCCCGCTTCTTTCGCCGCGGCAATGAAGGCATCCACGCCGAAATGCTCGATCGGGTTGGCATAGCCCATCAGCACCACCGGCGTGGTGGTGTTGGTCCGGCGAAACTCGCGCACGTAACCCAGCACGTCGCGCGTGCTGACGTTGAATTTCAGGGCGCGCTCGCAGGCGCGCTGAATGACCGGACCCTCTGCCATAGGATCGGAAAACGGCACCCCGAGTTCAAGAATATCGACGCCGCCGGCGACCAGCGCGTGCAGCAGCGGCACGGTCAGGTCCGGGGCCGGATCGCCGGCGGTGATGAAGGTGACCAGCGCCTTCTTGTTGGCGGCCGCCAGCGCGGAGAAAGTGGATTGGATACGGGACATGGTATTGGAATGTGTTGTTTCGTCGATTCGGCCAGCACGGTTTTATTTTTGCGCCGTGCGAGCAACGGATTGAGGCTTCGTTGCTCGCATGCGGCTGGCGCCTTTTAATGCTGAGAAATTTTGAGACTGCTTAACCCTGGCGCTGCTGGACCGTATGCATGTCCTTGTCGCCGCGGCCGGACAGGTTCGCCAGCACGATCTTGTCTTTCGGCAAGGTCGCCGCCAGCTTGGCTGCATAGGCCAGCGCATGGCTCGATTCCAGCGCAGGAATGATGCCTTCGATGCGGCAGCAGGTGTTGAAAGCCGCCAGCGCCTCGTCGTCGGTGATGCATTCATAGCTGGCGCGGCCGCTGTCTTTCAACCAGGAATGTTCCGGGCCGACGCCGGGATAATCAAGGCCGGCCGAAACCGAATGGGTCTCGATGATCTGGCCGTTCTCATCCTGCAGCAGATAGGTGCGGTTGCCATGCAGCACGCCGGGCGAACCCCGCGTCAGCGAAGCCGAATGGCGGCCGCTGTCGAGGCCGTCGCCGGCGGCTTCGACGCCGACCAGCTTGACGTCCTGGTAATCGATGTAGGGATAGAAAATCCCCATCGCATTGGAGCCGCCGCCCACGGCAGCCACCACATAATCCGGCTGACGGCTGGCGATCTCCGGCATTTGCACGATACATTCGTTGCCGATCACCGACTGGAAGTCGCGCACCATCATCGGATACGGATGCGGGCCCGCCACGGTGCCGATGATGTAGAACGTGCTTTCGACGTTGGTGACCCAGTCGCGCATTGCTTCGTTGAGTGCGTCCTTGAGCGTCTTGGAACCGGATTCGACCGGCACCACTGTCGCGCCCAGCAAATTCATGCGGTAGACGTTCTGCAACTGACGTTTGACGTCTTCGCTGCCCATGTAGACGATGCATTCCATGCCGAAACGCGCGCAGATCGTCGCGGTCGCCACGCCGTGCTGGCCGGCGCCGGTTTCGGCGATGATGCGCTTCTTGCCCATGCGCTTGGCCAGCAAGGCCTGACCGATGACGTTGTTGATCTTGTGGGCGCCGGTGTGGTTGAGATCTTCGCGTTTGAAATAGATCTGCGCGCCGCCGGCCAGTTCGGACCAGCGCTTGGCGTGGTAGACCGGGCTCGGACGGCCGACGAAGTGCTTCAGTTCGGTATGGAATTCGGCCAGAAACTGTTCGTCGTGCTGGTAATGCGCATAGGCGTCGCGCAATTCGTTCAGGGCGTGCGTCAGGGTTTCCGAGACGAAACTGCCGCCGTACTGGCCGAAATGGCCGCGCGCGTCGGGCAGGTTGTAGGGTGCAGTCTGGTGCAAGGCTGCGGCGGCAGTGGTACCAACGGGCTGGCGCTCGGAAAAACTCCCGAGCGGGTTCAATTCTTTCATTTCAATTCCTCTGCTGTTCGATGCGGGATGAGACGGCAATCGCTCAGATGTTGTCCGCTTGGCGCACCGCTTCGATGAAAGCGGCGATCTTGGCGGCATCCTTGATGCCTTTGGCTTGTTCGACACCGCTGCTGATGTCGACGGCGTGCGGGCGCACGCGCTGCACCGCGTCAGTCGCGTTTTGTACGCTCAAGCCACCACTTAAAACGACCCGAGGCGCGAGTTCTTCTGGAATGAGAGACCAATCGAAAACCTTTCCGCTGCCGCCGTATTGTTCGACCAGGGTGTCGAGCAAGAGTCCCGTGAAATAGGGACTGGCGGAACGATAATCCTGTTCGTATTTTATCAAATCCGCAGGCGTGGTCGAGCTTCCGATACGCGCTGCGCGGATGAACGGCCGTTTTACCGCAGCGGCAATGGCGGCGCACTGTTCCGGCGTCTCGTCGCCGTGGAATTGCAACAGCGACAACGGCGCCTGCTGCAGGACGGCGGCGACCTCCTCCACCGAGGCGTTGACGAACAGGCCTACGGTCGAGACGAACGGCGGCGCGGTGAAAATCAGTTGCGCAGCGGCCTCGGCCGTGACGTAGCGCGGGCTCTTGGCGTAAAACACGAAGCCGATCGCATCGGCGCCGGCCGCAACGGCGGCAACAACGTCTTCAACGCGGGTCAAGCCGCAAATCTTGATTCTGGTCCTGGACATGATGGCTAAATGGGAGCGGCGGTGAAGGATAACAAGACGTCTAGTCTAACCGATCGGGCCCGCCGGCTACAGCCAGGGCCAGACGGCGGCTTCCTGTGGCAGTTGCCAGCGTGAGGGATAGTCCACTTTGGCGAGATACAGGCCGTCCGGCATAAAAGTCGGCGCCGCGCAGCCACGATCTTTTTGCGCCAGCACCTCGGCGATCCATTGCGGTTGCTGCCTGCCGTTGCCGACATAAATCAGCGAACCGACGATGTTGCGCACCATGTGATGCAAAAAGGCATTGGCCTTGAGCGTGAAGACGATCATGTCGCCGTGGCGGCGCACCTGCAGCGACTCCATCGTGCGCACCGGCGACTTGGCCTGGCACTCCACCGCACGAAAACTCGAAAAATCATGCATGCCCACCAGGTAATCCGCACCTTGCTGCATCAGGCCGACGTCGAGCGGACGGAAGGTCCAGCCAGCCTTGCCCGCCAGCAGCGGCGAACGTACCGGATGGTTGTACAGGACATAGTGATAAGTACGTGCGGTAGCGCTGAAACGGGCATGAAAGCCGTCTTCGCGTTCCCCCGGGTTGCCTGCGGAGCCTTCTTCCAACGGCACTTCGCAGGCCCAGCGCACGGCAATCGACGGCGGCAGGAAGGCATTCACGCCACGCACCCACGAAGCTGTTTCGCGGGCAATGGCGGTGTCGAAATGCACCACTTGTTCCAGCGCGTGCACGCCGGAATCGGTGCGTCCCGCGCAGGTGGTGTCGATGTCGGTCAGCGTGAATTTCCTGAGTGCGGTTTCCAGCTTGTCCTGTACGGTGAGCCCGTGCGGCTGGGTCTGCCAGCCCTGCCAGGAGTTGCCGTCGTACTGGATGCCGAGCACGATGCGATGCAAAGTGGACGATGTGGACGATGGACGCGATTGCGCCGTGGCGGCAGGGTCTTCGGCGGAAAAAAGTGTTTCGGTCACAGCAGTCGGCAAGTTGGGGCAGTCGCTTTGCAGCGTTCTGCCTGGGTCGATCGATTTATAACGGATTCAACAGCTTAACAAATGCAAACGGGCGTCGCTGCCGACGCCCGTCTCGTCCGTTTCCGGACATCCGGCTTGCCAGGTTCAGGACAGCTTGGACAACATGTCGCGGGCGCGCGCGATCTGGGCGTCATTGCCGCCGCGGATGACTTCCTCGAGCAATTCGCGGGCGCCTTCCTTGTCGCCGATTTCCTGGTAGGCCGCAGCCAGGTCCAGCTTGGTCGACATTTCGGCGGTGAATGCGGATTCGTCGTCTTCCAGCACATCGACCGGCTTCGGGGTTTCCGGCGGAGGCAAATCCAGGTCGATATCATTGAGTACAGGAGCGGCCGGTGCAGGCTTCTCCTCTTCCTCCGACTTGACGCCGCTGTCAAGCTCGAGGTCGAAATCGATCTTGCTGCCAATGTCGGCCGGCGGCGTTGTGCCCGGCTGGATTTCGGCGCCCTTGAAGTCGTCCAGGTCGAATTCCAGGCCCTGGTCGGGCTCCGGCTCGGCTGGCGCCGGTTCTTCCGCAGGCGCGATCTCTTCTTCGATAACGGCTCCGTACAACGGATTGGTCGGATCCAGCACGATGCCCAGGGCTGCGGCTTTCTCCCACTCCTCGCCGCTGCCGCCGGTGCCGGCGTGCATTTCCTTGGCAACGTCATTGAAGGCGTCGACGTCCTGGCGCTTCGCATAGATTTCCAGCAGCTTGTTGCGGATCGCCTGGCGATTCGGATCGGATTTCAGCGCCAGTTGCAGGATGTCTTCAGCCTGCTCTTCGCGGCCGAAGGAAATGTACATGTCCGCTTCTTCGATCGGATCGACGGCGTCGATTTCCGGCTCTTCGACGACTGGCGCCGCCACCGGCTCTTCAACAATCGCAACAGGTTCGGGAACGGGCTCTTCCGCTTCCGGAATGGCGGCAGCTGCCGCTACTGCTGCGGCTTCAACTGCAGGTGGCGTTTCCTTGGGCGCCGGTGCCGGCTCATCCTCCTGTTCGGGATCACTTGCTGCGGCTGCGGCAGCCTTTTTCTTGTTGTTGCGCACGCGTACTACACCCCACGCCGCCAGCAAGGCGACCAGTGCGCCGGCGCCCGGCAACACGAAAGGATTGTCTTGAATGCGGTCAAAGAAACTGGCGGTGGCAACCGGGCCCGGGACCACGGCGATTTTGGGCTTTGCTGCGGCCGGAGCGGCTGCAGGAGCGGGAGCCGCTTCCGGCTTGGCAGGTTCTGGCGTTGGCGTTGGTGCCGGTGTTGCTTCGGCCGGCTTTTCTTCCGGTTTGGCCTCCGGCTTCACTTCCGCAGCTGCAGGTGCTGCAGCCGGAGTTTCCGGCTTGGCGGCGGCTGCCTTCTGCTGCTCGCTCATTTCGGCCAGCGTCTTGTTCTTGATTTCCAACAGCTTCTGCAGATCGCTGACGTTTTTCTCCAGCGCCTTGACGCGGTCGTTGGCTTCGGCGATCGCCTTGTCTGCGGCGATCTTGTCTTCGGCTGCAGCTTTTTCAGCAGCGGCGCGATCTTTCGCTCCCGCGCCGGCCTTGGATAATTGCAAGCGGTCGCGGGCTTCGTTGCTGGAAGATTTTTCTTCCACACGTGCGGTCACTTTGCCGCCGCCGCTTTGCTTGGCGTCGTTGGCTTTGCGGGCCGGACCGCTGGCGACCTGGCCTGCCAACTTGTTGCGGTAAGCGTTGAAATCCTGTGCCTGCGCCACCACGGTGGTGCGCGCCTCGCCCTTGTCGACCGCCCCGGCAGCTGCGGCATCAGGCACCGACAGCACGCGGCCTGCGCGCAGGCGGTTGATGTTGTCACCGATGAAGGCGTCGGGATTGGCACGGTACAGCGCGATCAGCATCTGATCCAGCGACACGGTGTTGTCCCTGGTGCGATTGGCGATGTCCGCCAGCGTGTCGCCTTCCTTGACGCGATAAGTCTTGTCGCCGGCCTTACCTTCAGGCTTGGCTGCTGCAGTCGCTGCAGCGCCCTTGCCGCGCTTGCCGCCAGCAGCAGGAACGCCTTCTTCGGACTTGGCGTCGGTATTGGGGGCAGCAGGCTGTGGTGCGGTTTTGGCAGCCACTGCCGCAGGCACCGGCGCGTTGGTCAGGCCGGCCTGCTCGCTGCTCCGGCCGTTGCGGATGAGTTCTTCAGCCAGCGGCGACGGTGCGGATTTGGTGACGATGCTCGACACCGGCTCGTCGTCGCTGTTATTCGCGGCGGCGGACGATGTCGAAGCGGCGGGTGCGGCGGCAGGAGCCGCCGGTGCGGCCGCCGCAGGTTTTGCGGCTGGCGTGGCAGTAGTGGCAGCGGCGGCGGCAGGCTTGGCGACAGCCGGCGCTGCTGCGGACGGCGTTGCCGGCGCGGATTGCGCAGCCTGAGGCTTGCGCATGTCAGGCGGATCGAGCAAGAAGGTGTACTCGCGTACCAGGCGCGTACCACCGCCGCTCAACTCCAGCAGCAGATCGACGAAGGGCTCGTTGAGCGCCTGCGCAGAACTGATGCGAATCAGTTGCCGGCCCTGGCGCTGTTCGACGGAAAAACGCAGCGACGACAAGACCGGATTGAAATCGATGTTGGCCTTGCGGAAAGCGTCGGCCGATGCCAATCGGGCCACCAGCGAGCCTTCTTCCTCTTTCGATACTGAAGTCAACTCGATTTCCGCGCGCAGCGGCTGGCCCAGCGCCGACAATACGGTCAGCTTGCCGAGCCCGGCGGCGTGCGCTCCCATCGGCAGGATGACTGCCAAGGTGACGGCAGCGCTCAGTTTTTTCAGGCGGGACAGCGGAAACTTGTTATCAGTATGTAGAGGCATGTTTGTATGGTGAGGTAGACGTTCCGTTAAAGAAGGCCTGAAGACCAAAGTTCATTTCATCAATGACAAGTAAAAATTCGATAAGCCAACAAAAGCCGTCCAACTTGCCATTAAGCAATGGATTTGACCAGCCCTGTCGTTACTACCGGTTTATTGACGTGGATGAGATAAATTCTGATTTTCAACATATCATCAAGAACTTAGGCCTGCAAGTGTAACCAAGTTCTCAAGATGGTCAAAACCCGTCAGCATTCCGGGGAAGGAATGTTTGACGGGTTAGCGTTGCAAATTGACAACGGAACGAAAGAAAATCCCTTCGCCCCGTCCTCAATCATTTGCCGAGGATGATGCGCAGCATGCGGCGCAGCGGCTCGGCCGCGCCCCACAGCAATTGATCGCCGATCACGAACGCGGAAATGTATTCCGGTCCCTGGTTCAGCTTGCGCACGCGGCCGACGCCGATTTCCAGGCTGCCGGTGATCGATGCCGGGGTCAGTTCCTTGACCGTGATGGCGCGATCGTTCGGCACCCATTTCACCCATTGGTTACCCGCACGGATGATGGATTCGATGTCCGCCAGCGGCAGGTCGCGCTTGAGCTTGATGGTCAATGCCAGGCTATGGCAACGCATCGCACCGATGCGCACGCACAGGCCGTCGACCGGAATCGGCGTTTCGTTGCCGAGGATCTTGTTGACTTCGGCCTGGCCCTTCCACTCTTCCTTGGACTGGCCGTTTTCCAGCTGCGCGTCGATCCACGGGATCAGGCCGCCGGCCAACGGCGCGCCGAAGTATTCGGTCGGCACGTCTTCGCGGATGGTCTTGGCAACTTTGCGGTCGATGTCCAGAATCGCCGACGACGGCGTCGCCAGCTCTTCCGCCACGGCCGCATTGATCACGCCCATGCCCTTCAACAGCTCGCGCATGTGGTTGGCGCCGCCGCCGGAAGCCGCCTGGTAGGTCATCGAGCTGACCCACTCGACCAGGCCTTCCTTGAACAGGCCGCCCACGCCCATCAGCAGGATGGAGTTGGTGCAATTGCCGCCGATGTAATTCTTGACGCCCTTGGCCAGCGCGTCGCGAATGACATTGTCATTGACCGGATCGAGCACGATCACGGCGTCGTCCTTCATGCGCAGGGTCGACGCCGCATCAATCCAGAAACCGTTCCAGCCGGCTGCACGCAGCTTGGGAAAGATCTCGGTGGTGTAGTCGCCGCCCTGCGCGGTAATAATGATGTCGCATTTTTTCAGCTCGTCAATGCTGTTGGCGTCTTTCAGCGTCGTTGCCGTTTTGGCGAACGACGGAGCTTTACCGCCTGCATTCGAGGTCGAAAAAAATACCGGTTCGATGTGATCGAAATCACCCTCGTCCTGCATGCGTTGCATCAGGACCGAACCCACCATTCCACGCCAGCCTACTAAACCAACCAGTTTCATCATCTTTCCCTATTTATGAACTTCCATAATCAATGAACTACAACGTTAAAAAAACCACTACCTCAATCAACCCAATGCTTTGACGACTGCGTCGCCCATTTCCTTGGTGCCGACCTTGGTAGTGCCCTCTTCATAAATATCGCCGGTGCGATAGCCTTGTGCAAGGACTTTCTTCACCGCCGCTTCAATGCGATCAGCCTGCTCCGCCTTGTTCAGCGAGAAACGCAGCATCATGGCAGCAGACAAGATGGTCGCCAGCGGATTGGCGATGCCCTTGCCGGCGATATCCGGAGCCGAACCGTGCGACGGTTCGTACAAACCCTTGTTGTTGGCGTCCAGCGAGGCCGACGGCAACATGCCGATCGAACCGGTCAGCATGGCTGCTGCATCCGACAGGATGTCGCCGAACATGTTCCCGGTCACGATGACGTCGAAATTCTTCGGCGCCTTCACCAGTTGCATCGCGGCATTGTCCACGTACATGTGGGTCAGTTCGACTTGCGGATATTCCTTGTGCACGTCGGTGACGATGTCTTTCCAGAACTGGAATGTTTCCAGCACGTTGGCCTTGTCGACGCTGCACAGGCGGTTGCCGCGCTTGGCCGCAGCCTGGAACGCAACATGGGCGATGCGGCGGATTTCCGGCTCGCTGTAACGCATGGTGTCGAAACCTTCGCGCGCGCCCTTGAACGGGCCGTCCGGCGCTTCACGCATGCCGCGCGGCTGGCCGAAATAGATGTCGCCGTTCAGTTCGCGCACGATCAGGATGTCCAGGCCGGCCACCAGTTCAGGCTTCAGCGAGGAGGCCCCGGTCAGTTCCGGATAGCAGATTGCAGGACGGAAATTGGCAAACAGCTGCAGATGCTTGCGCAGGCCCAGGATGGCTTGCTCAGGGCGCAGCGGACGATCCAGCGTGTCGTACTTCCAGTCACCGACGGCGCCGAACAGAATCGCATCGGCTTCCTTGGCCAGCTTCAGCGTGCCGTCCGGCAGCGGATGGCCGTGTGCTTCGTAACCTGCGCCGCCGACCGGCGCAGTTTCCATTTCAAACTTTTCGCCCAGTGTATCGAGCACGCGCACCGCTTGTTCAATAATCTCGGGACCGATGCCGTCGCCTGGCAAAATTGCAATCTTCATGTCGTCGTCTTCTAGTCTTGGAAAATGGTAAAGCCAGCTGTCGCGCCCGCACCAATCGTGACGACCGTGCGGCGGGACATCCGGCTAATCGGAAACTTCAGAAACCTGCGCGAATGTACTTAACCTCGTGCTCAGATGGTGTTGGCCAGCCAAGGTTGATCGAACAGGTGACGCTCTTCAAAAGCGCGGATTTTGTCCGCTTGGCGTAATGTCAGACCGATGTCATCCAGGCCGTTGAGCAAGCAATACTTGCGGAATTCGCCGACTTCAAACGGATAAGTCTGACTGCCATTGGCGGTAGTAATGACCTGTTTTTCCAGGTCAATGATCAGGCGGAAGCCCGGGAATGCCTTCACTTCATCAAACAGGCGGTCGATCTGCTGCTCCGGCAGCACGATCGGCAGCAAGCCGTTCTTGAAGCAATTGTTGAAGAAAATATCGGCAAAGCTCGGCGCAATCACTGCGCGGAAACCGAATTGATCCAGCGCCCACGGCGCATGTTCGCGCGAGGAGCCGCAACCGAAATTCTTGCGCGCCAGCAGGATCGATGCACCTTGGTAGCGCGCCTGATTCAGCACGAAATCCGGATTCAGCGGGCGCTTGGAATTGTCCATGCCCGGTTCGCCGTGATCCAGGTAACGCCATTCGTCGAACAGGTTCGGACCGAAGCCGCTGCGTTGGATCGATTTCAGGAATTGCTTGGGAATGATCGCGTCGGTATCGACGTTGGCGCGATCAAGCGGAGCAACCAGACCATCATGGACAATAAATTTATTCATGGCACTTTTATCGATGATGGATCGCCGCACCATGCGGCAATCCGGATCAGCCGATTTCTTTTATCTCAACAAAACGAATCAGCGACAGTGATGCAACGCACCGGCTGCCGCCACCTGCGTTATTACTTCTTGCTCGCGTCCTGCATCTTGTCGCCGACGTGCGAGACATCTTCACCGAATCCGCGCACGGTGTTGCATGCGGTCAGTGTCAGGATGGAAACAGCCAGTGCGGCCAAAGCGATTATTTTTTTCATGAGTTCACCAAGGTAGTTTTATTTACAAAGAACGTACATCAACGAAATGCCCTGCGATACCTGCTGCAGCCGCCATTGCCGGGCTCACCAGGTGAGTACGGCCGCCGGCGCCCTGACGTCCTTCGAAGTTGCGGTTGGACGTCGATGCGCAACGCTCACCCGGCTCCAGACGGTCGGCGTTCATCGCCAGACACATCGAACAGCCAGGCTCGCGCCATTCAAAACCGGCATCGCGGAAAATCTTGTCCAGGCCTTCGCGCTCGGCCTGTTCCTTGACCAGGCCGGAGCCCGGCACCACCATCGCCAGCTTGACGTTGGACGCGCGGAACTTGCCGCGCACCACCGCTGCCGCTTCACGGAGATCTTCAATGCGCGAGTTGGTGCAGGAGCCGATGAACACTTTGTCGATGCGAATGTCTTCGATCGGGGTATTGGGCTTCAACGCCATGTAGGCCAAGGCCTTTTCCATGCCGTCGCGCTTGGTGGCGTCTTTTTCCTTGTCCGGATCCGGCACGCGGCTGTCGATGGCCGTCACCATTTCCGGCGATGTGCCCCAGGTCACTTGCGGCTTGATCTCGGTGGCGTTCAATGTCACGACCATGTCGAACTTGGCGCCCGGATCGGAATGCAGCGTGCGCCAGTACGTCACGGCGCGCTCCCAGTGCGGACCCGCAGGCGAGAACGGACGGCCCTTGAGATAATTGATGGTAGTGTCGTCAACCGCGATCATGCCGGCGCGCGCGCCGGCCTCGATGGCCATGTTGCAGACCGTCATGCGGCCTTCCATGGTCAGCGCGCGCATGGTCGAACCGGCGAATTCGATCGCGTAGCCGGTGCCGCCTGCGGTGCCGATCTTGCCGATTACGGCCAGGACGATGTCTTTTGCGGTCACACCGTTCGGCAAGGCACCGTCGACCTGAACCAGCATGGACTTGGACTTCTTGGCCAGCAGCGTTTGCGTCGCCAGCACGTGTTCGACTTCGGAGGTGCCGATGCCGTGCGCCAGACAGGCGAAAGCGCCGTGCGTGGACGTATGCGAGTCGCCGCAGACCACGGTCATGCCGGGCAGCGTCGCACCTTGCTCAGGCCCGATGACGTGCACGATGCCCTGGCGCTTGTCGTTCATGCCAAAATAGGTCAGACCGTATTCCTTGGCGTTGGCGTCCAGCGTCTCGACCTGCAGGCGCGAGATCGGATCGGAGATGCCGTTGGCGCGGTTGGTGGTCGGTACATTGTGGTCGGCCACCACCAGATTGGCGGCGTTGCGCCATGGCTGGCGGCCGGCCAGCTTGAGGCCTTCAAATGCTTGCGGGCTGGTCACTTCATGCAATAGGTGACGGTCAATGTACAAAATGGCCGTTCCGTCTTGTTCAGCATGAACAACGTGAGATTCCCAAAGTTTGTCGTATAGCGTCTTGAGCATGATGATGCGGGCGTGTGAAGGCTACGCAAGTCGTTGAAATGAGCCTTTGATTATGCCATAAACACGCCTTTTCCGAGGCCGCAATGTGGTTTTGGCGGCGCTCGGACAACGCTTTGCTTCGAAACCTGTTCACGATCTGTAGCGAGAGGCCATCAGCCGGTGGCGGCCGGAGCGCAGCTCATGGAAGTAATCCTAGGAATGTGCTTGAGCACATGAGGATTCCGAGCACCGCCCGACGCCGGATCATGGCCTCGCAGTACGATCGTGGACAGGTTTTCAGCGTGTTTTTTTAGTTTGCTCGTAGAGCGGCATCACGCGTTGCGAATACACGGTCAGATCGCTGATGCGGTCGTCGCGCGACGGATGCGTGGACATGAATTTCATCGGTTCGCTGCCGCCGACCTGCCCCATTTTTTGCCACAGGGAAATTGCGGCGCGCGGGTCGTAACCGGCGCGGGCGGCGAGTTCCACGCCCATGCGGTCGGCTTCGGTTTCGTGGGTGCGTGAATTGGGCAGGCCGACCAGGCCCATGTAGGCGTACTGTGCGCCCTGCTGGCCGAGTTCGCCAACGCCGAGGATGGACGAACCGATGGAAATCAGCGAGCCGGTCACGGCCTGCTCGGAGGCGCGTTCGCGCGCATGCTCGCGCAAGGCGTGGGAGATTTCATGGCCCATCACAGCGGCCAGCTCGTCGTCGGTGATCTTGAGTTTTTCGATCAGGCCGGTGTAGACAGCGATCTTGCCGCCGGGCATGCACCAGGCATTGGCTTCCGGCGAGGTGATGACGTTGACTTCCCATTTCCACTTGGCGGCGTCGGGGCGGAACGCCACCGTTTGCGGGATCAGCCGATCGGCGATGGCGCGCACGCGGCGCACCTGGGCGGCATTCTGGTTCAGCGCGCCCTTCTTCTTTTGCTCGTCGAGCACCTGGGCGTATTCCTTGACGGCGGCGTTGTCGATTTCCTGCGCGGACAAGGCCATGCTTTGCGAACGGGTCACGCCAACGGCGCCGCCTTGGGTGGTCTGTACGCTTTCGCAGGCGGTCAGCGCCAGTGCGGTCGCCGCAATCAGCAGTCGCGGCAGGAATTGTTGTCGATGCAATGCTTGCAGAATTTGGCGGCCCATGTCATCCCCTCGTGAAAGATAAGAATACGGGGAAAATATTGTCCGGCCAGGCCGATGCTGCAGCGTTGCCGCGCATCGTTGTCGTGGACGCAATGCCTCCCCATGCTTGCGGATCGTTCGACCCGCGCACGACAACTCGGTTCTGCCTGCCGCGGAAAAAGTGCGGCAAATTTATTGGAATTCGATTTATTTCTGGGCGGCGATCTGCGGCGTCGTCACATGCACGTCGCCGCATTGCGCACGATGGCGCAGGGCGTGATCCATCAACACCAAGGCCAGCATGGCTTCGGCGATGGGCGTGGCGCGAATGCCAACGCAGGGATCGTGGCGACCGTGGGTTTCGACGTCGGTGGCGTGGCCGGCCTTGTCGATCGACGGACGCGGCGAACGGATGCTCGAGGTCGGCTTGATGGCGATCGATGCGGTAATGTCCTGGCCGGTCGAAATGCCGCCCAGGATGCCGCCGGCGTTGTTGCCGACGAAACCATCAGGGGTGAGCGCGTCGCCGTGCTCGGTCCCTTTTTGCGACACCGACCTGAAGCCGGCGCCGATTTCCACGCCCTTGACGGCGTTGATGCCCATCAGGGCAAAAGCAATCTCGGCGTCGAGCTTGTCGTAAATCGGCTCGCCCAGTCCGACCGGGACATTCTGCGCCACCACGTCGATACGCGCGCCGCAAGAGTCGCCGGCCTTGCGCAAGGCGTCCATGTACTCTTCCAGTTGCGCAATGACGGTCGCATTGGCGGCGAAGAAAGGATTCTCGCGCACGTGCTCCCAGGATTCGAACGGAATGGCGATGTCGCCGAGCTGGCTCATGCAGCCCTTGAAGGTGGTGCCGTATTTCTCGAACAGCCATTTCTTGGCCACCGCCGCCGCGCCGACCACGGGGGCGGTCAGGCGCGCCGAGGAACGGCCGCCGCCGCGCGGATCGCGGATGCCGTACTTGTGCCAGTAGGTGTAGTCGGCATGGCCGGGACGGAAAGTATCAAGGATATTGCCGTAATCCTTGCTGCGCTGGTCCTGGTTGCGGATCAGCAGTGCGATCGGCGTGCCGGTAGTTTTGCCTTCGAACACGCCGGACAGGATTTCGACCGTATCCGGCTCTTGGCGCTGGGTGACGTGGCGCGAGGTGCCGGGCTTGCGGCGGTCCAGTTCAGGCTGGATGTCGGCTTCGGAGAGCTCCATTCCCGGCGGGCAGCCGTCGATCACGCAACCAATGGCCGGGCCATGGGATTCGCCGAAGGTGGTAACGGTAAACAGCGTGCCAAGGGTATTGCCGGACATAACGAAGCTCTGCTTTTAAATGATCTGAAATCGAATTTTACCAGTGTGGTGACTACTTCCACTCCCCGCGCAGTTCGCTCACGCGCTGCTGCAGGTATTCCGGCGTCGCCTGCTGCGCCGGAATCGGCTCGCCGACCGCCAGTTCCAGGCGTGAAAACAGACCGCGCTTGAACGAGCGATGGAAAGGATTGCCGGCGCCGCGCGTCAGCAGGCTGCCCCACAAACCGCGCAGGGCCAGCGGGAAAACCTGCACCGGCGTACGGTCGATGATTTTCTTGATGCCGCCCTTGAATTCGTTGATCTCGCCGGTGCTGGTCAGCTTGCCTTCCGGGAAGATGCAGACCAGGTCGCCTTCATGCAGCGCCTGGGCGATGTCGACGTAGGCCTTTTCCATCAACCAAGGATCCTCCTTCGCGGGCGCAATCGGAATCGCCTTGGCGGTGCGGAAGATCCAGGACAAGATCGGCGTCCTGAAAATCCGGTGATCCATGACGAAGCGGATCGGACGTGGGCTGGCCGCCATGATCACGATGGCGTCGACATAGCTGACGTGGTTGCACACCAGCACCGCCGCGCCGTGCTTGGGAATCAGGTCGGCGTTGACGGTGCGTACGCGATGGATGGTGTGGATCAGCATCCACGCCAGGAAGCGCATCAGGAATTCCGGCACCAGCGAGAAGATGTAGGTCGCCACCAGCGCGTTGAGGATCGCCGTGATCAGGAAAATCTGCGGGATCGTGAAGCCAGAGCGCAGCAGCACCATGGCCAGTAAAGCCGCCACCACCATGAACAGCGAGTTCATGATGTTCATGCCGGCGATGGTGCGCGAAACGTGTTCGGGATCGCAGCGCGTCTGGATCAGCGCAAACAGCGGCACGATGTACAAACCGCCGAACACGCCGATCATCGCGCAGTCGAACAGGATGCGCAGGCTGCCGTGCTGCGCCAGGAAACCGGTCATGTCGACTGCAGCCGTGGCAGTGTAGCTGACGCTGGCGAAGTAAAGTTCAAGACCGAACACCGACAAGCCGATTGCACCGAACGGCACCAGGCCGATCTCCACCTTGTGGCCGGAGAGGCGCTCGCATAGCAGCGAACCGATGCCGATGCCGACCGAAAACACCATCAGCAACAGCACAAACACGCTGTGATCGCCATGCAGGTAATTTTTCGCATACAGCGGGAATTGCGCCAGCACGATGGCGCCGTAAAACCAGAACCACGAATTGCCGAGGATCGACAGGAACACCGGACGGTTGCGGCGAGAAAAACCGAGGTTGCGCACCATCTCCGTGAACGGGTTCCAGTTGATCTTGAGATCAGGCGCCGGCGCCGGCGAATTGGGAATGCCCAGGCTGGCCAGCCAGCCGAGCACGGCGAAACCGATCGTGATCACCGCCACCATTTCCAGCCCGAACGGCTTGTGCACCACCAGCACGGCGCCGATCACTTCGCCCAGCAGGATGCCGACGAAGGTGCCCATTTCGATCACGCCGTTGCCGCCGATCAGTTCCTGCGGTTTGAGCTGCTGCGGTAAATAGGCGTACTTGACCGGCCCGAAGATGGTCGAATGCACGCCCATGCCGGCCACTGCCACCACCAGCAACCACAGGTGATGCGTCATCCAGCCGTAGGCGGCGATGCCCATGATGGCGATTTCCAGCAGCTTGACGTAGCGCGCCAGCCGGCCTTTTTCCATCTTGTCGGCCAGCTGCCCGGCGGTCGCCGAAAACAGGAAGAACGGCAGGATGAACAAACCCGGGATCAGGTTGTTAAGCAGGCCCGTATCGATGGTAGTCCAGCTCAGCGCGTCATAGGTCAGGATGGTCAGCAGCGCCGTCTTGAACACGTTGTCGTTGAGCGCGCCGAGGAACTGGGTCCAGAAGAATGGTGCGAAACGGCGTTGACCGAGCAGGGAAAACTGATTGGATTGACTCATGGAGTAAAGATGAACGAAATCTGGAGGGGGATCGAATGCGCGCACAGGGAAGCAAGTACGCGGACAACAAAAAACCGTTCATGACTACATGAACGGTTTATCTGGCGTTCAGCGGCTTGCGGCTCATGCATGGGCCGCACCGCCTGCGCGCAACTCAGCTATTCTCTTCTTCCGCCGGCCAGTCGCGGATATAGGCTTTGAGCATCTTGTTCTCGAAGCCTTGCGCATCCAGCACGGCCTTGGCGACGTCGTAGAACGACATCACGCCCAGCAGCGTCTTGGCATCCATGACCGGCACGTAACGCGCATGCTTTTCAAGCATGATGCGACGCACTTCGTTGAGGTCGGTGTCGGGCGTGACGGTGATCGGATGGTCATCCATGTGCTTGCGCACGCTGCTCGTTCCGACCGAGCCTTTATTGTCCTGCAGCGTCTTGAGGACTTCGCGGAAGGTCAGCATGCCGACCAGCTCGCCGAATTCCATGACAACCAGGGAGCCAATGTCTTTCTCGGCCATCGCGTCTACGGCATCCGCAATCGGCGTGTCAGGGGTCACGGTGAAGAGAATGTTGCCTTTGACTTTAAGAATTTCAGAGACTTTCATGGTGTCATCCTTAAGTTATTGTAGCCATGGAGCGTCGGGCTCCTGTCCGGAATGTAGCCCATGCGAGGGCAAAAATCCACAAACAATGGCGGTATATGCATGGTACGAGGTTTGGCGACGGCCGACAATCGCAATGCGATGACGAAAATGAAATTTTTTCATTGATTCCGCCGTCGTCAAGGCCTACCCTGAAATGACAAGAACACAGGGAGATCTGTATGCCGACCGTTCTGCATCATGACAAATACACCAGCTTTGACGAGTTCTACCCGAGCTATCTCAGCGAACATGCCAACCGTACCTGCCGCGAGTTGCATTTCGCCGGTTCGACGCTGGCGCTGCTGTGCCTGGGCATGTTGCTGCTGACGCACAGTTTCTGGTGGCTGGCTGCGGCGGTCCTGTGCGGCTACGGCTTTGCCTGGGTAGGCCATTTTCGCTTCGAGAAGAACCGCCCGGCCAGTTTTCGCCAGCCGCTGTATTCCTTCATGGGCGACTGGGTGATGTACTGGCAGCTATTGACCGGGCAAATATCGTTCTGAACGCCGCCGGGCGGGAAGTCACTCAACCGCCGTCAAGGTCACCGGGCTGACTTCCCGCAAATCCGGCGCCTGCGCACCTTCGGAGAAGTAAGACGCCAGCGTCTGGTCCAGCACCAGCGACACCGCGCCTTCAACACGATTGACCAGTTGCTGGTCTTCGCCGGCATGGGTGGCGCTGTCGAACACGAACAGCCGATACACATCCACCAGCTTCAGCGATTCCGGGTTGATCAACAGCGTCCAGCGGTCCAAGCCATCGGCCAGGCGCTTGTTCCAGGCGGAACGGCGTGGGGCATCGCCCTTGAGCGAACCGACCCAGCCGGCTTCCAGCATCTTCTGCAGCAAGGTCTGCAATTCTTCCAGCCCCAGTTGCGTACGAGTGCGCAGCAAGCCGGCGTCGACCTTGGCCGACTCGCCGTTGGCGCGCGCTTCATGCAGGATCTTGAGCACTTTCATGGCGTCGATGAACTCGCTGCCTGGCGACGCCACATGCCACCAGCGCTCATAGCGCACGATCGGTAGCGCAGCGGTCACCAAAGCGCCCACCAGCGTGATCATCCACAGCATGTAAATCCACAACAGGAAAATCGGCAAGGCCGCCACGGTGCCGTACACCATCGTGTAGGTCGGGAATTTCATGACATAGCTGGCGAACAGGCGCTTGGCGATTTCCACCCCCACGCCCGCCAGCAAGCCGCCCCAGACGGCGTCGCGCCAGTCGACCCACTGGTTGGGCACGGCGATGTACAGCAGCGTGAATGCGCTGGTGGTCAGCAGCACCGAAATCAGCGTGTAAAAACTGGCGCCGATGAACGGCACGCTGGTGACCACGCCGTTGGTGGCGGAATACAGATACGAGGTCACGCTGATGGAAATCCCGATCAGCAAAGGGCCCAGCGTGATGATGGCCCAGTACACCAGGATGCGCTGCAACAAAGGACGCGACTTCTTGACACGCCAGATCTGGTTGAACACCCGGTCGATGGTCGCCATCGTCAGCACCGACGTCAGGATCAGCGCCACGCCGCCGACCGCCGACAGGCGCGCCGACTTGGACGAAAACTGGTTCAAGTAGCCGAGGATGGTGCTGGCCACGCCCTTGGGCATCAGGCTCTGGACGAAATACGCCTCCAGCGCCGAGCGGAACGTGCTGAACAGCGGGAAGGCGGTGAAGATCGCCAGCGCAATGGTCAGCAGCGGCACCAGCGACAGGATGGTGGTAAACGTCAGGCTGCCCGCCACCTGCGGCAGGCGATCGTCGCTCAGCCGCTTGGCGGCGAACCGGAACAAATCACGCAACTGGGTACGGGACAAGCCCTGCATGGGTTTTAGAAAAGTAAGCAAGAGAAAACAATCAAAATCACGAAGAAGCTGGAACAGCGCCTCGTCATGCGCCAGGTTTCATTCTCGAAATGCGAGCAGTAAAACGCGTGCGATGGGTAAATAAAGGCTCCTATAATACCAACATGCCGAACATAACTAATACAACGATACTGGTCCTTTACTACTCGAGACACGGCTCCACTCGCAAACTGGCCGAGCTGATCGCCCAGGGCGTGGAAAGCGTGCCGGGCTGCGACGCCCGCTTGCGCACCGTGCCGGCAGTCTCTACCGTGACCGAAGCCACCGAACCGGACGTGCCCGCCAACGGCGCACCCTACGTCGAACTGAGCGATCTTGAACAATGCGCCGGGCTGGCGCTGGGTTCGCCGACGCGGTTCGGCAACATGGCCGCGGCGATGAAGTATTTCTGGGACGGCACCGCACCGCAATGGCTGTCGGGCGCGCTGGCCGGCAAACCCGCCAGCGTGTTCACCGCGACCGGCAGCATGCACGGCGGCCAGGAGTCGACCTTGCTGTCGATGATGATTCCTTTGCTGCACCACGGCATGCTCATCGTCGGCCTGCCCTACACCCAGCCCGAGCTGATGGGCACCAGCACCGGCGGCTCGCCTTACGGCGCCAGCCACTGGGCCGGCGTCAACGGCAACCAGCCGATTTCCGACGATACCCGCGCGCTGGCGGTTGCCCTCGGCCGCCGCCTCGCACAGAACGCCATCAAACTGCAGGAGACTTGAATGAGCACACTGAGCACGCATCGTTTTCGCATCTTCCATTTCGGCGCCGCCCTCAGCCTGGTCGCGCTGATCATCCTCTGCGTCGCTTGGGAACTGGTGCTGGCGCCGTTGCGACCGGGCGGTTCGTGGATGGTGCTCAAGGTGATTCCGCTGCTGTTCCCGTTGCGCGGCGTCCTCAAACGCGACGTCTACACCATGCAATGGTCGTCGATGCTGATCTTGCTCTACTTCACCGAGGGCATCGTGCGCGCCACCAGCGACCGTGTCGCCACGTCAATCACGCTTGGCTGGATCGAAGTCGCTCTCAGTTGCGTGTATTTCCTGTGCGCGGTTATGTACCTGGCCCCTTACAAGAAGGCCGCCAAGGAAATCGCCCGCCAGGCCATCCAGAAGGCTTCGCAATAACTGTTCGGACATGACCATGACCGCGGCACCACAAGACTTCCTGCAAGCCTGTCGCGACGCCATCGGCGCCGCTTACGTCGTCACCGCCGAAGCCGACACTGCGGCTTACCTGACCGACCAGCGCGGACGCTATACCGGGCGAGCACTGGCCGTGCTGCGCCCGGGCAGCACCGAAGAAGTCGCCACGGTGGTCCGCCTTTGCGCCCTGCATCTGGTGCCGATCGTTCCGCAAGGCGGTAATACCGGCCTGGTGCTGGGCAGCGTGCCCGACACCAGCGGCGAGGCGGTGCTGCTGTCGTTGACGCGCCTGAACCGTATCCGTACAGTCGATCCGGTCAACAACACGATGACGGTCGAAGCCGGCTGCATTCTGCAAAACATCCAGCAAGCCGCCGCAGCAGAGCGGCGCCTATTCCCGCTGTCGCTGGCCGCGGAAGGCAGCTGCACCATCGGTGGCAACCTGTCGACCAACGCCGGCGGCACTGCGGTTCTGCGCTACGGTAATACGCGCGAATTGTGCCTGGGCCTGGAAGTCGTCACCGCCCAAGGCGAGATAATGAGCAGTCTGCGCGGCCTGCGCAAGGACAACACCGGCTACGATTTGCGCGACCTGTTCATCGGCGCCGAAGGCACGCTGGGCATCATCACCGCTGCGGTCGTCAAACTATTCCCCCAGCCCAAAGCCCAGGTCACGGCGCTGGCCGCGCTGCGCACGCCCGACCACGCGCTGCGCCTGCTGAGCCTGGCGCAAGCGCATTGCGGCGCGGCGCTGACCGGATTCGAGCTGATGTCGGATTTCTGCATGCAGCTGGTCGCCAAACACTTCCCGCCGCATCGCGCGCCGTTCGAGCGTCTCCATGCGCAATACGTGCTGCTGGAACTGTCGGATAGCGAATCCGAAGTGCACGCCTCGGAAATGTTCGAAGCTGTAATCGGTCTCGCGCTGGAGCAGGAACTGATCGACGACGCCGTCATCGCCACCTCGATCGCGCAATCGAAAGCGCTGTGGCAATTGCGCGAGCACATCTCCATGGCGCAGGCGCACGAAGGCAAGAACATCAAGCACGACATCTCGGTGCCGATCTCGCGCATCGGCGAATTCATCCGCGTCACCGACGTGCTGGTGCAGCAGGCGTCACCCGGCTGCCGCATGGTCACCTTCGGCCATCTCGGCGACGGCAACCTGCACTACAACGTCTCGCCGCCGCCCGGCGTCAAGGACACCGACTTCATCCTCGAACAGCCTGCCATCAACCGGACCGTGCATGACAGCGTCGACAAATTCGGCGGCTCGATCTCGGCTGAACACGGACTCGGCGCGCTCAAACGTGAAGAAATCCTGCGTTATAAATCGCCGGTAGAACTCCGGCTCATGCGCGCCATCAAACAGGCGCTGGATCCTCACGGGCTGATGAATCCCGGCAAAGTGCTCTGACCGCAGCCGATGGCGGCGGTCGGATCCCCCGACAACACATTTCTCCGCCGCCAGGAGTTTCACCCATGCTTTCTGTCCGCCCGCCACTGCTCGCGCTGCCCTTGCTGCTGTCCCTGCTGCTATGCTCCCTGCCCGCCTGGGCCGTCTACAAATGCGACAGTGACGGCAAAGTCACGTATAGCGACGCCGCCTGCGCCAACGGCAAGAGCATCGCCATCGACGACACGCGCGGCGTGAAAAGTCCCGCGCCGGTTGCCGCCGCCAAAGACAAGGCGGTCCAGCAGCGCCTCGACAAAAGCCGTGCGGCGGAAGAGAAACGTGTGAGCCGGCAACGCGAAAAACAGGAGCGCGAAGACGCGCGCGCCAAACTGGTCGCCGAAAAGCAGAAGAGGAAGTGTGCCCAACTTGCACAGCGCAAGGCCTGGGCCGAAGAGGACCTGCGCAATGCGCCGGTCAAGACGATGGAAAAAGCACGGCGCAAGAGCCAGCGCGCGACTGAAAATTACCGTGCAGAATGCTCGACCTGAACTGATTTTCAGGGATTTCAGCGCAAAAAAAGCCGTCGCCGGTGAAGGCGACGGCTGCTCCCCTCCCCCGATTACCCCAGACGCGGCGCCGGATTGATATCAACCGTGCGTCGCGAAGTCTTTGCTGCAGGCGCTGGCAAGCCTGCGGTATTACCAATGTTGAATACGCTGACCAGTTCCGCCAGCTTGCCGGCCTGTTCCTGCAGTGATTGTGCTGCTGCGGCGGCTTCCTCTACCAGCGCGGCATTCTGTTGTGTGCTCTCGTCCATTTGTGCAATCGCCCGATTGACCTCTTCGATGCCCGTGCTTTGCTCCTGGCTGGCCGAACTGATTTCGCCGACGATGTCGGTGACGCGCTTGACGCTGGAGACCACTTCTTCCATGGTCGATCCGGCCTGCCCCACCAGCTTGCTGCCGACGTCCACCTTGGAGACGGAGTCGTCGATCAGCGTCTTGATTTCTTTCGCCGCAGCGGACGAACGTTGTGCAAGGCTGCGCACTTCCGACGCCACCACCGCAAAACCGCGCCCTTGCTCACCGGCGCGCGCCGCTTCCACCGCTGCATTCAAGGCGAGGATATTGGTTTGAAAAGCGATACCATCGATCACGCTGATGATGTCGACGATCTTCTTGGACGAATCATTGATCGCGCTCATCGTGTTGATCACCTGCCCCACCACGCTGCCGCCCTGGATCGCCACTTCGGACGCCGACACGGCCAACTGGTTGGCCTGACGCGCGTTGTCGGCATTCTGCTTGACGGTCGAGGTCAGTTGTTCCATCGCCGACGCGGTCTCTTCCAGGGAACCGGCCTGCTGTTCGGTACGATTCGACAAATCGAGATTACCGCTGGCGATCTGGCTGGACGCCGTGGCAATGGTGTCGGTGCCGATGCGCACGTTGCCGACGATATTGCGCAGGCTGATGTTCATGTCCTTGAGCGCCTGCAGCAACTGGCCGGCTTCATCCTTGGTTGTCACGGTGATCTCCACCGACAGGTCGCCTTCGGCAACGCGGCGTGAAATGTCGACGGCGGTGTTCAGCGGTCGCGTGATGCCGGTCGTCAGATACCAGGCGCAGGTGACGCCCAATGCCAGCGCCAGCACTTCCAGCACGATCAGCAGGTTGGCGCTTTGCGCGGCGATTTCCGCCACATGCTGATTGAGTTGATCGATGGTCTTGCGTTGCAATGCAAGCAGGTTTTCCACTTCCGTCGAATAGTTCTTCGCCGCCGGCAGGAAGTCCTTGTCCAGCGCTGCGGCGATCGCGGCGGGGTCGGCGCCTGGCTCGTTCTTGGCTTTATAAATGGTGTCGCGGGTCGACAGATAGACTTTGCGCAGCGCCATGATTTTTTCGTACAGCTGCTTTTCTTCATCGCTGGCGATCAGCTCGGCAATCTTCTTTTGCAGGTCGCCGGAAATACGCGTGGCTTCGTCGCTTTCAGGCTTGAAGAACGCCGACAGGCTGGGATCGGAACTCTTGGCCACGGCAATCGTGCGACGGATGCCGGCAAACGTATGGCGATACCAGTCGCCGATCATGCGCTCCTTGGCCAGCGGCACGTCCATCATGTCTTGCGTCGCCTTCGCCACGCTTTGCAGGCGCCAGACGCCAATCACCGCGATCAGGACGGAGAGTGCCAGGATAACGGCGAAGCCCAGTCCGAGACGCTTGCCGATCTTCATATTTCCAATCACGTTCATGTTTCCCCCCTGCCATTCAAGTCAGGTAAATGTTGATTTTTCTGCATGGCTCAGGCGGCCACATACTCTCCATAATGCTCCGAGAGGGAAAACTTGAATGCGCGGAACAGCGTGTGACTGTCACGTCTGTTCATGGCTTGCGGGGCTTGTGTTGGCGAGGGGCAATACGAGAATCGGCACCGCTTGGCGCGCCATCTATTGCAGTCAGGGAAGACCCCGCCGAGTGGAAGAACGCATCGGCGGTGTCGAGGAAAATCAGGACGCCTGCGCGGCGTTTTTCTGCAGGTTGGAAGTCGCCTCAATGAATTTGTCGGGCGGCATCGGGCGGCCCATGAGGTAACCCTGCAACGCGTCGCAACCGACCGAGGTCAGGAAATTCTGCTGCTTGGTGGTTTCCACGCCTTCGGCGACGATGCGCAGATTGAGCGTACGGCCCAGCGCCACAATGGCCGAAATGATGGCCGCGTCGTCGTTGCCGTCGCTGAGATCGCGCACGAAGCCGCGATCGATCTTCAGTTCATTGGCGGGCAGGCGCTTCAGATACAGCAGACTCGAATAGCCGGTGCCGAAATCGTCGATCGAAATATCCACGCCGAGGTCGGCGATCTGCTGCAGCGTCTTGAGGCTGCTTTCAGCATCGTGCATGGCGGTGGACTCCGTAACTTCCAGCGTCAGGCAGCGCGCCGGCAGGCTGTGGCGCGCCAGCGTGTCCTTGACCAGCTCGATCAGGTCGGTCTGAGCGAACTGCAGAGCCGACAGGTTGACGGCGATCTTCCAGTCTTCGTGACCGATGTCGAACCAGACCTTCATCTGGCGGCAGGCCTCGTCGAGCACCCATGCGCCGATCGGCACGATCAGCCCGGAACGTTCGGCCAGGCCGATGAACTCATCCGGCCCCACCAGTCCGTGTACCGGATGCTGCCAGCGCAACAAGGCTTCAGCGCCCAGCACCGGGCCGTTCGGCGAGTTGTACTTGGGCTGGTAATGCAGGATGAATTCCTTGCGCTCCAGCGCCAGGCGCAAGTCTTGCAGCCATTGCAACTGATTGTGCGCGTTGACGTTCATCGACGCTTCAAAGAAATGGTAACCGTTACGGCCGCTGCGCTTCGTGTGATACATCGCGGCGTCGGCGTTGATCACCAGATCGTGGCGGCTGCTGCCGTCTTCCGGATAGATCGCAATGCCGATGCTGGCCGAGACCCGCAGCTCGTGCTTTTCGATAAGGAAGGGCTGGTTGATGATCTTCACCAGCTTGTCGGCGACGGTCACGGCATCGTCCGGTTCCTTCAGGTCGACCAGCATCACGAACTCGTCGCCGCCCAGCCGCGCCACCGTATCCTGCGCGCGCATGACGGAACCGACACGCTGCGCCACCTCCACCAGCATCATGTCGCCGACGTGATGACCGAGCGAATCGTTGATCGCCTTGAAACCGTCGAGGTCGCAGAACATCAGCGCGAAATGTCCCTGCTCGCGCGCCGCCTTATTGATGGCCTGGTTGAGGCGGTCGTCCAGCAGCGTGCGGTTGGGCAGTTTGGTCAGGTTGTCGTGCAAGACCAGTTGCGTGAGTTCTTCATTGGCTTCGGCCAGCGAACGCGCCAGCTTGGCGGTGCGCGACTCCAGCCGCGCGTCCAGCAGCGAGGTCAGCAAGGCGATCGTCAGCACCGCCAGCGTCACCACAATGATCAGGATCGCCAGCCAGCCCGGGCTGACGCCGTCACGGACTGCCAAACAGATGCTGCCGTCCGGGAAATTCGCAGCGGCCATGCCGGTGTAATGCATGCCGACGATGGCCACGCCCATCACTACGGCGGCGCCGGCGCGCGCGAACTTGACATGCGGCGTGTTGCGACGCAGGCGGAAGGCTATCCACAAAGCGGCGCCCGACGCACCAATGGCGACGGCCACGGAAGCCGCAAACAACAAGGGATCGTAGCGGATGCCCGGCGTCATCAGCATGGCGGCCATGCCGGTGTAATGCATGGCGGCGATGCCGACACCCATGACCAGCGCGCTGTTGATCAGGCGGCGCACTGGCAGCTCCGGGCGGCTGACGATCCACAGCGCGAAGCCCGAGACGCCGACCGCGATCAGCAGCGAGAGGAAGGTAATCCAGGGGTCATAGCCGAGATCGATGGGCAAACGGAATGCGAGCATGCCAACGAAGTGCATCGACCAGATACCAATGCCCATTGCGACGGCGCCGCCAAACAGCCAGGAACGACCGGCATATTCTTGGGTCGCGTTGATCCGCTCCGTCATGTCCAATGCAGTATAGGAGGCGAGCACCGCCACCAGCAGGGATATGACAACAAGCAAACTATCGTAGGAAGCGGATAACATGATGAGGAAATATGAAACTAATAATCAACATTTTTTAGGCATTTAGCCCATTATCCCGCAAAAAGACATATCGAAGTCTGACGAAGTCTGAAATCAGGCCGCTTTACATTCTTAAGCGTATGAAACGTCGGATCGAAGCAACTTTACGCCCGGAAACCAATCCATAGGGCTGATGCACCATTCCCGACAATTGATAAATCGATAAAAAACACGACAATGCGCCCTTCGCCTACAACAGCAAAAAATCCAGGCCTCATGCTCTTCACTCCTCACCAGCAAACTCAACGTCCCTTAGCACCCAAGCGCCTGATCCAGGCGCTTGCCGCCATCGGCGCGCTGTCATTCATGCATGGCGCCAGCGCCGGCATTTCGTTGCTGCAGCCGCCCAAGCTGGTCGACGGCAACAAGCCGTTCACCCTGACCTTGCTGGTCACCGAAGACGATCACGACAGCCAGGCTTACACCATCCCGGACAATCTGGTGGTGGCCGCCTCGGCCGACATGACGCCCCCGGTCCAGCTGCGCATGGAGCGCGAAGCCGGCGGGCCCGGAGAAATCACGCTCAAGCGAGGCGAATTCCGCAAGATCTCCTACAGCGCCACCCTGCCCGACTACCTGCGCGGCGTGGTGCGCATCGAGACCGTGGGTGTGGATGCCTCGCCGGTGCTGGTGGCTGTGATTCGCCCGAAGGACGGCAAGATGCCGGTGCCGTCGGCGGAAGGCATCGCGTTGGCCGGCGCGGCCACACCATCCGCCTCGGTGATCACACCGGGTTCCAGCGCCAGTCCGATCGGTATTGCGCCGGCCGCGCTCGACCTGATCAATATCCCGCGCCTGTCGTTCCATGAGCCGATGTATTTCGCGGCCGGCAACAGCGGCGGCAACCGCAACGCCAAGTTCCAGCTCAGCTTCAAGTTCCGCATCTTCCAGCCGGAAGACATGCGCTCGCGCGGCCTGATCGACAACCTGTATTTCGGCTACACCCAATATTCGCTGTGGGACCTGGAAAGCCCGTCGGCGCCGTTCCGCGACACCAGTTACCGACCGAGCCTGTTTTATTACCTGCCGGATCTCGGCATCCACAACAGCATCCTGAGCCGCATGGCAGTTTCAACCGGCCTCGAGCATGAGTCGAACGGCCGCGACGGCGCGCAATCGCGCGGCATCAACACCCTCTTCGTCGAACCGACCTTCACGTTCGGCAACCTCAACGACTACCAGTTGCGCATCTCACCCAAGGTCTACACCTACCTCGGCCCGAGCTCCGACAACCCCGATATCGGCCAGTATCGCGGCCATGCGGATCTGAAGCTGGCGGTGGGCAAGCCGGACGGCGTGGAGTTTTCGACCACCTTGCGCAAGGGCACGCGCAGCAGTTCGGGCAGCGCCGACTCGACGCTGTCCTACCCGCTGGCGAAGCTGGTGCCGGGCATGGCCGGCTATCTGATGGCGAGCTACTTCTATGGTTACGGCGAGAGCCTGCTGACGTACAACCAGAAATCGACGCCGCAGTTCCGCATCGGCTACGCGCTCTGGCGCTAGGTCAGGACTATCCGCCGGGGCATTCTCCGGCGGTAGTTCTGCGACACGCCTATGCCGCCGGCGTACGCATCGTGACGAACTCTTCCGCTGAGGTCGGATGAATGCCGATGGTGGCGTCGAACTGGGCCTTGGTGGCGCCGCATTGCAAAGCCACCGCAAAGCCCTGAACGATCTCGCCGGCATCGGCGCCGACCATGTGTACGCCCAGCACGCGATCACTCTTCGCATCCACCACCAACTTCATGAAGGTGCGCTCGGTGTTGCCGCTCAGCGTGTGCTTGAGGGCCTTGAATTCCGATTTGAAAATAAGCACTTCGCCCACCCTCTTGCGCGCGTCTTCCTCGCTCAGGCCGACCGTGCCGACGTTCGGATGGCTGAACACCGCCGTCGGAATATTCTCGTAAGACATTTCCCGGCCGCCTTTGTTGAACAGGCGCGCGGCTACCACCATGCCTTCGGCCAGCGCCACCGGCGTCAGTGCAACCCGATCGATGACGTCGCCGATGGCATGGATCGACGGCACTCCCGAGACGAAATGTTCGTCGACCTTGACTGCCCCTTTGTCGGTCAGCGTAACCCCGGCCTTCTCCAGTCCGAGTCCCGCCGTGTTGGCGTGGCGGCCGGTGGCGAACAGCACGCAATCGGCGTCGATGGTCTTGCCGTCGCTGAGCTGGACGCGCTTGCCGGCGCCGGCCGACTTGATCGCTTCGATATTGTTCTCGAACAGGATGGTCATGCCTTTCTTGCGCATTTCTTCCGCCAGGAACACGCCGAGTTCGCTGTCCATGCCGCGCAGCAGATGCTTGCCGCGATATACCAGCGTCACTTCGCTGCCGAGACCATTGAGGATCGATGCCAACTCCACCGCGATATAGCCGCCGCCCAGCACCACGCTGCGCTTTGGCAAGGCGGTCAGATGGAAGAAGTCATCGGACACGATGCCCAGCTCCTTGCCGGGAATCTCCGGCACCGTCGGATGCCCGCCGGTCGCCACCAGGATGTGTGCCGCGGTGTAGCGCTTGCCGTTGACGCTGACGGTGTGGGCGTCTTCCATCGTCGCATAGCCTTCGACGATGTCGACCTTGGCGCCGTCGAGAATCTTCCGGTAGATGCCGTTGAGACGCGCGATCTCCTTGTCCTTGGCGGCGATCAGTGCGGCCCAGTCGAAGCGGGTCTCGCCTACGGTCCAGCCGAAGCCGGCGGCGTCGGCGAAATCTTCATGAAAATGCGCGCTGTAGGACATCAGTTTTTTCGGAATGCAGCCGACGTTGACGCAGGTGCCGCCCAGATCCTTGCTCTCGGCAATCGCCACGCGCGCGCCGTATTGCGAGGCGAAGCGGCTGGCGCGCACGCCGCCGGAGCCGCCGCCGATGGTGAACAGGTCGTAATCGTATTGGCTCATTTTTTTCCTCTATCGTTTGTTCAGTATCTGCGCAGGGCCCGCGTGACCAGCAATACCGGGATCAGGCCGACCAGCACGATGCTCAGCGCCGGCAATGCGGCCTCGCCGAGACGTTCGTCGCGCGCCAGGTTATGGGCGATCACGGCCAGCGTATCGGTGTTGAAGGGACGCAGCAACAGCGTCGCCGGCAATTCTTTCACGACGTCGACGAATACCATCAACGCCCCCGTCGCCAGCGAGCGCCACAGCAGCGGCATGTGCAGCTTGAGCACAATACGGCTGCGCGAGGCGCCCATGGTGCGCGCCGCTTCGTCCAGGCTTGCCGGGATGCGGGTGTAACCGGCTTCCACCGACTGCACCGCCACGGCCGTAAAGCGTACCAGATACGCATAGATCACGCCGAGCGCGGTCGCCGTCAGCCAGACGCCCGCGCCGCTGCCCGGAAACACCGCCTGCAACCAGGCGATCGGCAGCAGAATGCCGATCGCAATCACCGATCCGGGAATTGCATATCCCATGGACGCCAGACGCGCGACAAAGCGCAAGAACAAGGAGTTGAAGCGCGGCAAGCCGCCGGCGCGCTGGGCGAAACCCAAGGCCAGCGCCAGCACCACCGCAATCGCCGCGGCCAGCCCGCCGAAGCGGAAGCTGTTCCAGGACCAGCCGGCATAGCGAGCGAGATTGGTTGCCAGCGACAACTCGCTCTCGCGCCACATCAATTGCAGCAGGATCAGCACCGGCAGCACGAAACCCAACACAATCGGCGTCCCGCACACCAGCCACGCCAGTGCCGCGCGCATGCCGCGCAACACCGGCAAGCGTGCTTCAGCCCCATCGCCACGATTGCCCCGTACCGTGGCAAAGCGCATGCGTCCCTGCTCGCGGCGCTCCAGCCACAACAACACGGCGACGAACAGCAGCAGCAAGGACGCATACTGGGCCGCCGCGATGCGATCATCCATCACCATCCAGGCCTTGTAGATGCCGGTGGTGAACGTGGTCAAACCGAAATAGGCGCTGACGCCGTAATCGGCCAACGTCTCCATCAGGGCCAGCGCCGCGCCCGCCATCAGCGCCGGACGCGCCAACGGCAAGGCCATACGGCGAATGCGTGCGCTCAAGGGCGTGCCGAGCAGGCGCGCCGCCTCCATCAGATGCACGCCGCGTTCTCCGAGCGCATTGCGCGCCAGCAGATAGGCGTAGGGATACAAGGTAAAAATGAACAGGAAGATCGCCCCCGCCAGGCTGCGCACGTCGAAACGGAATCCCGGCCACAGCGCACGCAGGCTGGTCTGCACTGCGCCGCCGTATTGCAGGAAGTCAGTGTACGCATACGCGCACACATAGGCCGGCATCGCCATCGGCAACAGCAATGCCCAGGAAAAGAAACGCTTGCCGCGAAACTCGAACAAGCCGATCGTCACCGCCGTGGCCGCACCGACGACGATCACGCCCAGCGTGACGAACAGGGCCAGCCAAGCGGAAGTCGCCAGGTAGCCCGGCAACACTGTCTGCATCTGCTGATGCAAGGCGTCGACGGCGGCTGCATCGAGCTGCAGCCACGCACCGGCGATGCCGAGGATGGGCACGGAAATCAGGAAGGCAATCAGGCCGATGAGATACATGATTCGTGATGGAAAACTGGTCCGGATTGCGCTGCGCAACAGTATTGATGCGCTACACTTCGCATATTGAAAACGGGTAAAAAATCATTCGCTGCATGGTGCATTCCAGCGACAGGCATTGTAGCGGCAGGCCGCATTCTTCGTCGATTTTCCCCGGCATGAAAAATCACCAAAAAGTGTCATAAAAAGGACCGCCATGTTTTTGCAAGTCGATCAGGTCAGCATCAGTTATCCGCGCGCCGTGGCGCCTGCGGTGCAAGCAGTGTCGTTCGCGCTGCGGTCCGGTGAACTGGGCGCACTGATCGGTCCTTCCGGCAGCGGCAAGACCACCCTGTTGCGCGCCATCGCCGGACTCGAACAGCCGCAATCCGGCAGCATCCTGCTCGACGGGCAAATGCTGGACGGCCCCGGCGTGCGCATCGCCGCCGAGCAACGCCGCATCGGCATGGTGTTCCAGGACTTCGCGCTGTTTCCTCACCTGGACATCGAAGCCAACATCGGCTTCGGGTTGCACAGCAGTCATGGCGACAAGCAACAACGTCGGCGACGCATGCAGGACATGCTGGAACTGGTCGGCCTGGGCGGCATGCAAAGCAAATTCCCGCACCAGTTGTCCGGCGGCCAACAGCAGCGCGTTGCCTTGGCGCGCGCGCTCGCTCCGCAGCCGCGGCTGTTGCTGCTGGACGAGCCCTTCTCCAGCCTCGACGTCGAACTGCGCGAACGCCTCGCCGAAGAAGTCCGTCGCATCCTCAAGCAAGCCGGCATCACCGCATTAATGGTGACGCACGACCAGATGGAGGCGTTCGCCGTCGGCGACGTGGTCGGCGTCATGCAGCAGAGCCGCCTCGAACAATGGGACCAGCCCTACGCGCTGTATCACCGCCCCGCTACGCGCTTCGTCGCTGACTTCATCGGTCACGGCATGTTCGTGCCGGGTGCACTGGTGGGCGCGGCCGGCGACATGGCAATGGAAACGCCGCTGGGCCGGCTGCACGATGTTTCGCGCATCATGGAAACACTGCAATCCAGCGCAACCCACGGGGCGCCGTTCGACGTGTTGCTGCGCTCCGATGACATCGTGCACGACGACCTGTCGCCGTTCAAGGCGCGCGTCGTACGCAAGTCTTTCCGCGGCGCCGACTTCCTCTATACGCTGCGACTCGACGACGGCCTCGAATTACTGTCGCTGGTGCCTTCGCATCACGATCATGCCATCGGTGAATCAATCGGCATCCGGCTTGATGTGAATCATGTGGTGGCGTTCCCGCGCGCTGCCGGCTGAAGCAGGCGCCCGCCCGCAAGCCGGCTTCTTCACACTGCCATCGTTAAAAAAGAAAGCACCGGCAGCCATGGCTGTCCGGTGCTTTTTTCATGCCTGCCGAGGCAGGCAACTACGCGCGCATCATTTATAGCCGACGCGATCAAGGATCTGCAACACCTTCTGCTGGTTGCGACCTGTGGCGGCAACGTCGATCACTTCCGCCTTGAACGGTCCCAGCGTATCCAGTGCGGCATTGCCGGTCTTCACGTTTTTGACTGCCGGCCATTCGTTGTTGCCTTCGGCGAAGTAACGCTGTGCATCATCGCTGGCCAGGTACTCCAGGAACTTGACGGCGTCAGCCTTGTGCGGGGCATTCTTCGCCACGCCGGCGCCGGCGATGTTGACGTGCGCGCCAAAGGTTTTCTGGTTCGGCCAGACCACGCCGAATTTGCTGACCACGGCGATGTCTTCCGGCTTGGTCGACTTCATCAGGCGCGCGACATAGTAGGAGTTGGAAATCGCCACGCCGCATTCACCCGAAGCGACCGCCTTGATCTGGTCGGTGTCGCCGCCCACCGGCGAGCGCGCCATATTGGCGACCATGCCCTTGAGGATGCTTTCGGTCCTGGCTTCGCCGACGTGCTCATACAGCGCGCCGAACAGCGAGACGTTGTAAGGATGCGCGCCCGAACGGGTGCACAGCTTGCCTTTGTTCTTGGGATCGGCCAGCGACTCATAGGTGTCGACGTCTTCCGGCTTCACATTTTGCTTGTTGTAGACGATCACGCGGGCGCGTGTCGAGAAACCGAACCATTGCGAACCCTGGCCCTCATCCTTGCCGCGCAGATTGGCGGGGATGCGCGACTCCAGTAATCCTGATTTCACGGGTTGGAACAGACCGTCGTTCTCGCCGCGCCACAGGCGGGCGGCGTCAACCAGCAGGATCACGTCGGCCGGGCTGGCAGTTCCCTCGCTTTTGAGACGGGCCAGAATACCGGCGTCATCGGCGTCGACACGATTGATCTTGATGCCGGTGGCCTTGGTGAAATTGCCGTATAAGGCTTCATCGGTCTGATAATGGCGCGCGGAGTAAAGGTTGATCGCCTTTTCCTGGGCGGACACGCCGACCGCCGTTGTCGCCAGCACCACACCTGCAACAAAAGTACGTAAAAACATGAACTTATCCCTTTATGCTGATTGATCAGTCTGCTTTCCGGCAGGATGCACGAAGTCCAAAAACACAAGACAACGCGCCTTCACGTAACCGAAAAGACGACCGACTATAGCATAAATGAGAATAATTCCCGTTTTAAATTCAGCTTTTTGTCAGGATTTGAAGCTTGAAAAATCGATGCCCGAAGATACCGGTCAGCCTCGCCACAAGACTGCGCCGTGTAACCGGCTCGCATTCACGGCGTGGTTCAAAACCCGGCGCGCACGCGGCCAACGCCGCCAGACGCAGCTGCATGGGCATCAACATCAGCATGCTCAGGCGCGCGCCTTGGACAGCACGACCAGCCAGCGGCGGAACAGCAGGATTTCAAGGTGGCCGGCTTGCAGGCCGGCGCTGCATTCGATCACGGGATTGACGCGATAGCGGCGCACGTACGAGTCGCGGCACACGAACATTTCGCGGCGGCCGAAACGCAGGCTGAAAGACGAAGGGGAAGAAGATTCCAGACCAAAGCGAGCGCCTGAAGTGAGATCCAAGTGTGTCATGGCAGTGGTTCCTATCTCTGTTGAAGAGATTCCACTGTATCACAAACACTGTACAAATAAACAGTAGTTTTTGATCTCGTTGTTTTTTGAACGATTTCGGAAGTTTTTCGATTTCGGTCCGAATGCAACCCATTCTACCTTGTTCAGGCTGGAATGGGCCAAACCCGCGTATTCACTCTGCGGTGCCTACGCGCCGCTTTCAAGCCGGCTGCGCACAAACCCGATGTGTTCACGCAGCACGTAGAACTGATCGGCAAACGCCAGCGGCATCTTCATCCGATTCACTGAGGTCTCGATCTCATCCAGTTGCTTGAGCATCAGCTCCTGCTCTTCCTTGGTGTGCGTGGTGACGCCGCGCTCCAGCGTGATCAGCACGCCGTACCATTTATAGATGCGCGAACGGATGCGCCAGCCGTACAGGAGCGGCACCAGCTTGATTCCGGGAATCAGCAGCAGGATGATCGGCAGCAGAATCACCATCGTGCGATCCACCAGGCTCGCCAGCCAGAACGGCAGCGTGCGGTAAAAGAAGCTCTTGCCCGACTTGTAATAGCGCGCGGCGTCGTCGCTGATCGGATACTCATGCGCCAGCGGCGCCGGGAATTCGCCGGCCTTCTGCAGCACGCTGGCCTTGCCGTGCACTTCACGCGCCGCTTCGATCAGCAGGTCGGACAAGGCCGGATGCAGGTCGTCGCGCGCAATCAGCTCGGCGGTCGGCGCGATCAGGCGGATCGTGTGGTCCGGCAGGTTGCGGCGGAAGTCGAATACACCCGGCGGCAAGGTCAATTCATTGAGATAGCTGAAGCGGCGCGTATAAGCCGAGGCCTGCGAGAAGTCCAGCAAACGGATGCCGTTGGTGCGCAGCAGCTTGCCCATGGTGGCCGGCGCCGCCGACTCGCCCATCAGGAAGGCGACGTCGATCTTGCCCTTGCTGAGCGCGTCCGCGGCCTCGTCGCCGCCCATGTCGATCAGTTTGGTCGCCCCGCCCGGCTCGATCCCGCTGGCCTTCAGCAAGGTCAGCGCCAGCACGCGCGAGCCGCTGCCCTGCAGGCCGATGGCGATGCTTTTCCCGGTCAGCTCGGACAGCCGCGAGACCACTTTGTCATTGCGATAAAACACCGATACCGGCGAATACGCCACGCTGCCCAGCGACACCAGGCTATCAATATTGACGCTGTCGGCAATGCCGCCCTGCACGAAAGCGACATCAACGTCGCCGTCCGGATCGGTCAGTTTGCGCAGGTTGTCGAGCGAACCTTCCGACGCCACGATCTTCACTGTCACGCCGTCGCGCGCGAGGATCTTCTTGTATTTCTCGGCGACGTTCCAGAAATTGCTGTTTTCCGGCCCGGTCGCGATGGTGATGGATTTCGGCGGCGCCGGATGGATCAGCCAGATCGCCAGCCAGACGCCGACGATGATCAGCAGCACCATGGGCCCGAAACTGACGGCCAGGTCGCGCCACGAAATGGCGACGAAACGCGCCTTCATGGCGCTGACGGAATGCTTGCGTGGGGCGGTAGTTTTTTCCATGCAGGCTATTCTACCGCCCTCCTCCCCGGCGTCGACGAAAACCGATCAATACGTCTTGTAAGGCAGGAACTTCCCGCTCAAGACGACATTGACGCGGTCACCGGCAGGATCAGCCTGACGCTGAATGTCCATCTTGAAGTCGATCGCGCTCATGATGCCGTCGCCGAATTCTTCGTGGATCAGTTCCTTGATGGTCGAGCCGTAGACGCTGACGATTTCGTACCAGCGATAGATCAGCGGATCGGTCGGCACCGGTGTCGGCAGCGAACCCTTGTACGGCACGATCTGCAGCCACAGGGTTTCTTCGTCGGTGAGGCCGAACAGTTCCTGCGTGACGGCCGCCTGCTTGGCGGTCAGCGTCATCTGGCCGAGCATGGCGGCGGTCGTCCACTCCTTGCTCTGGCCGATGCTTTCGGCGATCTTGGACCAGGTCATCTTGTTCCTGACCTTGGCTTGAATGATTTTTTGGGTAACGAGGTTGCGGTCCATGAAGTTCTCCTTGCGATGAATGATAAAAATGATCGTGAAAAATCAAGCTGCTGCTTGCGGAAAATTGTCCAGCGCCTCCGGTGCATCCGGTGCGCCCTGCTCCAGCCCGGGCGTCACCACCCGCGTGCCGACGTCTTCCGCAGCCGCTTCCTGGATACGGCGCGAACGATGCACCAAAAAATCGACCAGATGGTTGCGGATGCGGTAGAACTGCGGATCGTGGTGCATGGTTTCGCGGGTGCGCGTCTTGGGCATGGTGTTGACCACCACTTCGGCGATGCGCGCCCGCGGGCCGTTGGACATCAGAAATATCTTGTCGGCCAGCAGGATCGCCTCGTCGACGTCGTGCGTGATCATGAACACGGTCTGGTGCGTGGCGCTGCAAATTTTCAACAACTCGTCCTGCACCACGCCGCGCGTCAGCGCATCGAGCGCACCGAAGGGTTCATCCATCAGCAACATCTTCGGCTCAATGGAAAACGCCCGCGCAATGCCGACGCGCTGCTTCATGCCGCCCGACAGCTCGGACGGCTTCTTGTGCTCCGCACCCTTCAAGCCGACCATCTCGATGAAGCGGCGCGCATGCTGCTCGGCCTTGTCGCGCGACCAGTCCGGCCAGCGCGAACGCACCGCGAACACGACGTTGCCCAGCACGCTGAACCACGGCATCAGCGCATGGCTCTGGAACACCACGCCGCGATCCAGGCTAGGGCCTTTGACCTCGCGCTGATCCATGATCACCACGCCGCCCGACGGTGCTTCGAGGCCGGCCAGCACATTCAGGATGGTGGTCTTGCCGCAGCCGGAGTGGCCGATGATGCAGACGAACTCGCCCTTGTCGATGCCGAACGAGACCTGGTCGAACACCGGCAGGCCATCATCGGTGTAACGCTTGTTGAGGTTCTCAACGGTGAGAAATGCTTTTTCCATATCGCTCCTGTTACGCCTATTCCGTGTACGTCACGAGTTTTTGCAGCCGCGCAAAGAACAGGTCCAGCACCATGCCCGTCACGCCGATCACCAGGATCGCGAAGATCACACTGGTCAGCGACAGGTTGTTCCATTCATTCCAGACGAAGTAGCCGATGCCGGTGCCGCCGACCAGCATCTCGGCTGCGACGATCACCAGCCAGGCAATCCCCATCGAGATGCGCATGCCGGTCAGGATGGTCGGCGCCGCCGCCGGCAGGATCACCAGGAAAGCCTTGCGCAGCGGCGTGACCTCCAGTGTCTTGGCGACGTTGAGCCAGTCGCGCCGCACCGACGCCACGCCGAACGCGGTATTCATCAGCATCGGCCACACCGAGCAGATGAAGATCACGAAGATCCCCGAGATCGACGAATCCTTGATCGTGTACAAGGCCAGCGGCATCCATGCCAGCGGCGAGATCGGCTTGAGGATCTGGATGAAAGGGTTCAACGCCCGCTGCATCAGCGGCGACATGCCCAGCAAAAATCCCAGCGGAATCGCCACCACCGCCGCAATCGCAAACCCGAGTCCGACCCGCGCCAGCGAATAACCGAGCTGGATGCCGATACCCTTGTCGTTGGGCCCGTTGTCGTAGAACGGATTGGCCAGCTCCTTGCGCATGGTCTCGCCCATCTGCGCCAGCCCGGGGAAGCCGCTGGTCTTGACCGGCGAGCTGCTGCTCTTGCCCATCAGCTTGGCGTATTCATCGTCGGCTGCAGATGCTGAAGAAGTTGCAGCCGCCCGTGCGTTTTCAACGCTCAGCTTGGGTGCCGTCGCCAGATGCCACACCAGCAACAGGCAGCCGAACAGCGCCAGCGAAATCAGTCCGGCGCGCCAGCCCAGTTGTGCCGCCGGTTTCATCAGGAGGTCCTCTTGATGGCGAAGCTGTTGACGTAGGCGTCCGCCTTGGCCGGGTCGAACTCCTTGCCCATGATCTTGTACTTGCGATAGGCGCCGTCCGGCACCGGCTGGCCGAGTTCCTTCATGTATTTCTTGGCGTCGGTCAGCAGCAGCACACGCTCGGCGATGCCCTTGTAGTCGACTTCACCCTTCACGTAGCCCCAGCGCTTCATCTGGCTCAGGATCCACACTGCCATCGAATCCCACGGCACCGGATCGAAGTCGGCGCGACCCGGCACGTTCTTGACGTTGCCAAGGCCATCGGCAAAACGGCCGGTCAGCACCTGCTCGACCACGGTCTCCGGCTGATTCAGATACGCCGCCGGCGAAATCACCTTGGCCACCAGCGAACGGTTGGCCGGATCGCGCGCCATCGCGGCGGCGGTCAGCACGGCGCGGAACAGAGCCGCGAAGGTGTTGGGATTCTGCTTGACGAACTCTTCCGACATGCCGAAAGCGCAGCATGGGTGACCGTCCCAGATTTCCTTCGACAGGATGTGAATGAAGCCGACTTCGTCATACACCGCGCGCTGGTTGAACGGATCGGGGCCGAGGAAGCCGTCGATGTTGCCGGCGCGCAGGTTGGCCACCATTTCCGGCGGCGGCGTGACGCGGATCTGGACGTCGCGGTCCGGATCAAGACCGTTCTCGGCGAGGTAATAACGCAGCAGGAAGTTGTGCATCGAATACTCGAACGGCACCGCGAACTTGAAACCCTTCCATTGCTTGGGATCGCGCTTGTCCTTGTGCTTCACATGCAGCGTGATGGCCTGGCCGTTGATGTTCTGGATCGTGGCGACGCGCATCTGCACCGGATTGCTGCCCACGCCCATCGACATCGCCAGCGGCATCGGCGACAGGAAGTGCGAGGCGTCGTGTTCCTTGTTGATCATCTTGTCGCGGATCAGCGCCCAGCCGGCAGTCTTGTTGAGGGAGACGTTGAGACCCTGCTTCTTGTAGAAGCCGAGCGGGTCGGCCATGATCAGCGGCGCCGCGCAGGTGATGGCGATGAAGCCGATCTTGAGGTCCTTCTTTTCAATCGCGCCGTTCTTTTCCTGCGCCATGGCCTGCAAGGCGCCCAGCGGGAACATGCTGGCGATCGCGGCACGTGCGCTGTTGATGCCGACCGCGCGCAGGAAGTCGCGGCGTTGCTCCGCCTGCGGGAACAGCGCGCGCATCACCGATTCCTCCACCACGTCGTTGCTCAGTTGTTCGGCATCCTGAGAGCGCACCTGCGCCTGTACATCTGCCTGGTGCTGCGCGTCGTCATGCGCCGTCTGGCTGGCGTGCTTGCCGCAGGAACAGGTATTGCCTGCGCGCTCGGCGTCGTAAGTGTGGAAGATGGTGCTGTCGATTTCTTTTGGCATGGATTCCCCCGATGGATGAGTGAAGTAACGGCTGCTTTGTTACTCCATCACGTGCAAGGGGCTTGCCAGCGCGCTCTGCGATGTCATCGACAGACGACGCCTTGTAGTGGAACGACTACAAGGCGCTATCAGAGCGACAACAAATTCGCTAACTTAAGCGGGTAGCAATTGATGCCGCACGGCGTACATGGCGATGCCGACATCGTTGCTGGCGCCGGTCTTCTCCAGAATGCGGCTGCGGTAGGTGCTGACCGTGTTGGGACTCAGGGTGAGCTGGTCGGCGATTTCCTTGACGCTGCGCCCTGCAGCGATCAGCTGGAACACCTGATATTCACGATGCGACAGCGTCTCGTGCGCGGCGCGCTGGGTGCTGGCTGCATGCGCGTTGAGTTCAGCGGCCAGCGTCTCCGCCATGTGCGGGCTGACATACACGCCGCCATCGGCCGCCTTGCGGATCGCCGCCACCAGTTGCTCGGTGTCGGCACTCTTGTTCAGATAGCCGGCGGCGCCCAAGCGATAGCAGCGCGCGGCGTATTGCTTCTCGGGATAGGTCGACAGCATCAGCACCGGCAGGCGCGGCATCTCCTGCTTGAGCTGGCGCAGCACATCAAGGCCGTCCTGGTGGGGGATGGCGATGTCCAGCAAGACCAGGTCTATCGCTTCCACGCGCGCCTTGCGCAGCACCTCCGGACCATCGGCGCACTCGGCCGCCACCTCGATGTCGGGCGTGTCGGCGAGGATCTGCTTGAGTCCTTCGCGCACGATGCGGTGATCGTCGCAAAGCAGGATGCGGATCATGGGTTTCCTTGTGGCTGCGATTGCGTTGATTGTCTATGAATGGTCATGCGTCGTTCCTCAGCGGCAAGACCAGGCGCACGCGCGTGCCGGGGTTGCGGATCGACTTGCCGCTTTCCGGTGCACGTCCCACATCTTTTGCACCATCAACGGCATTTTCGATGTTCAGTGCGCCGGCAAAGTGCAGCGCTCGCTCCCGCATGCCCATGACGCCGTAGGACTTGGGATTCGCCAGCGCCGCCGCCGGCACGCCGACGCCGTTGTCCTCCACTTCCATCAGCAAGGCATCCGGCGTCAGCCGCACGGCGATCTTCACCTGCGTTGCTTGCGAATGCTGTGCCACGTTGCTCAGCATTTCCTGGAAGATACGAAACGCCGCCGTCGCCAGCGTGCCGTGCGGCGCAAACGCCTGTGGAGAAATGTCGAACTCGACGTCGCACGGCAACTCGGTCGCTTCGGAGAATTCCTGAACCTGCCACTCCAACGCCGCGATCAATCCCTGATGATCGAGAATACTCGGCCGCAGATCGGTGATGATGCGCCCGACGTTGTCCACCGCCGCCTCGATCAGCCGGTTCATGCTGGCGCACTTGCGCGCCACCGGCTCGCGGTCGGCCACCCGGCTGGCCATCCAGTTCACGTCCAGCTTCAGCGCCACCAGCAGGCTGCCGAGTTCGTCATGGATCTCGCGCGCAATGCGCGTGCGTTCATCCTCGCGCACCGAATGCGCATGCGCCGACAGTTCGCGCACCTGCATCAGCGCCGCCGACAGCTCGCGCGTACGCTCGGCCACGCGCTGCTCCAGCTCGGCCTTGGCGCGCTGCAACTGCTCCTCGGCCAGACGCCGTTTGGAAATATCGCTGAACGTGATCACCGCCCCGCGCACCTGGCCGCCGTCGATGATCTGATAAGAAGAGTATTCGGTCGCGAAATGGGTACCATCAGCACGCCAGAACACTTCCTGATCTACCCGGCACGATTCGCCCTTGCGGAAGGCCTTCAGGATCGGACACTCTTCTTCCGGGTAGTGTTCGCCGTGCTCATGGCTATGGTGCACCAGCTCGTGCATGTTCTTGCCCAGCATCTGTTCGATCCGGTACCCGAGCATCTCCGCGCCGGCCCGATTGATGAAGGTGCAGCGGCCGTCGAGGTCGATGCCGTAGATGCCTTCGCCGGTGGAATCGAGCAGCAGGGTCAGCTTGTCGCGAAGCAAATCCGCATTGTTCACGCTTGCAGCGTCAGCGGTTTCAGAGAGAGTAATAGAGTTCGCGAGGAGCATTGCGGTGATATCCGGTTATTTCAGGAATGTCTCGTAGACTGCAAAGCTTGTGCCAGAATGCGTTTTTCAGCGTTATCCCATCACAACACCGCTATTCAGCGAAAAAATGAACGCCAATCTACGTCAAGCCGCCAATGGTCATCTCATCCTCAGTCTGGAAGATTTGCCGCATTCTGAATGGGCGAATATCTGTGAGTATTTGGTGGGAACGTTTCATTTTGAAAGAACCGGAAAAGAGATCATGCATGTGGCTGAAGGCATCTATCAAAGCTTCTCCTTGCCGCAGTACAGCTTACAGGCAGGTTGGGACGATTGGAACGGAAACTACCTGCTTTCAGAATCAGATTCGGGAGATGAATGCCTGAAAGATGTATTCGGGCATTTTTTCAAATAAAAAAGCCGGCAACTAGCCGGCTTTTTCTATTCTGCATCATCACATCACGGCATGTACTGCCCGCCATTCACATCAATGATCTGCCCCGTCACATAGCCCGACAATTCATCCGAAGCCAGGTACAGGAAGGCGCCGTCGCATTCCGCCGGATCGCCGATGCGGCCCATCGGGATGGTCTTGCGGAAGGATTCCAGCTGCTCCGGTGTGGTGAAGCGTTCCTGGAACGGCGTCATGATCACGCCCGGTGCCACCGCGTTGACACGGATATTATCCGGCTGCAGTTCTTTCGCCATGCCGCGCGTGATGGTGCTGACGAAGCCTTTCGACGCTGCGTAGATCAGCGCGCCGGGGCCGCCGCCATGGCGCGCCGCCACCGAGGTAACGTTGATGATGTTGCCGCCGCCCTGCTTGCGCATGACCGGGATCACGGCGCGCGTGAACGCCACCACCGAACGCGCGTTGATCTGCACGACTTCGTCGAACAGGTCGTCGCTGATCTTTTCCAGTGCTTCGCGCTTGACCAGGCTGCCGGCGTTGTTGATCAGGACGTCGATGCGGCCGAGCTGTTCGACCGCACTGGCGATTGCCTTGTCGATGGCCTTGCTGTCGCGCACGTCGGCGCCGATGGTGATCGCCTTGGTACCGCCCTTGCGGATCTCGGCGGCGACGGCTTCGGCTTCGGTTGCCGACTTGTTGTAGTGGACCACGACGTGGGCGCCCTTGGCGCCGAAGGCGCGGGCAGCGGAAGCGCCGATACCGGTGCTGGCGCCACTGATGAAGACGACTTTACCTGCCAGATCTTGCATTGTTGTTCTCCTGAGAAAGTAAGCATGGCGTGAACCATAGGGGAAATCACGGTCCGGCTCGTTTCAATGTTGGTGTTCTTTGAAGGCCGGGGTGTTTTTTTATTTTTCTGAGCAAATCGAAATCAACATCAATGGCGGTGCAAATGACAGTACAGATCAGTCGTGCACCGATTCATCCTTGTTCTGCGCCGCGCCGCGATAAGCGTCGCGCACCCGGATCAGGTGGGTGCGCATGGCGTCGGAGGCCTGTTTCGGATCGCGCGCCTTCAGGGCCGTGAGAATGTCGCGGTGGTCCTGCAGGCTGCGTTCCAGCGTGGCCGGAATGCGCGAGGTGATGGTGCGGCTTTTCTTGCCGAGCATGTAGAGGCTGCCAGCGATGCTTTGCAGGAAAGGATTGTCGCAGGCCTCGATGATGGCTTCGTGGAATTCCACGTCGGCGGCGGCGAAGGCGGCCGGGTCGCTCAGCAGGCGCGCTTCGTCGTCGACGTTGCGCGTCAGGCGCTCGAGTTCTTCTTCCGCCATGTGGGTGGCGGCCAGCGCGGCCACGCCGGTTTCGATGATCAGGCGCGCGTCGAACAGCGCTTCCAGCGTGCCGGCGTTGAGGTCGATGATCATTTCCAGCGGCTCGAGCAGCTCACGTGTTTCAAGCTTGCCGACGAAGGTGCCTTCACCCTGGCGGATGCGCAGCAAGCCGAGCAGCGCCAGGCCGCGGATCGCTTCGCGCACGGCCGGACGGCCGACGCCAAGCATGGCCGCCAGTTCGCGCTCCGGCGGCAATTGCTGGCCGGGCTTGAGCAGGCCGCTGCGGATCATGGTGAGCAGGCGTTGCGCAACTTGCTCGGAAATGGATTTCTGGACGATGGGATCGAAGGACATGGAGTCTGCTTGAGTGCCTGTTATATGTTCTGGGCGCCGAAGGATGCGCAGGGCGGTGCGGGTATATGGTAAGACCTTTGGGTATGCAGAGAATAGGTGCGGGTCCGGGGCCTGTCAAGCGAGGACTTTCCGCAATGGTCAAACCTTTTTCATGTGTGCCTGCCGGCGATTGTTGACGAGAAGACAAGCCAGCATGCCGGCCCGCTTTTTCTCCTTTCCCTCCACTTACATGCCGATACAAATGCGAAGCGCGAACTGCGCTAGCATGAGGCCTTTGTTTCACAGCCACCCGCCGCCTCCATGTCCGCCCAACCTGCTCCGCGCTCACCTGCAAAATCCTCCCGCCCCGACCTGGTCAACGGCCCCATCGCCACCACGCTGCTGATGTTCGCCTTGCCGGTACTCGGCAGCAACGTCCTGCAATCGCTGAACGCCTCGGTCAATGCGATCTGGGTCGGCCACTATCTCGGCGAGGCGGCGCTGACGGCGACCTCGAACGCCAACATCGTCCTGTTCTTCCTGCTCGGCGTGGTGTTCGGCATCAGCATGGCGACCACCATCCTGGTCGGGCAGTCCATCGGTGCGAGCGACATCGACCGCGCCAAGCGCGTGGTCGGCACCGGCGCGAGCTTCTTTGCGACGCTGTCGATCCTGGTAGCGATCGCCGGCTACATCTTCACGCCGCACATCCTTACGCTGATGCAGACGCCGGCCGACGCCGCCCCCTATGCGATTGCCTACCTGCGCATCATCTTCGTTGCGCTGCCGATGATGTATTTCTATAACTTCATGATGATGACGCTGCGCGGCGCGGGCGATTCGCGCACGCCGTTCTATTTCATGCTGCTGTCGGTGGGACTGGATATCGCGCTCAATCCGCTGCTGATCTTCGGCCTCGGCCCGATCCCGGCGATGGGGATTGCCGGCTCGGCGTTGGCGACGCTGATCGCGCAATCGGGCAGCCTGCTGCTGCTGATCGCCTTCCTCTATCGCCGCAGGCATTTCCTGGCGCTGCACAGCAACGAACTGAATTACCTGAAACCGGACCTGGCGATCCTGCGCGCGCTGGTGACCAAGGGCCTGCCGATGGGCTTGCAGATGCTGGTGATTTCATCGTCGGCGCTGGTGATGATCAGCCTGGTCAACGGCTACGGCTCGCAGGTGACGGCCGGTTACGGCGTGACCTCGCAGTTGTGGACCTATGTGCAAATGCCGGCGCTGGCGCTGGGCGCGAGCGTGTCGTCAATGGCCGCGCAGAATATCGGCGCCGGTCGCTGGGATCGCGTCACGCGCATCGCCACCATCGGCGTCGGCTACAACTTCCTGCTGACCGGCGCGCTGGTGGCCTTGCTGTACCTGTTCGATCACGCGGCGCTGGGCCTGTTCCTGCCGCATGAGGGCGAAGCCATGGGTGTGGCGCGCCATATCAACAATATCGTGGCGTGGTCCTTCGTGCTGTTCGGCGTGACGATGGTGCTGTTCGGCGTGGTGAGGTCAACCGGCGCGGTGATGGCGCCGCTGGTGATGCTGTTCATCGCGATCTGGCTGGTGCGCCTGCCGTTTGCGAAGTGGCTGATCCCGACTTATGGCGCGGAAGCGATCTGGTGGAGCTTTCCGCTCGGCAGCGTGGTGCTGATCGTGCTGGCGGTCGCGTATTACCGCTACGGCGGCTGGCGCAAGGCGCACATGCTGTCGGTGCAGCCGCGCGGCCTGGCGCCCGACACTGGCATGGCGACGCCCGCCATGACCGCTGTCGACCACAAGGTTTAGCTTAGGGCGCGCTGGCCCGGTCCAGCTGGCTGATGGCGGCAGCGTCCAGCGACAGGCGCGTTGCGGCGATCAGCGCATCCATCTGTTCCAGCGTGGTGGCGCTGGCGATCGGCGCCGAGATGCTCGGACGCGCAATCAGCCACGCCAACGCCACGGCGGCCGGCGTGCTGTCGTAGCGTGCGGCGACGGCATCGAGTGCGTCGAGGATGCGCAGGCCACGCGGATTCAGGTAGCTTTGCGTCTTGCCCCCGCGGGTGCTCTTGCCGAGATCTTTTTCGGAGCGGTATTTGCCGCTGAGGAAACCGCTGGCCAGCGAGTAATAGTTGATGACGCCGATTTTTTCCTTGAGGCAGTACTGCTCAAGATTGTTTTCAAAGTCGGCGCGTGAATACAAGTTGTATTCCGGCTGCAGCGTCTGGTACAGCGGGTAGCCATGTTCACGGCTGAGCTTGCGCGCTTCCTCCAGACGGTCGGCGCCGAAGTTGGATGCACCGATCAGACGCACTTTGCCTTGCTGAACCAGTTCGCCATAGGTGTGCAGGGTTTCTTCCTGCGGCGTGTTCTTGTCGTCGGTGTGCGACTGGTAGAGATCGATGTAGTCGGTTTGCAAACGCGTCAGCGAGTCTTCCACCGCACGCCTGATGTAGGCCGGCGACAGGCCGATCTTGCCGTCGCCCATGTCCATGCCGACCTTGGTGGCGATGACCAGCTTGTCGCGCTTGCCGCTTTGCTTGATCCATTTGCCGATGATGGTTTCGGATTCGCCGCCCTTGTTGCCGTTGGCCCAGCGCGAATAGACATCGGCGGTGTCGACCAGGTTGAGGCCGGCATCGACGAATTTGTCGAGCAGGGAAAACGAAGTCGCCTCATCGGCGGTCCAGCCGAACACATTGCCGCCGAACGCCAGCGGCGCAACTTCAACGGCCGAATTGCCGAGTTTGCGATGTTGCAGTTGATTGCCATTTTTGTCAGTTGTACCAGTCGTACCCATTGCATGCACTCCATGTCACCGAGGAACAATGATTCTATGCCTGATCCGTTTTTGCTGCCGGAGCCCGCCCAGGCTCTATACTTACAACTTGTCAGGTCCTGATTTTCAGTCGCGATCTCCGCTTCAATACCGTACGACTCCTCTGCTTTATCTCCGATGGAAATTGTCTTTACCGTTCTGATCCTGCTGCTGGCCGTCGCCGTTTCCGGCGTGGCGGCGCGCCTTGTTCCTTTCAAGATCCCGCTGCCGCTGTTCCAGATCGGCCTCGGCGCTGTGCTGGCGCTGCCGCTGTTCGGCCTGCGCATCAGCTTTGACCCTGAGCTGTTCTTGCTGCTGTTCATCCCGCCGCTGCTATTTACCGACGGCTGGCGCATGCCCAAGCGCGAGTTCTTCCGGCTGGCGCAACCGATCCTGGCGCTGGCGCTCGGCCTGGTGCTGTTCACCGTGGTCGGGGTCGGCTACTTCATCCACTGGATGATTCCGGCCATCGCGCTGCCGTCTGCATTCGCGCTGGCGGCGGTGCTGTCGCCGACCGACGCCGTCGCGGTGTCGTCCATCATCGGCAAGCGCCGGCTGCCGTCCACCATGCAGCACGTGCTGGAAGGCGAAGCGCTGATGAACGACGCCTCCGGTCTGGTGGCGTTCAAGTTCGCCATCATCGCGGTGCTGTCGGGCACCTTCTCGCTCATCGACGCCGGCATCAGCTTCACGCTGATCGCCATCGGCGGCATCGCGGTCGGTCTGATCGTGGCCTGGGGCTTCGGCCTGGTCCGCCGCAAGATCATCGAATGGAGCGGCGACGAACCCGGCATCCAGGTCGTGCTGCTGTTGCTGATTCCGTTTTCCGCTTACATCTTCGCCGAACACTTCGGCCTGTCCGGCATCCTGTCCGCGGTCGCCGCCGGCATGCTGATGCCCTACATCGACACCGCCGGCGCCGAATCTGCCGCCACGCGCATGCAGAGCCAGAGCATGCTGACGATGCTGGAGTTCGTCTTCAACGGCATGTCCTTCATCCTGCTGGGCCTGCAATTGCCGGCCATCGTCAGCCTCGCGCATCTCGACGCCCAGGTCGCCGGCAACGTGCCGGTGTGGCATCTGTTCGCCTACATCGTCGCGATCACGGTGGCGCTGATCACGCTGCGCTTCTTCTGGGTCTGGTTCAACCTGCGCCTGCGCCGCTTCTCCAACGCCGTGCGCGGCCAGCGCGCCAGACAGCGCTATTTCGACGTGCGCCTGATCAGCATCACTTCGCTGGCGGGCGTACGCGGCGCGATCACGCTGGCCGGCGTGATGTCGATTCCGCTGCTGATGCCGAACGGCCATGCCTTCCCGGCGCGCGACCTGCTGATCTTCCTGGCCACCGGGGTGATCGTATGCTCACTGCTGGCCGGCAGTTTTTTACTGCCATGGTTGCTGACCGGTCTCAAACTCGATGCCGACAACGAACGCCGCCGTACGGAAGAAACCATGGCGCGCCTGCGCGTCTCGGAAGCGGCGGTGCGCTGCATCGAAGAAGCGCAGGAGCGCCTGGGCGTCGACATGGACCAGGAAGAACTTGCCCTGCTGACAGAAGTCAGCGGTCGCCTGCTGGCGACTTATCGCATGCGCATGGACGCCGAAAGCGGCACCGAGGAAACCCACCGCACCGCCAATCGCGTCAAGCACTTCGAACGTGAACTGCGGCTTGAAGCGATCCGCGCCGAACGCCGCGAAGTCCATCACCTGCGGGCCGAGCAGCAGATCAACGACGAGACCTTCATCGCGTTGATCAACCAGATCGATCTGGCGGAAACCTGGCTGATGGGGTCGCTCAACGCGGCGCATTGAGCAATGAAATGAAAAAACGGCGTCACGCTGATTGCGATGACGCCGTTTTCTTTTATAGCGGAAAAATCAGTTCGCTTGTGACGCCAATGCGTTGCTCAGATCGCCGATAGGCGTGCCGCCGTTGGCCTGGATCGCCTTGTCGCGCAGTGCGATGCCGTCGAGCACCGGCAAGGACCAGCGGCGTGTGATGAAGCGCAGCACCGAGCTGGTGTCGTACAGGCTGTTGTCGACATAGCCCTTCTTCGCATAAGGCGACACGATGATCGCCGGGATGCGCGTACCCGGGCCCCACTTGTCGGCCTTCGGCGGCGCGGCGTGATCCCAGAAGCCACCGTTTTCGTCATACGTCACGACGATCAGCATGTGCTTCCATTGCGGGCTCTGGCGCAGCTTGTTGACCACGTCGGCAATATGCGCATCGCCCGATGCGACGTCGGCGTAACCGGCGTGCTGGTTCAGGTTGCCTTGCGGCTTGTAGAACGACACGGCCGGCAGCTTGCCGGCGGCGGCATCCTGCAGAAAGCTGGCGTCGAAGTCCTTCAGATGCTCGGCGCGGTAAGCGGCGTTCTTCACCGGATCCATGTTGGCGAAATAATTGAACGGTTGGTGATGGAACTGGAAGTTCGGCGTCGGCGACGGGAACTTGCGGTCGCCCTGCGCCACCTTCAGCGTCGAATTCCAGGCGCCGGCGTACCAGGCCCAGCTCACGCCCTTGCCGCTCAGCAGGTCGCCAATGTTCTTCTGCGTTTGCGGCGGCAGCGTCGATGCGCTGTTCGGATCGGCGTAGAGCTTGGCGGCGTCGCTTGCGGGTGCAGCGACATTGCTCGGCTGATAGGCCGGCTGCATGGTGTTGACGGCGTAATACATGCCCTTGTCGTCAGCCGGCGTCAGCGTGCCGTCGTTGGCGTATTTGGGCGCGCCGCCGAGCACCGATTTCGGCGTGCTCGGCGCCGGCGTCAGACGTACGAAATTGCCCTGCGCATCGAACTCGACTTTGGAGATGCCGCCCTTGGCCGGCGACTTGTCGGCGTTGGGATATTGCGGCGTGCAGGCGCAGATCAGGTATTGATGGTTCTGGAACGAGCCGCCGAAGGAGCCCATGAAGAAGTTGTCGGCCAGCGTGTACTCTTTCGCCAGCTGCCACATCGCCATATTGCTGCCGTCGTAGTAGCCCATGGACAAGCCGCCGGCATCGGAATAAGTGGCGAACCTGTCGTTGCGGCCGCCGTTGATCTGCATCTGGTTGTTGTAGTAACGATGCACCAGGTCGCGCGTGACGACGGAGGCTTCCAGCGCCACGCCGTCCTTGCCGTCGATCTGGAACGGCTTGTTCGGCATGCCGGCCGATTGCGCCTGCGTGATCACCTTGCTCTGGCCCGCTGCGGTCATGCCACCCCAGGTCGGCGGCAGCACCGGCAGCACGGCGCCGTCGACATCGACTTGCGGCAAGTATGCGCCCTTCGACGACGGGTTCACGCCGGGAATGCCGTTGGCGCCGGGGAACAGGCCGTACAGGGTATCGAAGCCGCGGTTCTCGGCGTAGATCACGACCACGGTGTCGATGCTGCGCACGGCGGCGTCATCGCCGGCGATGTTGGCGTTGCCGCCGCATGCCGAGAGTCCTGCTGCAATGGCAACGGCTAAAAGCGACAAACGCATTGGCTGGCTGAAAGACTGGCTAATTTTGGCTCGCATGGATATTCTCTTTTTTTATTGACTCGGAAAGGATGAGGCAGGATACAACCGACAGGAACACGATGCTAGCCGAAAAATATAACTACAGAATGACATTGCAGTGCAGCGTCCGTTTCTTCATCGACAAGTCACAGAGTTTTGCTATCCTGCGCGCATGAAAGCCATCCCCATCATCGCCGCGCTGGCGGCACTTGCCTTTGTTGCGCTGCGATTCGACAGCCAGTCCCCAGCCGTTGCGGGTTCCGGCGCTACTGCTCCCGCCTACACCGGCGCCGCCTACGCGCCGCAACCGGGCCGCCGTCCCAGCGTGGAAGAAATGACCGCACTCGGCCGCACCATGTTTTTCGATCCGTCGCTGTCAGGCTCCGGTCAGCAATCGTGCGCAACTTGCCACAGTCCCGACCATGCATTCGGTCCGCCCAACAACCTGTCGGTGCAACTCGGCGGCAAGGACATGAAAACCGCCGGCACGCGCGCGGTGCCTTCGCTGCGCTATCTGCAAAACGTGCCGCCGTTCAGCGAGCACTTCCACGATGACGACGGCGACGACAGCATCGACGCCGGTCCGACCGGTGGTCGCACCTGGGACGGCCGCGCCGATTCGGCGCACGACCAGGCGCGCATCCCCTTGTTGTCGCCGCACGAAATGGCCAACGCTTCGCCTGCTGAAGTGGTCGCCAAGCTCAGGCGTGCGCCCTATGCCGCGCAGTTCCGCGCGACCTTCGGCGAGACCATTTTCGATGACGGTGCACGCGCCTTCGAGGCGGCGCTGATGGCGTTGGAAGTGTTCCAGGAAAGCCCGGCCGACTTCTATCCCTACACCAGCAAATACGACGCCTACCTGCGCAAGCAGACGTCCCTGAACCCGCAGGAATTGCGCGGACTCGCACTGTTCAACGAGCCGACCAAGGGCAATTGCGCGTCCTGCCACATCAGCGAAATTCTGCCCAATGGCGCATTCCCGCAGTTCACCGATTACGGCCTGATCGCCGTGGGCGTGCCGCGCAACAAGAAGATTCCGGCCAACAAGGATCCGCGCTATTACGACTTCGGCCTGTGCGGACCGGAACGCACCGACTTCAAGGACAACCCGGAGTATTGCGGCCTGTTCAAGACGCCGACCTTGCGCAACGTCGCGCTGCGCGGCAGCTTCTTCCACAACGGCGTGTTCCACACGCTGCAAGAAGTCATGGAGTTCTACGTCCAGCGGGATACCAATCCGGAGAAGTGGTACCCACGCAATCGCGATGGCAGCATCCGCAAGTTCGACGACCTGCTGCCCGCGCATTTTCCGAACGTGAACGTGGAAGCGCCGTTCGACCGCCAGCCCGGCGACAAGCCGGCGCTCAGCGATGCGGAGATCAAGGATGTGATTGCGTTTTTGAAGACGCTGACGGACGGCTACAAGCCGTAGTGAGCAACTGACTGGATGTTAACGACAAAAACCCGCCGCGGCGGGTTCTTTACTACAGTCGAAAACAATCAGGCGGTCGTGCTGATGGTGGTGCCAATGACTTCGCCGTTGGAATTGCGCGAGGCCTGGCGCGCTTGCGCCTGGCGGGTTTCTTCCGCACGCTGTTCGTCAATGCGGCGCTGGGCATTTTCAGCGTCCTGACGCGCCTGCGCACGACGTGCTTCGTCCAGGTTGCTGACCGATGGACCTGTGTCGGGAGAGCTGGAAACGGCACCAGGCGAACTGGCGGTAATTGCGACGTCCATATTGATCACCTTTCTAACCAGATTTCAAAGCTGCCCGGCGTCTTGGAAAGCACGGACAGGACTTCATCTTACACCTTTGAAGCGAGACGCCAAGTCGCCCAAGAGAATTGGTTACAAACCCGGATTGCCCGATTGGCAACGGATTGCGGCCGCCCCGCGGCCTCTTTCAAGATTCAATTCGACACCCGCGAGAAGACAGTTCCAGGCGTCTCGCCTCAAAGCCTGACGACATAAGGACATTCCCGCACGGAAATTGATATTTAGCCATGTCACCGTCCGCGGTGAAGCTGAATACCCGCCACGAAAAGCCTTCTTTCCATTGCGGCAACATCAGGAAAAATCTGAGGGCTGCGCAACAACATGCTTGCCTCAGTGCGTCGCCTTGACCTCCGATTCTTGTCTGTGTGCGCCGACGATCAAAGCGCCGGAACGCGCTTCTGAAGTCGCTTCTTTACACAGGTTTCAAGCACAGAAATTGCTTGTATGATGAGACCGCCATCCGCCCAAGCACCAAGGAGATTCCTCCATGCCCACGTCCCTGATTTCCGGCCTGCCGTACATGCCGTCGCTGCATCCGGTCAATGCCTATTCCATGCATCACCTGAAATATGCGCTGGATGATCTGGTCTCTCCCGGCGACATCCGCACTGATTGCACAGATTCAGCCTTGCCCGGCACGCTGTCGGCCTGTCGCCTGGTCGGCGGGGGTGTGATGGTGATCGCCGCCTTGCCGGCCGGCTGCACCGTGCGCCATGAGTGGGAGCATGTCGCCGGACTGGAATCGAATGACGTGCTTGCCAGCATCGTGCTCGAAGGCAGCGGCCGTGTATCGCAGAACGGCATCGATCTCGACTTCAATACGGGCGACGTGTTCTATCGCAAGGCGCGCATGCCGTCGACGGTGCAGAACACGACCGATTGCCGCTTTGTGTTGCTGCGATTTTCCTTCAGCCGCTTCAACGGCGCCCACACCAGCCGCTTCGAACGCTTCATGCCGACGCTGGCGCGACGCGATTCACCCTTGCGCAGCACGCTCTGGCACTACGCGCACGAAGTGCTGCCGGCGCTGGCCGGCGATCATTCGACCAGCACCATTTATCACGCCGAACAGGCCTTCGTGTCGCTGCTGTCGGCGGCCTATGCCGAGTCGCAACACGCCGCGCCCGATGCCCTGCCCGCTCCCGCCCGACAAGAGATGCGCTGGGAAACCCTGATCAGCACGCTCGACGCCATGCTCTGCGAGCCCGACCTGAGCGTCACGCAATTGTCCCAGGCGCTCGGCATTTCTCCGCGGCTGGTACATCGATTGTTCGCCAGCCACGGTCATCGCTACAGCAATTACCTGCTGGAGCGGCGGCTGGAGCGCGCCCACGCCGACCTGTGCAACCAGGCCTGCAGCAAGCTGTCGGTGTCGGATATCGGCTTCCGGGTCGGCTTCAACAATGCCAGCCATTTCAGTCGCAGCTTCCGCCATCGCTACGGTGTGCCGCCGTCGGCGTTGCGCAGTGCAGCACCGGCCCAGGCCTGATCCGCAACACTTCAGCGGCGCGTGCAGACATGCCGTTGTGCGCGCAGGTGTCAGTCGTAAAGGGTCGACGCGTCTAATCTTGTCTCACTTTATTTAAAGGGATAAGACAATGATTGACTCAGCCAAGGAAGATGTTTCCAGCCAGGCGTTGCGCCGCATGTCGGGCGCGCTCGATTACGGTAACTGGACGCCGCGCGAAAAGATTGCACTGTCCTGCAACATCCTCGCCGCCGAGGGTCACTCGGAAACCCTGGCCGGCCAGATCACGCTGCGCCAGCCCGACGGCACCTTCCTCACCACACCACTGGCGCAAGGCTTCGACGAACTTGACGCCGATGCGGTGATCCGCATCAACGACAAGCTGGAGGTACTGGAAGGCAGAGGCGTGCCCAACCCGGCGATCCGCTTCCATCTGTGGGTGTATGCGCGCCGCAGCGACGTCAACTGCATCATCCACACGCATCCGCAATATGTCTCCACGCTGAGCATGACCGGCCAGCCGCTGGTGGTGGCGCACATGGATGCCACACCGTTCCACGACGACTGTGCGTTCCTCGCCGAATGGCCCGGCCTGCCGATTGCCGACCAGGAAGGCGAAATCATTTCCGCCGCGCTGGGCGACAAGCGCACCATCTTGCTGGTCAATCACGGCTTCCTGGCGGCGACCTCCAGCGTGGAGGAAAGCCTGTACCTGTCCGTGCTGATCGAGCGCGCAGCGCGCAACCAGCTGCAGGCGATGGCCGCCTACGGCACGCTCAAGGAACTCGATCCGGCGCTGGCGAAGGAGTCGCACGACTTCCTGCTGTCGCCCAGCATCGTCAAGGCCAGCTTCGCGATGTTCGCGCGCCGCGTGCTGCGGCAACGCGGCTGACCGAGCCTGATCGCGTCAGCCACATCCTCCAGAATTCCGCTCAGATTTAGCTCAGTTTCAGATAACCGGGAGCCGTCCATGTCCAGTTCCATTCCAAAAAAAAAGCCGCGCCGCGCGATCGTGTTCCTGTCGAGTTTCATCGGCACCGCGCTTGAGCAATATGACTTCCTGCTGTACGGCACCGCCGCCGCGCTGGTGTTCAACAAACTGTTCTTCCCCACGCTCGATCCGCTCACCGGCGCCCTCGCCGCCATCGCGACCTACGCCACCGGCTATGTCGGCCGTCCGCTCGGCAGCATCCTGTGCGGCTATCTGGGCGACCGCTACGGCCGCAAATCCATCCTGTTGGCGACCCTGATCGCCATGGGCGTGGCCTCGACGCTGATCGGTCTGTTGCCGACCTACGCCAGCGCTGGCATCTGGGCGCCGACGTTGCTGTGCCTGTTGCGCCTGATCCAAGGCATTGCGCTGGGCGGCGAACAAGGCGGCGCCATTCTTATCGCCGTCGAGAACGCACCGAAGGCAAAACGCGGTCTGTTCGGCAGTTGGAGTTCGAGCGGCGGCATGGCGGGGCTGGTGCTCTCGACACTGGCTCTGTCGCTGACCGCCAAGCTGCCGGAAGCCGATTTCCTGAGCTGGGGCTGGCGCCTGCCTTTCCTGTTCAGCATGGTGCTGGTGGTGATTGGCGTGATTGCACGCACGCGCCTGCCGGAGTCGCATGAGTTCGAAGCGGCAAAGCAGGCCGGTACAGTCAGCAAGACGCCGTTGCGTACATTGGTGCGAGACCACAAGAAACAGATCCTGCTGGCCTCGATCGCGCGTGCCGGTGAGATCGCCTGGCCGATCAACGTATTGGTGTTCACGACCGCCTATGCGGTGAGCCAGCTGAAGATCGGCAAGCCGATGATCCTCAACGCGATCCTGATCGGCGCCTGCATTTCGATGTTCGGCAACACCTTCTTCGCCGCAGTGTCGGATCGCATTGGCTATCGCCGCATGTACATCATCGGCACGCTGTGCGCCGCAGCCTGTGTGTGGCCCTACTTCGCACTGATCAATACGGCGCAGCCGCTGCTGGTCGGCCTGGCGGTGGCGATCGCGCTGGGCGTCATCCATCCGATGATGTACGGCCCGCAAGGCGCGCTGTTCGCAGGGCTGTTCGGCACGCGCGTGCGCTACAGCGGCGTCGGAATTGCCCATCAGATCGGCGCGCTGGTCGGTGGCGGCATCACGCCGGTGTTGTCGTCGCTGCTGCTGGCCAGGAGTGGCGGCAGTCCGTGGATGGTGGCCTTGCTGATCACCGTGTTCTCGCTGATCGCCGCGCTCGCGGTGAAGGCCATGGGCAAGGAAATCGCCGAACATGCGGGCGACGAAAATCGCGACGCCGTATCCGGTTTTTCCAGCGCGGCGCCGCTGGGTCAAGGCAGCGCCGGACGTTGAAGCAGAGAATGTTCGTCCATGAAAAAAGCCCGCAAGTCGCGGGCTTTTTTTGTTCAGTGGCAATCCGGCACGTTCTGATCCAGGTACACCTCGAAGGCCACGGCATTGCTCCATTTCTTCTTGAGCGCCGCCCAGAAGTCGCCACGTGACCATTCAGCGGCGGTCTGCCTGAAGTAGGCAACCGCTGTGCTGTCAGCGGCGGGGATCTTGATCATCAGCGCTGAACGGCTTTGCGCCGGCAACTGCGCGGAGAACTTCTTCCACTCGGGCAGCTTGAGCAATTCCTTGAGCATGGTGTCGTCGTGCACGGCGGCGTCGCACTGGCCGATGCGCACCGCCAGCAACGAGTCGGCCGGCGCGCGCATGACCTTCTCGATGGCGCCGTACCGCGCCGCCATCTGGCCGACGTAAGAGCCGCCTTCGGACAGGCACACGGTGCGGCCCTTGAGTTGTTCCCACTTCCGGATATCGGTATCGGTGCGCATGATGGCCATCGCGCCGGCGCTGTAACCGGTCGGGATCAAGACGCTGCCGTCGGCGGCGACGCCGCTGCGCGCGGCGCTCTCCTCCACCGTCACCAGGACGATATCGGAACGCGCGCCTTTCAGGGCTTGCGCCGCCTTGCCGTCGCCGCTGTTGCCGGCATTGCGCACGCTGTCGAGCTTGAGGTTCAGACGCTTGGCGAGGTCTTCGGCGAGGATGCCGTCGACGCCCTCAGGCGTGCGGAACTTGGCGCCCGCGGTATAGGCCGGCGGCACGTAATCCTGCCCGATGCGCAAGGCCCCGCGCGCTTTCGCGTCGTCCAGCAAGCCGGCTTGCGCGCCCGTGGATGCGCTCACTGCCAACATGAAGGCGGACAGGCGCAGCAAGAAGACGGACGGCGTATTCATCGGAATCAGACGTATTGATAGCGCAGCAAGCGATGCTTGAGGTTTTCAAGAATCACCTGATCGATCAACGCAGCAAGGATAGCGATGGTCAGGATGTTGGTCATCACCCCGACCATGTCGGCGGTCTCACCCGAGTACGCCAGTGTGCGGCCCAAACCCTTGCCGAAACCGATCAGCATCTCGGCCGAAATCAGCGCGCGCCAGGCATTGCCGAACGCCAGTTGCGCGCCCGTGATCAACTCAGGCATGACGGCCGGCAGGTACACGCGGCGCAGCATGCCGAGGCGCGAGGCGCCCATGACGCGTGCAGCCGAGACATGCACTTGCTGCACGCTTTCGGTAGCGTTCATCACCGACAAGGCCGCCGGGAAAAACGCCGCGATCGCGACCACCACGATGATCGGCAGATTGCCGAAGCCCATCAGGATCAGGAACAGCGGCACCCACGCAATCGAAGGAATCGACTGCAGGATGATGATGGCCGACTTGAGCACTTCGCGGAAGAAGAACAGCACCGCGCCGATCAGACCGAAGCCGATGCCGAACAGCAGCGCCGCGCCGTAACCGCCGCCAAGGCGCGTCAGGCTGCCCCACAGCGCGACCCGGAAAGCGGGCGTCTGCACCTCATCCCACAGCCGCGCCAGCACGGTCGGCACGCCCGGCATCAGGAAGTCCGGCAAGGACCATGCGGCGATCTGCCACATCAACAAAATGAAGGCGATCGCCAACACCATGGCGAGTTTTTTACGGTAACCGGTAACGCGACGCTGAGAGCTCATAAATTAGAACGGAGTGAAACTGACTAAAACTGAGTAGAAATGCAATGGCCGACGAAGTCGTCGGCCGAAAAAATAGTGCTCCACAAATGCATCGTAAAGCGGTGGAAAGCGTAGCGAGCGCGTCGAGTTCTGATCGAGAGGCGCAACCGTGCAGGCGCACGGTGAGCATCGCAGATCGGAAATCGGCGCGCGCAGCAGCTTTACACGGATTACAACTTCCTGTCTTTTTGCCAGGTCAGGTCTACGATGCTGCGCACCTCAAACGGCTTGCCGTCCTTGGTCTTCAGCGAACCCTGGGCTTGCAGGATATCGGCGATTTCCTGCATGCGGTTCTGTTCTTTTTCGTTCAGCTTGGCGTTGAAGGTCTGGCTCTTGATGGCGTCGCGGATCACGTCTTCGCGCAGCATTTCGCCATGTTTCAAAGTCTTCAGCGTCGGCTCGGCGATGAAGTAGCCGGCGATCAGCTTGGCCGCTTCGGCCGGCTTCTTCTTCAGCAGTTCGATCGCATCGCGTTGCGCATCGAGCGACTTCCACACGGCGGCGCGGCGGTTCTTCAGGGTTTCACCGGATGTGATCACGACCATGCAAGGGAAAGGCCAGACTTCGCCGATTTCATAGACTTGCTTGACCGGTGCAATCAGTTGCGCGATGCGCGCTTGCGGCTCGAACAGGAAGGCCGCGTCGACGCGCTTGCCGACCAGCGACTGCACCGCCACTTGCGGGCTCACGCCGAGCACGTTGACGTCATCTGCCTTGAGGCCGGCATCGCGGAACACCACGCCCTTCAACACCACGTCGGCGGTGCTGCCTTCGGCTTGCGACGCCAGGGTCTTGCCCTTGAGGTCCGCTACTTTGTTGATGTGCGCATCTTCACGCGCGACGATGGCGTGGTAGCCGAGCTGGGCACCGCTGACCACCTTGAGGTCGGCGCCCTTGGACGCCCAGGCGACCGCATTGGTGAAGCCGAACACACCGCTGTCAAGCTGGCCGCCGACGATAGCCTTGATCAGGTCGGTGCCGGATTTGAATTCGATCAGTTCGACGTCAAGGCCGTACTTCTTGTACAGGCCGGCTTCATAGGCCGCCATCGCCTGCGCATCGTCCATGACGCGCAGGTAGCCGATCTTGAATTTTTCGAGCGCCATGGCCGGTGTGGAAAACACCAGCGCAACGGATGCCAGCAGCAGCAAACTTTTCAGTTTCGATTTCATATCCCAACCCCTTCTATTGTTTTAGCAAACTCGTCCTGTTCGGCGTGGATGCCGAGCAGGCAGAGAATTTCGCGACGGATCGCCGAGAACTCCGACAGATCATGCGTCTTTTCGTGATGCACCAGATTGAATTCCTTGAGCACGGTGGCCGGACGCGCGCTGAAGACCAGGATGCGGTCGGCCAGGAACAATGCCTCGTCGACGTCGTGCGTGACCAGCAGCACGGTCGGCGCCTTACCCTGCACTTCCGAACGGATCAGGTTGCGCAATGCATCCTGCAAGGTCATGCGCGTGAGCGCGTCGAGCGCGCCGAACGGCTCGTCCAGCAGCAACGCCTTCGGCTGCGAGATGAAGGCGCGCGCCAGTGCGGCGCGTTGGCGCATGCCGCCCGAGACCTGATGCGGATAGTAGGCTTCGAAGCCCGACAGGTTGACCTTGGCCAGCCATGCACGCGCCTGGGCGGCGGCGGACCTCTTGTCGACCTTCTGGAACTCGAGCGCCAGCGCGACGTTCTGCTCCAGCGTCAGCCACGGATAGAGCGCGTTTTCCTGGAACATCAGCGTGCGTTCCGGATGCGGACCGGTGACCGGCTGGCCGTCGGCCAGGATGGAACCGGAGCTCGGTGTTTCCAGGCCGGCGGCGATGTGCAGCAGCGTCGACTTGCCGCAGCCGGACGGCCCGACCAACGCGACCAGTTCGCCCTGCTCGATGTCGCGGCTGAAATCGTCGATGACGTGCAGGCCGGAAAAACTCTTCTGAATGTTTTTAAAAGATAGCTTCATGAATACAATGCGGAGTAAGCGAGTCGCCGATGCGTTGCACTGAAGGCAACTTTGCACGGACTTTCAGACGGTAGGTTGCGACTCTACTGGCATCGTGCTTGCCGGACAACAATTTAAAAGACGTATGCTTATATGAAAAACAAATAAGCATAAATCTTTTGTGGAAACATTTCCTTCATGACAATGTTTTCAGCAACGACTCCACGTTCGGATAGCGCAGACGCATGCCGAGTTCGTTGCGCAAGCGGTCGTTACGCAACCGGCGCGACTCCGACATGAAAGACAGCATCATCGGCGTCACCTGCTGCTGCAGTTCGGCGCGCGGCAGTCGCGGCGGCGGCGGCAACTGAAAAGTACGCGCCACGGCGTCGAAGTAGTCGCCCATCTTCATGTCCGAATCGTCGACCGCGTGATACACGCGCAGCGGTCGCGCCTGGTCGATGGCGCGCACTGCAATCGCAGCGAGGTCGTCGGCGTGGATGTGGTTGGTGTAGACGTCGTCTGCGGCGCTCAACGCCGGGGTGCCTTTCTGCAGGCGCTCCAGTGGCAACCGGTCGCGCGCGTAGATGCCGGGGACGCGCAGGATTGCCAGGCGGCTGCCGGAACGGCGGGCCCAGGCGCGCAATACCTGTTCGGCGTCGACGCGTCGCCGCGCACGCGGATTGCTGGGCCGGGTCGGCCGCGTCTCGTCGAAACTGGCGCCGCCGCAATCGCCGTAGACGCCGGTGGTGCTGATATAAACCAGATTGGCGCGGTCGGGTAAAATGGCGGCCAAATTGCGGGTGCGGCGGTCCTTCTCACCAGAAGATTGCGGCGGAGCAAGATGCACGATCACCTGCGCCAGGCGTGCCAGACGAGCCAGCGTATCAGGCCGGTCGAGGTCGGCCACCAGCGGGATGGCGCCGGCGGCGCGCAGTTCGGCGCAGCGCTCCGGCTTGCTGGTGACGACGATTACGCGGAAACGCGCGCGCACCAGCGGCAGCATGCGCATGCCGACGTCGCCGCAGCCGAGCATCAACAGACGCGGTTTGCCGATTTTTTTTACATTGTTCATTGTCAGGATTGTATGAGTTTTCAAGTTACCGTTCAGCCCAGCGGCCATCAGTTTACCTGTGACGAAGGCGAAACCATCCTCACCGCCGCAATTCGCGCCGGCGTCGGCCTGCCTTACGGCTGCAAAAACGGCGCATGCAGCTCCTGCAAGGGCAAGCTGGTCGACGGCAGCGTGACGCACGGCCCGCATCAGGAACGCGCGCTGTCGGCGCAGGACGAGAGTCTGGGCTTTTCGCTGTTCTGCTGCGCCCGTCCGAACTCGGACGTGGTCATCGAAGCGCGCGAAGTGGCCGGCATCGGCGACTTCCCGGTCAAGAAAATGCCGGTGCGCGTGGCCAAACTGGACAAGGTCGCCGACGACGTCATCATCCTGTCGCTGCAATTGCCGGCCAACGACCGCCTGCAATACAAGGCCGGCCAGTACGTCGAGTTCATGCTGCGCGACGGCAAGCGCCGCAGCTACAGCATGGCCAATGCGCCGCACAAGGATGAACACCTGACGCTGCACATCCGCCACATGCCGGGCGGCCTGTTCACCGACCAGGTGTTCTCGACGTTGAAAGAGCGCGATATCCTGCGCTTCGAAGGTCCGCTGGGAACCTTCTTCCTGCGTGAAGATTCCAACAAGCCGATCGTGCTGCTGGCGTCCGGTACCGGCTTCGCGCCGATCAAGGCAATCGTTGAGCAACTCGAGCACGCCAAGTCGACCCGCCCGGTCACGCTGTATTGGGGCGGCCGTCGTCCGCAGGACTTGTACATGGATGAGCTGTGCAAGACCTGGGCGCAGAGCCTGCCGAACTTCAAGTATGTGCCGGTGATCTCGAACGCCCAGCCGGAAGACAACTGGAACGGCCGCGCCGGCTTCGTCCACCAGGCCGTCATCGACGACCAGCCGGACCTGTCGGGCTATCAGGTGTATGCCTGTGGCGCGCCGATCGTGGTGGAGTCCGCCCAGCGCGATTTCGTCGCCAAGTGCGGCTTGCCGGAAGAAGAGTTCTACGCCGACTCGTTCACGTCGGCGGCGGATCTGGCGACGGTGCAGTAATTCAATGTGCCGCCGCATACGGCTGCATGTTGCAAAGTGGTGAGCGTTCTAAAAATCAGCGGCAATTTGCACCAAATTAGTTTTGACGCATCGCGCAAAACGTCCTAATATTGACCGCATGAACGCTACCACCATCTCCTTGCGACGTCGCAGCCAACCTCAACGAGGTTTGCCGTGCGCGTGAGTTGACCCTGGTCACGAAGCCACAGGCAATCCCTGTGGCTTTTTTTTATCGTTTTTTTCGTGTCCGCGTTTACTGTCATTTTTATTACAGTCCGGTTATCGCCGCCTTTCACATTTTTCACACATCCTTAGCAGGAGTCATTCAATGGAATTCAACGAGTTCGCCATCAACAAGCTGATGTATGTCACTAACCGCCCTGAAATCGTGTTCACCGAAGGCAGCGGCATGTGGATGACCGATCACACCGGCAAGCGATACCTCGACTATCTGCAAGGCTGGGCCGTGAATGCGCTGGGTCACGCGCCGCAATGCATCTCCGATGCGCTGGTCGCACAGGGCAAGAAGCTGATCAATCCATCGCCGGCTTTCTACAATGCGCCGTCGATCGAGCTGGCCAACCTGCTGACCGAGAACTCCGTCTTCGACCGCGTGTTCTTCACCAACAGCGGCGCCGAAGCCAATGAAGGCGCGTTCAAGCTGGCCCGCAAATGGGGCAAGCTCAACAAGAACAGCGCCGGTGAAGACCGCTTTGAAATCATCACCTTCAACCACAGCTTCCACGGCCGCACCATCGCGACCATGTCGGCCAGCGGCAAGCCGGGCTGGGACACCATGTTCGCACCGCAAGTGCCGGGTTTCCTGAAAGCCGATCTGAATGATCTCGCCAGCGTTGAGCGCCTGATCAGCAAGAAGACCGTCGCCGTCATGCTGGAACCGGTGCAAGGCGAAGGCGGTGTGATTCCGGCCACGCGCGAGTTCATGCAAGGCCTGCGCCGCCTGACCAAGAACGCCAACCTGCTGCTCATCGTCGATGAAGTGCAGACCGGCGTCGGCCGCACCGGCGAACTGTTCGGTTATCAGCTGTCGGGCATCGAGCCGGACATTATGACGCTCGGTAAAGGCATCGGCGGCGGCGTACCGCTGGCGGCCCTGCTGGCGCGGGAAGAAATCGCCTGCTTCGAAGCCGGCGAACAAGGCGGCACCTACAACGGCAATCCGCTGATGACTGCCGTCGGCGCCGCCGTGATCAAGGAATTGCTCAAGCCCGATTTCCTGCCGACGGTCAAGGCCACCGGCGCTTACCTCAGCGCGGAACTGATCAAGCTGTCGGACAAGCACGGCTTCGAAGGCGAACGCGGCGAAGGCTTGCTGCGCGCGCTGAAGCTGGGCAAGGACATCGGTCCGCAAATCGTTGAAGCCGCGCGCGACCTGAACCCGGTCGGGCTGTTGCTCAATTCGCCGCGTCCGAACCTGATCCGCTTCATGCCGTCGCTGAACGTGACCAAGGATGAAATCGATCAGATGCTGACCATGCTGGAAGGCGTGTTGGTGAAACTGGGTCACTGATCGGGGTCCGGCAGCAATGCGCAGCCTCGACCTGCTCTCGCCGAAGCAACTGCATGCGCTCGCCGCCTGCTGCATCGCCGTCCTGCTGACGGCCTGCGGCAGCGCGCCGATGCGTGCGCCGGAAGCCTCGAAACCAACGCCGGCGCCGACCGACATCCGCTCCGAAGCCGCCACCGAACATGGCAGCGAGATAGCGATTTATGCGCTGGACATGATCGGCACCGGTTATCGCTTCGGCGGCAAGAATCCGGACGCCGGCTTCGACTGCAGCGGCATGGTGTCATACATCTTCAACCGCGCCGCCGGCGTCAAGCTGTCCGGCAGCGCCGCCGACATGGCACGCCAGGGTCGCCAGATCGACAAGTCCAATCTGCGTCCGGGCGACCTGGTGTTTTTCAATACCCTCAACCGGCCGTTCTCGCATGTGGGCATCTACATCGGCGACGGGCGTTTCGTGCATGCGCCGTCGGGCAACGGCAAGGTGCATATTTCGCGGATGGACAATCCGTATTTTGCGCCACGCTTTGAAATGGCCAGGGCTTACTTCAACTAGCGGAGACGCAGCGCATGGATCATCACAAAGGCAGTTGCCATTGCGGCGAGGTCCGGTTCGAAGCCGACGTGACGATAGAGCGCATCACCGTCTGCAATTGTTCGATCTGTACCAAGAAGGGATTTCTGCACCATCGCGTGCAGCCTGAGAATTTTCGCCTGGTGGCGGGTGTCGATGTGCTGGCGACTTACCAGTTCGGCACCATGGCGGCCAAACATCATTTCTGTCCGCACTGCGGCGTGCACGTCTTCACTCGCCCACGCGCCGCGCCGGAGCTCTACACCATCAATGTGCGTTGCCTGGATGACTTCGACCTGTCGGACGACAAGCTGAGCTTCGTCGATTTCGACGGTCGCAACTGGGATCGCAACGTCGGCAAGCTGGGATAACGCTGCTGCCGCCTCATGCGCGGGCGCTGCGGCGTTTGGCCGGAGCTGCGACCGGGGCGCGTTTGACGGCGACCTTCGGCGCCGGCGTCTTCTTTACGGCAGCCGGTTTGGCTACGCGTTTGACGACGGGATCCTTGACTACTGTTTTCTTCACACCAGGCTTGACTGCTTTGACTGCCTTCACCGGCGCGGTTTTCTTTTTCTTGAGCTCCGCCGCATTCCCACCCTGCACGGCCTGCCCTACCAGACTGGCGCTGTAGCGCTTGAACGCGATATCCATGTGACGCCGCATCGCCTGCCGCGCCATTTCCGGATCGCGGGCGCGCAACGCTTTCATCACGCGCGAATGTTCTTCGATCGCATCGTTCCATACCTCGATCGTATCGAAGTGGCTGTGAAGGCGATCGAACAGCGGTCCGAGCCGGGCATCGAATAATTGCGTCACCAGTCCGACCAGCACGCTGTTGCCGGTTGCTTCAGCCACGCGGATGTGAAACAGCCGATCCGCTTCGAGCGGATTGGCGCCGGCGTTGGTGTTCTCGATCATCTGCTGAAAGGCTTCTTCGATTGCATCGATCTGCGCCTTCTTGCCGTTCTTGGCGGCGGCATAAGCCACCTCGCCTTCCAGCATGGCGCGTGCGCGGATCAGCTCCAGCGGCCCCTCTTGCGTGGACAGGTCGATCTCGCCTTCGGGCGCGGGCGACGGCGGCGAGACATAGATGCCGGAGCCCATGTGGACTTCGATATAGCCTTCGACTTCCAGCGCGATCAAGGCTTCGCGCAACGATGGTCGGCTCACGCCCAGTTGCACCGACAGATCGCGCTCCGAAGGCAAGCGCGAACCGACCGGAAATTCGCCGTCGACAATCAGCTTGCGCAGCTGGTCGCTGATCTGGCGGTACAGTCGTTGCGGTTCGATCGCTTCAATTGGCATAAAGGAGGTCCGATGAAAAAATTCTTAATCTTGGCGCCGGATTGTATCTCACCACAAGCGAATGCTACGCTTGCCGCCCGCCGCCGCCAACGCAGCAACGGGCGATGAAGAGCAATCAGCCCAGCGCTGCCGGGAACGTCAGACCATATTGCTGTGCAGCCTCGCGCAAGCCGGGCGCAATCGTCGGATGCAGCGCCACGCCCTGCTCCAGCTGTTGCGCACGGCGCGCCATGCCGCGGTCGCCGGGCATGCGCACTTTTTCCACACCGGGACGCGGCGGATTGTTGCGGCAGGCTTCGGCGATGTGATCCATCTGGCGCTTGAACGCTGCTTCACCACCAAACGCCGCCGGGTCGTACAAGCTCATGAACACCGTGGCGCCCCAGCCAGCCGGCGGATCGGCGCGGCCGAAACCGGACAGCCCCCCGGTCAGCGCCTCGATCAGGACCGCCAGGCCGAAGCCCTTGTGGCCGGCCGACAGACCGCCCAGCGGCAGGATGGTGCCCGGCGGATCGGCGGCGAACACGGCCGGATCGCGGCTGGCGTTGCCCTGTGCGTCGAGCAGCCATTCTTCTTCAAACTGCTGGCCGGCCTTGTGCAGGCGATTGCTCATGCCGTTGGTGGTGATCGAAGCGGAAATGTCCACCAGGAACGGCGTGCCGGAAGTTGGAATGCCGGCGGCGATCGGGTTAGGAGTGAACACCGCGCGCGTGCCGCCGAACGGCGCCACGCTGTGCACCGCCGGATCGGAACTCGACAACACCATCAGGAAACCTTCTTCAGTCGCGCGCAGCAGGTAGGCCGCGAGGCAGGCGATGTGATGGCTGTGATGGATCGCCAGCGACGCCGTGCCGAGTTCGCGCGCACGCGGAATCAGCGCGTCGATGCCCTTGTGCACCAGCCACGGTCCGGGCAGGCGACGGCCGTCCCACACCAGCGCGGCGGGCCGGTCCGAGACCACGTCGGGCTCGCCGGAAGTCGTCATCGCGCCCTTCTCGATTTCTTTCACGTACGGCGCCAGCAGGGCCAGGCCATGGGTATCGTGGCCCAGCAGATCGCCGTCGACCAGCGTACTCGCTACCGAAGCGGCAGGCTCCAGCGGCAGGCCGGCCTTCTGCAAAAGTTGCGTGGAGAACTGCTTGAGTTCTACGGCGGAAAAACGTTCGGGTGAAGCCATGTTGCAAACCATCCTTTCGTTATAAAAATCTCATGCGATTGCCGGCTTCTTGCGCAAACCGCGCATGACCAACGGCAACAGCCACAGCACTATCGTCAATACGCCCAGGGTCCCGGCGATGGGCCGGTTGAAGAAGGCGAGGAATTCACCATCCGCCTTGATCATCGACGTGACGAAATGTTCTTCCAGCATTCCGCCCAGCACGACGCCGAGAACTGCCGGTGCGACCGGGAAACCGTTTTCTTCCATCAGGTAGGCCAACAGTCCGAACACCAGCATGATGCCGACGTCGGAGACGCTGTTGTTGGTGGCGTACGAACCAACGATGCAGAACAACAGGATCAGCGGCATCAACAGATTACGCGGAACGCCGAGTATGCGCTTCGACACCTTGATGCACCAGTAGCCCAGCGGCAGCATCAACAGGTTGGCGAGGATGAAGACGATGAAGATCGCATACATCGAGACCGGATTCTCGACGAAGATCATCGGACCTGGATTCAGATTCTTCATGTACAGCACGCCGATCACGATGGCGGTGATGGAGTCGCCAGGGATGCCGAACACCAGCGCCGGAATCCACGCGCCGGCCAGCGCCGAGTTGTTGGCGGCGCCCGACTCGACGATGCCTTCAGCATGGCCGGTGCCGAACTTCTCCGGTTCCTTGGACATCTTCTTGCTCATCGCGTACGACATCCAGGCCGCGATGTCGGCGCCCGCACCAGGCAAGATGCCGACCAGCGTGCCGAGCACGCTGCCGCGCAGGATCGACTTCGGGTACTTCACGGTCAAGGCCCACATGCCCTTGAAGACGTTGCCGACCTTGCCGTCGGGGATGGTCATCGCCTGGTCTTTTGAAACCGCATAGCGCAGCACCTCGGACATCGCAAACATGCCCACCATCAGCGGCACCAGCGACACGCCGCTCAGCAGATCGGGGTTGTCGAACGTGAAGCGCGGCACGCCGGCCGGGTTGCCCATGCCGATGGAGGCGATGAACATGCCGATGAACAGTGAGACGAAGCCCTTGAGCGGATTATCCGAGGCGATGAAGATTGCGCAGGTCAGGCCCATGAGCACCAGCCAGAAGTATTCGAACGAAGAAAACTTCAGCGCCAGTTCCGCCAGCACCGGCGCCGCCAGGATCAGCACGAAGGTACCGAACAGGCCTCCCACCGCGGAAAACACCAGGCTGGCGCCGAGCGCGATTTCACCCTGCCCTTTCTTCGTCATCGCATAGGCTTCATCGGTATAGGCTGCCGATGACGGCGTGCCCGGGATACGCAGCAGGCAGCCCGGGATGTCACCGGAAAAAATCGCCATTGCCGTGGCCGACACCATCGCCGCCACCGCAGGCACCGCGGGCATGAAGAACGTCACCGGGACCAGCAACGCTACCGCCATGGTGGCGCTGAGACCGGGAATCGCGCCCATGAACAAGCCGAACATGGACGAACCGAGAATGACCGCCAGGACATAGGGGTCGAACACCAGCCCGAAGGCGGCATAGATATTGGCAAGCATGGTCGATCCTTTACCAGGCCACAGACTCGAGAAGACCCCACGGCAGCGGGACCTTCAGCAGTTTGTAGAAAATGTAGTGAATGCCCAGCGCACTGGCGACGGCGACCGGCAGCGCAACCGCCAGGCGCGCGCCGAAGGTTGCGAACAGGGACAGCAGCAGGATGGTCGCCGTCGGCAGGAAACCAAGGGGCTCGGACGCATAGATGTAAAACACCAGCGACAACAGCACCAGCGCATAGGCGAACACGGCGCGCCGCTCGCCGGCCCATTCGGGCAGGCTGATCCAGCTTTCGCCGGAAGCGCGCCTTTCGCGCACGCCCTTGATCATGAGCAGGATCGCGCAGATCAGGAAGGCCACGGCCAGCGATTGAGGAAACAGGCCCGGCCCGATCTGCTGGGCCATCGCGGGCAGGTTTGCCGAGTAGACGTAAATCACGACGGCGAATATCGCCAGCAGGATTCCGGAGACGGTATCGTTGATTTTCATGGCAGCAGGGTTCAAAGGTCCGACGGGTTCAACCATGGCTTCTCATCGTCGTCACGATGCAATATGACGTGATGTGAAACCGCACGAAAAAGTTGATGCTCGCGGACGGCCGACCACGACCGTCCGCTGCCTGGCTACTTCGCCATGCCCAGGGTTTTCAGGATCTGCCCCATGTCGTTGTCGCTCTTCTCCATGAACTTGCCGAACTCGGCTGAGTCGGCATACATCGTGCCGAAGCCGCGTCCACCCATGAAATCCTTGTACTCCTTGCTGTTGTAGATTTTTTGCAGGTGGCCGGCCAGCTTGGTCTGGATATCGGCGGGCAGGCTCTTGGGTGCGACGATGCCGCGCCAGGCGCCGATAGTCCAGTTGCTGCCGGTCAGGCTCTTGAGCGTCGGCACCTTGGGATACAGCGCGGCCGGCGCATCGGCCATGATCACCAGCGGACGCGCCTTGCCGGCATCGATCAGGGAGCGTGCTTCCGGCAGCGATGCAGCGACAATGTCGACACCGCCCGCGGCCAGATCGACCATTGCCGGTGCGGCGCCGTTGGATGGTACGAAACGCACCGCGGTCGGTGCCAGCTTGAGGTCGCTCAGCATGCCGGCCAGGCCGAGGTGCCAGATGCCGCCCTGACCGGTGCCGGAGGCCTTGAGCTTGCCGGGATTGGCCTTGACCGCCTTGAGCAGGTCGTCGAAGGTTTTATACGGCGATTCGGCGCTGACAGTGAGCGCGGCCGGATCGAAATTCATCAGTGCGATCGGCGTGTAGTTCTTGTAGCTCAACTGGGTCAGGCCCTGGTGATGCATCATGGCGATTTCCACCGTAGCCAGTCCGATGGTGTAGCCGTCCGGGGCCGCGCCCGAAATGGCCTGGTGACCGACCACGCCGTTGCCGCCGGTGCGATTGACGACGTTAACGGGCTGGCCCAGCTCTTTCTCAAGCAGCGCGCCGATGATGCGCGCCGTGGCGTCGGTGCCGCCGCCCGCACCCCACGGCACGACCAGCGTCACCGGCCGGTCCGGCCATGCTGCATGTGCAACACCAAAGGATAAAACCGCGGCTGCGGCAACCACCGTTTTCAATAGATTTCTACGCATTCTGATCATTGTCTCTCCTCCGTTTGATGGTAAAAGCAGGCAATTTCGCCTGTAGCGTACGGATTCATTGCAAATCCGTCGATGAACCATGCAGCACGATCTGTGTCGGCTTATCTCTCTCCGGTGCTGGGTTTTTCCCGGTTTTTCTTTGTTTTTGTTTCCTGACAAAACCTTGTCAAGCGGTCATGTGGTCTTACCAGAACGAGAAAAGAATTTCATATCACCCCGGCAGTGTCAAGAAAGAAAACGATGCACGAAAATAATTCACCTACGCCGCAACGCACCATTGGGCATCATAGGGAACAAGAGAAACAGGGATGGGATATCAACCAAAAAGATGTATGACAAATCTGGTATTACCACTTGACCAAAGTCCGAATGCTGAAATAGACTCGCTGGCATCCTGACGAAGCAGGTCGTTGCTGAACATGATTTCAACACCGGCTTGCGCGCATAAAAAATACAAGAGCAAAAACTGCCCGCGGACCATACCGCAGCACTGGAGACAGGCATTGAAGAACTTAGCTAGCCGGGGGTGTAGTTCCATCGTTCCGCAGCCGCACCTGCGCGGTCTGGCTGCGCCGTCCCTTTCTGTTTCTGCGCGTGCGCAATCCGGCGCTTGTGCTGCATCGACCTCCCGTTATCTCTGCCACCTCGGCCACGCCGGTAATGGCGACGCCATGCTGGCGTATCACCTGATGGATTTCTCCCGCTACTTTTTCGACCAGAGCAATATTCGCCACTGATCCTTCCGACAGCCATCCGATACAGACAGCATTCATGGCTCCGTCACGACCTGGAGCCACAAGGAAAAAGGAAAGAACATGAGCGACACCAAGACATTCACGCGCCGCAGCCAGGCCTGGTTCGGCCGCCAAGACCGCGACGGTTTCATCTACCGTTCCTGGGTGAAGAACCGCGGCATTCCACACGATCAATTTGATGGCCGTCCGGTCATCGGCATCTGCAATACCTATTCCGAACTGACACCCTGCAATTCGCACTTCCGCGCGCTGGCCGAACAGGTCAAGATCGGCATCTGGGAAGCCGGCGGTTTCCCGTTGGAGTTCCCGGTGATGTCGCTCGGAGAGACGCTGATGCGTCCGACCGCGATGCTGTTCCGCAATCTCGCCAGCATGGACGTCGAAGAATCCATCCGTGCCAATCCGCTCGACGGCGTGGTACTGCTGATGGGTTGCGACAAGACCACGCCCGCGCTGCTGATGGGCGCGTCGTCGGTCGACCTGCCGACCATCGGCGTCTCCGGCGGTCCAATGCTGTCCGGCAAGTACCGCGGCGGCGAACTGGGCTCCGGCACCGGCGTGTGGCAGATGTCGGAAGAAGTGCGCGCCGGCCAGATGTCGCAGGAAGAATTCTTTGAAGCCGAAAGCTGCATGCACCGCTCGCACGGCCACTGCATGACCATGGGCACGGCCTCGACCATGGCCAGCATGGTGGAAGCGCTCGGCATGAGCTTGCCGGGCAACGCCGCCATTCCCGCAGTGGATGCACGTCGCAACGTGCTGGCGCGCAACTCCGGTCGCCGCATCGTCGAGATGGTCAAGGAAGACCTGATCATGTCGAAAATCCTGACCAAGGCTGCATTTGAGAACGCCATCCGCGTCAATGCCGGCATCGGCGGCTCGACCAACGCCGTGATTCACTTGCTGGCGATTGCCGGCCGCATCGGCGTCGACCTGAAGCTGGAAGAGTGGGACAAGATCGGTCAGAAGCTGCCGTGCCTGGTCAACCTGCAGCCATCGGGCAAATACCTGATGGAAGATTTCTACTACGCCGGCGGCCTGCCGTCGGTGATCCGCGAACTGGAAAGCGTCATCGACAAGAGCGCCCTGTCGGCCAACGGCCAGACCTTGTGGGACAACTGCAAGGATGCGCCGAACTGGAACCGCGACGTCATCCACGCCTTCGATACGCCGTTCAAGGCAGCCGCCGGCATCGCCATCCTGCACGGCAACCTGTGCCCGGACGGCGCGGTGATCAAGCCGTCGGCCGCCACGCCGGCATTGCTGAAGCACACCGGCCGCGCCGTGGTGTTCGAGAACAGCGACGACCTGCACAAACGCATTGACGACGAGGACTTGGACGTCGACGAGAACTGCGTGCTGGTGCTGAAGAATTGCGGTCCCAAGGGTTATCCCGGCATGGGCGAAGCGGGCAACATGCCGCTGCCGCCGAAGGTGCTGCGCAAGGGCATCACCGACATGGTGCGCGTGTCCGATGCGCGCATGAGCGGCACCGCTTATGGCACCGTAGTGTTGCACGTGACGCCGGAAGCCGCTGCAGGCGGTCCTCTGGCGCTGGTGCAGAACGGCGACATGGTGGAGCTCGATGTGGAAGCACGCAAGCTGCACCTGCATGTCAGCGACGAAGAGCTGGAGCGCCGCCGCGCCGCATGGCAAGCGCCGAAAGCACCGGCCGATCGCGGCTGGGTCAAGCTCTATGTCGATCATGTCCAGCAGGCCAATCTCGGCGCCGACCTCGATTTCCTGGTCGGCAAGAGCGGCTCCGGCATTCCCAAGGACAACCACTGACGGCTCTGGCAAGAATCTGAATTAATTTTTCAACAAGCAAGCCGGCGGAAGATTCAGGCGCGCTCCCTCCAAGGGAGTGACGACCGAAAAAAATGAACTTCCGTCTGTTTTGACTGCGACATATGGAGACATGAAGCAATGAAAGTATTGATTACCGATTACGATTTTCCCGACGTTGATCTTGAGCTGGCGCTGTATCGCGACGCCGGCGTGGAAGTGGTGACGGCGCAGTGCCGCACCGAAGACGAGGTCATCAAGGCCGCCGAAGGCTGCGAAGGTTTGCTGGTGCAATATGCGCCGGTCAACGCCAAGGTGTTTGCCGCACGTCCTGAAATCCGCATCGCCAGCCGCTACGGCGCCGGCTTCGACACCATCAACACCGACGACGCCGCCAAACACGGCGTCTGGGTCGGCAACTCGCCCGACTATGGCGTCGGCGAAGTCTCCACGCATGCACTGGCGATGGCGCTCGATCTGATCCGCAACATTACCGGCTACGACCGTGACGTCAAATCCGGCCAATGGCATTACACCACCGCCGGCAAGATCCAGCGCTGCTCCGAAATGACCATCGGCATCGTCGGTCTGGGTCGCATCGGCAAGCGCATGGCGCACATCAGCCGCAACCTGTTCAAACGTGTAATCGCCTACGATCCGCACATCATCGACGGCGACTTCCCGGCGTATGTGGAACGCGTCAGCAAGGAAGAATTGTTCAAGCAGGCGCACGTGGTGTCGCTGCATACGCCGCTCAACGACGAGACGCGCGGCATGATTGATGCGTCGGTGTTGAAACTGATGCAACAGGACAGCTTCCTGGTCAATTCGGCACGCGGCGGACTGGTCAATATCGATGACTTGCTGAAGGCGCTCGACACCAATCTGAAGGGTGCCGGACTGGACGTCCTGCCGGTCGAACCACCGGAGACAAGTTCCGCTATTGTCCAGCACAAACGTGTGCTATTGTCGCCGCACGCCGCCTTCTATTCCGAAGTCGCCGCCAAGGAACTGCGTCGCAAAGCGGCACAGAATCTGATCGACTGGGACCGCAATGGACGCCCGTCGTATGTGGTGGTGGAAGGCCGGAAGAAATAGAAAAACAGAGACAATAATCGCAAGAGCACCGGCTGCGTCCGCAGCAATGGCAATAGCAGCAGCAACACAAGCAGACGCAGCACGGTACTCACAGCAATCCGTAGCAGAGCAGCAGCCCCGAGCAAAACAGAGAGGTACGAACACCGACGATGTAACTATGTCCACTGTCATGGCGTTACCGACGTAGCGATAGTGGCTGTCATTTTGTATCTCTCAGTACCGCCGAAAACCATAAAAACCAAAACGGCGCAGGTATCAGAATTAAATGTGCGAAGCCCTCCAAGAAAGGGTTTATCGCAGACACAAAAACGAGGATATAGACGAGGAGCAAGGCATGGCATCAGTACAGATTCGCGGCATCAAGAAACAATTCGGCAGCACCCAGGTTATCCGCGGTGTCGACATCGACATCGCCGACGGCGAATTCGCAGTGCTCGTGGGCCCTTCCGGCTGCGGCAAGTCGACGCTGTTGCGCATGCTGGCAGGCCTCGAAGAAATCACCGAAGGTGAAATCTCCATCGGCGGCACCGTCGTCAACAACGTCCAGCCCAAGGACCGCGACATTGCCATGGTGTTCCAGAATTACGCCTTGTATCCGCACATGACGGTCAACGACAACATGGCGTTCTCGCTGATGCTGGCCAAGAAGGACAAGTCCTTCATCCAGCAGCAGGTCAAGAAGGCCGCCGAGATCCTCGGCCTGACTACGCTGCTGGAACGCTATCCGCGCCAGCTCTCCGGCGGCCAACGCCAACGTGTGGCGATGGGTCGCGCGATCGTCCGTGATCCGCAAGTATTCTTGTTCGATGAACCGCTGTCCAACCTCGACGCCAAGCTGCGCGTACAAATGCGTACCGAGATCAAGGAACTGCACCAGCGCCTGAAGACGACGTCGGTCTACGTCACCCATGATCAGATCGAGGCGATGACCATGGCCGACCAGATCGTCGTCATGCGCGACGGCCTGGTGGAACAGCGTGGCCGTCCGCTCGAACTGTACGACCGCCCTGCCAATATTTTCGTCGCAGGCTTCATCGGCTCGCCGGCGATGAACTTCATCCCTGCCACTTTGCGCCGCAATGCCGACAAGGCTGAAGTCGAATTTTCCGACGGCACTCGCCTGCCGGCACCCTATGCACATCGCGGCCTGGACGGTGTCGACGGCCAGCGCGTGGTCTACGGCGTGCGTCCCGAACATCTGACCATCGGCCCTGCCGGCAGCGGCATGAGCACCAAGGTCGTCGTGGTTGAACCGACCGGTGCCGACACCGAAGTGTATGCCCGCTTCAGCGACACCAGCCTGACATCGATCTTCCGCGAACGTCACGACTTCTCGGCCGGCGACACCATCACGCTGGTACCGGAACACGGCAGCACGCATTTGTTCGACGCCGACAGCGGCAAGACATTGGCGCGCGGCTGAGAATTTGATCTTCGTTATTCGGCAACACCCTTAGCAAAGCAGTCCCTGTAGTACAGCAAGTAAAAATAAAAAGCCTTAAAACCTGGGCCCATTCACTTTCATCAGAAGAGAAGGAGTAGGAGACATGACTAAGCTGACCAGACGTAATTTCCTGGCCGCCAGCGCATCCGTCGCTGCGGCATCGACAGTAGCCACCACCAATGCATTCGCCGCACCGGCGGCACCGGCCTCCACCGGCGCCGGCCTGAAGTTCGAGATCGAAAAAGGCGCGACGCTGCGCGTGCTGCGCTGGAAGCGTTTCGTCCAGGGCGATGAAGACCTGTGGAATGCGAACGTGAAGAAATTCACCGAAAAATTCGGCGTCGCCGTACGTACCGACAGCGAAGGCTGGGAAGACCTGCGCCCGAAGGCGGCGGTTGCCGCCAACGTGGGCTCCGGTCCGGACATCGTCATGAGCTGGTTCGATGACCCGCAACAATATCCGACCAAGCTGATTGACCTGACCGACCTGGCAACATCGCTGGGCAGCCGTCTGGGCGGCTGGTACGACGTCTGTCGCAAATATGGCACCAAGGACGGCAAGTGGATTGCGCTGCCGGTCGGCGTGGTCGGCAATGCGCTGGTCTATCGCGAAAGCCAATTGAAGGCAGCCGGCTTCGACGCCGTGCCAAAGGACACCGCCGGTTTCCTGAAAATGTGCCAGGCCCTCAAGGCCAAGAACACACCAGTCGGCTTCGCACTCGGCAAAGCCGTCGGCGACGCCAACAACTGGGCGCACTGGCTGCTGTGGTCGCACGGCGGCAAGCTGGTCGATAAGAAAGGCGCAGTCGCCATCAACTCGCCGGAAACCCGCGCTGCGCTGGAATACGCCAAGCAACTGTATGCTACCTTCGTTCCGGGCACACTGTCCTGGCAAGATCCGTCGAACAACAAGGCTTACCTGGACGGCCAGATCAGCATGACGGCCAACGGCATTTCGGTGTACTACGCGGCCAAGAATTCGACCGATCCGAAGATGCAGGAACTGGCCAAAGACACGCAGCACGCCCACTTCCCGGTCGGCCCTGCCGGCAAGCCGACCGAGCTGATGCAAATCACACAAATGATGGTGTTCAAGCACACCAAGTTCCCGAATGCGGCCAAGGCGTTCGTGCAGTTCATGTTCGAGCCTGAGCAGTACAACCCATGGATGGAAGCATCCATCGGCTACGTCAGCCAATCGCTCAAGGCCTACGAAAAGAACGCCATCTGGACTTCGGATCCGAAGGCCACCGTGTATCGCGATTCGGCTGCGCTGATGATCGACCACGGTCACGAAGGTCCGCTGGGTCAGGCATCTGCCGCCTGCATGGCCGACTACGTGGTGGTCGACATGGTGGCGGAAGCAGCCAGCGGCTCCAAGACTGTGCAGCAAGCAATTGACCGCGCTGCCGATCGGGCCAAACGCTTCTACAAAGCGTAAAAACCTGTTCACGATCTTACTGCGAGGCCGTGATCCGGCGGCGGGCGGTGCTCGGAATCCTCATGTGCTCAGGCACACTCGAAGGGTTTCAACCAAGCTCCGCTCCGTCCGCCACCGGCTGACGACCTCTCGCTACAGATCGTGAACAGGTTTACGTAATGAATTCTTGCTCTTGAAATCGTAGTGCAAGGAGCAAAACATGCGTTCGCACCGGCAACCGCCGTGCGGACGCAGTCATCACGCTTACCGAGGTCTGCTTATGTTATCCCGACTGCTGAACAACCGTAATGTGCTGGGCATGCTGTTCATGGCGCCTGCCGTATTACTGCTTGTCGTGTTTCTTACTTACCCGCTCGGACTGGGAATCTGGCTTGGCTTCACCGACACCAAAATCGGTGGCGAAGGCAGCTTCATCGGGCTGGACAATTATTCCTACCTGCTGGGCGATTCGCTGGCGCAGCTGTCGCTGTTCAACACGCTGTTCTATACCATCACCGCCAGCATTCTGAAGTTCGTGCTCGGCTTGTGGCTGGCGATTCTGCTCAACAAGAACCTGCCGCTCAAAACCTTCTTCCGCGCCATCGTGCTGCTGCCATGGATCGTCCCCACCGCCTTGTCGGCGCTGGCGTTCTGGTGGATGTACGACTCGCAGTTCTCGGTAATCAGCTGGGCACTCGTAAAGATGGGCCTGATCGATCACTACATCGATTTCCTCGGCGAACCATGGCTGGCGCGGATTTCCACCGTGGTCGCCAACGTCTGGCGCGGCATCCCGTTCGTGGCGATCTCACTGCTGGCCGGCCTGCAGACCATCTCGCCTTCGCTGTATGAAGCGGCGGCGATTGACGGCGCCAAACCGTGGCAGCAGTTCCGCTACGTCACGCTGCCGTTGCTGACGCCGATCATTGCGGTGGTGATGACGTTCTCGGTGCTGTTCACCTTCACCGACTTCCAGCTGATCTATGTGCTCACACGCGGCGGTCCGTTGAATGCAACACATCTGATGGCAACGCTGTCGTTCCAACGTGCAATCCCCGGCGGCTCCCTCGGTGAAGGCGCCGCTCTGGCAACCTACATGATTCCTTTCCTGCTCGCAGCCATCATGTTTTCATACTTCGGCCTGCAACGTCGCGGCTGGCAACAAGGAGGTGACAAATGAGCAAGAAGTCAAAAGACCTGCAGCAGGAAACGCAAGGGATGGATTTCCTGCAGTCGGTGCCGCGCCGCTGGATCACAACGTATATTCCGTTGGGCATCTTCGTGTTCGTGCTGCTGTTCCCGTTTTACTGGATGGTGATTACGGCCTTCAAACCCGACAACGAATTGCTGCGCCAGACCGGCAATCCGTTCTGGGTAGTGGCGCCGACGCTGGCCCACTTCAAGAAGCTGCTGTTTGAAACCCAGTATCCGGCATGGCTGCTCAACACGGTGATCGTATCGGTGGTATCGACATTCGCCTCGCTGGCGGCCAGCGTGTTCGCGGCTTATGCCATCGAACGCCTGCGCTTCCAGGGCTCCAAGCAAGTCGGCCTGGGCATCTTCCTGGCGTACCTGATTCCGCCTTCGATCCTGTTCATTCCGCTGGCGGCGATCGTGTTCAAGCTAGGCCTGTTCGATACGCGCTGGGCGCTGATACTGACGTATCCGACCTTCCTGATTCCGTTCTGCACCTGGCTGTTGATGGGCTACTTCCGCTCGATTCCGTATGAGCTGGAAGAATGTGCGCTGATCGACGGCGCCACACGTTGGGAGATCCTGATCAAGATCATCCTGCCGCTGGCGGTGCCCGGTCTGATTTCGGCCGGCATCTTTGCCTTCACCTTGTCGTGGAACGAGTTCATCTACGCGCTGACCTTCATCTCCTCCTCGGAAGTGAAGACGGTGCCGGTGGGGATCGTGACCGAGCTGGTCGACGGCGACGTCTACCACTGGGGCGCCCTGATGGCCGGTGCACTGCTGGGGTCGTTGCCGGTGGCGGTGGTGTATTCCTTCTTCGTGGAATACTACGTGTCGGGCATGACCGGAGCGGTGAAAGAATAATCTCTCCCGCTCAAGAAAAAGCGGCCGGCATCGCAAGATGCCGGCCGTTTTTCATTGTCCGTCCGAATTGCGTCAGGCGAGCTTTTCAGCAAAAAAGTTCTTCAACGCCACCGATGCGCGCTCGGCCGTTTTCTGGTGATAGAAGAAGCCGGGATTGTTCGCTTCCGGATCGGTGAACGAGTGGCCGGCCTGGCCGTAGTTGACCAGTTGCCAGTCCAGGTTGGCGGCGCTGACTTCATCGATGAAGGCGTTGACCTGGTCGCGCGGCACCGACGGATCCTGCACGCCGTGCAGCACCAGGATGGCGCCCTTGATGTTTTCCGCATCCTTGGGATTCGGGGTGTCGAGCGCGCCGTGCAGCGATGCGAAGGCATCCAGCACAGTGCCCGAGCGCGCCAGTTCCAGCGTCGCCGTACCGCCGAAGCAGAAACCGACGGCGCCGAGCTTGCCGTTCAGCTTGACCTTGTCCTGGCCCTTGAGCGCCGCCAGTGCTGCATTCATGCGCTTGCGCAGTTCGGCGCGATCCTTCTTCAGTGGAACGATGGCCGCGACGGCTTCATCAGGATTGGCTGGACGCACGCTCTTGCCGAAGACGTCGCCAACCAGGATCGCCTGGTTCAGTCCGACGGTGGTGGCGGTGACTTCCAGCGCCTTCTGGCTGATGCCGAAGTAATTGGGTATCGACAACACCCCGGCCACCGGCGCCGTGTTCTTCTTGTTGAACAGCAGCACGCTTTCGTACTCGACGCCGTCGGCCGTGTGGCTGATCAGTTCGATACCGAGGTCGGCTGCAGGGATGCCGAATTTTGCGGCGATGGGGGCGGGGTCAAAATGGTGACTCATTGCTTCTCCTGTGACGAATGGGAAAAGCCGCAGGCGGCTGCTCGATGAAGATGAAAATCCGGCTGATCGAGATCCAGTCGCATACGGCTTTGCGAAAGCCGCTATCTTTGCACAGCCGCGAAAAATTTGCTGACGCCAGGCCCGGCAAAACCACCATTGGCTGATGAATCAGCATGTCGGCGAGACTCGCATCGTGCTATTTTTTAAGCCATTTCAAATAACAACAAGTGCTATCCACACATAAATTTGAGTTGTATGATTCATCACATCCGGTCGGCCGGGAACGCATGGAATATTCAATCTTTAAGGGGACAACGATGTCAGAAACGAAAAAATACCGTCTGGTGACACGGAGCGATTTTGATGGTTTGGTATGCGCCGTCCTGCTCAAGCATCTGGACATGATCGACGAGATCCTGTTCGTTCATCCGAAAGACATGCAGGATGGCAAGATCGCCATCAGCGACAACGACATCACCACTAACCTCCCCTTCGTGCCCGGTGTGCATATTGCGTTCGATCACCATTTGTCCGAGACCATCCGCCACACCGGCGAACGCAAGAACCACGTGATCCACCCCGAAGCGCCGTCTGCGGCGCGCGTGGTGTATGACTATTACGGCGGCGAAAAGGCCTTCCCGGCGTCGTGGGGCGACATGATGGCTGCGGTCGACAAGGGCGATGCCGCGCGCTTCAACGAGCAGGAAGTGCTCAATCCGGAAGGCTGGGACCTGCTCAATTTCCTGATGGATGCACGCACCGGCCTGGGCCGTTTCCGCGATTTCCGCATCTCCAATTACAACCTGATGATGGACCTGATCGAACTGTGCAAAACGCACACGATCGAAGAAATCATGGCGACGCCGGACGTCAAGGAACGCCGCGAACTGTATTTCGAACACGCCGACAAGTGCAAGGAGCAGATCCGCCGCTGCGCCACCGTGCATAAAAACCTGGTGGTGCTCGACTTGCGCAACGAAGAGGTGATTTTCGCCGGCAATCGCTTCATTATCTACGCACTATTTCCACAGACAAACATTTCCATCCACGTGCTGTGGGGCCTGAAGAACCAGAACACCGTCTTCGCCACCGGCAAGTCGATCCTCAATCGCACCTCTAAGACCAACATCGGCGCGCTGATGCTGGAATACGGCGGCGGCGGACATGAGAATGCCGGTACTTGCCAGATTGAAAACGATCGCGCCGAAGAAGTCCTCAAGACGCTGATCTCCCGCATCAACGCAGACGGCTAAGCCTTCCTGCAAGAAGACAGGGCGTTTGCAGCATCGTTATCAGCCACGCAAGCGCCCTGCCAGCAAAATCCCCCTGATGGTCTTGAAATAAGTCAAAATCCCCCCTTGACTTAGAGTGCGCTCCAACTTCTAGACTGCCTCACATGACCACTTCCCTGACCATACAACAAGCTGCCGCAAAGACCGGTCTGTCGGTGCATACCCTGCGTTATTACGAAAAGATCGGCCTGCTCGATCCGATCGCGCGCCAGGACAATACGCACCGCCTGTTCCGTGAAGAAGATCTGCTCTGGATCGGATTCCTGCTCAAGCTGCGTTCGACCGGTCTGCCGATCCGCGACATGCTGCGCTATGCAGAACTGCGTCGCGCCGGCAATACGGCGGAAAGTGTGTCTGCACGGAAGGCATTGCTGCAACAGCATGCCCGCACCGTGGAAGAGACGATCGCCGAGCTGCAGAGCAACCTGTCCATCTTGCATATGAAGGTCAAAATGTATGAGGACGTGGAAGCCGCACTGCCTCCGGTCGTCGTCGCTCACCCGCAATCTATCGAGGACGCTTCCAATGACCACAGCAACGACAGCAACGACAGCAACGACAGCAACAAACGCAACAACTCCACACGCAAAACCGGCGACCCACGTCGGCACCCGCAAGCTCGGCGCTGACGGCCCGACCGTCTCGTCCATCGGCCTCGGCTGCATGGGCATGAGCGATTTCTATTCGAACCGCGACGACGCCGAATCCATCGCCACCATCCATCGCGCACTGGAACTCGGTATCTGCTTCCTCGATACGGCCGATATGTACGGTCCGCACATCAATGAAGAGCTGATCGCCAAGGCCATCAAGGGCAAGCGCGACCAGGTGTTCATCGCGACCAAATTCGGCATCGTGCGCGATCCGGCCAACCCGGCGGCGCGCGGCGTCAACGGCAAACCCGATTACATCCGCATGTCGGTCGAAGGCAGCCTGAAACGCCTGGGCGTCGACACCATCGACCTGTATTACCAGCACCGCATCGATCAAAGCACGCCCATCGAAGAAACCGTGGGCGCGCTGGCTGATCTGGTCAAGGCCGGCAAGATCCGTCATATCGGCTTGTCGGAAGCCTCGTCACAGACGCTGGAGCGCGCCAGCAAGGTCCACAAGATCACCGCGCTGCAAAGCGAATACTCGCTGTGGACGCGTGATCCGGAACAGGACGTGCTGGCGACGTGCAACAAACTCGGCATCGGCTTCGTGCCGTACAGCCCCCTGGGACGCGGCTTTTTGACCGGTGCGATTACACATCCGGACCAGTTCGACGCAGATGATTATCGCCGCCACAATCCGCGCTTCCAGGGCGAAAACTTTGCGAAGAATCTGCTTTTGGTGGAGAAGGTGAAAGAGCTTGCAACGCGTTACGAATGCTCACCGTCGCAACTGGCGCTGGCCTGGGTGCTGGCGCAAGGCGAGCATATCGTGCCGATCCCCGGCACCAAGCGTCGCAGCTATCTGGAAGAAAACAGCGGCGCCCTGGCGGTGACGCTGACGGCATCGCATCTGGAAGAACTGAACCGGCTGTTCCCCGCCGACGCAGCTGCCGGTCCGCGTTACACCGAAGAAGGAATGCGTATCGTCAACGGTTGATTCTGAAACCGTAGCAGCAATCGACGAGGCAATAAAAAACGGCTGGCATCTTGCGATGTCAGCCGTTTTTCTTTCCGCTTGCCCGCAGTGTCCGGCGTGCGAATTACTCGAATTACTTCTTGCGCATCGGCGGCAAGTCGGTGCAGACGCCCTTGTAGACTTCCGCCGCCATGCCGATCGATTCGCCCAGCGTCGGGTGAGGATGGATGGTCTTGCCGATGTCGACGGCGTCCGCGCCCATCTCGATGGCCAGCACGATTTCACCGATCATGTCGCCGGCGTGCGTGCCGACAATGCCGCCGCCGACGATGCGATGTGTCTCAGCATCGAACAGCAACTTGGTGAAACCTTCCGAACGGCCGTTGGCAACGGCGCGACCGGATGCGGCCCACGGGAAATGGCCCTTCTCCAGCTTGATGCCCTTGGCCTTGGCTTCGTCTTCGGTGATGCCGACCCATGCCACTTCCGGATCGGTATAAGCCACCGAAGGAATGACGCTGGCGTCGAAGTGGCTCTTCTCGCCTGCAGCAGCTTCCGCGGCAACGTGCGCTTCGTGCACGGCCTTGTGCGCCAGCATCGGCTGGCCGACCAGGTCGCCGATGGCGAAGATGTGCGGTACGTTGGTGCGCATCTGGCTGTCGACCGGAATGAAGCCGCGATCGGTCACGGTCACGCCCGCCTTGTCGGCAGAAATCTTCTTGCCGTTCGGGCTGCGGCCGACGGCGACCAGAACCAGATCGTACAGTTGCGGCTCAGGAGCTTTGGCGCCGGCTTCTGCTGCCTCAAAGGTAACCTTGATGCCTTCCTTCAATGCTTCGACGCCGACCGTCTTGGTCTTCAGCATGATGTTGTCGAAACGCTTTTCGTTGAACTTCTGCCACACTTTAACCATGTCGCGGTCCGCGCCTTGCATCAGGCCGTCCATCATTTCAACGACGTCGATGCGCGCACCCAGCGTCGAGTACACAGTGGCCATTTCCAGGCCGATGATGCCGCCGCCGATGACCAGCATGCGCTTGGGCACCTGGCGCAGTTCCAGGGCGCCGGTCGAATCGACGATGCGCGGATCTTGCGGCACAAACGGCAGGTTCACCACCGACGAACCGGCGGCGATGATGGCTTGCTTGAACTTGACGGTCTTCTTGCTGCCGTCGGCTGCGGTCACTTCGATGTGGTTGGCGCCGACGAACTGGCCCACGCCTTGCACGACGTTGACCTTGCGCGCCTTGGCCATGCCGGCCAGGCCACCGGTCATGGTGCCGATGACTTTTTCCTTGTAGGCGCGCAGCTTGTCGATGTCGATTTCCGGCTTGGCGAAAGTGACGCCGTGCGAGGCCATCGCGGCGGTTTCATCGATGACGGCTGCGACGTGCAGCAGTGCCTTCGACGGAATGCAACCGACGTTCAGGCAGACGCCGCCGAGGGTCGAATAACGCTCGACCAGCACGGTGTTCATGCCGAGGTCGGCGGCGCGGAACGCAGCGGAATAACCGCCGGGACCTGCACCGAGGACCATCATGTCGCATTCGATGTCGGCCGAACCGCCGAAGCTGGCGGCGACCGGAGCCGGTGCTGCCGGTGCTGCCGGCGCAGGCGCTGCCGCAGCAGGGGCGGCAGCGGGCGCAGCTGCCGGAGCAGCAGCCGCATCACCGCTGGCTTCCACCAGCAGCAGCACGGAACCTTCGGCAACCTTGTCGCCGACCTTGACCTTCAATTCTTTGACCACGCCAGCCGTGCTGGACGGGATTTCCATGCTGGCCTTGTCGGACTCGACGGTGATCAGCGATTGCTCGACCTTGATCGAGTCGCCGACCTTGACCAGCAATTCGATTACTTCCACTTCCTTGAAATCGCCGATATCGGGGACTTTGACTTCGCTCAGACTCATGTCTTAACTCCGTAAATTCTGTTGTTCGCTGGTGTGCGCTGCGCTGTCTCATTTCACGAATGGATGCGCGACGCTGCTTTGTGCGTGCCTGAAACTGAAGCGCCGCACCGATTTTCGTCGGTACGGCGTAACGGCAAAATTACAGCAGCGACTTACGCAAATCGCCCAGCACTTCAGCCAGATAGGCCGAGAAGCGCGCGCCCATCGCGCCGTCCACCACGCGGTGGTCGTAGGACAGCGAGGTCGGCAGCATCAGGCGCGGCACGAATTGCTTGCCGTCCCAGACTGGTTTGATGATCGACTTGGACAAGCCCAGGATCGCCACTTCAGGTGCATTGATGATCGGCGTGAAGGCCGTGCCGCCAATGCCGCCCAGGGACGAAATGGTGAAGGTCGCGCCTTGCATGTCCGCAGGCTTCAACTTGCCGTCGCGCGCTTGCGCCGACAGGTCGCCCATTTCGGTAGCGATCTGGCCGATGGTCTTCTGATCGGCATTCTTGATCACGGGCACCACCAGGCCGTTCGGCGTGTCGGCGGCGAAGCCGATGTTGTAGTACTGCTTCAGGATCAGGTTTTCGCCCTTGGCATCCAGCGAGGAATTGAACGCCGGGAATTTCTTCAGCGCCGAGACGCTGGCCTTGATCACAAACGCCAGCATGGTCAGCTTGACCGGCGACTTGGCCTTGGCGTAGGCGTCGTTGGAGGTCTTGCGGAATTCTTCCAGCTCGGTCACGTCGGCTTCGTCGAATTGCGTGACGTGCGGGATCATGACCCAGTTGCGATGCAGGTTCGGACCACTGATCTTCTTGATGCGCGAGAGCGGCAGCAGTTCGGTCGCGCCGAACTTGCTGAAGTCCAGCGACGGCCATGGCAACAGATCCAGGCCAACGCCGCTGCCGTTCTTGGCTGGCGCGGAAGATGCCGTACCGGCGCCGCCGGCCAGTGCCGCCTTGACGAATTTCTGGATGTCTTCCTGCAGGATGCGGTTCTTCGGGCCGGTGCCGACCACGCGGGTCAGATCAACGCCGAGTTCGCGGCCGTACTTGCGTACCGACGGCGATGCATGCGACTTGTTGGCGGAGCCCGGTGTGACGGCGGCGACCGCCATCTCGGGAACAGCTGCCGGAGCCGATGCTGGCGCCGCGGCGGTTGGAGCCGAAGCTGCCGGCGCGGGTGCCGCAGCGGCAGGCGCTGCCGGAGCAGCTACGCCGCCGGTGGCTTCCACCACGGCAACCAGCGAACCCTTGGCAACCTTGTCGCCGATCTTGACTTTCAGTTCCTTGATCACGCCGGCGTGGCTGGACGGGATTTCCATGCTGGCCTTGTCGGACTCGACGGTCAGCAGCGATTGCTCGACCTTGACGGTGTCGCCGACCTTGACCAGCAGTTCGATCACTTCGACTTCGGCGAAATCGCCGATATCGGGGACGAGGATATCTTGTACGCCGCCCGAAGCTGCCGGGGCAGCCGCAGGCGCAGGAGCGGCCGGTGCCGGCGCAGATGCTGTCGCGGCGGCAGGAGCAGCAGCGGCTGCAGCCGGAGCTGCTGCTGGTGCAGTAGGGGCAGCCGCGGCGCCTTCGGCGTCCACGATCACGACCACGGAGCCTTCAGCGACCTTGTCGCCGATCTTCACGCGGATCTCTTTGACCACGCCTGCATGGCTGGATGGGATTTCCATGCTGGCCTTGTCGGATTCGACCGTCAGCAGGGATTGTTCGATTTTGATGGTATCGCCTACCTTGACCAGGACTTCAATGACTTCGACTTCCTTGAAGTCGCCAATATCCGGTACTTTTACTTCGATTTGACTCATCTCTTGCGCTCCGTTTGTTCTGGATCCGGTACGTTGCAACTATGCAGCGTCGAATGTATGTCCACTCATGTTGAAGGCGGCTTGCCGATATTACCTGACAAGCCGCCTTGCGGATGGTTTCAAGTTCGCCTATTGGCGAATTACACCGTCACCGGATTTGGTTTTTCCGGATTGATGCCGTACTTGGCGATCGCTTCGGCAACCACGGAAGGCTTGATCTTGCCTTCGTCAGCCAGCGACTTCAGCGCAGCCACGGTCACATAGTGACGGTCGACTTCGAAGAACTCGCGCAGCTTGGCGCGGGTGTCGGAACGGCCGTAACCGTCGGTGCCCAGCACCTTGTAAGTACGGCCCTTCGGTACGAAGGCGCGGACTTGCTCGGCGTAGGTGCGCATGTAGTCGGTCGACACCACTATCGGACCTTCGGTGCCTTCCATCGATTGCTCGAAGTGGCTCTTCTTTGCAGCGTCGGCGGGATGCAGCATGTTCCAGCGTTCCACGTCCTGACCGTCGCGCGCCAGCAGCGTGAACGATGGTGCGGACCAGACGTCGGCGTCAACCTTCCAGTCGTCGCGCAGAAGATCGGCAGCAGCGATGACTTCGCGCAGGATCGTGCCCGAACCCAACAGTTGCACGCGCAGCTTGTTCTTCTTGCTGCTTTCGTTCAACAGGTACAGGCCCTTGAGGATGCCCTCTTCCTGACCGGCCTTGATGCCCGGGTGTGCGTAGTTCTCGTTCATCACGGTGATGTAATAGAACACGTCTTCCTGGTTGCCGACCATGCGGCGCAGGCCGTCATGGATGATCACGGCGACTTCATGGGCGAAGGTCGGATCGTAAGGCACGCAGTTCGGAATCGCCGAAGCAAACACGTGGCTGTGGCCGTCTTCGTGCTGCAGGCCTTCGCCGTTCAGCGTAGTGCGGCCGGCAGTGCCGCCGATCAGGAAGCCGCGGGCGCGCATGTCGCCGGCAGCCCAGGCCAGATCGCCGATACGTTGCAGACCGAACATCGAGTAATACGTATAGAACGGAATCATGATGCGGTTGTTGGTCGAGTACGAGGTCGCCGCAGCGATCCACGAGCTCATGCCGCCCGCTTCGTTAATGCCTTCCTGCAGGATCTGACCGGCCTTGTCTTCGCGGTAGTACATGACCTGGTCCTTGTCGACCGGTTCGTACAGCTGACCGACCTGGCTGAAGATACCGATCTGGCGGAACAGGCCTTCCATACCAAAGGTACGCGATTCGTCGACCATGATCGGCACCACGCGTTGACCCAGGCTGCTGTCGCGCAGCAGCGCAGTCAGCACGCGCGAGTACGCGGCGGTGGTCGAGATTTCACGGCCTTCGGCAGTCGGCTCCAGCATGACCTGGAATGCGGACAGTTCAGGCACGACCAATTTTTCGTCAGCTTGCGGACGGCGCTGCGGCAGGTAACCGCCCAGCGCTTTGCGGCGCTCGTGCAGGTATTGCATTTCCGGGGTGTCGTTGGACGGCTTGAAGAACGGGATGTTCGGCAAGTCGGCGTCGGAGATCGGCAGTTGGAAACGGTCGCGCATGGCCTTGATGGCTTCGTCGTCCAGTTTCTTGGTGTTGTGTGCGGTGTTGCGTGCTTCGCCGGATTTGCCGAAACCATAGCCCTTGATCGACTTGGCCAGGATCACGGTCGGTTGATCCTTGCTGTCCTGCGCAACCTTGAATGCTGCGTAGATCTTGTGCGGATCGTGGCCGCCGCGGGTCAGGCGCCAGATGTCGTCGTCGGACATCTTGCTGACCATTTCCAGCAGCTTCGGATGCTTGCCGAAGAAGTGCTTGCGGACGAACGCGCCATCCTTGGCCTTGTAGTTCTGATATTCGCCGTCGACGGTTTCCATCATCACTTTTTGCAGGATGCCTTCCTTGTCCTTGGCCAGCAGCTCATCCCAGCCGCTGCCCCAGATGACCTTGACGACGTTCCAGCCGGCGCCGCGGAAATCGGATTCCAGTTCCTGGATGATCTTGCCGTTGCCGCGTACCGGACCGTCGAGGCGTTGCAGGTTGCAGTTGACCACGATAACCAGGTTGTTCAGTTTTTCACGCCCGGCCATGCCGATGGCGCCCATCGATTCCGGTTCGTCCATTTCACCGTCGCCGCAGAAGGCCCAGACCTTGCGGTTGTCGGTCTTGGCGATGCCGCGTGCGTGCAGGTACTTCAGGAAACGCGCCTGATAGATCGCCATCAACGGGCCCAGGCCCATCGACACGGTCGGGAACTGCCAGAATTCAGGCATCAGCTTCGGATGCGGATACGAGGACAGACCATGGCCGTCGGCTTCGCGGCGGAAATGGATCAGCTGGTCTTCGGTCAGGCGGCCTTCCAGGAAAGCGCGTGCGTAGATACCCGGCGAGGAGTGGCCCTGGATGTACAGCAGGTCGCCGCCGTGGTCTTCGGTCGGGGCGTGCCAGAAATGGTTGAAACCGATGCCCAGCATGTTCGCCAGCGAAGCGAACGAGGACAAGTGGCCGCCCAGGTCGCCGTCGACGCGGTTGGCCTTGACGACCATCGCCATGGCGTTCCAACGCATCCACGAGCGCAGGCGTTCTTCGATTTCCAGGTTGCCCGGGCAGTGTTCGCCCTGGTCGGCGGGAATGGTGTTGACGTATGCGGTGTTGCTGGAGAACGGGATGTGGGCGCCGCGGCGGCGGGCCAGATCGACCATGCGCTCCATCAGGTAATGTGCGCGTTCCGGGCCTTCGGCGTCGATCACGGCTTCGAGGGCGTCGAGCCACTCTTGCGTTTCAATCACATCGGGATCGTTGGCGGCTTGCGCCAGGACTTGGTCGATTTGGGCTGACATGGTACGTCTCCTGAGTTGAAGGGGATCGGCGGGTAGGCCGGATCGCTAAGCTGCGATCGTTAAGCTGCACTACGGCGCTTGTTCAAGCTGCAAATACGCCGTAACACGATTTCTTGGATTCTTTGTGCCAATACTTTACGGTCTTTGCGCCGCGTGGACGAGGCATTTTAACAGGGCTTTTTTAATTTTCAAATAGCGATATTTGATTTCATATTATGGGAAATTGCTGCAAAGCGGCATAAACACTCACTCTCCCGCCCGGTGTTTTTTTAGCATCTCTCTTGAAATCTGAAAATTCGGGCTTGGTTGCAGTGCATCGAAAACCTTGTCATCGCCCCGATCAGGGCCTCGCCGATGGAGCAATCCCTTGCAATTCCTTGTCCGGCCTGCGAAATGCGAGCGCGGCGATCTGATTAAAATGCGGGTTGGTAAGCTTTTTTGAAGCGTGCTTCGACCCGGCGATGAATACCGTACTCATATAAGAGACACAGGCCCCAATAAATGAAAGCCGCAATCAGATAGAAGGTGAAAGGCCGGAACGTGACCGAAATGATGTCGCCGGTGTATTTCATCAATTCGGCGACGGTAATCACCGACAGCACCGAGGTGTCCTTGAACAGGCTGATGAGGGTATTGCTGATGCCGGGGATCGCCAGCCGCAGCGCCTGCGGCGCGATGATATTGCAAATCGTCTGGAACCGCGTCAGGCCCAGGCTGTACCCGGCGCCCCACTGACCTGTGCTGACGCCTTCCATGGCGCCGCGCATGGTTTCCGACAGGTAGGCGCTGGCGTTGGCGGTCAACACCAACGTCCCGATGACGATCAGCGGCAGGTCGATGCCGGCCGCGCCCAGCCCGAAATACACCAGGAAAGCCTGTATCAGTTGCGGCGTGCTGCGCATGAAACTGACATAGATATGCGCCAGTCCCGCCAGCACCGGCACGTGTTCGTGTCGGATGAACGTTACCAGCATGCCGAGCGGCAGGCCGAACAGCATGCCGAGAACGGCGTACAGCAAGGTATAAAACGTCCCCAGCAGAACAAGATTGCCGGAATCGGCGACGATGGAAAGAAACTCTGCCATGAGTATAAGTAGGGAAGGCGATGCCGTCAGCGCGCTGGCGCAGGCGGACGGGAGGCGTCCAGCCCGAACCATTTGCGCGACATGCGCACGTAACTGCCGTCACGGATCATGTCGGCGATGGCGGCATCGACGGCAGCCTTGAATTTCGGATTGTTCTTCTTGAACGGAATGCCCTGCTTCTGCGCCTCGCCGATGGCCGCAGCTGCACGCAGAGGCAGCTTCGCCTCCTGCATCATGTAAGGCACCAGCAAGCGGTCGTTCAAGGCGGCGTCGATGCGGCCGTTGGCCAGGTCCTGCAGGTTGAGCGGCGCCGACACATAAGTCTTGACGTTGATGCCGCCGACGGCGTTGAGGGTTTCGGCATAGCTGCTGCCCTGCCCCACGCCGACCGTCTTGCCCTTGAGGCTGGCGAAATCGCGATATTCGGATTTGTCGTCCTTGCGCAGGATCAGCTGCGCCGTCGAATAGGTATAGGGCTGCGAGAAGTCGAACTCGGCTTCTCTCTTGGGCGTCATGGTGACTTCGGAAACGATGGCGTCGTACTTGCCGACCTGCAGCCCGGCCAGAATGCCGACCCACTCGGTGGCGACGAACTCCACCTTGACGCCCAGCCGGTCGGCCAGCGCGCGGGCGAACTCAACATCGAATCCGGCCAGCTCGCCGGTCTTTTTATCCTTGAAGTTGAATGGCGGATAGGTCCCTTCCAGCGCCACGCGCAAGGTGCCGCGCGCCTTGACGCTGTCGAGCAGGTCCGGGGTCGCGGCAGTTGCAGCAACGGCCGCTCCCGTCGCCGCGAACCAACCCAGAAGACATACAGCAATGATCTTTTTCACACGCATCGTCGCACCTCGCCGTTAGCTGAACCGGGCGCAATATACGCGAAAAGAATCGGCTTTCACGCGGCATTCCCGGTGGGGAAAGCAAAGACGGCGAACTATCCCAAAATGATTACGCGCTACTAGAATTTATTCAAAACAAAGGAGGAACGAGCGTCTGATCATTTGTCGGCTGAGACGGAAGCCGTCAAAAAGTCTGGCAGGCATTTCAGCGTTTGCATGAGAAAAATGCATTCGAACATCAGTATTAATCGTTTTGTCACGCGCCCGGAGCGTCTTAAGATGCCTCCATCCAATAAGGAAGCAAACAAGGCCAGCATGACCACTCCAGCCCCCGACAGCAATCTGCATCTCCTGTTAACTTCGGCATGTCAGAACAACAACGCCGTCCAGCGCCTGTTCGACCTGCTCGACGTCCCGGCATCGACCCTGCGGCCGGCCTCGATCAGCGTCACGCGGCTGGAGCTGGCGCAGGCGCTGAACATGCTGCTGTTCGACAAACTGCTGCAGGCAGTGCCGGCCGGACGCGACTACGTCGCCGATGCGGCGGCGGCAGGCACCAAAATCTGTTTCGACCATGGTGCGGTGCGTACCGTGCTGCGCGGCAAGGCCGGCTCCTTCCCCGACGGCGAGGCGCTGTTCACGCGCATGTTCCTGCCGCTGGGCTACCAATTGGCCGGCCTGTATCCGCTGCCCCGCATCAACATGACCGGCCACGTCTACAGCCACATCGACGATCCGGAAAACATTGCCCAGTTCTTTGTGAGCGAACTGCACCCGGAAAAATTCTCTCCCGAATTCCAGCGCACCGTCGACGCGCTGCTGGCTACCTCGCGCGATCCGCTGCAAGCCAATATGCTGACTCTGCTCGACAAGCTGGCTGCCGACGGCACGCTGCCGATCACCTCGGCACAGCGCCTGCTGCCCGCGATGCTGGGCTGCTTCGCCCGTCACCACGATCTGCCGACGCTGCCGCAATACGAAGCGCTGCGCACCGAATCCGCCGAGATGGCCTGGATCTCCACCGAAGGCAATGTCTTCAACCATGCCACCGACCGCGTCGCCGACGTCAACGCCACTGCGGAGCACCAACGTCAGCTGGGACGCCCGATCAAGGACGAGGTCGAAGTCTCGCGCAACGGCCGCGTACGCCAGACCGCCTTCCGCGCCGGCAAGGTCGGCTATCAGCTCAAGGATGCCGACGGCGCCCTGGTCGACGTCACCGTGCCGGGTTCATTCTATGAATTCATTTCGCGCGATACCTATATAGATGACGCCGGCGTGCGCAAGCTCGACCTGACGTTCGACAGCGGCAACGCGCAAGGAATTTTCAAGATGACCGCCGGTGCGACCGCAGAGGCGGCGACAAAAAGCAGCGACAATGTCCGCTGAGTCCGCACTGGAAAAAATCGCCGCACTGCTGGGACCGGGCGGCTGCATCGTCGAAGCCGCCGCCCGTGCGCCGTATGAGCACGGCCCGCGTTACGGCGCCGGCACCGCGCTGTGCATCGCCCGCCCGGCCGACGTCGCCGAAGCCGCCGAACTGATGCGGCTGTGCGCGGCGGACAAAATCAGCATCATCGCGCAAGGCGCCAATACCGGCCTGGTCGGCGCATCCTCTCCCGACGCGTCCGGCCATCAGCTGGTGCTGAGCATGGAACGCATCAAGGGCGTCATCGACATCGACCCGGTTGACGGCGTGATCCAGGCCTGGGCCGGCACGCGATTGTCCGACCTGAACCAGGCGCTGGAACCTCATGGCCTGTGTTTCCCCATCGACCTCGGCGCCGATCCGTCGGTCGGCGGCATGCTCTCCGCCAATACCGGCGGCGCGCGCCTGATCCGCTACGGCGACGTGCGCCACAACACGCTGGGATTGCAGGCGTTGCTGATGCAGCCGCCCGGCGAACTTCTGGAGCTGGGCAACCGCCTGCGCAAGAACAATACCGGCCCGGACTGGAAGCAACTCTTCATCGGCACCGCCGGCAGCTACGGCATCGTCACGCAAGCCGTGCTGCGCGCCCACCCTTTACCGCGTCAGCGCGCCACCGCGCTGGTCGTGCCATCGTCGCCGGAAGCGTCCTTGCGCCTGCTGCAGGACGCCGAACGCGAATTCGCCGATTTCCTCAGCGCCTTCGAAGGCATCTCGCAAAACGCGCTGGAATCGGTGCAGCGCCATCTGCCGCAAGCGGTCGCGCCGTTCAACCCCGTGCCACCGTATGCACTGCTGATCGAACTGAGTTCATCGGCCGCAGCGAACGAACAGTTCAACTTGGAGCAGTTGTTCATGAGCTGGCTGGAGCGCCACTTCGACGACGCCATCGTCGACGCCGTGGTGGACAAACCCGACACGCTCTGGCGCCTGCGCCACGCCATCAGCGACAGCGTCAGGCAGGAAGGCAAAGTGGTTGCCTTCGACATCTCGGTGCCGCGCTCGCGCATGCCGGCTTTCCGTGAAGAAGCGCTGGCGCTGATCGCGCGTGACTTTGCCGGCGCCGACGTTTACGACTTCGGCCATTGGGGCGACGGCGGCGTGCATTTCAACATCGCCATCGCGCCGGCGCAGCAGGAACATTTCCCGCCGCCGCGCATCGACGCCTTGCGCACCGCCATCTATGACCTGGTGGTGCACAACTATCGCGGCAGCTTCAGCGCCGAACATGGCATCGGCCCGTTCAACCAGCATTATTACGATCGCTATCAGGGCCAGGCGCAGCAAATGCTGGCGGCACGCATGCAACCGGTTTTCGATCCGCATTACCTGCTTGGCAATACGCGCTTTGGCTGAATACGCCCGGAACAAGCCCCAACCAATCGCATGGAACAGGGAATCTCTGCCATGACAAATACTCATGGCAACGGCAACAACGCTGGCACCGCTTTTGCTATAGTGCGGGGTCATCCTTCCAGCGGATTCCGCTCCATGCGCCGATTCATCCCGTCCACGTCCTGCCTGATCGCCTTCGACACGTCGGCGCGCCACCTGTCGTTTACCAAGGCCGCGCACGAACTCCACATGACGCAGGGTGCGGTCAGCCGCCAGGTGGCGATTCTGGAAGACTATCTGAACGTCAAGCTGTTCGAGCGCATCAACCGCCGCCTGATCCTGACCGAACCGGGCCGCGACTACGCGTCGCAGGTCTCGAGCATCCTCAAGCAGATCGAGATGGCGACCTTCCAGGTGATGACCTACAACAGCCTGGCCAGCGTGCTCAACCTGGCGATCTTGCCGACCTTCGGCGTGAAATGGCTGATTCCGCGCCTGACCAAATTCGCCGCCGCCTATCCCGACGTGCTGCTCAACCTGAGCACCGAGGTCTTGCCCTTCGATTTCAACACCCGCCAGGTCGACGCTGCGATCCACTTCGGCGAGCCTGACTGGCCAGATACCGTGATGGTCCGCCTGATGGGCGAAGAAGTGCTGCCGGTCTGCAGCAAAGCCATGAACGATCGCATCTCGTCGGTCAGCGACCTGGCCGACATCACCCTGCTGCAGCACACCACGCGGCCGCAGGCATGGCAGGACTGGTTCCGCCATGTTGGCGTGGATTGTCCCAACGCGCTCGCCGGACCGCGTTTCGAACAACTGGCGATGGTGATCCAGGCGGCCGTGGCCGGCATGGGCGTGGCGCTGATGCCCAAGTTCATGGTCGAAACCGAGATCAGCCTGGGGCAGTTGCACGTGCCTTTCCCGTTCGCGGTGAAGAGCCCGCAATCGTATTACCTGGCCTATCCCGAGAAGAACGCCAGCAAGCCCGCCGTCATCAAATTCCGCGACTGGATACTGAGCGAACTGCAAGCAGGCTGACAGCTTCGGCAGCCCGTTTTGGAAATACGCTCAAACACACTAAAAGTCATGTTGAAACAAGTCGACATGCCATTTCCCCAACGCATCAAAGTGGTGCAACACGACGAACAAGCGCGCTGCGCCGTCTTCCCCAAAACCCTCCCAACCCTATGTAGCTAGGCGATTGGCGCGACATTGCAATTGATGCATCGCACCATCGCGGCGCACCGCGGCGCCTCCCTCCAGAACATTTTCGTGCATTAGCAAATGTAATGATGTCGTGACATTTTTTGATTTTAAAAAACGCCGCCTTATTCCTTATACTCGGGCGTCGAACGCTGCTGCAATGCTATTGCACCGCTCTTGCATCCTACTCAGCCACAAAGGAATTTCATGCCCTCTTCCCGTTTCTTCGCCACCCTGAATTTTGATCTGGCCGCCTACACCGGCAGCGATCTGACCATCCGTTCGCCGCGCGACGGGCAACTGCTTGCCACACTCAAGGCGCACACCACGGCGCAAGCGGAAACCGCGTTGGCCGATGCGCAGACCGCCTTCCTGGCCTGGCGCGAAGTGCCGGCGCCGGTGCGCGGCGAACTGGTGCGCGTGCTCGGTGAAGTGCTGCGCGAACATCGCCAGGCGCTGGGCGAACTGGTGACGCAGGAAGCCGGCAAGATCCTCTCCGAAGGCCTCGGCGAAGTGCAGGAAATGATCGACATCTGCGACTTTGCCGTCGGCCTGTCGCGCCAGCTGCACGGCCTGACCATCGCTTCCGAACGTCCCGGTCACCGCATGATGGAAACCTGGCATCCGCTGGGCGTGTGCGGCGTCATCACCGCCTTCAACTTCCCGGTCGCGGTCTGGGCATGGAACGCTGCCCTGGCGCTGATCTGCGGTAACGCGGTGGTGTGGAAGCCGTCAGAAAAGACCCCGGTCGTCGCACTCGCCGTGCAAGCGCTGTTCGCCAAGGCGGTCGAGCGTTTCTCGGCGCAGCGCCCGAACGTGGTGCCGGCCAATCTGTGCCAGATCCTGATCGGCCGCGCCGAGATCGGCGAAGTGATGTCGCGTTCGCCGCTGGTGCCATTGGTCAGCGCCACCGGCAGCGTGCGCATGGGCCGCAAGGTCGCCACCGTGGTTGCCGAACGCCTCGGCCGCAGCCTGCTCGAACTGGGCGGCAACAACGCCATGATCGTCGCGCCGTCGGCCGACCTGAGCCTGGCGCTGCGCGCCATCACCTTCTCCGCCGTCGGCACTGCCGGCCAGCGCTGCACCAGCCTGCGCCGCCTGTTCGTCCACAGCAGCATCCATGACCAGGTGGTCGCGCAGATCAAACGCATCTATGCCAGCGTCAAGGTCGGCGATCCGTTGCTGGCCGATACGCTGGTCGGCCCGCTGATCGACAAGGCCGCTTACGACGCCATGCAAAGCGCCCTGCAGCAAGCGCGCGGACAAGGCGGTGAAGTCACCGGCGGCGAGCGCGTCGACGTGCTCGGCGATGGTGTCTATGTCCGTCCCGCACTGGTCTGCATGCCCGGCCAGACTGCCATCATGCATCACGAAACCTTCGCGCCGATCCTGTATGTCGTCAAGTACGACGACCTGGCCGACGCCATCGCACTCAACAACGCCGTGCCGCAAGGCTTGTCGTCGGCGATCTTCACCAATGACGTGCGCGAAGCGGAAACCTTCGTCTCCGCCGTCGGCAGCGACTGCGGCCTGGCCAACGTCAACATCGGCACCAGCGGCGCTGAAATCGGCGGCGCCTTCGGTGGTGAAAAGGAAACCGGCGGCGGCCGCGAATCCGGCTCCGACGCCTGGAAGAACTACATGCGCCGCGCCACCAATACGATCAACTACAGCAAGACCTTGCCGCTGGCGCAGGGAGTGAAGTTCGACATCGACTGATCACTGCCTGAACGTCACCGCGCCAAAGAATAAGCAAAATAAGCAGTCAGCCACATAGCCACCGGAGATGCATCGATGTCGTTCCTCAAGTTGGAAAACCTGTCCAAGCGCTACGGCGATTTCACCGCCGTGGAAAACCTTGACCTGACAGTGGAAAAAGGCGAGTTCGTCTCGCTGCTCGGCCCTTCCGGCTGCGGCAAGACCACCACGCTGCAGATGATCGCCGGCTTCGTCGAAGCCAGCGCCGGACGCATCCTCCTCAACGGTCGCGACATCACCAACGAGAAGCCCAACCGGCGCGGCCTGGGCATCGTGTTCCAAAGCTATGCGCTGTTCCCGCACATGACAGTGGCGGACAACGTCAAGTTCGGCCTGGAGATGCGCAAGGTCGGCGCGGCGGAAAGTGCCGAGCGCGTCAAGCAGGCGCTGGCGCTGGTGCACCTGGACAAATTCGGCCATCGCTATCCGCGCGAATTGTCCGGCGGCCAGCGTCAGCGCGTGGCGCTGGCGCGCGCTTTGGTGATCCAGCCGCCGATCCTGCTGCTGGACGAGCCTATGTCCAACCTCGACGCCAAGCTGCGCGAAGAAATGCAGATCGAACTGCGTGAAATCCAGCGCAAGGTCGGCACCACCACCATCATGGTCACGCACGATCAATCCGAAGCGCTGTCCATGAGCGACCGCGTGGTGGTGATGGAAGCCGGCCGCGCCGTGCAGGTCGGCAAGCCGTTGGAAACGTACGAGAACCCGGTCAACGCCTTCGTCTCACAATTCGTCGGCAAGGCCAACCTCTTGCCCGGCACGGTCGAATGGGTCAGGGACGACAGCGCCGGCGTACGCGTCGGCAACCATGTGCTGGAAGTGCAAGGCACGGCCCTCACGGTCGGCGAGCAAACCACGCTGTGCATCCGTCCGGAAAAAATCGAATGCTGTACCGAAGCCGAAGAACAATTGGGCGGCGTGGTCGCTTCCAGCTTCTTCCTCGGCAATCAATGGCTGTATCGTTTCGAAACCGATTGCGGCGATATTTTGGTGATCCTGAAGAACAACGGCCAGACCTCCTGCCAGCCGGGCCAGCGCGTGTCGCTGCGCTGGCCGACGTCGGCCATGCGCGCGGTCGAGCCGGCGCCTGAATCTGCGAGCTTGCGGAGCGCGCATGTCTGACCGCGCTGCGTCCTCACTCAAGCCAAAGCGGTCGCTGCCCTATATCCTGACGGCGCCGGCCACGCTGCTGTTCGCCACGATGGTGCTGGTGCCGCTGCTGCTGACCGCGCTGCTGGCGCTCAACAGCTACGACGACAGCGTCGGCATCAAGTCGACCTACGACCTGCACAATTACCTGGCGATCTTCGGCGACGATTATTACCTGCGCATTTTCTGGCGCACCTTCTGGATCGCCGGACTGACCACGCTGATCTGCGTCATCGTGGGCGCGCCGGAAGCCTACGTGCTCAGCCGCATGAGCCGCAAGTGGCGTGCCTTCTTCCTGATCGTGATCCTGGCGCCGCTGCTGGTGTCGGTGGTGGTGCGTGCGTTCGGCTGGAGCATGCTGCTCAGCGCCGACGGTCTCATCAACCATGCCCTGCAAGCCTTGGGCATGGCGCCGGTGAAGATGCTCTACACCTCCGGTGCGATCGTGGTGGCGCTGGTGCACGTGATGCTGCCGTTCATGGTGATCCCGGTGTGGACTGCGCTGCAACGGCTGGACCCGACCGTGGAACACGCGGCCTTGTCGCTCAATGCTTCGCAAGCGACCGTGCTGCGCCGGATCCTGTTGCCGCAAGTCGCTCCCGGCGTGCTCTCGGGCAGTCTGATCGTGTTCGGCCTGAGCGCCAGCGCCTTCGCGATCCCCGGCCTGCTGGGCGGACGCCGCCTGAAGATGGTCGCCACCACCGTGTACGACGAATTCCTCGGTTCGCTCAACTGGCCGCTGGGCGCCTCGATCGCCATCGTGCTGCTGGTTGCCAATCTGATCATCATGATGACTTACAACCGGATCCTGGAACGCCGCTATTCCAAGACCCTGGGCTGACGGAGACACAAGAATATGCGACGCAACGGTCCGATTGCCCTGCTCTTCCACGCGCTGGTGGTGACCTTCGTGCTGGCGCCGCTGGTGCTGGTATGCCTGGTCGCCTTCACGGCGCAAGACACTTTGTCACTGCCGTTTGCCGGCGCGTCCCTGCGCTGGTTCAAGGCGGTGTTCGATCACCCCGACTTTTTGCAATCCTTCTACAACAGCCTGCAATTGGCGCTGCTCTCGGCCACGCTGTCGGTCTGCATCGCTTTGCCGGCCGGCCTGGCGCTGGGACGCTATCGTTTCCCCGGACGCGACGCGCTCAACGGCCTGTTCCTGTCGCCGCTGATCATTCCGTCGCTGGTGCTCGGCGTGGCCTTCATGCGGATGTTTTCGGTGATGGGCATCACCGGTTCGTTCTTCTGGCTCGCCATTGCGCATACCGTCGTCATCACGCCCTATGTGCTGCGGATGGTATTGGCGGCGGTGATGGGCATCGACCGCAGCAGCGAACAGGCGGCGCAATCGCTCGGCGCAGGTCCGTGGACGGTGTTTCGCCGCATCACGCTGCCGGCGATCCTGCCTGGCCTGAGCGGCGGCTGGATGCTGGCCTTCATCAACAGCTTCGACGAGCTGACGATGTCGATCTTCGTCACCACGCCGGCCACCGTGACGCTGCCGGTGCGCATGTACATGTACGCCACCGAATCGATTGATCCGATGATGGCGTCGGTGTCGGCGCTGATGATCCTGATCACGGGTGGCGCCATGCTGATTCTTGACCGCCTGTATGGGCTTGACCGTATCCTCATCGGGGAACGCGTATGAGCCTGCTCAGGCGCGTGGCGGAACAGGAGCGCCAAAGCGTTTCATTCTGGCTCGACGGCAAGCCGCTCAGCGCGCGCGCCGGCGACAGCGTGCTGACGGCGATATTGACGCAGACCGATCAGTTGCGCCGCAGCGAATTCAGCGGTGCGCCGCGCGCCGGCTTTTGCCTGATCGGCTGCTGCCAGGATTGCTGGATGCGCAGCGAAAACGGCGTCGCCGTGCGCGCCTGCACCACCGAGATTGCGGAAGGCATGCGCCTGCTCAGCGGCACGGCTCCGTTAGCGGGAGAGACCAAGTGAGTTCCTCCCCGGCATCCCCGAACATTGTCATCATCGGCGCCGGACCGGCCGGTGTACGCGCAGCGCAGACGCTGGTGGAAGCCGGTCTGCGCCCGATCGTCATCGACGAAAACCGCCGCGCCGGCGGCCAGATCTACCGCCAGCCGCCGCCGGGTTTCGTACGCTCCAGGAAAGAACTCTACGGCTTCGAAGCCGCCAAGGCCGAAGCGCTGCACAGCAGCTTCGAACAACTGCGCGCGAAGATCGATTACCGTCCAGACACGCTGGTATGGAACTGTATGCCTGGCGATCCCGGACAACTCGACCTGCTGCACGCGCAACGCCATGCCGAACAAGCTTACTCGCACCTGATCCTGTGCACCGGCGCGCTCGACCGCGTGATGCCCTTCCCCGGCTGGACGCTGCCCGGCGTCTACACGCTGGGCGCGGCGCAGGTTGCACTGAAGGCGCAGGGCTGCGTGCTGGACGGCCGCGTCGTCATCGCCGGCTCCGGCCCGCTGCTGTATTTGCTGGCCTATCAATACACCAAGGCCGGCGCAAATGTGGTCGCCGTACTCGACACCGCGCGCTTCGGCGGCAAGCTGCGCGCGCTGCCGGCGCTGCTGCGCCAGCCGGTGACGTTCGCCAAGGGCCTGTATTTCATGGGCTGGCTGCGCGCCAAAGGAATCCCGCTCCTGGACGGCGTTGAACAGATCGCCGCCGACGGCAAGCAAGCCATCCAAAGCCTGCGCTGGACGCGCGCCGGCAAGACCACCGAGATCGCCTGCGATGCGCTGGCGACCGGCTTCGGCTTGCGCTCGGAAACCCAGCTGGCCGAACTGGCCGGTTGCCGTTTCGTCTTCGATGAACTCAACCAGCAATGGCTGCCGCAACGCGATGACGCCGGACGCAGCAGCGTGCCAGGCGTGTATCTGGCCGGCGACGGCAGCGGCATCGCCGGCGCCGACGCCGCCGAACTAAGCGGACGCGCCGCGGCGTTGGCCTTGCTGCAAGACCTCTGTCTGCCCGCGAGCGCCGCCGCCAAGGCCGCCGCGAAACAAGAAAGCCGGCGGCTGGCGCAGACGCTGCGCAGCAACTTGCAATTCCGCCAGGGACTGGAAACTGCTTTCCCGACCGCCGTGCACTGGGCGCGCGATTGCGCCGACGATCTGATGATTTGCCGCTGCGAAGAAATCACCGCCGGACAATTGCGCCGCAGCGTGCAGCAGGAAGGCACCGTTGAAATCAATCGCCTCAAGGCAATGACACGCGTCGGCATGGGCCGCTGCCAGGGCCGCATGTGCGGCGCGGCTGCAGCAGAAATTCTGGCCCACGCCACCGGCGTCAGCGTCGCCGAAGCAGGCCGCCTGCGCGTGCAGGCCCCGGTCAAGCCGATACCGGTCAGCGCCGCGCTGGCTGCGGAAGAACAAACATGAGTGCGCCCATGGACAAGGTCATCGACACCGACGTCGCCATCATCGGCGGCGGCCTCATGGGCACCTCGGCGGCGCTGGAATTGCGCCGCCAGCAACGCTCGGTGGTCGTGCTCGAACAAGGCTGGTGCGGGGCGCAAGCCAGCGGCGTGAACTACGGCGGCGTACGACGCCAGGGCCGCGCCGCCTGCCAGTTGCCGCTGTCGCAGCGCGCGCACGCGATCTGGCGCCGACTCGCACAAACCATCGGCAGCGACGGCGAATACATCGCCTCCGGCCATCTGAAACTGGCGCGCAGCGACGCCGACATGCAGGAGCTGATCGCCTATCGCGAGATGGCGGCCGCTTACGGACTGGAACTCGAATTGCTCGAAGCCGAGGCCCTGCGCCGCCGCTATCCATGGATAGGTAAGCAAGCTTATGGCGCATCGTTGTGCGCCGAAGACGGTCACGCCAATCCGCGCCTGATCGCTGCTGCGTTTGCGCGCACCGCCGAACAGGCCGGCGCACGACTGCTGCAACAGAGCGCCGTCCGGGAATGCAGTTTCGACGGCAATTATTTCGTACTGATCAACAGCCGCGGCGAGCGCGTGCGCAGCCGCTTCCTGCTCAATTGCAGCGGCGCCTGGGGCAAGGAAATCGCCGAACGTTTCGGCGAAACCGTCTTGGAACAGGCGATCTATCCCAACATGTGCGTGACCGAACCGCTGCCGCCGCTGATGAACCTGAGCCTGGGCGTGGTCGGCGGCGCGTTTTACGCACGCCAGGTCGAGCGCGGCAACGTCGTGCTCGGCGGCGGTCGCGGCATCGGCAACCTGGCGCTGGATGCCACGCGGCCGCGTGCAAGCTCCAGCTTCAAGGCGCTGGCTGCGCTGACGGAGATGGTGCCGGCGCTGCGCAACGCGCTGGTGATCCGCACCTGGAGCGGCGTCGAAGGCGAGACGCCCGATCACCAGCCGGTCATCGGCCCGAGCGCCACTACGCCGGGCCTGTTGCATGCATTCGGTTTTTCGGGGGCGGGTTTCCAGCTCGCCCCGGCCGTCGGCGAAGTATTGGCCGAACTGGTCACCAAAGGAGAAAGCAGCACCCCGATTGACGCATTTTCAATCAAGCGATTTGCCGTTTCACAGCCATCAAAAGAAGAATCAAGGGTTTAACCGTTTCAAGTTGAAAAGTTTGAATTCCCCGGCTCACAAGGTTCCGGGGGTCGTTTTTACCGCCAAGGAGATCCACAAATGAACATGAAATATCTAACGCTGACCTGTATCCTGACCGCCGTCCTCGGCGTGTGGTCGTCTGCCCAGGCCCAGACCAAAACCCTGTACGTCGGCATGAACGGCGGCACCATGGAAAAGAATTACACCTCGGGAATCTTCCCCGATTTCGAGAAAGCCAATAACGTCAAGGTCGTGGTCGTGCCCGGCACCTCGTCCGACATCATCGCCAAGATGCAGGCGCAAAAAGACAAGCCGCAAATGCACGTGGTCTTCCTCGACGACGGCGTGATGTACCGCGCGGTCAACATGGGCCTGTGCGAAAAAGTGCGCGACACCCCGGTACTCAAGGACCTCTATCCGTTCGCACGCCTGGCCAACGACCAGGCCGTGGCGGTCGACATGGGCGTGGTCGGTATCGGCTACAACAAGAAGATGTTCGCTGAAAAGAACTGGCCTGCGCCGACCTCGTGGCTGGATTTCGCCGATCCGAAGTACAAACAGAAGGTCGTGTTCCAGTCCATCTCAAGCAGCACCTTCGGTCTGTATGGTTTCATGATGTACAACCGCCTGGTCGGCGGCACCGACAAGAACGTCGAGCCGGGCTTCAAGAAATGGCCTACCTCGGTCGGTCCCAACGTGCTCGAATATCTGTCGAGCTCGGCCAAGATTTCGGAAATGATCCAAACCAACGAAGCCGCGATCTTCCCGCTGACCGTGACTGCCATCGCCAACCTCAAGGCCAAGGGCATCCCGGCCGAGTTCGTCACGCCGAAAGAAGGCGGCGTGCTGCTGATGGTCGGCGCCTGTGCGCTCAAGAACAACAGCGAGCCTGACCTATCGCAAAAGCTGATCGAATATCTGCTGAGCGTGCCGGCGCAAACCAAGGGCATGGAGATGGCCGCGTCGATCCCGGTCAACCGCAACGTCAAGCTGACCGAAGCGGCGCAGGCCAAGCTCGGCGGCAAGACCGAAGTCCTGACCAAGAACATGAACACCATCGATTGGGATTCGGTCAACGAAAAACGCACCGAGTGGAACAACCGCTGGAACCGCATGGTTGAGCAGTAATTGGGTTAGGTGCGTCGGATCTCGGTCCGGTGCACACAACTTAAGTCTTTTTCAGGATTTATCAGGAACCGGCGGCATGGCTCCATGCCCGCCGGCTTCCTCTCCTTCCGCATTCTGCACATCTGCACACGCCATGAAACCAGCCTATCGTTTTAACCCCGCGTTTCAGACGCCGCAGGGTTCCCCTATTCGCGAGCTGTTCAAGTACACCCAACAGCAGGGCATGATCTCGTTTGCCGGCGGCTATCCCTCGCCGGCGCTGTTCGACGCCGAAGCGCTGGCGCATAGCGGTGCCGCCGTGTTGCGGGAGTCGCCGACGGCCTGCCTGCAATACGGCGCGACCGAAGGCGTGCCGGCGCTGGCCGATGCATTGCGCACTCTCACGCGCGAGCGCACCGGCGGCAAGGCTGCGGCGGAAAACCTGCTGATCACCACAGGCTCGCAGCAAGCTTTCGAACTGCTGCTGCGCGTGCTGGTCGGTCCCGGCGATTGCGTGGCGATTGAGCGGCCGGCTTACCCCGCCGCGATTCAGGCCCTGCGGCTGGCCAATGCCGACATGCTGGAAATCCCCAGCGACGACGACGGCATGGATACGCAAGCGCTGGAAAAAATGCTGCTGGCCGGCGCCCGTCCCAAGCTGCTGTATGTGGTGCCGACCTTTGCCAATCCTACCGGCGCAACCCTGCCGCTGGCGCGCCGCCGCCATCTTCTGGAACTGGCGGTGCGCTATCAGATGCTGGTGATTGAAGACGATCCTTACGGGGAATTGCGCTTTGCCGGTGCGCCGCAAGCGCTGTTGCTGGAAGTCGCCGCCGAGGTCCCGGGCGGTCCCGACTGGCTGGTCTATCTGTCGAGTCTGTCGAAGATCGTCGCGCCCGGCCTGCGCATCGGCTGGATGAGCGGCCCCGCCGAAATCCTGCGGCGCGCGGTCATCGCCAAGCAGACCGGCGACCTGTGCACGGCGCCGTGGATGCAGCTCGCCGCCGCACGCTATCTGCACGACGGCTGCCTGGCGCGACACCTGCCGACCATCATTGCGACCTACAAGGAGCGTTGCGAGACCATGCTGACAGCCTTGCAGGAATGTTTCGGCGACACGCTGGAAGTCACGGTCCCGCAAGGCGGCATGTTCGTGTGGGCACGCTGGCGCGATGGCACGGAAGCCAACGCACTATTGCAAAAGGCGGTTCTTGAGAATGTGATGTATGTGCCGGGCAGCGCCTTCTATGCCGGCACCGCCGATCCGGCGCGGCTGCGACTGTCGTTCGCCACGGCTTCGCCGAAAGAAATCAGGACCGGGGTGGCGCGCCTGAAAACGGCGCATGACAAATTGAGGGGCTGACCTCAGCGCGAGCAATCTTGCTCAGACGCTGATATTGCCCAGCGTGCTGGCGCGATAGGCGGCCACGAAGGTATCGAAATCACCGACCTGGGTGCGCTCGATCGATTGCTGATCTTCGATCGACGTGTTGGCGGTGGCGACGAATTCTGCGGTTTGCTCTGCGCTCAGCGGGCGCGCCAGGAATTGCGCGGCCTGCTCCTTGCTCTGGTTCAGTGCAAAGGCGGCGAAGGAGTTGCCGGCCGCACGCACTTCACGCAGCACGCGCGCCGACGGCGTCAGCTCGGCATCGCGCAATTTCTCACGCTGCGCCTGCAGCGCCTCTGCATGCTCGGAACCGCCGGCCTGGGCATCCAGCAAATCGGCGATCGGCTGCATGCGTTCCAGCAGCGAGAGGCCCCAGTCCTGCAAGCCAACCTCTTTGCCTTCCTGTTCCAGCTGCAAACCGGGACGACGACCTTCCTTGACCACGCGCGAGAAATTGCAGCGGCTTTCGGCGCCGCTCTCGTCGGAGGTCAGCGAGCTCTCTTCAAACGCGATGAAATGCAGGAACACGTCGAGGAAGCGCGACGCCTTCAGGCTCACGCCGAGCGGCTCGAACGGGTCGATGTCCATGCAACGCACTTCGACGTATTGCACGCCGCGCGCCGCCAGCGCCTGCACCGGCCGTTCGCCGCTGTAGATCACGCGCTTGGGACGGATCGCCGAGTAGAACTCGTTTTCGATCTGCAAGATATTGGTGTTGATCTGGATCCATTCGCCGTCACGCTTGGTGCCGAGTTCTTCGTACGCGGGGTACGGTTGGCTGACCGCCTGCGACAGGCTTCTTATGTAGCTATGCAGGTTGTTGTAATGCGGCGTGATGTTGGCCTGGGCGTTGCTCTGGTAGCCGAGGTCGCTCATGCGCAGGCTGGTGGCGTACGGCAGGTAGAGCGTGTCGTCGCTGAGCGTCTCCAGCTTGTGCGGACGGCCGCGCAGGAAATTCGTCGCCAGCGCCGGCGAGGCGCCGAACAGATACATCAGCAGCCAGCTGTAGCGGCGGAAATTGCGGATCAGCGCGATATAGCTTTCCGACTGGTAATCGCGCGCCGAGAACGACGGCTCGACGCTTTGCTCGCGATCGTCCAGCTCGCGCAACAAGGTCCAGACGTCTTCGCTGAGCGAGAAGTTGTAGTGGATGCCGGCGATGCATTGCATGGTCTTGCCGTAGCGCAGCGCCAGGCCGCGCCGGTAGACGTGCTTCAGCGTGCCGATGTGCGAGGTGCCGTACCAGGCGATGGGAATGTCTTCTTCGGGCGGCAGCACACAGGGCATGGACTCGTTCCACAGCAGTTCGCCGTTCAGATTGGCGTGCACGAAGCGGTGGATTTCATCGAGGCGTTGGAGCGCCTCGGCGATGTCGTGTTTGGCCGGGGTGATGAATTCCAGCAAGGATTCCGAATAGTCGGTGGTGATCTGCTCATTGGTCAGCGCCGAGCCGAGCACGGCCGGATGCGGCGTGGTCGCCAGCTGTCCGTTCGTGGTCACCCGCAAGGTTTCCCGTTCCACGCCGCGCAGACCACGACCGAGCAGCGCACGGTTTTCCGGGCTGGCAAAAAGGGCTAGGCGGCGGGTCAGCAGATCGGTCATGCAAGGTCCTCAGATGTCACTCAATTCGATTGGTTGGCGGAGCATAACCGAAAATTAAAATCAGCGTTGTCCGACGCCCCGGTGTCGAAATCGGGACGACGACTCGCATCCCGTCCGTCCACGGCTCCGCGACCGCCGAAGGCAAGGCCCCTTATAATGACGCTTTATTTTCCCTCTTTTTCAGCCCCAGCCACCATGCCAGCACAACTCATCGACGGTAACCTGCTCTCCCAACAACTGCGCGCCGACGTCGCCAAACGCGCCGCCGCCCTCACCGCCAAGGGCAAACAGGCCGGCCTGGCCGTGATCCTGGTGGGCGACAGCCCGGCCTCGCAGGTCTACGTACGCAACAAGGTCAAGGCCTGTGAAGACAACGGCCTGCACTCGGTGCTGGAAAAATACGACGCCGCCCTGACCGAGGCCGAGTTGCTGGCGCGCATCGACGCCCTGAACAAGGACCCGAAGATCAACGGCATCCTGGTGCAATTGCCGCTGCCGGCACATATCGACGCCCATAAGGTAATCGAAGCGATTGCCGCCGAAAAGGACGTCGACGGTTTCCACGTCAGCAATGCCGGCCTGCTGATGACCGGCCAGCCGCTGTTCCGCCCGTGCACGCCTTACGGCGTCATGAAGATGCTGGAATCCATCGATTATCCGGTGCGCGGCGCCAATGCCGTGGTGGTCGGCGCTTCCAACATCGTCGGCAAGCCGCAGGCCATGTTGCTCTTGCAAGCCGGGGCTACCGTCACTATCTGTAATTCAAAGACCCGCGATCTGGGCCACCATACCCGCCAGGCAGACATTCTGGTGGTGGCCACCGGCAAGCGCAACATCGTCACCGCCGACATGGTCAAACCCGGCGCAGTCGTTATTGATGTCGGCATGAACCGCGACGATAACGGAAAGTTGTGCGGCGATGTGGATTTCGCCAATGCCAAGGAAGTCGCAGGTTACATCACCCCCGTGCCCGGCGGCGTGGGCCCGATGACCATCACCATGTTGCTGGTCAACACCATTGAAGCTGCTGAAAGAACCTGAGTTCCTATGACGACCACTACAGATACTGCGATTACTCCTGACAACAACCCGCTGCTGGACTTTTCGGGTCTGGCGCGTTTCGACGCCATCAAGCCTGAACACGTCACACCGGCCGTCGACACGCTGCTGGCCAAGGCCGCCGCACTGGTCACCGAGTTGGAAGCGCCGATGGCGCAGGTGACATGGGCCAATTTCGTCGAGCCGCTGGAAAACGCCACCGAGCAGCTGGGCCGCGCCTGGAGCATCGTCGGGCATCTGAATTCGGTGGTCGATACGCCGGAACTGCGCGCCACTTACAATGAAAACCAGCCTCGTCTGGTCGAGTTCTGGACTGCGCTGGGCCAGAACCTGGCGCTGTTCGAAAAATACAAGGCGGTGCAAAACGGCCCGGAATACGCCAGCCTGTCAGGCGCCCGCAAGAAGGTCATCGACAACGCCGTGCGCGACTTCCGCCTGTCCGGCGCCGAGCTGTCCGACGACCAAAAGGAACGCTTCGCCGAGATCCAGGAAAAGTCGGCCGCGCTGACCACCCGCTTCTCGGAAAACATCCTCGACGCCACCAACGACTTCGGCCTGTTCGTTGAAAACGAAACCGACCTGGCCGGCCTGCCGGACGACGTCAAGCAAGCTGCACGCGCGGCTGCCGAAAAAGACGGGACGCCGGGTTTCAAATTCACGCTGCATTTCCCGTCCTATTTCCCGATCCTGCAATACGCGCACAGCCGCAGCCTGCGCGAGCAGATCTATCGCGCCAACGCCACCAAGGCCTCGGAGCTGGGCGCCAAGCCGGAATGGGACAACACCGCCAACATGCAGGAAATCCTGCAATTGCGCCATGAAGAAGCCGTGATGCTGGGCTTCAAGAATTTTGCAGAGCTGTCGCTGGTGCCGAAGATGGCGCAGTCGCCGCAAGAAGTCATCGGCTTCCTCGAAGACCTGGGCCGCCGCGCGCGTTCCTATGGTGAAAAGGACTGGGAAGAACTGCGCGCCTTCGCGAAGGACGAGCTCGGCATCGACACGATCGAAGCCTGGGACATGACCTACGCCGCTGAAAAGCTGCGTGAACAGCGCTATGCCTTCTCGGAGCAGGAAGTGAAGCAATATTTCCCTGAGCCGAAGGTAACCGAAGGCCTGTTCCAGGTCATCCAGCGCCTGTTTAACGTCAGCATCAAACCCGACAGCGCCCCGGTCTGGCATCCGGATGTGAAATTCTTCCGCATCGAACGCGACGGCAAACTGGTCGGCCAGTTCTATCTCGATCTGTACGCCCGCAGCGGCAAGCGCGGCGGCGCCTGGATGGACGACGCCCGCAGCCGCCGCATGACGGCCAACGGCGTGCAGACGCCGATCGCCTACCTGGTCTGCAACTTCACCGAACCGATGACCGTTGACGGTGTGAAAAAGCCGGCGCTGTTCACCCACGATGAAGTCATCACGCTGTTCCACGAATCCGGCCATGGCCTGCACCACATGTTGACGCAAGTCGACGAAGTCGGCGTGTCGGGCATCTCCGGCGTGGAATGGGACGCGGTCGAACTGCCGTCGCAGTTCATGGAAAACTTCTGCTGGGAATGGGACGTGCTGCAGCACATGACCGCCCACGCCGACACGGGTGCGCCGCTGCCGCGTGAACTGTTCGACAAGATGACCGCCGCCAAGAACTTCCAGTCCGGCCTGCAGATGCTGCGCCAGGTCGAGTTCTCGCTGTTCGACATGCACATCCATTACGACTACGACGCTTCCGGCAAGGACAGCGTGCAGTCGGTGCTGAACGCCGTGCGCGACAAGTTCGCCGTGATCCGCCCGCCGGAATTCAACCGCTTCCAGCATTCGTTCAGCCACATCTTCGCGGGCGGCTATGCGGCCGGCTATTACAGCTACAAGTGGGCGGAAGTCTTGTCCGCCGACGCTTACAGCGCGTTTGAAGAAGCCGCCGCCAAGGGCGACAACGTGGTCTCGATCGAAACCGGCCTGCGCTTCCAGAAAGAAATCCTGGCCGTCGGCGGTTCGCGTCCGGCGATCGAGTCGTTCAAAGCCTTCCGCGGCCGCGAACCGAGTATTGATGCTCTGCTACGTCATAGCGGCATGGCTGCTTAAACCTGTCCACGATCTTACTGCGAGGCCGTGATCCGGCGTCGGGCGGTGCTCGGAATCCTCATGTACTGAAGTACATTCCGGTTCCTGCGCTCCGTCCGCCACCGGCTGACGGCCTCTCGCTACAGATCGTGAACAGGTTTAACGTCAAGGAACGAGGATGTTTTAATTCCCTCTCCGGGTTTTCCTCGATCGGCTATATGTCTATACTTCGTCCATGACCCGCATCGATTTCCACAGCAATGTCCCCAATAAACTCGCCTACGCCTGCCGCCTGGTGCGCAAGGCGCGCGCCGCGCAGTGCAAAATTGTGCTGCTCGGCAAGGATCGCGGCGAACTGACCCAGCTCGATCAGCTGCTGTGGTCGTTCTCGGAACAGGACTTTATTCCCCATGTGCATGCCAACGATCCACTGGCGGCGCAGACGCCGGTGATCCTGACTGACAGCGAAGCCGTCGAGCTGCCGCACCATCACGTGCTGATCAACCTGTCGGGCAATACGCCGGAACATTTCGCCCGCTTCGAGCGCATGTTCGAGATCATCTCTTCGGACGAAGCCGACAAGGCCGCTGGCCGCGACCGTTACCGCTTCTATAAAGAACGCGGTTATCCCCTCAGCCACTTCGTCGCCGACTGAGATCATGAGCCAATCGTCCGCCGACAACAGCATCCCGCTCCTGACCGAGGTCATTGCTCCACCCGCCGCGCCGGAGAGCCAGGCGCCGCAGGCCTTGCAATGGGACGACCATCAGCCGCAACACAATCAGCATCATCAGCCGAATCACCAACCAGACTATCAGCAGCATTTCCAGCCGGAGCCGATCCAGGCCTTCCAGCCGCAATACCAGCCCACGTACGATGCGGCGCCGTTGCCGGTGGCTATCAGCACGCCGCTGCCGGCCGTTGCGCCGGAACCCAGCGCCGAACAACTGCGCCAGATTCGCCAGGACATCCAGGAAAACGTCATGCAGACGCTGCTGGGCCAGGTCGACAGCGTGCTGCACCAGCATCTGCAGGATCACCTCGCGGTCATCCTCGACAACATGGCCGACATCCTCAAGACCCGCGTGCGCGCCAGCCTGGAACAGGCGCTGGCCGAAACCGTGACGCAAGCGCTGGCGGAGGAAATGGCAAAATTTGAAAATGCAAAATATTAAGTTTTAAACAAAAATATTTTGTTTTTCAAACACATTTACTGCCTATTCATTAAAAAATAGAAATACAGGCACGCTGATTGCTTACCTAAAAAACCGATTACTTCTTACAATTTCACCATTAAAGACCTGTACCAGTCGGGGCGATTTGGGCAGGTTCTAACATCGAACAAGGAGAATGTGATGAAAGTCATCGTATTGGGAGCAGGCATCATCGGCACCGCGTCCGCGTGGTTCTTGAAGCGTGAAGGTCACGACGTCACCGTCATCGACCGCCAACCCGGCGCCGCCCAGGAAACCAGTTTCGCCAACGGTTGCCAGATTTCGGTCTCGCACGCCGAGCCCTGGGCCAATCCCTCCGCTCCGCTCAAGGTCCTGAAATGGCTGGGCAAGGAAGACGCCCCGCTGCTGTATCGCTTCCGTCCCGAATGGCTCCAATGGAAATGGGCCGTCAGCTTCCTGCGCGAATGTACGCCTGCGCGCACCGACGCCAACATCCGCCAGATCGTCGCGCTGTGCGAATACAGCCGCCAGACGCTGGTGGCCTTGCGGGCGGAAACCGGCATCCAGTACGATCACCTGAACAAGGGCATCCTGCACTTCTACACCGAAGAAAAGGAATTCGAGCTGTCGTTGCCGGCCGCCAAGCTGATGCGCGACCTCGGTTGCCAGCGCGACTCGATCAGCGCCGATGAAGTGATCAAGATCGAACCGGCCCTGGCCAGCATCCGCGACAAGATCGTCGGCGGCGACTTCACCGCCTCCGATGAGTCGGGCGACGTCTACAAGCTCACCACCGGCCTGGCGCAAAAGGCGGAAGACGCCGGCGTCGACTTCCAGTTCAACACCACCATCACGCGCCTGTTGACCGAAGGCACCGGCGCCGCCGCCAAAATCACCGGCGTTGAAGTCATCGACGGCGCAGGCCGCCACAAGGTGCTGCGCGCCGATGCCTTCGTGGTCGCCATGGGCAGCTTTTCGGAGCCGCTGCTGCGCCCATTGGGCATCAACCTGCTGCTGTATCCGGGCAAGGGCTATTCGGCGACCTACAAGGTCACCAATCCGGACGCGGCGCCGACCGTCTCGCTGACCGACGACGGTTACAAGCTGGTGGTGTCGCGCCTGGGCGACCGCCTGCGCGTGGCCGGCACCTGCGAACTGAACGGCTACACCCGCGAACTGAACACCACCCGCTGCGACGCCATCACGCGCCGCACCCGTGAACTGTTCCCGGACGGTTGCGATTACGACAACCCGGTCTACTGGACCGGCCTGCGCCCGCTGACGCCGTCGAACATTCCTTACGTCGGCAAGACCAAGTTCAACAATCTCTACCTCAACACCGGTCACGGCACGCTGGGCTGGACCATGGGTTGCGGCTCGGGCCGTGCGATCGCCGAAATCATTGCCGGCCGTCAACCCGAGATCGACTTCGGCTTCACCGGCCTGCCACGCAAGGCGCCCGGCAAGCTTTCTGCACAGCCTGCGTAATCTGGAGTAGTCCGGAACACCTCGGCGGCAGGCACGTCCTGCCGGTCACCGAATACCGTTTTGCCCCTCCTTGTCGACCCGGCCTGTTCTCCTTTTCAGGCCCGGTCGGCATTTTTTACGTTTCTTCACTGATCTCCCGCAAAGCTGCCCCAAACCGCTTGGTGTAGAATCAGCCCCATCCATCGTGGCGCATCCGCCCGATTTCCAGATCAAACTCTTACAGCATTGATATCGCGCATTGAGCGCTTATCTGGTGCGTATCTATACGAGATGGCCGCCGCTGCAGCCATCGTCATGAGGACATTGCAATGAAGTGGGTCGTTGTCGGCATTTATCTGTTTTCCATCCTGTTCATCCATTTCCGAGGAAAGGTGAGACTGCCGTTTTTCCGGCAATTCTTCGACCATTCCTCGATCATGGCGCCGATCAATCTGTTCATGTACGCGTTTTCGCGCGTGCCGGCCGTGCCTTATCCGGCGGTCAATGATTTCCAGAATCTGCACCTGCTCGACGACAACTGGGAAACCATCCGCGCCGAAGCGGTCAACCTGCAGAACATCTCCAAGATCAAGGCCGCCGAAAAGAATGACGACGCCGGCTTCAATTCCTTCTTCAAGGCCGGCTGGAAACGCTTTTACCTGAAGTGGTACGACGCCAGCCATCCGTCGGCCGAACAGTTCTGCCCCAAGACCGTTGAAATCCTGCGTCAGATCCCTTGCGTCAAGGCGGCGATGTTTGCCGAACTGGCGCCGGGCGGCACGCTCAATCCACATCGCGATCCCTACGCCGGTTCACTGCGCTATCACCTCGGCCTGGTCACACCCAACGACGACCGCTGCTTCATCGAAGTCGACGGTCAGCGTTACAGCTGGCGCGACGGCAAGAGCGTGGTGTTCGACGAAACTTTCATTCACTGGGCGCAGAACGGCGCCGAGACGAACCGCATCATCCTGTTCTGCGACGTCGAACGTCCGTTGCGTTATCGCTGGGCCCAGACCATCAACAAGTGGCTCGGCAAGACCATGATGACCGCCGCCAGCTCGCCCAACGAGACTGGCGACCAGACCGGTCGCATCAACAAGCTGTTCCGCTTTGTCTGGATCGCCGGCCAATACCGCCGCAAGTTCAAGAACTGGAATCGCAACGCCTATCGCGCCACCAAGTTCGGCCTGATCATCGCCGTCGCGCTGGCTATCATCTATCTGTAATTCCTCCGCTTTGCAGCGGCGCAATGCGAACAGCTTGCGCCGCATCGCTTCCCTTTCTTCCCTGCTCTTCCGCTTTCTGTTTTCCCCTGCTGCAACATTTCCGGTGAGCGGGAACGAAGCGTCCGGCGTGCATCCCGTAAATAGTTTGCACCGCGACGGCGCGCAGCTGAGCAATGGGTGTCGGATTGAGAAAAAAATCATCGCCGTACGCATCAAACTACACCCCCACACGACACGCTCCGCATCGCGCCATGCCAATATAGTGCGGACATTGCGCATAAAATCACGCGAAAATTTCCACTCGGAAATGAAAGCAAATTTTTCCTTTTGATTTTGCGTTAACTCAATAGCTGTTCCACTGAGCAGCGTGTAAAATCCCCTGCTTCATGGCTTGATTCATGGCGTGATTCTTGCGTAAGTTCTTATGCATTCTATGAATGGTAAAGCCTATCAAAACCTGCCGGCGGCGTTCGCACGCAACGTCAGCAGGTTCTTAGAGTACCCACTAAACATAGAATAATGTGCTCAAGCAGGAGTCGACATCCGGATGATGAAACAGCTTCTAAAGAACCTGGTAGATATCACAGCCCAGCGTGAAAACTCGCGCCTCGCCGGCGCAGTAATCACTGGCCTGTATGAACTGACCAAGGTCAAACAAATTCGCGTGCTCGACATCTTTTCGCTACGCGAAGAGATGTTCGTGCAAGAAAAGATGTACCTCAACGAGGGCCATCTGAGCACCATCGCCGAACACACGGAAGACGATCCCAAGGAACCGCTGAGCCACTATCCGGCCATCGTCGAATGCATCCGCGAGCACAAGAACGAACACTACGAAATCGCCGCCGACGGCTGGCACGTGCTGTGGCTGCCGGTATGGCTGCACGGCAAGGTCAACACCTGTCTCGAGATCCGCAATCCGCATGCCTACGACACCGCCACGCTGGAACTGATCGACGGCATCTTCGGCATCTACTGCAATTACCAAAGCCTGCTTGATTACAGCGAGCGCGACGCGCTGACCGGCCTGTTCAATCGCAAGACCTTCGACGAACAATTCTCGCGCCACGCCTTCGCACTGGCGCCGCATGAAGCGCATTCGCTCGACAACAACGAGCGCCGCAACGGCGGCGAGACCAAGGCGCACTGGCTGGCCGTGGTAGACATCGATCACTTCAAGCAGGTCAACGATCAGTTCGGCCATCTGTACGGCGACGAAGTGCTGATCCTGGTCGCCAATATCCTGCGCACCTCCTTCCGCTCGCACGACCGCATCTTCCGCTTCGGCGGCGAAGAGTTCGTGATCCTGCTGCGCTCGACCACGCTGGCCGACGCCAGCAAGATCTTCGGCCGCTTCCGCCAGCACGTGCAGGATTACGATTTCCCGCAGGTCGGCAAGGTCACCGTGAGCCTCGGCTTCGTCGGCATTTCGCAGGAAACGCCGGTGGTGATCCTGGGTCATGCCGATCAGGCTCTGTACCACGCCAAGAAGAACGGTCGCAACCGCATCTGCTACTACGATGAACTGGTCACTTCGGGCGTCCTCAGCAACGAAATTTCGACCAACGATATCGTCGAATTCTTCTAAATAATTAGCGTATTTTTTTCTTTTTAAAAGCCTATGCGCCTGCCGCATAATCTTTCAAAACTCATGCTTTAAAAGCATAAGACTTCGCAATCGCTATTCCGTACTATCCTTGCGTGCCGTTTCACAACGTAAAACTAACCGGTACGAATGTCGCCGTTGCGCGCATGTTCAGGGGCGCAATGGCGGGACCCATCTATTGCTCAGGAGATCCTTATGCAACATCTGAAGTTGAAACAACTCGGTGGCGTATTGCTGCTGTCGGCCGCCATGTCGCTGTCGGCACAGGCGCAAGAGAAGAAAGCCAACGTCGTCGTCATCGGCACCGGCGGCACCATCGCCGGTGCGGGCGCCTCCAGCGTCAACACCGCCGCCTATCAATCCGCAGTGGTCCCGGTCGACAAGATCATTGCCGCCGTGCCTGAAATCTCGAAGATCGCCAACGTGCGCGGCGAACAGATTTTCCAGATCGGCAGCGAAAGCTTCAACGACGAGCGCCTGCTGAAACTGGGCAAACGCGTTTCCGAACTGCTCAAGCAAAGCGACGTCGACGGCATCGTGATCACCCACGGCACCGACACCATCGAAGAAACCGCCTACTTCCTGAATCTGACTCTCAAGAGCGACAAGCCTGTCGTCGTGGTCGGCTCCATGCGTCCGGGCACCGCCCTGGGTGCAGACGGCGCGCTGAACCTGTATGACGCTGTGCTGGTGGCTTCCAGCAAGGACGCTGCCGGCAAAGGCACGCTGGTGGTCATGAACGACGAAATCCATTCCGGCCGCGACGTCACCAAGACCAACTCCTTCAAGGTCGAAACCTTCCGCTCGCCCTACGGCCCGTTGGGTTATGTGGTCGAAGGCAAACTGATGTTCTACCGCTTGCCGGCACGTCCGCACACCACGCAGACCGAGTTCGACATCGACAAGATCAACAGCCTGCCGCGCGTCGACATCGCCTACAACTACGGCAACGTCAGCCGCGCTGCGTATGACGCCTTCGTCACCGCAGGCGCCAAGGCGATCATCCATGACGGCACCGGCAACGGCAGCGTCGCCGAGCAGATCGTCCCGGTCCTGCAGGAAGTGCGCAGCAAGGGCCTGCAAGTGGTCCGCGCGACACGCACCGGCAGCGGCGTTGTGATCCGCAACGGCGAACAGAACGACGACAAGTTCGACTGGGTTGTCACCGACGACCAGAATCCACAAAAAGCACGCATCCTGACCGCGCTGGCGCTGACCAAGACCAACGACAGCAAGGAACTGCAAAAGATCTTGTGGAAGTACTGATGCCGGTTTAGCGGCGCGGGTTGCAGTTACGGCTGCAGCCGCTGCAGCACCGCATGTCTGCACCACGCCCGATGGCCTCCATCGGGCGTTTTTTATTGCGCTGCCGCCCTGCAGCGGCGCCAATCATCCGAATTCTCCGGGTTTTCCCGCTCTGTTCCGATTATCAAATAGACAATTCCGGCCGCACCATGGGCAGGTTCGTCGCCGACATACATCAACGGCAGGCCTGCATGCAATGGCCATCGCGCCCCTCCGGGCCGACACAGACCGTCCCCTGCTTCTTTCTTCGTTCAACAACAAGGAGACGCCCATGCTGCACCTGCAACCGAGACATCTCGCCGGACCCCTGCTTCTTTTCCTCGCCTCGTTCTGTCTCAGCCTGCAGGCACAGGAAAAGCCCAACATCCTGATCGTCGCCACCGGCGGCACCATCGCCGGCGCCAGCATCTCCAGCGTACGTTCGCCCGCCTACCAGTCGGCCGTGGTCCCGGTCGACCGCATCATCGCCGCCGTGCCCGACATCGCCAAAGTCGCCAACGTCACAGGCGAACAAATCTTCCAGGTCCCCAGCGAAAGCTTCAACGACGAGCGCCTGCTCAAGCTCGGCAAGCGTCTTGCGGAATTGCTCAGGCAACGCGACGTCGACGGCATCGTCGTCACGCACGGCGTCGACACGATCGAGGAAACCGCTTACTTCCTCAACCTCACGCTCAAGAGTCGCAAGCCGGTCGTGCTGGTCGGCGCCATGCGTCCGGGCACGGCACTCAGCTCGGACGGCGCGCTGAATCTTTATGAAGCGGTGCTGGTCGCCGCCAGCAAGGAAGCCGCCGGCAAGGGCACGCTGGTGGTCATGAACAACGAAATCCACTCCGGCCGCGACGTGACCATGAACGATGCGGTCAAGACCAATACGCTGCGTTCCCCCTACGGCCCGCTCGGCCTCGTCGTCGAAGGCAAGGTCATGTTCTACCGCCAGCCGACGCGTCCGCATACGGTCGCCAGTGAGTTCGACATCGACAAGCTGAGCACGCTGCCGCGCGTGGACATCGTCTACAACTACGGCAATGTCAGCCCGGTGGCATATGAAGCGCTGGCCAACGCCGGCGCCAAAGCCATCATCCACAACGGCACCGGCAACGGCAGCGTCGCCGAGCAGATCATCCCGGTATTGCAGGACATCCGCAGCAAGGGCATCCACGTGGTGCGCGCGTCGCGCACCGGCAACGGCGTGGTGATCCGCGACGGCGAGCAGCCGGACGATCGCTTCGACTGGCTGGTCACGGGCGACCAGAACCCGCAGAAGGCGCGCATCCTGATGGCGCTGGCACTGACCAGGACCAACGACCGCCAGACCTTGCAGGACATCCTGTGGAAATATTGATGGCAACGTACTGAACGTCGCCGGATAAAAAAAGCCGTTCATCACTGAACGGCTTTTCACTTTATCGGCTACGGAAACTCAGCGTGACGATTTCATGCGCTGGCGCAGGTAGCCGATCACGCCCGGCAGGATCGACAGCACCACGATCGCCACGATCAGCAGGCTGAGGTTCTGCTTCACCACCGGCAGGTTGCCGAAGAAGTAGCCGGCATAGCCGAAGCTGGCCACCCACAAAATGCCGCCGATCACGTTGTACGCGAAGAAGCGTGTGTAGGTCATCGCACCGACGCCGGCCACGAACGGCGCGAAGGTGCGCACGATCGGGGCGAAGCGCGCGATGATCACGGTCTTGCCGCCGTGGCGCTCATAGAAGGCGTGGGTCTTGTCGAGATACTCGCGCTTGAAGATGCGCGAGTTGGGCCGGTCGAATACTTTCAGTCCTATGGCCTTGCCGATCTGGTAATTGACACTGTCGCCGAGGATCGCCGCAATGATCAGCGTCAACACCATCAGGTGGATATCGAACGCGCCGGTGGCGGCAATCGCACCGGTCACGAACAGCAGCGAGTCGCCCGGCAGGATGGGTGTCACCACCAGGCCGGTTTCGGCGAAGATGATCAGGAACAGGATCAGAAACAGCCACGGGCCGTAAGACGCGGCCAGCTCGGCCAGATGACGATCAATATGGACGATGAAGTCGACCAGGAACAGAAGAAAATCCATGAGCACCCGCGGCAAGGTTGAAGAATGAACTGAAAAGTTAAGCATTAAAGCGAACGCGCATTGTATCAATACGCGCGCTCACTCCCGATAACGCATCCTGTCGTTACGGGGCGAACTGGCGATACAGTTTTTCCGCCACCGCGAACAAGGCGTCGTTTGCGCCCTGGCTGGCGATGTTGGTCACCACCACGATGGCAAAATCCTTTTCCGGGCTGAGCCAGACATGCGCCAGGTTCTTCTGGTTGGAGCCGCCGTGGAACACCAGTGGCTGCGGCGCCCAGTCCATCTTCGCCGTCACCCAGCCGAGGCCGTACTTGCCGTCGGTCGGCGTGCCCGGTTCCGGATTCTGCACATGCGGCATGTCGATCACCGGCGCATGCATCAACTTCAGCGTTTCAGGCTTGAGCAACGCCGGACCGCGCTTGCCTTCACCGGCGTTCCAGCCGGCCCAGCGCGCAAAATCCAGCACCGACATATTGGCGCCGCCGGCTGGTGCGATCAATTGCGGATTGTCGTCGCCGGGGCCGGCCATGAAGGGCTTGGCGATATCTTCACCGACCAGCACGTGACCCAGCGCGGCATCGACCCGGCCCAAAGTCGCCTGCGAACCGAGGCCGGCGCTCTTGAGTTCCATCGGATCGAAGATCCATTCATTGATCAGCTCTTCCCAGCTCTTGCGCGCCACCCTTTCAATCATCGCGCCGGCGATCGTGTAACCCAGGTTGGAATAGGCGAAACGTTGTCCAGGTTGCGCCTGCAGCGGCTTGCTCATCCATTGCTGCAAAGTCCAATAGCGCAGGTCGTCGAGATTGCCCTCTTCAAACATCGACTTGGCCAGCAGTTCGAGGAACTCGGCGTTGTCGGCCGGGATGCCGGACGTATGCGACAGCAGCTGGCTGATGGTGATGCGGCGAAAATCCGGATCCATCTTCGGCGCCAGTTCCGGGAAGGCTTCGCCCAGCGTGGTGGTCCACGCCATCGAACCGCGATCGACCAGAATGCCGGCCAGCGTGGCGGTAAATGCCTTGGTGTCGGAACCGATGTGGAAACGGTCATTGACCGTCACCGCGATGCCCGAGCCGACCTTGCGCGTGCCGACCGCGCCGGCGGCGATAATGCGGCCGTCCTGCACCACGGCGGCGGCCAGCGCCGGCAATTTGTACTGGACCAGGTAAGACGTCAGGGTCGGTTCAAGCGGCGCGAAGGTCAAGGGCGCGACCGGCGCAGGAGCGAGGATCTGGGCCCCGGCGAACTGGCAGGCGCACCACAGCAGCGCGGAGACCAGCGCCTTGCGGGAATTGAAATGCGAAACGTACGAAACGGACATGAGATCCCTTTGATTGAAAGGTATTCGTAGATGATCGGGTGCCCGCATTTTATCCGCATTCGCGCCCACGCAAACTTACCTTTCTTTACGCAGAAATCGCGCAAGTCTTGCACGCCGCAGTCGATATCCATGACAGGACTCCGCGCCGCGGAATCCATCCACCATTTTCACCATTCATCCTTCACGCATCCAAGGAGAACAGCATGCGACTTCGATTGATGGCGGGATTGTCCGCCGTGTTTTTGTTACTGCTGATGGCGTTCGCAACGCACTACAAAGTGCGGTTGGAAATGATAGAACAGAGCGCCGGCATCCTGGAGATGCTGGCCGCAGCGATACCGCTGCTCAGTCTGGTGGTGGCGAGCCTGTTTGCAGACCCTAATCCGGCAAACCGTCGCCGGCCAGGATCATCTGCGCGGCGCTGAGCAGGTCGCCCGACAAGCCGGCGCGCGCCTGCTCCGGCGACTTGTCCTGCAAGCCCTTGAGCAGCGCGGCGTGATGCACCAGCGCCGGCGCTTCCGACAGGCGGCGTGAACCGGCGCGCAGGTCGAGGTTGATGACCGGACCGACTTGCAGCCACAGGCTTTCGATCAGGCCCACCAGCGTCGCCATGCCGGAACCCTCATAAGCAGCAAAGTGCAGTTGCTTGTTGAGGCGGATGATCAGGTCGACGTCGGGTTTCTTGCGGTGCATTTCGATGCACAGGGTGTCGTGCAGGTCGGCCACGGCCTGCAGGCCTTCGACCGAAATGTTCTGCGCCGCGTGCTCGACCGCCAGCCCTTCCAGCGCCAGCCGGATCTTGAGCAGTTCGCGGAATTTGTCCTTGGTCATCAGCGGCACGCGCACGGCGCGGTTGGGCAAAATTTCCAGCGCCCCTTCCGCGGACAGCTGGCGGATCGCTTCCCGCACCGGCATCTGGCTGGTGCCGAGCGCCTCCGACAGGCTTTTCAGCGTCAGCTTCTGACCGGGGCGGACTTGTCCTGCCAGCAGCAGCTCGCGCACATCTTCATACACGCGCTGCGACAGCGTGGCGTGGGTGATTTTGCGTATCTGCGAAAGGTCCGCAAGTATCGTGTGTTCCATGGTCCCCGGCTTCTCACTTGAAACCATTTCATCCGTGCCGATGAAATGCGTCTGTTATTCAAAATTGCCGCGGATTATAGCAGTCGCCTTCTTCCGCTCTTCTCTTCCAATGCAGCACCGCAGCGCGGTTACGATGGTTTGACACCCTCCCGGGACGCAGCTTTTCCCAGCGACATCCGGCGCCGCAAACTTGTCCAACCGTGCTGCATCGCCGATTGACACATCCCAATTCTATCGAATACATTTGATCACATGTCAAATAACTGACATAAAAAAGAGGCTGTTGCAAAAATCACGAGACGGAAGCCGATCGGGCCGACAACAGCGATGACTGTGTCTTTCCAATCATTTCCCGCCTTGTCCTGCTTGCAACCAGCACTCCATAAGAAAACAAGCCGTTCCGGCAGCCCACTGCCGTTACCGGCTTTTCATCGAGACACCCGGCTCGCGCCGGACCCTTAGGAGGTATGCACCATGGAACAAGACAACAGCAAGATCCTGTCGCCCGGCCGTCGCACCGTACTCAAAGCCGGCGCCGCCGTCGCCGCCACGTCGGCAATGGGCTTCCCCGCCATCGTCAAGGCGCAGTCGGACAAAATCATCATCGGCCACCTGACTCCGCGCACCGGTTTCCTCGGCCCGCTGGGCGAATACGCCGTCATGAGCATCACGCTGGCGGTGGAGGAACAGAACAAGGCCGGCGGCCTGCTGGGGCGCCAACTCACCCTGATTTCGGAAGACTCGGTCAATCCGCCGACCGCCTCCTCCAAGGCGCAGCGCCTGCTGGAACGCGATGGTGCGGCCGTGCTGATCGGCGAAATCTCGTCCGCCTCGGCGCTGGGCATCGCGCAAGTCGCGCAGCGCAACAAGAAGCTGTTCATGAACACCGGCTGCAACTCCGACGAGCTGCGCGGCAAGAGCTGCAACAAATACATGTTCCACATCGAGGCCGCCAACTCGACCTACGTCAAGGCCTGCGGCCGCTCGCTGCTGCGCGACAACCTGATCAAGGGCAAGAAGCTGTACGCGCTGTCGGCCGATTACGCCTTCGGCCACGACCTGCTGCGCGCCGCCAAATCCTTCGTCTCCGCCAACGGCGGCACGATCGCCAATGACGAGCTGGTGCCGACCGACGCCACCGACTTCAGCCCTTACCTGCTGAAAATCCGCCAGGCCAAACCGGACCTGGTCATCTCCAACCTGGCCGGCAACCAGATTACCAACTTCATCAAGCAATACTCGGAGTTCGGCCTGCCGTTCCCGATTGCCGGCTTCGGCTTCGACACGGCGGTGGCATGGGGCGCGGGTGCGGACAGCTTCGCCGGCACCTGGCCGACCACCTGGCACCACGACGTCAATGCGCCGTCGGCCAAGGCCTTCGTCGCCGCCTTCACCAAGAAATTCGGCAAACCGCCGGAGAACCAGGCATGGGGCGAATACGTCGCCTTCCGTTCGATCGTGCAGGCGATCACCGAAACCAAGACGCTCGACACCGCCAAGCTGATCGACTACTTCGAAAAGGGCGCGCAGGTCGACGTGCTGAAAGCGCGCAAGGGCGTCTATCGCGCCTGGGATCACCAGTTGCTGCAGGAGATGTACACCGTCACGCCGAAGCCGAAGGCGCAGGTCAAGGACAAATGGGACTTCATGCTGCTCGGCTCGTCGGTGCCGGGACCGAATGAGTCGCTGGAAATCCTCGCGCCGACCATGCAAGAGAACGCCTGCACGTTCACCTGAGTCCAGGTGAACCGTCGCCGTCGCTCCGGTGCATGCCGGAGCGACGGCGGAAGGTTTCGTGCGTCACTCGTTTTTTCCCGTACTCCCCTCCGGAGCAGCAATGCAAATCGTTTTCCTGTTGGAACAAATCCTCAACGGCCTGCTGGTCGGCGGGTATTACCTGCTGATCGCGCTTGGACTGTCGCTGATTTTCAGTCTCGGCGGCGTGGTCAATCTGGCGCACGGCGCCTTCTATGCCATCGGCGCCTACCTCGCGGTGGAGATCACCAAGTACCTCGGCTTCACCGGCGCCCTGATCATCTCGCCCCTGCTGGTGGCGCTGATCGGCATCCTGTTCGAGCGCTTCCTGCTGCGCCGCTTCTATTCGGCCGATCCCATCCTCGGCCTGCTGCTGACCTTCGGGCTGGCGATGGTGGCGGAACAGGTGATCCGCATTTTCTGGGGCGCATCGCCGTTGCCGGCATCGATCCCGCCCGCGCTCAAGGGCCAGATCATGGTCGGCGATTTCATGTATTCCAAATACCGCCTGCTGATGCTGGCGGCGGTCATCGTCGCGCTGACGCTGATCTGGATACTGCTCAACAAGACTTCGTTCGGCCGCGTGGTGCGCGCCGGCGTGCAAAAGCCCGACATGGTGGCGGTGCTCGGGATCAAGCTGCAGCCCTACATGACGGCCATCGTGATGCTCGGCGTCGGTCTGGCTGCGCTGGCCGGCGTGCTGTTCGCGCCGATCTCCGGCGTGCATCCGGCCATGGGCGCGGAAATCATGACCGCCGCCTTCGTCGTGGTGGTGATCGGCGGACTCGGCAGCTTCTGGGGCGTGGTGCTGGCGGCGTTGCTGGTGGGCGTGGTGCGCGGCATCACGATCCAGTTTTATGCGCCGGCCGGCGAAGCGTCGATGTATCTGCTGATGCTGCTGGTCCTGATCTTCCGTCCGCGCGGCTTGCTCGGCGAGCGCATCGAACGTTTTGAATGAGAGCGGACATGTACAACAAATATCAATCCCTGTGGATCGGCGCACTGGCGCTGATCATCGTCCCCATCCTGCTGCAACTGCTGGGCCTGACCATGTCGTCCTCCACCGACGTCGTCATCTACGCCATCGCGGCGATGGGCCTGAATCTGCTGGTAGGCTACACAGGCCTGACCTCGTTCGGCCATGGCGCCTGGTTCGGCGTCGGTGCTTATGCGGCGGCGCTGTCGCAGAAATATTGGTTCCCCGGCCAGATCGTGGCACCGATGCTGTTCACTATCGCCTTCATTGCGGTGTCGGCGGCGATCGTCGGCTTCCTGATCCTGCGCCGGCGCGGTGTGTACTTTTCGCTGCTGACGCTGGCCTTGTCGGCGCTGACGTTTGCGATCGCCTTCCGCTGGACTGACTTCACCGGCGGCGAATCGGGACTCGGCAATGTGGTGCGCCCGGTCGTGGCCGGCATCGATCTGGATCAGTCGATTCCCTTCCTCGTCTTCGTCAGCGTGATTGCGCTGATCGTGCTGTACGTGCTGCAACGCGTGATCCGCTCGCCGTTCGGCCACACCATCGTGGCGATCCGCGAGAACGAGCAGCGTGCGCGCTTCCAGGGTTACAGCACCATCGTCTACAAGCTGATCATGTTCATCGTGTCGGCCAGCGTGACCGGCCTGGCGGGAGCGTTGCTGGCCTTCCATCACCGCTTCGCCTCGGCCGAACCGACCTCGGTCGCGTTCTCCGGCGAGTTGCTGGCGATGGTGGTGATCGGCGGCATGCGCAGCTTCCTCGGCCCGGCGCTGGGCGCGCTGTTCTACATCCTGTTCCGCGAATGCCTGTCGATCTGGACCGAGAACTGGCTGCTGTGGTTCGGCCTCGCCTTCGTCGGCTTCATCCTGTTCTCGCCGACCGGGCTGGTCGGAATATGGCAGCAGGTCAAGCGTCGCCTGCGTCCGCCGGCCGAAGTCGGCGCGGCGATGAGCCAGCGCCAGATCGTCGACGGCCTGCCTTTGCCTGCGTTCCTGCAACCACCTCGCCAAGACGGGCTGGTGCTGGAGGTCAAGGATGTCGACATCCGCTTCGGCGGCATCCAGGCGGTCAAAAGCGCACAGATCAATCTGCATGCCGGCGAAATCCATGCACTGATCGGTCCCAACGGCGCAGGCAAGACCACGACCTTCAACCTGATCTCCGGCATGTTCGTGCCCAACCACGGCACAGTGAAACTGAACGGTGAAGAAATCCAGGGCCTGACGCCGGGCCAGATCTGCCAACGCGGCCTCGCGCGCTCGTTCCAGATCACCAACCTGTTCAAGGGCCTGAGCATCTACGAAAACCTGCGGCTGTCCCTGCAAGCGCGCCACGCTTCGCGCTTCAACATGTGGAAGGACATCGACAGCTATCCCGAGATCCACGCCGAGACCGATGAGTTGATGCGCTTCCTCGGACTCAAGGGCATCGACCAGATCGAAGGCGGCGCACTGTCCTACGGCGGCCAGCGCCTGGTCGATCTAGGCATCGCGCTGGGATCGAAGCCGCACGTGCTGCTGATGGATGAACCGCTGGCCGGCCTCGCCGCCGCCGAACGCGAACGCGTGTCGCGCCTCGTGAAGATCATCGCCGAGAACATCCCGGTGCTGATCGTCGAACATGACATCGACCGCGTGCTCGGCTTCTCGCAACAGGTAACGGTGATGAACCAGGGCAGCGTGCTGATGTCGGGCACGCCGGACGAAGCACGCGCCGACCAGCGCGTACAAGAGATCTACACCGGCACCGGTACGCCGCCGGTCACCGGACGGGTGGCAGGCGATGCACAGGAACGTCCGCAGCTGCTGGCCTTCGACAAGGTCAACGCCTTCTACGGCAAGAGCCACATCCTCAACGACGCCACGCTGGAAGTGCGCGAAGGCGAAATCGTCGCCCTGCTCGGCCGCAACGGCGCCGGCAAGTCGACGCTGCTCAAAGCGCTGACCGGTTTGCTCAAGCCTGCTTCGGGCGCCATCCGCTACAACGGCAAGGACATCGCCGGTCTCAGTGCGCCCGACATCGCGCGCCTGGGCATCGGCTACGTGCCGCAAGGACGCGGCCTGTTTGCCGGCATGACGGTGGCGGAAAATCTTTCGCTGGGACGCCTCGCACGCAAGACCGATTCCAGCAACGGCATCGCCTGGAGCGAAGAAAAAATCCTGCACTACTTCCCGCGCCTGAAAGAGCGCCTGCATACACCGGCCGACTTCCTCTCCGGCGGCGAGCAGCAAATGGTGGCGGTGGCGCGCGCCCTGTCGGGCAACGTCAGGCTGTTGCTGCTGGACGAGCCCTTCGAAGGTCTCGCGCCGGCTGTGGTGCAGGAGCTGTTCACCGTCTTCGATCAACTGCGCAAGGAAGTCTCCATCGTCATCGTCGAGCACAACCTCGACCTCGTGCTGGCGCTGGCCGACCGTGTGTTTGCGCTGGAACGCGGTGCGGTGTTCCACACCGGCCCTGCCGAACCGCTGCTGACCGATCTCACGTACCGCAAACAGATTCTCTGGCTGTAATTTCTCATTTTTTCAAGTAACAAGGACCAACATGAACACCAGTTTGAAAGATCAACGCGTCGTCGTCACCGCAGGCGCCCAAGGCATCGGCCTGGCCATCACCGCTTCCTTCGTCGAGGCCGGCGCGCACGTCCACATCTGCGACGTCAGCGACGACTTCCTCAACAGCGCGCGCAAGCAGTTCGCCGACGCGCCGGTCAGCTACAGCAAGACCGACGTCGCCAACGAGTCGCAGGTCGACGCCATGTTCGCCGAACTGACGCAACGCTGGGGCACGCTCGACGTGCTGGTCAACAATGCCGGCATCGCCGGTCCGACCGCCAAGGTCGAAGAGACCGAACTGTCGGCCTGGGACCAGACCATCGCCGTCAATCTGACCGGCCCTTTCCTGTGCACGCGCCGCGCGGTGCCGCTGCTCAAGAAAGCCGGCGGCGGCTCCATCGTCAACATCTCGTCGGCCGCCGGCCGTCTCGGCTTCCCGCTGCGCACGCCCTACTCGGCCTCCAAGTTCGGCGTCATAGGCCTGACCGAAAGCTGGGCGATGGAGCTCGGCCCGTCCAACATTCGCGTCAACGCCATCCTGCCCGGCATCGTCGCCGGTGAGCGCCAGGAGCGCGTGATCGCTGCCAAGGCAGCGTCCTACAACATCGGCCACGAAGAAATGCGCGAGCGCCTGCTGTCCAAGGTCTCAATGCGCAAGATGGTGACCGCGCAAGACATCGCCAACCAGATCATCTACATCTGCTCGCCGGCCGGCTCGGCCATCAGCGGGCAGAGTTTGTCGGTCTGCGGTAATGTCGAGCATCTTGGCTAATCACGTTGATTTGGCACCCATTCGAGGAGACAGCATGAATGAAAAAATCGCCGTCATCGGCGCCGGCCTGATCGGCCGCGCCTGGGCCATCGTCTTCGCCCGCGCCGGCTGCAGCGTCGCCATCTACGACGCCGTGCCGGAAGCGCTCAGCGCCTGCACCAAGCTCCTGCACGACAACATCAGCGACCTGGCCAAACATGGCCTGATCACTGAAACGCCCGAGGTCGTGCTGGCCCGCATCAAGCCGGTGGACACCCTGGCCGAAGCACTCAAGGGCGCGGCGCTGGTGCAAGAGAACGTCAAGGAAACCGTCGAAGTCAAACGCCAGATCTTCGCCGAAATGGACAAGCTGGCCGCACCCGACACCATCCTCACCAGCTCGACCTCGTGGATCCCGACCTCGGAGTTCTCCGAACACCTGCCCGGCCGCCACCGCATCCTGGTCGCCCATCCGGTCAATCCACCGTACCTGGTGCCGCTGGTCGAACTGGCGCCTGCGCCGTGGACATCAGATGAAACAGTCAAGCGTGCCCACGACATCTACACCCGCGCCGGCCAGTCGCCGGTATTGTTGAAAAAGGAAATCACCGGCTTCCTGCTCAACCGCATCCAGGGCGCGGTGCTCAACGAAGCGCTGAACCTGTACGAAAACGGCTACGCCTCCTCCGAAGACCTCGACAAGGTATTGAAAGATGGCCTCGGCCTGCGCTGGTCCTTCATGGGCCCGTTCGAAACCATCGATCTCAACGCACCGGAAGGCGTGATCGACTACGCCAACCGCTACGGCCACACGTACCGCGACGTAGCGAAGACGCAATTGCCGAACGAATGGAATGCAGCAACACTGAAACAGATCGAAGACGAACGCCGCTCCGTGCTCAAAGCCGATCAACTGGAAGAACGTTCGCGCTGGCGCGACAACCGATTGATGGGGCTGGTGGCGCACAAGCGGAAGCAAGCAACGTAATTAGCTGAAAAGAAGGAAAAGAATCACGATGCCGCAGGCGAGCCCCCAAGGCAATGCGAAGCGAGCCGAAAAAAGAATTCCGCTTATGAGTCGCCGTTGGTGACGTGCTCAAATCGGAAAAAGAAGGGAAACTTGTCTGAGCGCAGCGAGTTTGTTTCCCTTCCCGATTTGAGTGCGGCGCCAACGGGTACCCCGCGCAGCGGGGCGGCGAATCGCGGTCGCCTTTCTTTGCTTACTTTCTTTGGCGAAGCAAAGAAAGTGAGCGGCTGCCGGGCCGCCCCCGGCAACCCCGGTAGTCCGAAGAGAAAACAGAATTAGCTACAAAAAAAGAACTCGAACCAAACGAACTCAAACCAACAATCACCAGGAGAACCAAATGAGCAAACCCAAAAAAGTCATCATCACCTGCGCCGTCACCGGCGCGATCCACACGCCCTCCATGTCCCCCCACCTGCCGATCACGCCGGATGAAATCCGCGACGCAGCCCTGGGCGCGGCAGAAGCCGGCGCCGCCATCGTCCACTTGCACGCCCGCGACCCGCAAAACGGCAAGCCCACGCAAGACCCGGCAGAATTCCGCAAATTCCTCCCGCAGATCAAGGCCAAATCCAACGTCGTCATCAACCTCACCACCGGTGGCGCCCCGACCATGGGCGTGGAAGAACGCCTCCAACCGGCACTGCAACTCAAACCCGAAGTCGCCTCCCTCAACATGGGCTCGATGAACTTCGGCCTGTATGAAATGCTGCAGCGTTTCAAGGACTTCAAGTACGACTGGGAAAAGCCCTACCTCGCCGAATCCGACGATCGCATCTTCCGCAACACCTTCAAGGACATCGCCTACATCCTTGAATCGTGCAGCGCCAACCAGACCCGCTTCGAGATCGAGTGCTACGACATCGGCCACCTCTACACCGCCGCCCACTTCATCGACCGCGGCCTGATCAAGCCGCCGTTCCTGATCCAGTCGGTATTCGGCCTGCGCGGCGGCATCGGCAACGATGTCGAAGACGTGATGCACATGAAGCGCACCGCCGACCGCCTGTTCGGCGACGACTACTACTGGTCGGTGCTGGGCGCCGGCCGCGGCCAGATCCCGATCGCCACGATGTCGGCGGCGATGGGCGGACATACCCGCGTCGGCCTGGAAGATTCGCTGTGGGACGGTCCGGGCAAGCTGGCGCAAAGCAACGCCGCGCAAGTCAAACGCATCCGCACCGTGATCGAGGCGCTGTCGCTGGAAGTGGCGACCCCTGACGACGCACGTCAGATGCTCAAGCTCAAAGGCGGCGACAACGTCGGCTTCTGAGCGAGCCGTCCCGACCACTGCCTACCACCTCACCTACACGCCTCTTCAGTCCACTCCTACAGGCCATGTAGGAGCAGCTTTACTTTTTATCTCCCGCGGCGCTTCACGATTTTGTGAGCGCCGTTTTTTTTATTTTTCTTTTATCGTCAGCTTTCTTTTTGGATCGAAGAAGATGGTTTCAGATGACGTCATTTCTCCGTCAGTTCGCCGGTTCTATGTCTGTCCCGCTGTCAGCTTGTGAAAGCGAGTCTGACGGCGGCATGCTTGCCTGCGGAACATCATTGCGACCGCCCCGGTCGAACTTTCAGCAAAAACAAAAAGGCCGAAGCTTCTTGCTTCAGCCGACCCCAGGTAAACGGCGCAGCAGGTCCGCAACCGCTCGAACAGGCAGTCGCAGTTCGTGTCGCGCCGCGTGCTAACCAGCCCAGGTGAACAATGAAAAAAGATAACCCGCCTCCCAGCGAACCCGGCGTAGCTTCACGCCGCGGATTCCTCTTCAAGACCATCGCCATCGTTCCGGCAGCATCTGCACTGACTACCGCCGCGCTGCTGCCATCGGCAGCGCAAACCGCCGATATCGGCGCCGCAAGTGCGGACTACCAGCCGCGCTACTTCAATGCCGATGAATGGACTTTCCTCAAGGCTGCCGTCGACCGCCTGATTCCGGCCGATCCGGAAGGACCGGGTGCGCTAGAACTGAACGTGGCCGCCTTCATCGACGGCCAGATGGAGTCAGGCTTCGGCCACGCCTCCAACTGGTACATGCAGGGACCGTTCAAGGGCGACGCGCCGGCGCTGTTCGGCTACCAGGCCAGCATGCCGCCGCGTGAGCTATATCGCGCCGGCATCGCCGCACTCAATGAACACTGCCGCAAGAATTTCAGCGGCAAGACCTTCGCGCAACTGGCTCCGGCCGAACAGGAACAGCTCTTCAAGGATATGGACGGCGGCACGCTGAAATTCGAGCAGGTGTCGGCGCAGTGGTTCTTCACCTTCCTGCTGCAGAACACCAAGGAAGGCTACCTGTCGGACCCGATCCACGGCGGCAACAAGGGCATGGCCAGCTGGAAGATGATCGGCTTCCCCGGCGCGCGCGCGGACTTCCTCGACTTCGTCGGCCCGGCCGACAAGGTCTATCCGTATGGTCCGGTGAGCATCGGCAAGCGTAGCTAATGTAGCTAAGAAGGTAGCTAAGACGTCAAGGAACTGAGTGAGGCAACGCCTCACCCACAACAAGAACAAGGAAGAACAGCATGGCAGACATCACCAAACCGAAAGTAGACGTGGTCCTGGTCGGCATGGGCTGGAGCGGTTCCATCATGGGCATGGAAATGACCGAAGCCGGCCTCACCGTAGTCGGCCTGGAGCGCGGTGAAAACCGCGACACCAATCCCGACTTCGCCTATCCCAAGATCGCCGACGAACTCACCTATGCGCAGCGCTACAAGCTGATGCAAAACCTCAGCAAGGAAACCGTGACGGTGCGCCACTCGCCCGACGAAGACGCGCTGCCGTATCGCCAGCTCGGCTCCTTCCTGCTCGGCAACGGCGTCGGCGGCGCCGGCGTGCACTGGAACGGCGTCACCTGGCGCGCCTACGATGCCGAGCTGCAGATCCGCAGCCATTACGAGCAGCGCTACGGCAAGCATTTCATCCCGGTCGACATGACGATCCAGGACTGGCCGATGACCTATGCCGAACTGGAACCGTTCTACGACCGCTTCGAATACATCGCCGGCGTGTCGGGCAAGGCAGGCAACATCGACGGCAAGATCATCGAGGGCGGCAATGTGTTCGAAGCGCCGCGCAAGCGCGACTATCCGCTGCCGCCGCTGAAGAACAACGCGGCCGCCAATCTCTTTGAGAAAGCCGCGCGCGAAGTGGGTTATCATCCCTTCCCGATTCCCGCCGCCAACGCCTCACAGGCCTACCAGAATCCCTACGGCATGCAACTCGGGCCGTGCAACTACTGCGGCTTTTGCGAGCGCTTCGGCTGCTACATGTATTCGAAGGCGTCGCCGCAAACTTGTATCCTCCCGGCGCTGCTGAAGAAGCCCAATTTCGAACTGCGCGACAAGTCCTACGTCACCAAGATCAATCTTGCGAGCGACGGCAAGACCACCACCGGCGTCACCTACATCGATGCACAGGGACGCTCGGTCGAACAGCCGGCCGACCTGGTGATCCTGTGCGCCTACCAGATGCACAACGTGCGCCTGCTGCTGTTGTCGGGCATCGGCAAACCCTACAATCCGAAGACCGGCGAAGGCGTGGTCGGCAAGAATTACGCGTATCAGAAGAACAGTTCGGTATCGCTGTTCTTCGACAAGGACGTGGCGATCAATCCGTTCGCGGGCGCCGGCGCCGGCGGCCAGGTGTTGGACGATTTCAACGGCGACAATTTCGACCATGGTCCGCACGGTTTCGTCGGCGGCGCCTACATCAGCGCGATGGTCACGGGCGGCCGTCCGATCGGGCAATCCATCGTGCCGCCCGACACGCCCAAATGGGGCAGCGGCTGGAAGAAGGCGCTCAAGGACAATTACCTGCACTCGTTCAATATCGGTTCGGAAGGATCGGTCATGGCCAATCGCGACAACTACCTCGACCTCGATCCGACGTATCGCGATGCGTGGGGCCTGCCGCTGCTGCGCATGACGTTCGACTGGAAGGAAAACGAAATCCGCATGACCCAGTACGTCACCGATCGCGTGGTCGACGTCGCCAAGGCGATGAAGCCGAAACTCATGCACGCCAGCGCCGGCAAGTCCGGCGAACACTACGATGTGCGCCCCTACCAGACCACCCACACCACCGGCGGCGCCATCTGCGGCGACCGCCCCGACAACAGCGTGATCAACAAATACCTGCAATCGTGGGACGTGCACAACCTGTTCATCATGGGCGCCAGCGCCTTCCCGCAGAACTGGGCCTACAACCCGACCGGCATGGTCGGCGCGCTGGCATACTGGTCGGCGACCGCGATCCGCGAGCGCTATCTGAAAAACCCCGGCCCGCTGGTGCAAGCATGAGCGCGCTCCTCTTCACGCAGGCGACACGGGCCCTGTTGGCGACCGCAACGCTGAGCCTGTCGACAATCGCCGCCGCGCAGACCGTCAACCCGACGCCGTCGACACCGCAACCGCAGCAGATCCAGCGCGGCGAATATCTCGCGCGCGCCGGCGACTGCATGGCCTGCCACACGGTCAAGGGCAAAGCGCCGTTCAGCGGCGGCCTGGCGATGAACACGCCGTTCGGCACCATCTATTCGACCAACATCACGCCGGACAAGCAGACCGGCATCGGCGACTACAGCTACGACGATTTCGCCTCGGCGCTGCGCAAGGGTAAGGGTCGCAACGGCGTGCGCTTGTATCCGGCGATGCCTTACACCTCATTCGCCAAGCTCAGCGACGAGGACGTCTCGGCGCTGTACGCCTACTTCATGCAGGGCGTGAAGCCGGTGCAGCAGGACAATCCGAAGACGGCGTTGCCGTTCCCGTTCAACATGCGCATCCTGATGGCGGGATGGAACATGCTGTTCTTCGAAAGCAAGCCGTTCAAGGCCGACTCGACTCAAAGCATCAGCTGGAATCGCGGCGCCTATCTGGTGCAAAGCCTCGGCCATTGCGGCGCCTGCCATACGCCGCACGGTCGTTTCGGCCAGGAGAAATCATTGGACGGCAGCGATGACGGCTTCCTGTCCGGCTATACGCTGGACAACTGGCACGCGCCCAGCCTGCGCAACGACAAGGACGGCCTGGGCCGCTGGAACAAGGAACAGATCGCGTCCTACCTGCGCACCGGCCGCACCACCGACGGCGCGGCGTTCGGCGCAATGAGCCAGGTCATCAACGATAGCACGCAGCATCTCAGCGACGCCGACCTGCTGGCCATCGGCGAATACCTGAGCAGCCTGCCGGGCAAGAAGCCGGCTGACGGCGCCGCCAAGGCGCCGGTAGCGACGGCGGCGTCCAACGCCGCCGGCGCGGATCAGCCGGCCACGCTGGAGCTGCGTTCAGGCAAGCTGCAGACCGCCGGTGCACTGGTATATCTCAACAACTGCAACGCCTGCCATCGCTCGGACGGCACCGGGGCGATGAAGGCTTTCCCGGCGCTGGGCAAGAATGCGGTGGTCAATGTGGCGGATCCGACGTCGCTGATTCATGTGGTGCTGGCGGGTAGCGCGATGCCTTCCACCAAGTCGGATCCTTCGCCGATGGGGATGCCGGGGTTTGGGTGGCGGTTGAGTGATCAGGAGGTGGCGGAGGTGGTCAGCTTTATTCGCGGGAATTGGGGGAATCATGCTGGGGCGGTTAGTGCTGAGCAGGTGGCGGCTGTGAGGAAGGGTGTGGAGAAGTGAGCGTGACGCTTGATCTTCTTCTGTGACGGTTGTTCCGACTTCCGTTTTTGGATAGCTTCTATTGTTTGTTCTTCGGACTACCCTGCCGGGGGTAGCCCGGCGGCTACTCACTTTTCTTGTCTCGCCAAGAAAAGTAAGCAAAAGAAGCGACCGCAAGTTCGTAGCCCCCTGCGGGGGTTCCCGGCGTCGGCAGGCACAAATCGGGAGGGGAAACAAACTCGCTGCGCTCAGACAAGTTTCCCCTCTTTATCCGATTTGCACCTGCCGCCACCGGCTACTCGCAAGCGGACTTCCAGACTGGCTCGCTTCGCATCGCCAGGGGACGGAGATGGAGCGATGGTCGCAGTCCTCCGCCACCAATAAAACCAAGAATGATAATCACGATGCCGAAGGCGAGCCACCCAAGGCAATGCGGAGCGAGCCGAAAAAAGAATTCCGCTTATGAGTCGCCGTTGGTGACGCGCATAAATCGGATAAAGAAGGGAAACTTGTCTGAGCGTAGCGAGTTTGTTTCCCTTCCCGATTTGTGCGTGGCATCAACGGGAACCCCGCGTAGCGGGGCGGCGAATCGCGGTCGCCTTTCTTTGCTTACTTTCTTTGGCGAAGCAAAGAAAGTGAGCGGCTGCCGGGCCGCACCCGGCAGGGTCGTCCGAAGAACAAACAACTCAAGCTACCGACGAACCGCCAGTCGGAACAACCGACAAGCCCCGAGCCCCGCCCAAACCCTGCCCCCTCCCCCAAATAAGTTACAATCCCCCTCATTCCATCAGCACCAAATCCCATGCGCCAATACCTCGATTTCATGCGCCACGTCTACGAACATGGCACCGAAAAAACCGACCGCACCGGCACCGGCACGCGCTCCGTGTTCGGCCACCAGATGCGCTTCAACCTGCAGGAAGGCTTCCCCCTGCTGACCACCAAGAAGCTGCACATCAAGTCCATCGTGCATGAACTGATCTGGTTCCTGGCCGGCTCGACCAACATTGCTTATCTGAAAGAAAATGGCGTCAAGATCTGGGACGAATGGGCCGATCCGGAAGGCAACCTCGGACCGATCTACGGCTACCAATGGCGCTCCTGGCCCGCACCCAACGGCGAGCATATCGACCAGATCGCGCAGGTCGTCAGCCAGATCAAGAACAATCCGGACTCACGCCGCCTGATCGTGTCGGCATGGAACGTGGCCGACATCCCGCAGATGAAGTTGCCGCCCTGCCATGCCTTCTTCCAGTTCTACGTGGCCGACGGCAAGCTGTCCTGCCAGTTGTACCAGCGCAGCGCCGATATCTTCCTCGGCGTGCCGTTCAACATCGCGTCCTACGCGCTGCTGACCCATATGGTGGCGCAACAGACCGGCCTCGAGGTCGGCGACTTCGTCTGGACCGGCGGTGACTGCCATCTGTATTCCAATCACATGGAACAGGTGCAAGAACAACTGGCGCGTACGCCCGGCCCGTTGCCGAAACTGGTCATCAAGCGCAAACCCGATACCATCTTCGATTATCAGTTCGATGATTTCGAGATCACCGGCTACGAAGCCCAGGCTCATATCAAGGCGCCCGTAGCAGTCTGACGCCCGCTTTCTCCGAACGTCAAAACGCCTGCAATCGCAGGCGTTTTTGTTTTTGTACATCGTGCATCTATTCCTCCGCCTGCCCCTTCCAATAAATTCAAGCAAATCGCCGACGCATTTTTGAATTTCCCCCCTTTCTGCCCGCTGCACCTTGGATTCACGTCGAGCAGCCATAAGCTCTTGCTCCATTGCCGCTCACCCCGGCAATGCCACATCCAACCAATCGAAAAAGGGCAAACAATGCATCTCTCAAAAAAACTGGCGGCTGAACTCATCGGCACGTTCTGGCTGGTCTTCGGCGGCACCGGCAGCGCCGTGCTGGCGGCCGGCTTTCCCGGTCTCGGCATCGGCTTTGCGGGCGTCTCACTGGCGTTCGGCTTGACCGTGCTCACCGGCGCTTACGCGCTCGGGCATATCTCCGGGGGACACTTCAATCCGGCCGTCACCATCGGCCTTGCCACCGCGCGTCGCTTCCCCGTGCGCGACATCGCGCCCTACATCGCGGCGCAACTGGCGGGCGCGGTAATCGCCAGCGCCGTGCTGGCCTGTATTGCCAGCGGCAAGCCGGGTTTCGACCTGGTGACGAGCGGTTTTGCCGCCAACGGCTACGACGCGCATTCTCCTGGTCTGTATTCGCTGGGGGCGGCGTTGATCATTGAAGCAGTGCTGACCTTCTTCTTCCTGATCGTGATTCTCGGCGCCACCGACAAACGCGCAGCGGCGGGATTTGCGCCCATCGCCATCGGTCTTGCGCTGACGCTGATCCACCTGATTTCCATTCCGGTAACCAACACGTCGGTGAATCCGGCGCGCTCTACCGGCCCGGCCTTGTTCGTGGGCGGCTGGGCCCTGGAGCAGCTGTGGCTGTTCTGGCTGGCGCCGGTCGTCGGCGCGATTGCGGCGGGCGTCGTCTATCCGTTCATCGCTGAGAAGGAATAAGCGCTCGTGTGCATCTAAGCTTCATCTAACGGCATCTAAGCTAAGTTGCATTTGTTATTTCCCTTCGGCGGCGCGACGTCCTATATTGAATCACTCACCGCCCCGAAGGGAAATCCCATGCGCTCAGGAAGAAACATTGCTCTGTTGACATTCATCTGCACTTTGCTGGTGCTTGCACTGCCAAGTTTGCCGGCATGGGACGCTCTGTGCGCAGCGGTCACGATCATGATCGTTGGTATCGGCGTGCTCTATCCTCTGCTTGTTTCCGGGCAGGCGAATGGTCCCCAGCACATGCAGGACGTAGAAGTCGGACCAGCGACGAGCGCGATCCTGTTCTGAAGAAATTCTGAAATGAAGTACTGAAATGAATCGAACGGCGCTCAGGAAGCGCCGTTGATTTTTTGCGGGGTGCCGCCCGAGTCGGTGCCGGGATTGCCGTAGCGTACGTCGTCGCGCCAGCCGCCGCCCAGCGCCTTATACAGCGACACCGTGGCCTGCAGGCGTTGCAGCTTGATCTGGCCCAGCTGATTCTGCGCTTCCGACAGGATGCGCTGCGTATCGAGCACCACCATCAGATCTTCGGCGCCGCTGCGATAGCGGATTTCCGACAACTCAAACGCAAAGCGGGCCTGATCGACTTCCTGGTTCTTGAGGCGATAGCGTTCTTCCAGGCTGCGGATCGCGCCCAATGATTTTTCGACTTCCGACAAGGCGCTTACCACCGCCGAGCGATAGACCTGCACCAACTCCTGCTTCTGCGCCACGGCAAGGTCGCGGCGGCTGCTCAGGCGGCCCGCATCGAAGATCGGGGCCGTCAGCGAGGCGCCCAGATTGGCGAGCAGGTTGGGACCGTCGAACAGCGACAGCAAGGCATTGCTTTGCGCGCCGGTGGAACCGGTCAGGCGGATGCTCGGGAACAGCGCCGCGCGCGCCACGGCGACGTTGGCGTTGGCTTCGGCCAGGCGCGCTTCGGCGCGGCGAATGTCTGGACGGCGCGTCAGCAATTCGGACGGCAAACCGGCGGCGATCTTCGGCATTTGTATGGTCGCCAGGCCTTTCTCACCGACGCTGAAATTCTGCGGCGGACGTCCCAGCAGGATCGCCAGCGCGGTCTGCGCGTCGCGCTCCTGCTGCATCAGGTCGGGCAATGCCGCCTGCTGGTTGGCGAGCGCTGAACGCTGGCGTGCAAGGTCCAGCGGCGAGGCGGCGCCGGCGCGGCTTTGCGCTTCCACGAGCTTCAACACGCGCTGGGCGTTGGCGACGTTTTGCTGCGCAATCTGCAGACGGTCGCGCAGCGACAGCACTTGCAGGAAGGTGGAAACAATGCCGCTGGTGACCGTCAGTGCGACGGTTTCGCGGTCATACATGTTGGCGCGCAGCGAGGCTTCCGCCGCTGCCAGGCCAGCCCTGTTCTTGCCCCAGAAATCGACTTCGTAATTGATCTCCAGCATGCCGCTGGCGGAGGTGGTCGGACTGCCGCCGCTCAAAGGCAAGGCGCGGTTGGCGCTGCTGGCGATGTCGGCATCGGGCAGCAACGGCGCGCCGGCGATGCGCGCATTGGCCTCTGCCTGGCGCACGCGCGACATGGCGGCGGCGATTTCAAAATTGTTCTGCTGACCTTCGTTGACGAGGCTGCTCAGCTCGGCGCTGCCGAACTGCTTCCACCAGTCGGTGTCGAGCACCAGCTGCACGGCGCCGTCCTTGCCGTTGGCGCCTGAACCATCACCCCACTGTTTGGGCACATCGACCTTCTGCACCGGTTCGACCTCGACCTGGGTCGCGGCGCAGCCGGCCAACAGCAACGCCAGCGCAGCCAGCGCGACGGGCTTCATCGAAGGAAACGAAAGAGGCAAGATCATGAACGAATACCTGTCATCAGCCGGCGTTGCCGCGCTGTTGCTGTGCTGGCTGCGGTGGCTCCACTGTTGTTGCCGACGACGCCGGCAACAACACCTGCTCGCCCTCGGCCAGGCCGGTCAGGACCTGTGCCTTGTCGGCGTTGCGCAAGCCGATGCGCACGTCGCGCGTTTCCAGCTTGCCGTCAGCGTGCAGGACCTTGAGTTTTTGCATGCCCTTGTTGTTCGGCTTGACCACCAGCGAGGCCGGAATGGTGACGGCGCGTTCGGCCTTTTCCAGCACGAAGAAGACGTCGGCGGTCATGCCGGCCATCAGCTCGCGGCTCGGATTGGCGACGTCGAACAACACCGTGTAGAAGGCCTTCTTGCCCTGGCGACCGCTGTCATCCGCAGGCAACAGCATGATCTGGCGCAACTTGCCGGCCCAGCGTTTGCCGGGATAACCGGGCGTGGTGAAGTAGGCAGTCATGCCCTTGGTGAGGCGCGTCACATCTTCTTCCGCGACGCGCGCCTGCACGCTCATCTTGCTCAGGTCGGCGATGCGCATGAGCACATCCTGGTTGGCCGACAGGGTCTGGCCGACGCGTGCCGACAAGGCCACCACGGTGCCGCCGATGGGAGCCACGATGCGGGTCTGCTTCTGGATCGCTTCGTCTTCCTTCATGGCGGCGTCGAGCTGCTGGATCTGCGCGTTGATGGCGTCCACCTTGGCCGCCGCCGAGTACATGCCCATGCGGCTCGATTCGTAGGTTTCTTCCCGCGTGGCGTTCTCGGCTTTCAACTGCGTCTGGCGCTGGAATTGCAACTGGGCGAAATCGAGTTGGGCGTTCTGTCCGGCCAGCTCAGCTTTCAGTCGCGCCATCTGGGCGCGGTTGTTTTCGACCCGGCCGGCCTGCACCACCGGCGAGACCGTCACCAGCAACTTGCCTTCCTTGACGGTTTCGCCGATGCCGACATACACATCGGAAATCTGTCCGGAGACCTTGGTGCCGACGTCGACGTAACTCTGCACGGCGACGTTACCGGTGGCGTTGACCACCTGCTCGATATCGGCGCGTTCAGCGATCACTGTTTCCAGTCGCACCGGCACCGCTTGCGGATGGCGCTGGCGGAAGCTGTACCAGCCGGCGACGCCGGCGGCGATCACCAGCACCAGGGCCAGCCCACTCCAACCGCGTCGCGCCAACGTGCGGCGGCGCTCGGCGGCAGCCGAGTCGATCGGGTCGCCCAGATGGCGATCTTCGGCAGTCATGTCGTCGAGGTTGTCCACGGGCTCCCTCCTCATGCCAACGCCAGCCAGGAAGAGTGCCGCGTCGGCTGGCTCCACACGGCATAGTGCAACGCCGACAGCAGGCGCGGATCGTCGAGCAAGGTATGTTTTTGCTTCTCTGTCAGCACCGCAGGGCCGCGGCGCAGCGCCTGCAGCACCAGCGAATCGCCGGCGGCGCGGCTGAGATCGGGCATGCGCGGATGGCCGTGCGCGCCGGCGCAGACCAGTGCGTTGACAGCCGGATCAACCACGGCGTCGACGAAACCGGGCAGCGGTGCGGTGGCATTGAGGTGGGCCACGGTGTCGCGCAGTTCGCGCGGCGCGTCGACTTCTTCCGGGATCACGAACAGTTGAAAACGGCGGAACAGGCGACCGAACGAAACGCGGCTCGACAGCACCGACAGCGGCACCGAGAACATCAGCGAACCGGCGATCGGCATCAGCCACCAGATGAAGGACGGATTGAGCCAGTACACCAGCGCGCCCCAGGCCACACCCAGCACCGAGTGCACGCCGTGGCGGCGCACCGCCTGGCCCCAGCCGGTTTCATTGTCGGCGCGCGGCGGCGACTTCCAGCTCAGCGCCCAGCCGAGGAAAGCGCCCAGTACGAAGCGCGTGTGGAACAGCATGCGCACCGGCGCCAGCATCATCGAGAACAGCAATTCGATCAGCATGCTCAGCGTCACGCGCAGCGCGCCGCCGTAACCTTTCGCGCCCTTGACGATGATCAGCAACACGCTGAGCACCTTCGGCAGGAACAGAATGGTGGCGGTGGCGGATACCAGCGCCAAGGCTTTTTCGGGATGCCATTCGGGCCAGATCGGGAACAGCTGGCGCGGCTCGACGAAGTATTGCGGATCGATCAGCGTATGCGTGGCCAGCAGCACCGTCGACAAGGCCAGGAACAATGCCCACAACGGCGCCGACAGGTAAGCCATGACGCCAGTGACGAACACCGCGCGATGCACCACATGCATGCCGCGCGCCAGGAACAGGCGGAAATTCATCAGGTTGCCCTGGCACCAGCGGCGGTCGCGGCCGAGTTCGTCGAGCAGCGCCGGCGGCATTTCTTCGTAGCTGCCGTCGAGGTCGTAGGCGATCCACACCGACCAGCCGGCGCGACGCATCAGCGAGGCTTCGACGAAGTCGTGCGACAGAATCGGGCCGGACAGGTTGCCCTCGCCCGGCAGCGGCGCCAGCGCGCAATGCTTCATGAACGGCGCCAGCCGGATGATGGCGTTATGCCCCCAGTAATGCGACTCGCCGAGTTGCCAGTAATGCAGGCCGGCGGTGAACAGCGGGCCGTAGACGCGCGTCGAGAATTGCTGGATGCGGGCGTACAGCGTGTCGCGTCCGGCGGCGCGCGGCGCGGTCTGGATGATGCCGGCGCCGGGATGCGCCTCCATCAGGCGCACCAGCGTCGACAGGCATTGTCCGCTCATGACGCTGTCGGCGTCGAGCACCAGCATGTAGCGGTAGTCGGCGCCCCAGCGGCGGCAAAAATCGTCGATGTTGCCGCTCTTGCGTTTGACGCGACGGCGGCGATGGCGATAGAAGATGCGGCCGAAGCCGTCGACTTCCTTGCACAGCGCGGCCCAGGCCTGCACTTCGGCGGCGCAGATATCGGACTCGCCGCTGTCGCTGAGGACGAAGAAATCGAAACGGTCAAGGTCGCCGCTGCGCTGCACCGATTCGTAGGTCGCACGCAAGCCGGCGAACACGCGCGCCACGTCTTCGTTGCAGATCGGCATGACGATGGCGGTGCGCGCATCAGGCGCGATCCATTTCGGTCCGGCCTGCTCGTGCGAAATCAGATACGGATCGTCGCCGCGCATGAGCACCAGGAAGCCGGTCATGGCGGTCCAGAACCCGGCCGAGACCCAGCAGAACAGCAAGCCGAACAAACCGAGGATGACCATTTCGAGCGGCTTCTCGCCGTGATACGGCAGCACGTCGCTCATGAAATAAGTAGCCAGCGCGCTTTGCATCAGCATCAGGATCAGCAGCACCACCCGGCGCACGTTGCCGCTGTGCGTCCAGTAGCCGCGCGGATCCGGCGAATCGGGCAGGTCGAGGGTATCTTCGACGAAGGCCGGTTCTTTCGGCGGCAGGCCCTTGCGGCGTGCGGCGCGCTGCTCGAAGGCGCGTGTGGCTTCTTCGACCCAGCGCGACAATGGATTGAGCGTGCCCCAGGGGCGCGGCACCATCGAGCGGCGATTGAGCGGCGGCGCCACCTTGATGTTGTCGCCGGGACTCGGAACCGGCCTTGGCGATTCAACCGCGCGAGCTCGCGCGGCAGGCGCCATGGCGTCGGCCGCCGCGCGCGGATAAGTCAGTTCGAGACGGGCGGCGACGGAGTCCTGCGCGGGATTGTCATGCAGATTGTGCTGCTCTCCTGCCAGCAGGCCGTGCAGGTTGCCCATGGCGTCGCCGGCATCCTGCTCGCCCACGCGGGCGAGCAACGCCTGGCGCTGTTCAGGCGTCAGCGGCAGGCGATCGAGGTAACGCTCCAGCTGTTGCGACGCGTGAGATTCGTGTGCTGCGTCGGAGGCGTGCCTCAGTTGGGGGGTAATATGTAGCTCCACGTTTCGGACAGGGTTGCGCCGGCGCCGCTCTGGGCGGCATTCCTCAGGAATCCGCGCAGTTCGACCGGCTTGTTATCTTCATTGCGGCGCAGTTTCAACTCCATGCGCCAGCCGCCAGTGACGTCGTTGCGTCGTGTTGTCACACTCACGATCTTGCCGTTGCCGTCACTTTCCACTGTCCCCTCCACCCTCGCATTGGCAGGCAGCTTCTTGAGCGCGCCGCCGTCGAAGTCGATCGACATGCCGATGCTGTCATCGGACTTGGCGCGGTAGCCGTGTCCTAGACGCGTCTGCGCCACCCAGGCCAGCGGCGGTTTTTTCTCGCTTTCCTTTTGCCAGTACATCTTGTACTCGACGTTGAACGGCTGGCCCGGCTTGGGCATGGCGTTCGGCATCCAGTACGCGACGATGTTGTCGTTGGTCTCGTCGGGCGTCGGGATCTGCACCAGTTCTACGCGGCCCGCGCCCCACTTGCCCTTGGGTTCGATCCAGGTGCTCGGCCGCGCTTCGTAATGGTAATCCAGGTCTTCATAGCTGGAGAACTGGCGGTCGCGCTGCATCAGGCCGAAGCCGAGCGGATTGTCGAGGCTGAACGCGGTCACCAGCAGGCGTTTCGGATTGACCAGCGGACGCCAGATCCATTCGCCGGTGCCGGACTGGATCGACAGGCCGTCGGAGTCGTGCACCTCGGGACGGAAGTCGTCGTTCGGTCCGTTCTGGTTTTCGCCGAAGAAGAACATGCTGGTCAGCGGCGCGATGCCGAGCTTGGTAACGTTGGCGCGCAGGTACAGCTGCGCCTTGACGTCAATGGTCGTGTCCACGCCGGGACGCAGCACGAAACGATAGGCGCCGGTGGCGCGCGGCGAATCCAGCAACGCGTAGATGGTCAGTTCCTTGTCGCCCGGATTCGGTCGCGCCAGCCAGAACTCGGTGAAACGCGGGAATTCTTCGCCCGAATACAGCGCTGTGTCGAGCGCCAGGCCGCGCGCCGAAATGCCGTAGCCCTGGCCCTTGCCCATGGCGCGGAAATAGCTGGCGCCGAGGAAGGTCAGGACGTCGTCTTTTTCCTTCGCGGAATTGACTGGATAGCGGATGCGGAAACCGGCGAAGCCGATGTTGCGCACACGGCGCGGATCAATGCGCGTGTGGCTGTAATCGAACAAGGCCGAATTGAAGGCGATCTCGCGCACGCCGCCGCCGACGATTTCATTGATGCGCACCGGCTCGACGTAACCGCCGCCCTGATGCACGAATGACAACTCGAAGGGCAGTTTTTCCGGACGCCAGTAGGCGCGATCTTGCTTAAAATGCAACTGATTGGCTTGCTCGTAGCTGAGATCCTTGATCTCCTTGGGCAATTTGTCGGCCGGCTTCTTGTACGACTTGCCAGCCAGCGCCTTGGCGCGCACCGCGACGTCGTTGAAGTCGAACGCCGCCGCATTGTTTCCATATAAGGCCAGCAGCGCGGTCAGCGCAGCCGGCACGAGCACCTGGCCCAGAAGACGGGAGGATGTGACGGCAGCTTTCAAGGCGCCCCGCCGATACAAAGATAAGACCATTGGATTTCCGTCTGACATGCAGTTTTTCTTGTCCGATAACGCGCTTCCACGTTTCGAAATATGGCGTAGTTTACCCAATGTTGCCCAAGTTGACCGAACACTTCGTCGGGAAACAGGCAAGACCGTGAAAGATCGCTGCGTTGGCCGGGCTACCGCGCCCATGGGCCTCCCGCAACAGTGCTGCAGGCTACGCCGGCATCGAAGTTGCCGCAAAGAACCATCGCTGACTCACTGGATACGGGCTGGCCAGGTTCTTGCGGACGCTACCGGGGATACCTCTATAAGGACAGCTGCGCCCCATAAAGTTCCATTCGGGTCGGACTGTCCTGTAATATGACGCGCTCACCGGCGACGCAAGACCATCAGGCGCGCCGGACTTCGGCAATCCTACACAAGTATCGGCATGTCACCTACACCTTCCGCCTCCGGCGCACTGTGCGTCATCGTCGCCACCGACAGCCAGAACGGCATCGGCATCAACAATACCCTGCCCTGGCATCTGCCGGAAGACCTCGCCCACTTCAAGCGCACCACCTCGGGCCATCCCATCATCATGGGCCGCAAGACCTTCGACTCCATCGGACGCCCTTTGCCGAATCGCCGTAATATCGTCATCACGCGCAACCGCGACTGGTCGCACGCCGGCGTCGAAACAGTGTCATCCTTGCAAGAAGCCGCAGCGCTGGTGGCCGGCGCCGACGCCTTCATCATCGGCGGCGCCCAGATCTACGCCGAGTCGCTGCCGCTGGCGACGCGCCTGATCGTGACCGAAATCGACAAGGCCTTCGACTGCGACGCCTTCTTTCCGGCCATCGACGCCGGGGTGTGGCGCGAGACGGCGCGTGAAACCCACCGTGCTGAAACACAGGAGTCTGCGCAAGGATTTGCTCAGGGATTTACTCAGGGATTTAATTACGCATTTGTGACATACGAAAGACGCTGAAAGGCCTGCAGGCCTTTTTGTTGTTTTTCCCTGATTTTCAACAAGAACGCGCGGATTTTTCGCCCCATCGTTTGGCGATATCTGCGAAAATTCGGCTTCTTTTTAAAACCTGCCTCCGCTGCACCGTCGCCGCGATCCGGAACGCCAGCACGAGCAACAGGTCCACGAAGGTTCTGCCAGGCTGGAAGCGCACCGGATCCGGAACATTCCGATCCTGCCTTTCAACTTGCAGCGACATTGTTTTGACCGGTTTGCCCTATCAAAAAGCAACCGTCCGAGCGCGTAAGCTTTTCGCCCAGGCGCAGTCCAAGTGTTAACTGAACTGAACGCATACCTCTGATCTCACATGCGTTCTCCTGGAGAACCTATGAAATTCCGTTTCCCCATCGTCATCATCGACGAAGATTTCCGCTCTGAAAACACTTCCGGCCTGGGCATCCGCGCCCTCGCCGACGCCATCAAGGAAGAAGGCATGGAAGTGCTGGGCGTGACCAGCTACGGCGATCTGTCGCAGTTTGCCCAGCAGCAATCGCGCGCCTCCGCCTTCATCCTGTCGATCGACGATGAAGAATTCGGCGCCGGCTCGTCCGAGGAAACCGACTTCGCGCTGAAATCGCTGCGCGCCTTCGTCGGCGAAATTCGCCACAAAAACGCCGACATCCCGATTTATCTGTACGGTGAAACCCGCACCTCGCGCGATATCCCCAACGACATCCTGCGCGAACTGCACGGCTTCATCCATATGTTCGAAGACACGCCCGAGTTCGTGGCGCGCCACATCATCCGCGAAGCCAAGTCCTACCTCGACGGCCTGGCGCCGCCGTTCTTCCGCGCGCTGGTGCATTACGCGCAGGACGGTTCGTATTCCTGGCACTGCCCCGGCCACTCGGGCGGCGTCGCCTTCCTGAAGTCGCCGATCGGCCAGATGTTCCACCAATTCTTCGGTGAAAACATGCTGCGCGCCGACGTCTGCAACGCCGTCGAAGAACTCGGCCAGCTGCTCGACCACACCGGTCCGGTCGCCGATTCGGAACGCAATGCCGCGCGCATCTTCAACGCCGACCACTGCTACTTCGTCACCAACGGCACCTCGACTTCCAACAAGATGGTCTGGCACTCGACGGTCGCTCCGGGCGACATCGTCGTGGTGGACCGCAACTGCCACAAGTCGATCCTGCACTCCATCATCATGACCGGCGCGATCCCTGTCTTCCTGATGCCGACGCGTAATCACCTCGGCATCATCGGACCGATCCCGCTGGAAGAGTTCACGATGGAAAGCATCCGTCGCAAGATCGAAGCCAATCCGTTCGCCCGCGAAGCCGTCAACAAGAAGCCGCGCATCCTGACCATCACGCAATCGACCTACGACGGCGTGGTCTACAACGTCGAGACGCTGAAGGAAATGCTGGACGGCGAAATCGACACGCTGCACTTCGACGAAGCCTGGCTGCCGCACGCGACCTTCCATGATTTCTACAAGGACATGCACGCGATCGGCAAGGACCGTCCGCGCGCCAAGAAGTCGATGATCTTCTCGACCCAGTCGACCCACAAACTGTTGGCCGGCCTGTCGCAGGCGTCGCAAATCCTGGTGCGCGAATCGGAAACCGTGCAGCTCGACCAGGACGCCTTCAACGAAGCCTTCCTGATGCACACCTCGACTTCGCCGCAATACTCGATCATCGCCTCGTGCGACGTCGCCGCGGCGATGATGGAAGCGCCGGGCGGCACCGCACTGGTGGAAGAAAGCATCCTCGAAGCGCTGGACTTCCGCCGCGCCATGAAGAAGATCGACCAGGAATTCGGCCAGGACTGGTGGTTCCAGGTGTGGGGCCCGAACAGCTTCTCGGCCAACGGCATCGGCGAGCGCGAAGACTGGGTCATCAAGGCGGAAGACGACTGGCACGGTTTCGGCAACCTGGCCCCGGGCTTCAACATGCTCGACCCGATCAAGGCGACCATCGTCACTCCGGGCCTGTCGCTGGACGGCAAGTTCGGCGAGAACGGCATCCCCGCTTCGATCGTCACCAAGTATCTGGCGGAGCACGGCGTTATCGTCGAGAAGTGCGGCCTGTATTCCTTCTTCATCATGTTCACCATCGGCATCACCAAGGGCCGCTGGAACACGCTGGTGACGGCGCTGCAGCAGTTCAAGGACGACTACGACAAGAACCAGCCGATCTGGCGCATCCTGCCCGAGTTCGCCGCCGCGAACCAGGGCCGCAACGCGCGCTACGAGCGCCTCGGCCTGCGCGACCTGTGCCAGCAGATCCATGAAACCTATCGCGCCTACGACGTCGCGCGCCTGACGACCGAGATGTATCTGTCCGACATGCAGCCGGCGATGAAGCCGTCCGACGCGTTCTCGAAGATGGCCCACCGCGAGATCGACCGCGTGCCGCTGGACGAGCTCGAAGGCCGCGTTACCTCGATCCTGCTGACGCCTTACCCACCGGGCATCCCGCTGCTGATTCCGGGCGAGATCTTCAACAAGACCATCGTCGACTATCTCAAGTTCGCGCGTGATTTCAACGAGAAATTCCCGGGCTTCGAAACCGACGTGCATGGTCTGGTCAAACGTGAAGTGAACGGCCGCCGCGATTACTTCGTGGATTGCGTACGCCAGTAAGCGACAGCGTCATGGGCAAGTGAAAAAGCCGATCCGGGGAAACCACGGATCGGCTTTTTTATTGCCGGGATACCTCTGAAACAATCTCAGGTTATCGCAGGAAAATCATTCCCGCCATGGCGCCGCCGAACAGCAGCCACAGGGGATGCAGCTTGGTCTTGAGCGCGATGATCACCGTCGCCGCCGTGATCGCCGCGAGGATGCCGTTGCTGATGGATGCATGCGCGATCAGCGCGGCGCTGGCGGCCACCAGTCCCGCCGTCACCGGCAGCAGGCCGGATTGCACATGGCGCCGCCACGGCCGGTCCTTGAACCGCTCCCATACGTGCAGCATCAGGATGGTCACCAGCGACGACGGACCAAACTTGGCGATCGTCGTGACCAGCATGCCGTAGAAGCCGGCCACGTGCCAGCCGACCAGGGTCACGATCATCAGATTGGGACCGGGCGCGGCCTGGCCGAGCGCGAACAGTGCGCTGAAATCTTCCGCAGTCATCCAGTGGTGCACTTCCACCACCTGGCGCTGCATCTCGGGCAGGATGGTGTTGCCGCCGCCGAAGGCCAGCACCGACAGTTCCGAAAAAATCAGTCCCAGCGCGATCAGGGTTTCGCTCATGATGCGGCTCCCTTCTTTGCGTCACTATTTGCGTCGTTCCTGCCTGCGAACTTCGCCGTGACCAACACGCTCACCGGCGTCATCACCAGCATGGTCCACAGCAGCGGAACGCGCAGCCAGGCGATGGCGATGAAGCAGATCGTCGCCAGTCCGGCCAGCACGAGGTTCTTGCGCAGCGGCAGCGCGATCTTCACCGCCATCTGGATCAGCAAGCCGGACGCGGCCGCAGCCAGCCCGGCGAACAGGTGCTTGATCAAGGGATCGTGCTGGTAGTGCTGATACAGGATCCCGAGCATCACCACCACCATCGAGGGCACCGCGATCAGACCGAAGATCGCCGCCAACGCGCCTTTGACGCCGCGAAAACGCATGCCCAGGGCGACCGACAGGTTGATGATGTTGCCGCCCGGCAGGAACTGGCACAGCCCCAGCAGCTCGACGAATTCGGCTTCGGTCAGCCAGCGGTGGCGCTCGACCACCATGCGGTGCGCCAGCGGCAGCGCGCCGCCGAAGGCGGTCATGCCAAGTCCGAGGAATCCCAGGAACAACTCGCGCGAGGTGGGTACAACGCGGACTTCCTGCGTGACCGGCGGAGTGGGTGAAAGTGGATTGTTGTCGTTGAGCATGCTGTTGGCCTTCTGTTCTGCCTTCTGTTCTGTGGGTCGTTGCGACCACAAACTGAAGGCTACTCTTGCGTCGTTATTTTGTCTAATATATGGCAAGCAGACCAACCATACATAATTCATATGTCAGCCATCGACCTGCGCCTGTTGCGCTACTTCATTGCCGTGGCCGAAGAAGGCCATCTCACCAAGGCCGCGCAGCGCATCGGCATCCAGCAGCCGCCGCTGAGCCAGCAGATCCGCGCGCTCGAGACCGAGCTTGGTGTCACGCTGTTCAACCGCCTGCCGCGCGGCATGGAGCTGACCGAAAGCGGCCACGCGCTGCTGACCGATGCGCGCTCCATCCTGGCCCAGGTCGACTCCACCGTGGCCGGCGTGCGACGCATCGCACGCGGCGAGCTGGGCCGCATTGCGGTGGGCTTCACCGAATCCGCCTCGTTGCATCCGTTCGTGCCGACCGTGATCCGGGCATTCCGCGACGCCGCACCGGATGTTGCGCTGACGGTGGAGGAAAGCAGCACCACCGATCTGGTCGCGCTGATGAGCCGAAATCGCATCGACGTCGCCTTCATCCGCTCGCCGGTGGGCGACGTCAGCGACATCACGATCGAAACCATGATGGTGGAGGAAATGATCGTCGCCCTGCCGGCGGCTCATCCTCTGGTGCGCAACAAGCGGCGCAAGAGCGTGGCGCTGGCGGCACTGGCCGAAGAAGTGTTCGTGCTCAACCGGCGCCCCAGCGGCCCCGGGCTGTACGACACCATCATCGCCGCCTGCCGCGCCGCCGGCTTCAGCCCTCACGTCGAACAGGAAGCGCGCAAGAACCTGTCCACGCTGAGCCTGGTGGCGGCCGGCCTGGGCATCTCCATCATCCCTGCCTCGATGCGCCACGTCGAACTGGAGTCGGTCAGCTATCTCGGCATCGACGACGCGCCCGACCTGAAAGCGCCGCTGCATCTGGCGTATCGCGACAGCGGCCAGTCGGGGGCGGTCAAGCGGTTTATTACGGAGGCGAGGAAGTGCGCGAAGGCGAGCAGCAAGCGTTGATGACGCGCCAATAAAAAAACAGCCGCATGTTCCGAAACATGCGGCTGTTTTTTATCGTGCAATACGACTCAGGTCTTCGGCAAAGTCACGCCGTGCTGGCCCTGGTACTTGCCGCCACGATCCTTGTACGAGGTCTCGCAGATCTCGTCGCTTTCGAAGAACAGCACCTGCGCGCAGCCTTCGCCGGCGTAGATCTTGGCCGGCAGCGGCGTGGTGTTGGAGAACTCCAGCGTGACGTAGCCTTCCCATTCCGGTTCGAAGGGCGTGACGTTGACGATGATGCCGCAACGCGCGTAGGTCGACTTGCCGAGGCAGATCGTCAGCACGCTGCGCGGGATGCGGAAGTACTCAACCGTGCGCGCCAGCGCGAACGAGTTCGGCGGGATGATGCAGACGTCGCCGTGGAAATCGACGAAGGATTTTTCATCGAAGTTCTTGGGATCGACGATGGTCGAATTGATGTTGGTGAAGATCTTGAATTCGTTGGCGCAGCGGATATCGTAGCCGTACGACGAGGTGCCGTAGGAGACGATCTTCTGGCCGTTGGCCTCACGGACCTGTCCGGGCTCGAAAGGCTCGATCATGCCTTCGCTTTCCGCCATGCGACGGATCCATTTGTCGGATTTGATTGCCATTGTCTTTTTGGAAATAGATTGCGGTAAAAGTGCTGCAATTCTACGCTAAACGCAGCATCGTTCTTCAAATACTACACGCCGGACCATCAACGCTGCATGGTCTCCCACACCTTCTGCAGCCGCTTGACCGACACCGGCATGGGGGTCTTCAACTCCTGCGCGTAGAGCGACACCCGCAGCTCTTCCAGCAGCCAGCGGAATTCCTGCATCTTGGGGTCGCTTGCGCCGCGGTCTTTTTGCGCACGCTGCCAGGGTGCGGCGACCTGGGTCCATTCGGACAACAGGCGCGCGTCGCGGGTCGGATCGGCGCGCAGCTTTTCCAGGCGCACGTTGATCGCCTTGAGATAGCGCGGGAAGTGCATCAGGTTGTTGTAGTCGCTGTCGGCGATGAAGCGCTTGCCGACCAGGTTCTGCAACTGCGACTGAATGTCCGCCGAGGCCTGCGCATGCGCCTTGATGGTCTGCAGCTTTTTCGGCAGCGTGTAGTACTCGGCCAGCACCAGCCCGGCCAGGCGTGCAATCTCATTGACCAGCAGGCCGAAACGCGCCTTGCCTTCCTCCTTGCGGCGGTTGAACTCGTCGGCGTTCTTCGGCAGCGGGTCCTGCATGAAGGCGCGTTCCAGGCCTGCGGACAGGATCTGGTCGCGCAGCTCTTCCTGCGAACCGAGCGCCATGAACTGCATGCCCATCTGCTGCAGGCCGGGGATATTCTTTTCCTGATACTTGAGCTGCTCCTTCAGTTGCAGCGCGAACAGGCGGCGCAGGCCGGCAAAATGCTGGCGTGCGGCGTCGGCGGGGTCGTCGAAGACTTCGAGGTCGCAATGGGTCTTCTTGTCGACCAAGGCGGGGAAACCGATCAGCGTCTGTGATTTTCCGGAATTTGGCCCGACTGCGCCACGCTGGATTTCCAGCAGCTCGGGCAGCTCGCCGAAGGTCCAGTTGGTGAGGTTGCCGTACTCGGAGACCGACGATGCAGTCGCTCCTGAAGGTGTAGCCGGTGCAGCTTTTCCGGCGACCGGTTTCGCAGTGGTTACAGCCGAATTTGCAACCGCAGGCGTGGCAATCCCGGTAATCGCCGTCTGTTCAGCCAGCTTCTGGAACTGCTCGCGCGCCTGTCCGCCGAATTCCGCTTGCAGGCTGCCGAGGTTGCGCCCCATCTCCAGCTGGCGACCGTGTTCGTCGACGATCTTGAAGTTCATCGCGTGATGCGCGGGCAAGGTCTCCTGCTTGAAGTCGGTGCTCTTGACCATGATGGTGATCTGCTCGCGGATGTCGGCGATCAGCGCATCGATCAGGTCGCCCCGGCCGAACAGATGACGCTCTTCCATGCGCGCGCAGAAACCGGCGGCGTAGTCGGGCAGCGGCACGCAATGGCGGCGCAGCTTTTGTGGCAGCGACTTGAGCAGCAGGTGCACCTTTTCCTTGAGCATGCCGGGCACCAGCCATTCGCAGCGCGCAGCGGAGACCTGGTTCAGCGCATACAGCGGCACCGTCAGCGTGACGCCGTCGCGCGGCGTGCCGGGTTCGAAGTGATACGACAACGCCATCGACAGCCCCGCCACGGTCATGGTCTTGGGGAACAGCTCGGTGGTCACGCCGGCGGCCTCATGACGCATGAGGTCGTCGCGGTTCAGGAACAGCAGCTTGGGATCGGCGTTGGCGGCGGTGGCGTCCTTGTGCCACTTCTCGAAAGTGATGCCGTTGCAGATGTCGGCGGGAATCAGCTTGTCGTAGAAGGCGGCGATCAGTTCGTCGTCGACCAGCACGTCAAGGCGGCGCGATTTGTGTTCGAGGTTTTCGATCTCGCGCACCAGCTTCTGGTTGTGTGCGAAGAACGGCGCACGCGTATCGAAGTCGCCGCCGACCAGCGCGTCGCGGATGAAGATTTCGCGCGCTTCCTGCGGATTGATCAGGCCGAAGTTGATGCGGCGCTGGCTGTACACCACCAGTCCGTACAGGGTGGCGCGCTCGGAAGCGGTGACTTGCGCGCTGCGCTTTTCCCAGCGTGGCTCGCCCCAGGATTTCTTGAGCAGATGGCCGCCGACGCGCTCCAGCCATTCGGGCTGGATCTGCGCCACGCAGCGGGCATACAGGCGCGAGGTGTCGACCAGCTCGGCGGCGACGATCCATTTTCCTGCTTTTTTCTGCAAGCTGGAACCGGGCCAGATGTGGAACTTGATGCCGCGCGCGCCCAGGTAATGGGGATCCTCGTCCGACTTGAAGCCGACGTTGCCAAGCAAACCGGTCAGCAAGGCGGTGTGCAGTTGCTCGTAAGTCGCCGGCGCTTCGTTCATGCGCCAACCCTGCTCGCGCACGATGGTCAGCAATTGTGAATGGACGTCGCGCCACTCGCGCAGGCGCAGCTGCGAGAGGAAATTGGCGCGGCAATGGTCTTGCAGCTGGCGATTGGACTTCTTGTGCTCGACGGCTTCTTCGAACCACTTCCAGATTCGCAGATAACTCTGGAATTCCGATTTCTCGTCGGCGAATTTCTTGTGCGCCTGGTCGGCGGCGGCCTGCGCTTCCATCGGACGGTCGCGCGGATCCTGCACCGACAGCGCGGAGGCGATGATCAGCAGTTCGGAGAGGCAGGCGTTCTCGCGGCCGGCCAGAATCATGCGCCCCACGCGCGGGTCCAATGGCAGCTTGGCAAGTTGATTGCCGAGCGGCGTCAGCTGGTTGAACTCATCGACTGCGCCCAGCTCTTGCAACAGCTGATAGCCGTCGGCGATGGCGCGGCCCAACGGCGGCTCGATGAACGGGAAGGTTTCGACATCGGCCAAATGCAACGACTTCATCCGCAGGATGACCGAGGCCAGCGACGAGCGCAGGATTTCCGGCTCGGTGAATTTCGGTCGCTGCAGGTAGTCCTGCTCTTCGTACAGGCGGATGCACACGCCCGCAGCGACGCGGCCGCAACGGCCGGCGCGCTGGTTGGCGGCCGATTGCGCGACCGGCTCGATCTGCAGTTGCTCGACCTTGTTGCGGTAGCTGTAACGCTTCACGCGCGCCAGGCCCGCATCGACCACGTAGCGGATGCCGGGCACGGTCAGCGAAGTTTCGGCAACGTTGGTGGCCAGCACGATGCGGCGCGCGTTGCTCGACTTGAAGACGCGTTCCTGCTCTTGCGCCGACAGGCGCGCGAACAACGGCAGGATTTCGACGTGCGGCGGATGGTGCTTGCGCAGCGCTTCGGCGGCGTCGCGGATTTCGCGTTCGCCAGGCAGGAACACCAGCACGTCGCCGGAACCGATGCGCGCCAGTTCATCGACGGCATCGACCACGGCGTCCATCAGGTCGCGCTGGTCGCGGTCCTTCTGCGCCTGCGTGGCGCGGCCTTCGGCGCGCGCGCGCGCGTTGGCCACTTCCGGTGCGAGGTTGCTGCGGTCGGCATTGTCGACCGGGCGATAACGGATCTCGACCGGATACAGCCGGCCGGATACTTCGATCACCGGCGCCGGCTTGAGCTCGCCCTTGACTTCGGTGCCGAAGTGGCGCGAGAAGCGGTCGGCGTCGATGGTCGCCGAGGTGATGATGACCTTGAGGTCGGGCCGTTTGGGCAGCAACTGTTTCAGGTAGCCGAGCAGGAAGTCGATGTTGAGGCTGCGTTCGTGCGCCTCGTCGATGATGATGGTGTCGTACTGCCTGAGCAGCGGATCGGTCTGCGTTTCCGCCAGCAGGATGCCGTCGGTCATCAGCTTGACCCAGGCGCCTTTGGTGAGCGTGTCGTTGAAGCGCACCTTGAAGCCGACATGCTCGCCCGGCGGCGTGCCGAGTTCCTGCGCGATGCGCTTGGCGGTCGACGACGCGGCGATGCGGCGCGGCTGGGTGTGGCCGATCAGGCCTTTTTCACCGCGACCGAGCTGCAGGCAGATCTTGGGCAACTGGGTGGTCTTGCCGGAACCGGTCTCGCCACTGACGATGATGACCTGGTTGGCTTGCAGCGCCTCGGCGATTTCCTGGCGGCGGCCGGAGACCGGCAGCTCTTCGGGGAAGGTGATCTCGGGCAGCGGGTTGCGCACCTGCACACGCGGCGGCGCGGCAACGCGCGGTGACTGCTGGGCGGACTTGTTTTTGGGCTGGGGAGCTTGAGGGGAATTGGGAGCGGACATAACGGCTGGCATTATACCTACTCCCCGCGCCCTGGCCTTGCTTGGCCTGCATCGGCGGTGCGAAAACGGTTTTGTCGCGCGTGCGGAACAGCACTGCAACATTGCGGTGCAAAAAACGGCCCGTCGCCAAACATCCGCGGTGTGACTGGTTATAATGCGCAACATGGAAAATGACACCGATTTCGCCAGCTTCGTGGCCTGGCTGCGCTCCGTAGCGCCTTACGTTCACGCCTTCCGCGGCAAGACCTTCGTGATCGCCTTCCCGGGCGAGCTGGTCACGGCCGGCGGGCTGGCCGTGCTGGCCCAGGATCTGTCGCTGTTGCATGCGCTCGGCATCCGTATTGTCGTGGTGCACGGCTCGCGCCCGCAGGTCGAAGAGCAACTGGCGCTGCGTAACGTCGAGGCGCGTTTCCACAACGGCCTGCGCATCACCGACCCAGCCGCGCTGGAATGCGCCAAGGAAGCCGCCGGCGAGTTGCGCCTGGACATCGAAGCGGCGTTCAGCCAGGGCTTGCCCAACACACCGATGGCGCATGCCGCGATCCGCGTCATCTCCGGCAATTTCGTCACCGCGCGCCCGATGGGCGTGATCGACGGCGCCGACCTGCAGCTGACCGGCATCGTGCGTAAAGTCGCGGCCGACACCATCCATCCCATCCTCAATGCCGGCGGCATCGTGCTGCTGTCGCCGCTGGGCTTCTCACCAACCGGCGAAGCCTTCAACCTGGCGATGGAAGACGTGGCGGTGACTGCCGCCATCGCGCTGCGCGCCGAGAAGCTGATTTTCCTGAGCGAAACACCGCTCATGCACGACGCCGGCGGCACCGATATCCGCGAGCTGTCGTCACACCAGGCCGAAGCCGTGCTGCAGGCCAATTTCCTGCCGCCCGACGCCGCCTTCTATCTGAAGAGCGCGGTCAAGGCCTGTAACGCGGGCGTCTCGCGCGCCCACATCGTGCCGTTCGCCACCGACGGCTCGGTGCTGCTGGAGCTGTTCACGCATGACGGCATCGGCACCATGATCACGTACGAGAACCTGGAAAGCCTGCGCGAAGCCACCATTGAAGACGTCGGCGGCATCATCAAGCTGATCGAGCCGCTGGAAGCCGACGGCACGCTGGTCAAGCGCGGCCGCGAACTGATCGAGCGCGAGATCCATTACTTCTCGGTGATCGAGCATGACAACGTGATCTTCGGCTGCGCTGCGCTGTATCCTTTCCCCAAGGAAAGAATGGGTGAAATGGCCTGCCTGACCGTCAATCCGGAAGTCCAGGCGCAGGGCGACGGCGAGCGTATCCTCAAGCACATCGAAACGCGCGCGCGCGAGTCGGGCCTGACCAAGCTGTTCGTGCTGACCACGCGCACTTCGCACTGGTTCCTGCGGCGCGGCTTCGTGCCGGCCACCGTGGACGACCTGCCGAAAGACCGCCAGCACATGTACAACTGGCAACGCAAGTCACTGGTGCTGATCAAAAACTTATAATGCAAGAATCAGGACGTGAGATCGCATTGCCAATGCGCTCAACCGCTGACCTCCCAAAGCCGGTCTCATGTCTTCCCTGAATACGTCATCAATGTTTTAACCAAGGAATCAACATGGCACGCACCATCCACTGCATCAAACTGAACAAGGAAGCCGAAGGCCTCGACTTCCCGCCGTACCCGGGCGAGCTGGGCAAGCGCATTTACGAAAGCGTTTCGAAGGAAGCCTGGGCCGGCTGGCTCAAGCACCAGACCATGCTGGTCAATGAAAACCGCCTGATGTTGGCCGATGCGCGCGCGCGCAAATACCTGGCCGTGCAAATGGAAAAGCATTTCTTCGGCGAAGGCGCCGACGCCGCGCAAGGTTACGTCCCGCCACCGGGCGACTGAGCTGCACGCTGAATCGTACTGCCGCGGTTCAGGTGCATCACGCCGCCTGAACCGTCTCTCTCCTTCCTGCCTGGCCCCCCTGCTTTATTTTCCGCTGCGGATATTTCCCGCGCCAGCCCGGTCTTATTCCGGTCTCAACGGCTTTGTCCTGCATTCCGTAGAATAGCCGTCACGCCGTCCCTTCGATTACCCATCAGGAAACCATGCCCCTGCTCCGCCCCTCTTCACTGGCCCGCTGTCTGCTCCCCTTGTTCCTGACCGTCGGCGGCGCCAATGCGCTGGGCCAGACGCTGCCTGCGCTGTCCTTACCCTCCGGCGTCAGCCAGGGCCCTTCCGCCGAAGGCATCACCGAATACCGCTTCAGCAACGGCTTCAAGCTACTGCTGATGCCGGACGCCAGCAAGCCGACCGTGACCGTCAACATGACCTACCTGGTCGGCTCGCGCCAGGAGAACTACGGCGAAACCGGCATGGCGCATCTGCTGGAGCATTTGATGTTCAAGGGCACGCCGCAGCACGGCGCGATTCCGCAAGAGTTCAGCAAGCGCGGCATGAGCTTCAACGGCACCACCTCGCTGGACCGCACCAACTATTACGAATTCTTCCCGGCCGGCGATGAGAACCTGCAATGGGCCATCGCCATGGAAGCCGACCGCATGCTCAACTCCTTCATCGCCCAGAAGGATCTCGACAGCGAAATGACGGTGGTGCGCAACGAGTTCGAAAGTGGTGAAAACTCACCAAGCTCGGTCATGGTCAAGCGCATGCAAAGCGTCGCCTTCGACTGGCACAACTACGGCAACTCGACCATCGGCAACCGCAGCGACATCGAGCACGTGAAGATCGAGAACCTGCAGGCCTTCTATCGCACCTACTACCAGCCCGACAATGCGGTGCTGCTGGTGGCCGGCAAGTTCGATCCGGCCAAGGTGCTGGCATGGGTCGACCGCAGCTTCGGCAAGATGCCGAAACCGGCGCGCGCGCTGCCGACGTTCTGGACGGTGGAACCGACCCAGGACGGCGAGCGCCAGTTCACCATCCGCCGCAGCGGCGACGTGCAGCTGGTCTATGTCGGCTACAAGATACCATCCGGCATCCATATCGACTCCGACGCCGCCGGCGTAGCCGCCGACATCCTGGCCGACACGCCCAACGGCCGTCTGCACAAGCTGCTGGTGGAAACCGGCAAGGCCAGCGCGATCGTGCAATTCCAGTTGAGCGGTTATGCACCCGGACTGCAGATCATCGGCGCGGTCGTCAAGAAGGGCGAGCCGCTGGAGCCGGTGCGCAAAGCGCTGACCGACGCTATCGAATCTTTCGCCACCACACCGCCGACCGACGCCGAAATGGCGCGCGTGCGCGTGTCCAACGCCAACGGCTATGAACGCCTGCTGAGCGACCATCAGCGCATCGGCATTTCGCTGTCGAACGTGCTGGCGCTGGGCGACTGGCGTCTGCTGTTCGCCGGACGCGACCAGGTCGACGCGATGAGCGCACAGCAAGTCGCCGACGCCGCCGCACAATACTTCCGCCGCGACAACCGCACGGTGGGGCTGTTCATTCCTGAAGACCAGCCGCAGCGCAGTGAAATCCCGGTCGCACCGAGCGTGGAAAGCGCACTGCAATCGTATCGCCCGCGCGCCGCGATCGCGACCGGCGAAGCCTTCGATACCTCACCCGCCAACCTGGACCTGCGTACTACGCAATTGCACGTGGGCGGACTCAAGCTGGCGTTGCTGCCCAAAAAGACGCGCGGCCAGACCGTGTCGGTGCGCATCAAACTGGACTGGGGCGATGAAAAAACCTTGTTCGGCAAGAAGACCATCGCCGCCATGACCGGCGAGATGCTGTCGCGCGGCAGCATGTCGATGACGCGCGAACAACTGGCGGATGAATTTGCGCGCCTGAAGATCGCCGGCGGTGTGAACAATTTCCAGACCACGCGCGACAATCTCGATGCCGCGTTGAAGCTGATGGCCGACATCCTGCAACATCCGCGTTTCGATCCGGCCGAGTTCGAGCAATTGCGCAAGCAGATTCTCGTCAGCCTGGAGTCCTCGCGCAATGATCCGACCGAGCGCGCCTCAGAAGCCTTGTCGCTGCACTTCGACCACTACCCCGCCGGCGACTGGCGCGCGGCGCGCACGCTGGACCAGCGTATCGCGGCGGTACAAGCCTTGACGCTGGATGACGTGAAGGCCTTCCATCGCGATTTCTACGGCGCCTCCTCCGGACAGATCGCCATCGTCGGCGACTTCGACCCCGATGCAGCCGCACGCGTGATCCAGCAAAGCCTGGCCGGCTGGAAGAGCGCCACGCCTTATCAACGCGTGCTGCAAGATTATTCCGAGGTCGCCCCGACGCGCCAGTTCATCAACACGCCGGACAAGGAAAACGGCACTTACCTGGCCAAGCTCGGTCTGGATATCCGCGACGAGGACGCCGACTATCCGGCGCTAGTGGTAGCGAATTACCTGATCGGCGGCGCCAGCATGAAGTCGCGCCTGGCCGACCGCGTGCGCCAGCGTGAAGGCCTGTCGTACAGTATCGGCACCTCGCTGTCGGTCGGCGCGCTCAGCAACGCCGGCCAGTTCGGCATCGGCGCCATCGCCGCTCCCCAAAACCTCGGCAAGGTCGACGCCGCCATCCGCGAGGAATTACAGCGCCTGATCACCGAAGGCTTCACAGCGGAAGAACTGGAACGCGCCAAATCCGGCATCCGCCAGCAACGCGAACAGTCGCGCGCGCAGGACGACACCATCAGCAACGGCTGGGTCAACCTGCTCGACCTCGATCGCACCTATGCCTGGGCGGCGCAACTGGATGAGCGCATCGCGGCACTGACGCTGGACCAGCTCAACAGCACGCTGCGCAAGAGGATAGTGCCGGCGAACATGAGCGTGGCGATTGCGCGGGATGAGGGGAAGGCGAAATAGCCCTAGCCTTGAGCACGTAACGACGCCCAAAGAAAAAGCCGCCCGATGAGGGCGGCTTTTTCTTTGGGCGTTCCAATCAAAGGCTGATCAGAACTCCAGTTTCTTCACCCCATCCGGCGTACCCAGCAGGCAAACATCGGCGCCTTGACGCGCGAACAAGCCCACCGTCACGACGCCGACAATGTTGTTGATCGCGGCTTCAATCTCAGCCGGCTCGGTGATGCTCAGTCCCACCGCGTCGAGGATGTAGCAGCCGTTGTCGGTCACCAGCGGCTTGCCGTCCTTCAGGCGCAGCTTCGCCTCGCAACCGAGCGCGGACAATTTGCGCGCGGCCACGCTGCTCGCCATCGGGATCACTTCCACCGGCAGCGGGAACTTGCCCAGCACGTCGACCAGCTTGGAGCCGTCGGCGATGCAGACGAACTTCTGCGCAACGGAGGCTACGATCTTCTCGCGCGTCAATGCCGCACCGCCGCCCTTGATCATCGCGCCCTTGGCATCGATCTCGTCGGCGCCATCGATGTAGACCGGCATGGTTTCGACGTCGTTGAGGTCGAATACCTTGATGCCGTGGCCGCGCAGGCGCTCGGCGGTAGCTTCCGAGGACGCCACGGCGCCCTTGATGCGGTCCTTGATCCTGGCCAGCTCATCGATGAAGAAGTTGGCGGTCGAGCCGGTGCCGACGCCGATGATTTCGCCGTCGACCACGTAGTCGATGGCGGCGCGGGCTACCGCTTGTTTGAGTTCGTCTTGAGTCATGACAATGGGCAATGAATGGTTAAAACAATTAGTGGGAATCTTCAGGCTTCTCGTCCAGCGTTTCGAACAGCGCGATCTGCAGGCGCGAATGCAGCTTGACCAGCTTGCTCCACAACAACCACAGCAGCCCGGCCACGCCCAACAGCACGAAGGCCAGCAGGTTGAGCGGCGGCAAGATGCTGGCGCTCAGGACAAAGATCAGCAACATGATACCGAGAATCGACATCACCGGTATCACTTCGGAAATCACGCGGCGCACACCGGTTGTGTAGGCTCCGGCAAATTCCGGCTTGACCCCGACCTCGGCCAGCAGCATGGCCAACGCCTGCAGCTTGCGATAAGTCGCAATCAGGAACGGCAGCGATAATACCAGAGCGCCGCCCCAGATCACGGCCTTGCGTACTTGCCCGTCGCCGATCCAGGTCGACAGCCAGCCGCCGATGCCGTCCACGAAGAAGGCGCCGCACAGGAAGATCGCCACCACCAGCGCGATGTTGACCAGCACCTGCACCAGGATGCGCCGGATGATCTTGCTGATCTCGGCCTTCTCGCCTTGCGGCTGCAGGCTTTCCAGCCAGCTGGCGTACATGCCGAAGATGCCGGAAATCTTTTTCGGCACCAGCTCCACCGCCTTGGCCGACAGCGGATCGGCGGCCTTGATCAGGTAAGGCGTGAGCAGCGCGGTCACGGCCGACACCGCCACCACGATCGGGTACAGGAAATCGCTGGTGACCTTGAGGCTGACGCCGAGCGCGGCGATGATGAAGGAGAACTCGCCGATCTGCGCCAGGCCCATGCCCACGCGCATCGGCGTGCGGCCGCCATGGCCGGCCAGGAACGTGCCGATGCCGCAGCTGAACAGTTTGCCGAACACCACCGCGAAGGTGATGACCGTGATCGGCAGCCAGTATTTGGCCAGTACGTTGGGATCGAACAGCAGACCAATGGCGACGAAGAAGATGGCGCTGAACATGTCGCGGATCGATTCGATGATGCGTTCGATGCGATGGATCTGGCGCGATTCGGCCATTACCGCGCCGACCAGGAAGGCGCCGAGCGCGACGCTGTATTCCAGCTTCATGACCAGCAGGCAGAAACCGAACAGGATGCCCAGCACCGTCACCAGCAGCATCTCGTTGCTCTTGAAGCGGGCGACGTAGTTGAGCAGGCGCGGCACGATCAGGATGCCGACCACCAGCGACACCACCATGAACAGCAGCAGCTTGCCCACCGTGTTGACGACTTCGCCGGAATCGACCGAGCCGCTGGTGGCGATGCCCGACAGCAACGCGATCATGCCGATGGCGAGGATGTCTTCGACGATCAGGATGCCGAAGATGATCTGGGCGAACTTCTCATTCTTCATGCCCAGCTCGTTGAGCGCCTTGACGATGATGGTGGTTGACGACACCGCCAGCATGGCGCCGAGGAAGACGGCGTCCATGGTCTTCCAGCCGAAATAGATGCCGATCTCGTAGCCGATCCAGATCATCAGCATGATCTCGGCGACGGCGGCCACGACCGCAGTGGCGCCGACCTTGGCCAGCTTCTTGAGGCTGAATTCCAGGCCCAGCGAAAACAGCAGGAAGATCACGCCGAGCTCGGACAGGATGTGGACGGTCTTGTCGTCCTGGATCAGGTTGAACGGCGGCGTGTGGGGGCCGATGATGACGCCGGCCACGATATAGCCGAGCACCACCGGCTGCTTGAAACGGTTGAACACGACGGTGACGACACCGGCGATCAGCATGATCACGGCAAGGTCCTGGATAAACAGTTCAACAGCATGCATGCGTACGATTCCCCTTCAGGTCTGCCGCCAGGCGGCATGGTGGATGATGTGCGGCTGGCTTTTAGCAGATGCCTGGCCAGTTTTCGGATTGGACGCACCCTGCTTGCCGTCTGTGCGGCAATGCGTCGAAGCGTCGATGACTCAATTGGATTTGCGCCTTGACCGGGCCAGCGCAAGGCTGAATCCCGACCGGGTTCGCGGATATGGTTCGCCGGTGACAACGGAGCTGCAGTTTGTTTCGGCTTGTTCGACTTAGTCAGACTAGCTGCAGTCGATAGTGAATGCGACGATTGGATTTGGTGCACCGAACAAAGTTGCTGCACCGTATCGTCGCTGGCAGGCGCAAAGTTAGCACAGACGAGGAGCGCTCTGCAAATTTTATCGAGATGCGGGCAGTCAATATCGGCGCGGGTCGGCGCATTTCCTGCCGAGGGAGCGCCGCATAAAAACGGCGCAGGCACAGAAAGTGCTAAGAAGTTGGCTTTGCTGCTGCGCCCTACTCCGGCACACGCACCTGAATTTCGGCAGCTTTTTCGTCAAACGCGATCCGTGTGGCGAACTTGGCTCGCTTCATCGGGAAACGCGACTGGAAGTGGCGTACATTTCCGGAACCGGAAATGACGCGGCGCACGAACTGATAGTACGCGTCCATATCGATCACATGCACCGCCAGAAAATAGTCATATTCGCCCGACACGAAGTAGCACTGCATCACTTCGGCCTCCTTGGCCATGCGCTGCTCGAACTCCTGCATATGCTCGTCGGACTGGTTATTGAGCGAAATCTCAAGGAAAGCCAGCATGCCGTAGCCCAGCGCAAACGGATCCACCATCGCCACTTCGGCGTTGATGATGCCGGCTTCGCGCAGCTCGCGGATGCGCCGCAGGCAGGTCGGTTGCGATATATGCAATTTCTCCGCCAAGATACGAGTCGGAATCTGATTGTCCTTTTGCAGCAGGTTCAGGAGCTTGCGATCAACCTTGTCAAGCGTATGGTATTTAGGCATAAAAACGAAAGTTCAATTTTTTTCAATTCGGCACTCAAAAAACCTTTGCAAGCCGTTTCTTATGTTGTACCGTCTGCATTATTCGGAAACCGACGTTGAATAGTACAGGGTGTTTTGTATCTGCGAAACGTCTCTGAATAAGCAAAAAAGAGGCTGTTGCAAAATCAGGAACATCGGCCGCTTCGGAGGAAGACATCGAAGGATGCGAGCCGGAAGAGATTTTCAGCAGTCCTGAGCAAGCGTAGTTTATTTCAATCTACAGAGGGAATTTATGAAACTCAAGAGCACAATTATTCCATTGACCGGCGCCATTGCACTCGCTTTTGCCGGCGCAGCTTATTCACAGGAAGTCATCAAGATCGCTCACGTCGGTCCACTCTCCGGCCCGAACGCCCACATGGGCAAGGACAATGAAAACGGCGCCCGCATGGCGATTGACGAACTGAACGCCAAGGGTTTCACCATCGGCGGCAAGAAAGTCAAATTCGAACTGGTCGGTGAAGACGACGCATCGGATCCGAAGCAAGCGACTGCCGTCGCTACCAAGCTGGTCGACCAGAAGGTCGCCGCAGTTATCGGTCACTTGAATTCCGGCACCACCATCCCGGCTTCGAAGATCTACAACGACGCAGGCATCCCGCAAGTGTCGCCATCGGCTACCAATCCCAAGTACACGCAACAAGGCTTCAAGACTGCCTTCCGCGTAGTCGCCAACGATGCGCAACTGGGCGCCGTGCTGGGTAAATACGCCGTCACCGCACTGAAGACCAAGAACGTCGCGGTCATCGATGACCGTACTGCGTACGGTCAAGGCGTTGCTGAAGAATTCGCCAAGGGTGCACAAGGCGCGGGCGCAACTATCGTCGGCAAGCAATTCACCAACGACAAGGCGACCGACTTCAATGCGATCCTGACTTCGATCAAGGCCAAGAAGCCTGAAGTCGTGTTCTTCGGCGGCATGGACGCTGTCGGCGGCCCGATGCTGCGTCAGATGAAGCAACTGGGCATCACTGCCAAGTTCATGGGTGGTGACGGTATCTGTACCGGTTCCCTGCCAGGTCTGGCCGGCGATGGCCTGATCGACGACCAGGTCGTCTGCGCTGAAGCAGGCGGTGTGGATGAGTCCGGCAAGAAGGGCATGGACGACTTCCGCGCAGCTTACAAGAAGAAGTTCGGCATCGACGTGGTCTACAACGCTGCCTACGCTTACGATGCAACCCTGACTGTCGCCGACGCGATGAAGAAGGCAAACTCGGCTGATCCGGCCAAGTACCTGCCTGAACTGGCAAAGATCAGCCACAAGGGCGTGACAGGCACTATCGCCTTCGACGCCAAGGGCGACATCAAGAACGGCTCGCTGACGCTGTACACATACAAGAAGGGTGAACGCACCCTGCTGGCTGTGGTCAAGTAAGCTTCCGCTTCTGTAGCTCCTGCATGAAGAACGCGCCTGATGAAAGTCAGGCGCGTTTTTTTGTTGCCTGAACGATTTGCCGTCAATGGCAGCGGGCAATAAAAAAGCGCCCTCGCGGACGCTTTCGATACGGCTTGCTTCAGTGTTTACTTCAGGCTCAGCACCCATTTCACCAGCGTGCGCGCTTCAGCTTCCGACACTTGCGCGTTGGCCGGCATCGGGATTGCACCCCACACGCCGGAACCGCCCTTGAGCACTTTTTGCGTCAGCTTGTCTTCGGCATCCTTCTGACCGGCGTACTTCTTCGCCACGTCCTTGAAGGCCGGACCGACGATCTTGGTCTGGATCGAATGACAGGCCATGCAGTTCTTTGCCTTGGCCAGGTCGGCATTGGCGGAAGCCTGGGCGGAGACACCAAATGCCAGCACAGCTGATGCGATGAATAGAAGCTTTTTCATTATTACCCTCCAAGAAGTTCTGCGTATTCTACAACCGATTGGAATGGCAACTGTATGCGCGAGCGCATATAAACATCATGTTTTTTGATGCGCATCAAACAGATAAAAACGAGATGCATTTACCTATGAAGGACGCGTTAAAAAAGCCGGATCGTTCCGGCTTTTTTAATTGCTTGCGGTCTACGTCAGAAGAACGCCATCACCCCGTGACGGCGCCCTTGCTGGCAGTCGACGCCAAGGTCGCATATTTGGCCAGTACGCCGCGCGTATAACGCGGCGCCGGCTGCTTCCAGTGGCTGCGGCGGCGTTCGATTTCGGCGTCGTCGACGTTGAGCTGGATCAGCAGCTGGCGCGCATCGATGGTGACCGAGTCGCCCTCTTCCACCAGGCCGATGACGCCGCCGACGAATGCTTCCGGCGCGACGTGACCGACCACCATGCCCCAGGTGCCGCCGGAGAAACGGCCGTCGGTGATCAGGCCGACCGATTCGCCCAGACCCTTGCCGATCAGCGCGGAAGTCGGTGCCAGCATTTCCGGCATGCCGGGGCCGCCCTTCGGTCCGAGGTAGCGCATCACCAGCACGTCGCCGGGCTTGATCTTGTCGGCCAGGATGGCGTCCATGGCGCTGTACTCATCATCGAACACGCGCGCGGGGCCGGTGATGACCGGGTTCTTGAGGCCGGTGATCTTGGCCACGCAGCCTTCCGGCGCCAGGTTGCCCTTGAGGATGGCCAGGTGGCCTTGCTTGTACAGCGCTTTGTCGATCGGACGGATGACGTCCTGGTCGGCGCGCAGCGCAGGGATGTTTTCCAGTTCTTCGGCCAGGGTCTTGCCGGTGATGGTCAGGCAGTCGCCGTGCAGCATGCCGGCTTCGTGCAGCACCTTCAGCACGGCCGGGATGCCGCCGGCCTTGTGCAGGTCGGTGGCGACGTATTTGCCGGACGGCTTGAGGTCGCAGATGACCGGGACTTTCTGGCGCACGCGCTCGAAGTCGTCGATGGTCCATTCGACTTCCGCTGCGTGGGCGATGGCCAGGAAATGCAGCACCGCGTTGGTCGAGCCGCCGGTGGCCATGATCAGGCTGACGGCGTTCTCGATCGACTTGCGCGTGATGATGTCGCGCGGCTTGATGTCCTTCTTGACGGCTTCGACCAGCACGCGCGCCGACTCGGCGGCGGAGCCGGTCTTTTCGTCGTCGGGGTTGGCCATGGTCGAGGAATAGAACAGGCCCATGCCCAGCGCTTCGAACGCCGACGACATGGTATTGGCGGTGTACATGCCGCCGCAGGAGCCGGACGACGGACAGGCGTTGCGCTCGATGCCGTCGAAGTCTTCCTGCGACATGCGGCCGGCGGAAAACTCACCGACGGCTTCGAAAGCCGAGACGATGGTCAGGTCCTTGCCCTTCCAGTTGCCCGGCTTGATGGTGCCGCCGTAGACATAGATGCCCGGCACGTTGGTGCGCGCCAGCGCGATCATGCCGCCCGGCATGTTCTTGTCGCAGCCGCCGATGACGACGACGCCGTCCATCCACTGGCCGTTGACGGCGGTCTCGATGCAGTCGGCGATGACTTCGCGCGAAATCAGCGAATACTTCATGCCTTCCGTGCCCATCGACATGCCGTCGGAAATGGTCGGCGTGCCGAACACCTGCGGATTGGCGCCGGCCTGCTTGATCGCGGAAATCGCAACGTCGGCCAGCTTCTGCAGGCCCGAATTGCACGGCGTGATGGTGGAATGGCCGTTGGCGATGCCGATCATCGGCTTGTCGAAGTCTTCCTTTTCGTAGCCGAGGGCGTAATACATCGAGCGATTGGGGCTACGCGAAACGCCTTGCGTAATGTTCTTTGAGCGGCGGTTGAATGACATGCTGGTCTCCTGGTTGATACGAATTGCCGACGGAACCCTTGCGGTCCACACCAGAAGCCAAACTGGCGCGAACCTGTCCGATTGTTCGATTGTTCGATGATGGCGCGGACGCGGTTCTGGCTGCCGCTTAGATTGCCTTGCGCAATGCCCGCTGTCAAATATATGATTCATTGCCGATAAATATGAATTAGATATTACCAACCGCATGAACACCGAATCCCGCCTGGAGCTGCGCCAACTGCGCTATTTCGTCGCCGTTGCCGAGGAAAAACACTTCGGCCGCGCCGCCGTGCGATTGCACATGACCCAGCCGCCGCTGTCCCAGACCATACAGGCGCTGGAGGAAATGCTGGGTACGCCTCTGTTCGCGCGCACCAAGCGCAGCGTCGCGTTGACGCCTGCGGGACTGGCGCTGTTGCCCGAAGCGCAGCGCATCCTGCAACAGGCGAACGCCCTGCCCGACCTGGCGCGGCGCGCAGCCAGCGGCGCTTCCGGACTGCTGTCGCTGTCATTCATTTCGACCGCCGACTACAGCATCCTGCCGCCGCTGCTGCAACGCTTCCGCGCGCGCTATCCGCAGGTGCAGATCGACCTGCGCGAAGCCACCACCGACATCCAGCTGGAAGACCTGATGCAGGGCAAGATCGACGCCGGCCTGCTGTTACCGCCGCTGCCGGAAAAATCCCAAGCCGCGCTCGATTACCTGCCGCTGCTGTCGGAACCGCTGGTGGCGGCCGTGCCAAGCGGCGTGGTGCGCAGCAAGAACGCCGTGACGCTCAAAAGCCTGCGCGAGCTGCCGCTGATCATTTTCCCGCGCCGTATTTCGCCGGCCTTCCACGACACCATCCTGAGCTGCTTCCGCGACGCCGGCGTGACGCCGCATATCGGCCAGGAAGCCATCCAGATGCAGACCATCGTCGGCTTGGTGTCGGCTGGCATGGGCATGGCACTTGTGCCACAATCCGTGTCTAACCTGCAGCGTCCCGGCGTGGATTACCGCCCGCTCAGCGGCAAGACGCCGCTGATCGAAACCGGACTGGCCTGGCGGCGCGACAGTGCGTCGCCGGTGCTGCGCGCGTTTCTTGACATGGTGGCGACACCGCCGGCATAGACCGGTCTGTCCCGACATCATCACCCCAATTGTTCTGAAAGAGTTTCCATGCTGATCCACCCGATGCCCGACCCCATCGCCTTTTCCATCGGCCCGCTGCAGGTGCACTGGTACGGCCTGATGTACCTGCTGGCGTTCGCCCAGTTCATCGCGCTCGGCCGCCTGCGCATCAAGCAACCGCACATCGCCGCAGTCGGCTGGAAGAAGGAAGACCTCGACGACATGCTGTTCTACGGCGTGCTGGGCGTGGTCATCGGCGGGCGTCTCGGCGAAGTCCTGTTCTACAACCCCAGCTACTACTTCGCCAATCCGGCCGACATCATCGCGGTATGGAAAGGCGGCATGTCCTTCCACGGCGGCTTCCTCGGCGTGCTGATCGCGATGTACATCTGGGGTCGCAAGCGCGGACGCCATCTGATGGACATCATGGACTTCATCGCGCCGATGGTGCCGCTCGGCTATGCGGCCGGCCGCCTGGGCAACTTCATCAACGCCGAACTGCCGGGTCGCGTCGCCGATGCGTCCTTGCCGTGGGCCATGATCTGGCCCAACGTCGACAACCTGCCGCGCCATCCTTCGCCGATTTACCAGATGCTGGTCGACGGCATTCTGCTGTTCATCATCCTGTGGTTGTTCGCGCGCAAACCGCGTCCGCGCATGGCGGTGGCCGGGATGTTCTCGCTGCTGTACGGCTGCGCGCGCTTCTTCACCGAATACTTCCGCACGCCGGACTACAACGTCAGCTTCGGCGGCATCACGATTTCGGCAGGACAGATGCTGTCGGTGCCAATGATTATTCTTGGCATCGTGCTGCTGGTGGTCGCATACCGAAAGAAGAGCGCGGCGGTGTCACCGGCCTGACGTCTGCTGAACATCCGCTGCTGCAAACGACAACGCCCTTGCTGAAATCAGCAAGGGCGTTGTGCATTGTGGCGCCGTGTTATCACAACGGCGCCACCGGGATTACATCAGGATTACGGACGCAATGCGCTGGCCGCCTTGGCCAGTGCAGTGATCTTGTGCCAGTCGCCGATTTCGATGGCGTTCTTCGGCGTCAGCCAGGAACCGCCGACGCAGGCCACGTTCTTCAGGGCCAGGAATTGCGACGCGGTCTCTTGCGAGATCCCGCCGGTCGGGCAGAACGTGATGTCGCCCAGCGGACCGGCAATCGCGTTGAGCATGCCGATGCCGCCCGCCTGCATCGCCGGGAACAGCTTCAGCTGGCGGAAACCGGCTTCGCGCGCGGCCATCACTTCCGACGGCGTCATCACACCCGGCAGCAAAGGCAGGCCGCTGGACTTGGCGGCGGCGATCAGCGCTGCCGTCAGGCCGGGGGAGACGCCGAACACGGCGCCGGCATCACGCGAAGCGGCGAATTCTTCCGGGCTGGTCAGGGTGCCGACGCCGACGATGGCCTCCGGCACTTGTTCCGCGATGGCGCGGATCGCCGGCAGGCCGTGTTCGGTGCGCAGGGTTACTTCCAGCACGCGGATGCCGCCTGCCACCAGCGCCTTGGCCAGCGGCACGGCGTGTTCCAGTTTGTCGATGGCGATCACCGGGATGACCGCCGAAGTACGCATGATTTCCAGGATATTCATACTGTCACTTTCTCATTTTCGAGGATTGGGGGCAGACCAAAGCTGGTACCGCCCTCTTCTGCCGCGCTCACGTTGGCGCGGAAGACACTGAACAATTCACGGCCCATGCCGGTCTGGTTGCCTGCCAGGTTGGCGGTATCCGAGGTGCGTGCAGCCCATTCGGTTTCCGACACCAGCGCTTCCAGGATGCCGGCTTCGGCGTCCAGACGAATCATATCGCCAGTCCGCACAAAACCCAACGGTCCGCCGGCCAATACTTCCGGCGTCACGTGGATCGCCGCCGGCACTTTGCCCGACGCGCCCGACATGCGGCCGTCGGTGACCAGCGCCACGTGGCGCCCCTTGTCCTGCAGGATGCCCAGCGCCGGCGTCAGCGCATGCAGCTCCGGCATGCCGTTGGCGCGCGGGCCTTGAAACGTCAGGACGGCGACGAAATCCTTGTCGAGTTCACCGGCCTTGAAGGCCTTCATGAAGGCTTCCTGCGAATGGAACACGATGGCCGGCGCCTGCACGGCGCGGTGTTCGTGCTTGACCGCCGAGACCTTGATGACCGAACGGCCGAGATTGCCTTGCAACAGCTTGAGGCCGCCGTCTGCGGAAAACGGGTTGGTCGCGGGACGCAATACGGTGTCGTCGCCACTGTCTTTCGGCGTCGCCTTCCAGGTGACCTTGCCGGCGTCGTCGAACAAGGGCTCGGTGGCGTGGGCGCGCAGACCCTGGCCGAGGATGGTCATGACGTCGTCATGCATCAGACCGGCGTCGATCAGCTCGCGCAACACGAAACCGGTGCCGCCGGCGGCGTGGAAATGATTCACGTCGGCAGTACCGTTCGGATAGATGCGCGTGACCAGCGGCACGACCGAGGACAGCTTCGAGAAATCGTCCCAGTCGATCACCAGGCCGGCCGCCTTGGCGATGGCGACCAGGTGCAGCGTATGGTTGGTGGAGCCGCCCGTCGCCAGCAGCGCGACGATGGCGTTGACGATGGACTTCTCGTCGACCAGGCGGCCGACCGGCGTGTATTGCTGGCCCTGCGCGGTGATCTTCAGCGCCTGTTTGGCGGCGGCGGCAGTCAGCGCGTCGCGCATCGGCGTATTCGGCGTGATGAAGGCGGCGCCCGGCAGATGCAGGCCCATCGCTTCCATCAGCATCTGGTTACTGTTGGCAGTGCCGTAGAAAGTGCAGGTGCCGGCGTCGTGGTACGACTTCGATTCGGCCTCGAGCAATTCGGCGCGACCGATCTTGCCTTCGGTGTACAGCTGGCGGATCTTGACCTTTTCGCTGTTGGTCATGCCGCTGGTCATCGGACCGGCGGGAACAAATACCGCCGGGATGTGGCCGAAGTGCAGTGCGCCAATCAGCAGGCCCGGCACGATCTTGTCACATACGCCCAGATACAGCGCCGCGTCGAACATGTTGTGCGACAGCGCGACCGCGGTGCCCATGGCGATGGCGTCGCGCGAGAACAGCGACAGCTCCATGCCGGTCTGGCCTTGCGTGATGCCGTCGCACATGGCCGGCACGCCGCCGGCGAACTGCGCCACGCCGCCGTCTTCACGGACCGCGTCGCGAATGATTTGCGGATAACGTTCAAAAGGTTGATGCGCCGACAACATGTCGTTGTACGACGAAACGATGGCCACGGAAGGCGCCCGATCCTGCTTCAGCTTGAGCTTGTCGTTGGCGGGGAAAGCAGCAAAGCCGTGCGCCAGGTTGGTACATGACAGCGCCCCGCGCTGCACGCCCTCATGACGCGCAGCGTCGAGGCGGGCGAGATAGGCGGTGCGATAAGGCCGACTACGTTCGGCGATGCGTCGCGTGACGCTGGCTAAGGTAGCGTTAAGAGACATGTTGGGTTCCTGATAGCGTTAACAAATGTAATTTTACTACAAAATTTTAAATAAAACTTCTTCTTTCGCTTGTTTTACCTGACTACATTTAATTGAAACCATTTTGCATTTCCAACCACTAACGACTGTAAACAGGCGCTGTACGAGATACTGCCGGCATTGCACAACAATCAATATTGTAGTGAAATTACCATAAAAGTAGTAAATCCTGTATAGTAAAGATTCTTCCCGACCCCTCACTTCAGCCAAGATTGCAGAACATGCCGCATACAGCACTTACCGCGACCGCAGCCTTCCAAGCACTTTTGTCTCACCATGCCGAGGTCCGTGACCGGCACATGCGCGACCTCTTCGCCGCCGACGCCAAACGCTTCGACCACATGACCGTCAAGGCCGCCGGCATTTTGTTCGATTACTCCAAAAACCGTGTCGACCATACTACGCTCAAGTTGCTGTTCGAGCTGGCGCGCGAACGCGGCGTGGAGCGGCAGCGCGCCGCCATGTTCAGCGGCGAGAAGATCAATTTCACCGAACACCGCGCGGTTCTGCACACGGCCCTGCGCGCACCGCGCGGCCAGGCGCTGCAAGTTGATGGACAGCACATCGGCGAGGACGTTCATGCCGTATTGGATCGCATCCACGGCTTTACCGAGCGCGTGCGCGAAGGCCAGTGGCTGGGCCTGAGCGGCAAGCCGATCACCGACATCGTCAACATCGGCATCGGCGGCTCGCATCTGGGCCCGCAAATGGCCTGCACGGCGTTGCGCACTTTCGCCCATCCGCGTCTGACGATGCACTTCGTCTCCAACGTCGACGGCCATGATCTGCACGACGTTCTGCAGCGTGTTGATGTTGAGACAACCCTGTTCATCGTCGCCTCCAAGACCTTCACCACGCAGGAAACCATGATGAACGCCGGTTCGGCGCGTGACTGGTTCCTGCAGCGCGCCGATCAGGCCGAGTTGGCGAAACATTTCGTCGCGGTGTCGACCAATACCGAAGCCGTACGTGCTTTCGGCATCGACACCGACAACATGTTCCCATTCTGGGACTGGGTCGGCGGACGCTATTCGATGTGGTCGTCGATCGGACTGTCGATCGCGCTGGCGATCGGATTCAAGAATTTCAGTGAACTGCTGGCCGGCGCCCATGCGATGGACAAGCATTTCTGCGAAGCGCCGCTGGAACAGAACATGCCGATCATCCAGGCGCTGATCGGCATCTGGAACCGCAACTGCTTCAACAGCGAATCGCTGTCGATCGCGCCTTATCATCACGACCTGCGCCACTTCCCCGCTTACCTGCAACAGCTGGAAATGGAAAGCAACGGCAAGCGCATCACGCGCGACGGCAGCGCCGTCGGTGTGGCGACCTGTCCATTCATCTGGGGCGATGTCGGCACCAACGGCCAGCACGCGTTCTTCCAGCTGCTGCACCAGGGCACCGACATCACGCCGATCGACTTCATCGCCGTATTGCACGCGACGCACGACTTGCCCGGCCATCATGCGGTGCTGCTGGCCAACTGTTTTGCGCAGTCGGAAGCCTTCATGCGCGGCAAGCAAGCCGAGGAAGTGCGCGACGACCTGAAGAAGCTGGGCGTCGACGACGACGAAGTCAATTTCCTGCTGCCGCACAAGACCTTCAACGGCAATCGTCCGAGCAACACGCTGCTGCTCGATGCGTTGACGCCGGCCACGCTGGGCGCCCTGATCGCGCTGTACGAACACAAGACCTTCGTGCAAGGTACGATCTGGGGCATCAACAGCTTCGACCAATGGGGCGTGGAACTGGGCAAGGTATTGGCCAAGACCATCCAGTCCGAACTGTCCGGTGAAGCGGTGCCGGCGCGCCATGACTGCTCGACCAACGCGCTGATAGCACTGGCGAAGAAGGCCTTGTCCGATACCCAGGATTGATGCGCGAACTGACGTTTACCCGAACAACAAACCAACAAGAAGACTGCTATGGCTATTTCCGATTTTGACCTGGTTCTATTCGGCGGCACCGGCGACCTGGCGATGCGCAAGCTGTTGCCGGCGCTGTACGCCCGCGACCGCGCCCGCGACCTGGTGCCGAGCGCGCGCATCATCTGTATCGGCCGCGACAACAAGAGCAATGAAGACTTCCTGCAGATCGTCGAGAAGAATTCCAAACCGCACGTCAGCAGCGCCACCATGGATGCCGAGGTCTGGCAGCGCTTCTGCGGTCGCATACAGTACGTCTCGCTGAACGCCAAGGAGCCGGCGACCTACCAGAACCTGGTGGCCGCCATGCGCGACGCCCCGGAGATTTCGCGCGTGTTTTACCTGGCCACCCCACCGACGCTGTTCTCGATGATCTGCGACAACCTGTCGCAAGCCGGCCTGGCCACGCCGAACGCCCGCGTGGTGCTGGAAAAGCCGCTCGGCCACGATCTCGAAAGCGCCAAGGACATCAACAAGCAGGTCGGCCGCTATTTCAACGAATCGCAGATCTTCCGTATCGACCACTACCTCGGCAAGGAGGCGGTGCAGAACCTGCTGGCGCTGCGCTTCGGCAACGTGCTGTTCGAGCCGCTGTGGCGCCGCGAATGGATTTCCGACGTGCAGATCACCATCGCCGAAGAACTCGGCGTGGGCGGTCGCTTCGATTATTACGACACCTCGGGCGCGCTGCGCGACATGCTGCAGAACCATCTGTTGCAGCTGCTCTGTATCGTCGCCATGGAGCCGCCGGTATCGAATTCGGCCGACTCCGTGCGCGATGAAAAACTCAAGGTGCTGCGTTCGCTCAAACGTTTCACGCCAAGCACGCTGGCCATGAACGTGGTGCGCGGCCAGTATCGCGCCGGCCACGTCAACGGCGTCGCGGTGCCGGGCTATCGCAAGGAAGAAGACGCCAATCCCGATTCGCGCACCGAGACCTTCGTCGCGGTCAAGGCCGAGATCGACACCTGGCGCTGGGCCGGCGTACCGTTCTACCTGCGCACCGGCAAGCGCATGGCCGACAGCCTGGCCGAAATCGTGGTGCGCTTCAAAAGCGTGCCGCATTCGATCTTCGCGCAAAACAGCCGCAGCACGCCGAACTGCCTGGTGATCCGCCTGCAGCCGGATGAAGGCCTGCACATGAACCTCATGGCCAAGACGCCGGGCGACGGCATGCGCCTGAAGCCGGTGGAACTGGAACTGGATTTCCGCGAAAAATTCAAGACGCCTCGCATGGAAGCCTACGAGCGCCTGCTGCTCGACGTGCTGCGCGGCCAGCTCACGCTGTTCATGCGCAGCGACGAACTGGAAGCGGCGTGGGAATGGGTCGAGCCGATCCTGGAACACTGGGACCAGGAAGAAAGCGACCCGATCCCCTACAGCGCCGGCACCTGGGGTCCGGCCGCAGCCAGCGCGCTGATCGGTCGCGACGGCCTGCAGTGGCGTGAAGAAGCGCTGCCGGAAGTTTAAGTTTCAATCAAGCTGCGGGACAACGACATTGTCCCGCAGCGTTCCACATCAGAGGCCCGACCACGTCCATGCTACTCGACTCCATCCGCACGCACATCAACTCGCTCTCCAAGTCGGAGAAGAAGGTAGCGGCTGCGATCCTCGCCAATCCGCAACTGGCGCTGCAGGAAAACCTGACCGCGCTGGCCAAGAACGCCGAGGTGTCGGAGCCGACCGTGATCCGCTTCTGCCGTGCCATCGGTTATGAAGGCTGGCACGACTTCAAACTGAAGCTGGCGCAAAGCCTGGCGCTGGCCCTGCCCGGCGCGGACGAGTCGCTGGCCCAGGACGACCTCGCGGTGGACCTGGTCAACAAGATCTGCAGCCGCTCGATCAACACGCTGCTGGACCTGCGCAATCATCTCAATCCGGACGCCATCCAGCTGGCGCTGGACGTGCTGGCGCGCGCCAGCAAGATCGAGTTCTACGGCCAGGGCACCTCGGGCATCGTGGCCAACGACGCGCAACACAAGTTCTTCCGTTCGGGCGTGCCGACCGTGGCCTACTCCGATCCGCACATCCACAGCATTGCAGCCTCGCTGCTCAAACCCGGCGACGCGGTGGTGGCGATCTCGCAGCGCGGCGGCAACGCAGCGCTGCTGCGCAGCGTGCAACTGGCGCGCAAGGGCGGCGCCGACATCATCGTACTGGGACCGAGCGGCACGCCGCTGGCCGAATTGGCGACCGTGCTGGTGCCGATCGACCTCAGTTTCAACATCGACCCGTATACGCCGATTTCGGCGCGCCTGGCGCATCTGGTGGTGATCGACATCCTCGCGGTAGGACTGGCGCTGCGGCGCGGTCCGGAATTCCGCAAGAAGATGCAGAACGCCCAGAAGTCGCTGCAAAAATTCGACATGCAATTCGATTCGTTCTTCCGCTGATTTTTACGCTGATTTTTTGACCTGATCCTCAAGCTGACTTTTACGCCGAGCTTTTTTCATGAATTCGACTACGACGCCAACTACTCCTTTCCGCACCCCCGCCTTCCTGCACGAGCGCCTGCAACGCGACATCGGCTTCTTCACGCAACATGCGTTCGACCCGGCCGGCGGTTTCTTCCATTACCTCAACGACGACGGCAGCGTCTACGACAACAGCCGCCACCTCGTCAACAGCACGCGCATGGTGTTCTGCCACGCGCTGGCCTACCGTTTCAACGGCAAGGAAGAACACCGCGACGCCGTGCGCCACGGCCTCGAATTCCTGCAAGAGCAACACTGGCAGCCGAGCTACGGCGGCTACGCCTGGGTGCTCAAGGACGGCGCACCGGTCGACCGCACCCAGCATTGCTATGGCCTGGCCTTCGTGCTGCTGGCGTATGCCCATGCGCTGGAGATCGGCATAGAAGAAGCGCGTACACACATCGACGCCACCTTCAACCATATGGAAAAGCTGTTCTGGTCCGAACAGCATGGCCTCTACGCCGATGAAGCGACACCCGAAGGCGTAGTGTCCGACTACCGCGGCCAGAACGCCAACATGCATAGCTGCGAAGCCTTGCTGGCCGTCTTCGAGGCGACCGGCGAACCGCGCTTCCTGCATCGCGCCGAACGCATCGCACGCAACATCACGGTCCGTCAGGCGGCGCTGGCCAACGGCTGGATCTGGGAACACTACAGCGCCGACTGGAAGATCGACTGGGAATACAACCGCCACGACAACACCAACATGTTCCGCCCCTGGGGCTATCAACCGGGCCACATGACCGAATGGTCCAAGCTGCTGCTGATCCTCGAGCGCCACGCCGAGCACTTGCAAGACGACGCAAGCTGGCTGGCGCCGCGCGCGCGCGCGCTGTTCGACGCCACCATTCCGGTGGCCTGGGACGAAGAACACGGCGGCCTGTTCTACGGCATCGCGCCCGACAACAGCGTCTGCGACGGCGACAAGTATTTCTGGGTGCAGGCCGAGTCGCTGGCCACCGCCGCCTTGCTGGCGCAGCGCACCGGTGAAGCTATTTATTGGGAAGTCTATGACCAACTCTGGCAGTACAGCATGCAGCACCTGATCGATCAGGAACGCGGCGGCTGGTATCGCATCCTGCAGCGCGACAACACACGCTACGGCCCCGAGAAGCCGCCGCACGGCAAGACCGACTTCTACCATCCGCTGGGTGCGTATCTGGAGTCGCTCAATGCTATTGGTGCGCCGCTGCCGAAAAAACGGTGAGACCAACGTCCCACGTTAGAATGTCATTTAATTCATCACATCGAGATTGATTGCCATGACTCAGCTAGACCAACTCAAGCAATACACCACCATCGTGGCCGACACCGGCGACTTCCAGGCGATGAAGGCATTCGCGCCGCAAGATGCGACGACAAATCCCTCGCTGATCCTCAAGGCTGTGCAAAAGGACGAGTACAAGCCGCTGCTGGAAAAGATCGTGCGCGAGCATGGCAAGCTGAGCACCGACGGCATCATCGATCAGTTGCTGGTGGCCTTCGGCCTGGAGATTCTGAAATTGATCCCCGGCCGCGTCTCCACCGAAACCGATGCGCGCCTGTCATTCGACACTGAAGGCACTATCGCCAAGGGCCGTGCGCTGATCAAGCTGTACGAAGCAGCCGGCATCAAGCGCGAGCGCATCCTGATCAAGATTGCCTCGACCTGGGAAGGCATCCGTGCGGCGGAAGTATTGGAAAAGGAAGGCATCCGCTGCAACCTGACGCTGCTGTTCTCGCTGCCGCAAGCAATCGCCTGCGCCGAAGCCAAGGTCCAGCTGATATCGCCGTTCGTCGGCCGCATCTATGACTGGTTCAAGAAATCGTCCGGCCAGGAATATACCGGTGCCGACGATCCGGGCGTGCAATCGGTGCGCAGCATCTACACCTACTACCGCAAGTTCGGCTACACCACCGAAGTCATGGGTGCGAGCTTCCGCAATACCTCGCAGATCGTCGAGCTGGCCGGTTGCGACCTGCTGACCATCAGCCCGGACCTGCTGCAAAAGCTGGCGGAAAGCGATGCGCCGGTGGAGCGCAAGCTGAGCAAGGAAGCCGCACAATCGGCCGACCTCAAGAAAATCTCGCTGGACGAGAAGAGCTTCCGCCTGGCGCTCAACGACGACGCCATGGCCTCCGAAAAGCTGTCCGAGGGCATCCGCCAGTTCTGCGCCGATGCGGTCAAGCTGGACAAGATCGTGGATGGTTTGCGCTGATCTTGCTATTGCAGACAAAAAAAGGGACGCATCTGCGTCCCTTTTTTATTGGCTACGGTCGATTGCAGTCTCCCGCCCGGCTTCCATTTCAGCCCTGCAGTTCGGCCGGCACCTTGCCGCCGTTCTCGGCGAACCTGGTCATGACCTGTTTGTGCAACCAGATGTTCATCGCGGCCGAATCGCCAACATCACCTTGATAGGCAAGTTCGGTAGCCAGCTCCTTGCGTGCGGCCAGGCTGCTGTCGAGATCGAGCAATTTCATCAGGTCGACGATCGAGCTGCTCCAATCGAGCTTTTGCGGGTTCTTTGCAGCCATCCCGTCGAGGATCGCGGCGACATCCACCAACGGCATCGTCTGGCCAGGGAGCGCTCCGGAATTGGGTGCGGTGGTGTTTGGAGCATCGTTTTGCGCGGGATGGGAAGAAGGAAAAATCTTGCTGAAAATAGTGCTCAGAATACCCATGCTGTTCTCCTGAATTGGTTGAAAGAACGTTGCTTTTAAGACGAGGTAATGCAAGCAACGGCCAGTTCTGAGAACCCTCGCCGGGCGAAGTTCCTGAGCCTTCTGCGAGACGCCGACAAGTGTCCGGCTTTCAAAAGATATTCGAGAAGTACAACGATTTTTCTGCTGCTAAAAATAAAAAGAGGCGGAATCTCCGCCTCTTTTTTTCCATGTCGGCCAGCGCCGACCATGCTGCGCCGATTACATTTTCTCGGTCTCACCTGATTTCGGCTGCCACTTCATCAGGCGCTTCTCAATCACGCCCACGGCCACGTCGAGCACCAGCGCAAACGCCGTCAGCACGACGATGCCGGCGAACACGGTATTGATGTCGAAGCTGCCCTCGGCCTGCAGGATCAGATAGCCGACGCCGCGCGCCGAGCCCAGGTATTCACCCACCACGGCGCCGACGAAGGCCAGGCCGATGGATGTGTGCAGACTCGAAAACACCCACGAGGTCGCCGACGGCAGGTACACCGTCCGCAGCAATTGCCGCGCGTTGGCGCCGAGCATTCGGGCGTTGGCCAGCACCACAGGGCTGACTTCCTTGACCCCCTGGTAGACGTTGAAGAACACGATGAAGAACACCAGCGTCACCGCCAGCGCCACCTTGGACCAGATGCCGAGGCCGAACCACATCGCGAAGATCGGCGCGAGAATCACGCGCGGCATCGAGTTGGCGGCCTTGACATAAGGATCCAGGATCGCCGAGGCCAGCGGCGACAGCGCCAGCCACAGACCGATGCCCAGGCCCAGCACGGTGCCGATGCCGAAGGCCAGAACGGTTTCTGTCAGCGTGACCAGCAGGTGCGAATAGATTTCCGCCGGGAAGTTCAGCGTGAAAAAAGTAGTGTCGCCGAAACCGACTTCCAGCGAGCCGCTGCCGACGGTGAACCACTGCCAGATGCGCACGGCGACCTTGAGCGGCTCGCCGAAGAAGAACGCGGTCTGTTCGTTGCGCGTGGCGATGTGCCATACCGCAAGGACCACGACCAGCACCAGCAATTGCCAGAAGCGCAGGTTTTTATGACTAGGTTTGAGGAGTTTCCACATGATGTTTCTTTGCCCGAATTTTTATAGGTGCCGGCCGCCGTTGGCTTAAATCTAAGCCGCGGTCTTCTGTTGTTGATATCCCTTGAGCACTTCATCGCGCAGGACCGACCAGATCTGCTGGTGCAGTTCGACGAAGCGCGGATGCGTGCGGATCTCGGCGACGTCACGCGGACGCGGCAGGTCGATCGTGAATTCGCCGATGGGATGCGTCGCAGGACCGGCCGACAGCACCACCACGCGGTCCGACATGGCGATCGCTTCGTCAAGGTCATGGGTGATGAAGAGCACGGCCTTTTTCTTGGCGTTCCACAGGTCGAGCACTTCGTTTTCCATCAGCTGGCGAGTCTGGATGTCGAGCGCCGAGAACGGTTCATCCATCAGGATGATGTCCGGATCCATGATCAGCGTCTGCGCCAGCGCCACGCGCTTGCGCATGCCGCCGGACAGCTGATGCGGATAACGGTCGCCGAAGCCCTTGAGACCGACGCGCGCCAGCCATTGTTCGCCGAGCGCCTTGGCTTCACCGTCTTCCAGGCCGCGGTATTGCAGGCCGGCGATGACGTTTTGCAGCGCGCTGCGCCACGGCATCAGCGCTTCGGCCTGGAACATGTAGCCGGCACGCTGGTTGATGCCGACCAGTTCTTCGCCGAACACCTTGATGCTGCCCGAGGATGGTTGCAGCAGGCCGGCGCCGACGTTGAGCAGAGTTGACTTGCCGCAGCCGGTAGGGCCGACCACCGAGACAAACTCGCCCGGCGCGATCGCCAGCGTGGTGTTGGCGACGGCGGTATAGCGCTGGTTGCGATCGTCCTTGGAAACGAAGGTGCAGGTAATGTCGTCGAGGAAAAGTGCTGGCGTCATAGCGAGGAGTCTCCGGCCAGGCCGAATTCTTGTATGTTGAAAAAAGATATCGAGAGCGACATCGGATGGTGCATCGGTTTGGACATCGTCATGGCAAAAAATACGGTACTGAAAATTGCAGACGGGCACCCGAAGGCGCCCGTGTGTTTTGCCTTATGTTCAACGCTTACTTGTGCTTGGCGTTGGCCTTCTTGGCGAACTCGTTGGTGTAAGTCTTGGACAGATCGATCTTCTTGCTGGCCAGGTCAGGCTCGAACGCTTGCAGCGTCCGCAGCGCGGTGGCAGGACCGGCGTCCGGGAAGATGCCGTCCGGTGACATCGCTTCACGCACTTTCAGGAAGGCCGAGATGTACAACGCGCGGTCGCCCAGCAGATAGCTCTCCGGCACCGCCTTGATGATGTCGGAAGGACCGGCTTGCTGGATCCACTTGAGCGCGCGCACCATGGCGTTGGTCAGCGCCTGGGTGGTGTTCGGATACTTCTTGATGAAGGCTTCCGGTGCGTACAGCGTGGCAGCCGGCATCGGGCCGCCGAATACGGCGTCGGTGTCCTTCAGCGTACGTGTGTCGGCGACGGTCTTGATCTCGTTCTTTTGTTCCAGCATGGAGATGACCGGATCCAGGTTGGCGATCGCATCGATCTGACCCGAACGCAATGCCGACAACGCTCCTGCTGCGGCGCCAACGCCGATGAAGGACACGTCCGTCGGCTTCAGTCCGGCCTTGGCCAAGACGAAGCTGGCCATGATGCTGGTCGAGGAGCCCGGCGCGGTGACGCCGATCTTCTTGCCCTTCAGGTCAGCCACGCTCTTGTAGTTCGGCATGGTCTTGTTGCTGACAGCCAGCACGATCTGCGGCGCGCGGCCTTGCAGCACGAAGGCGACGATGGGCTGGTTCTTGGCCTGCATGTTGATGGTGTGCTCGTAAGCGCCGGACACCACGTCCGCGCTGCCGCCGACCATGGCCTGCAGCGCCTTGGCGCCGCCGGCGAAGTCGGAGATCTCGACTTGCAGGCCTTCATCCTTGAAGTAGCCGAGTTGCTCGGCCACCGTCAGTGGCAGGTAATAGAACAGGTTCTTGCCGCCGACGGCGATGGAAACCTTCGGCTTTTCCAGCGCCTGAGCGAACAGGTTGGTGTTGAATGTCAGGTAGCCGGCCAAGAACAGCGCCAGCGCAATGGCGAATTGCTTCAGGTTGAATTTCATGTGGTCTCCTCCTATGAACTTTGCAATATCAGGGCAGTTTTTCACTGCCTTCAAATGACCTTGTCTTGGCGCAACTGCGCAATTTGTGCGTCATCATACCCCAGCGAACGCAAGATTTCAGCGTTATGCTGGCCAAGCTCCGGGCCGATCCATTTGGTGCCGCCCGGCGTCTCCGACAACTTCGGGGTCACCGCAGGCAATTTGATCGGCGTACCATCGGCAAATGCATGCTGTTCGAACATGTTGCGCGCCAGGAATTGTGGATCGCTCATCATGTCGCGCACCGAATAGATCTTGCCCACCGGTACGTCGGCCGCCTGCAGGATCGCCAGCGCATCATCGATGGTCTTGCCGCTGCACCACGCCTGGATGGCGCGGTCGATTTCTTCCGTGCGCGGCACGCGGCCGTCGTTGCGCTCCAGTTGCGGGTCATTGGCCATGTCCGCACGGTCGATGGCCAGCATCAGGCGCTTGAAGATGGCGTCGCCGTTGCCGGCAATCACGACGTTCTTGCCATCGGCGGTGGTGTAGGTGTTGGACGGCACGATGCCGGGCAAGGCGCCGCCAGTGCGCTCGCGCACCACGCCGGCCTGGTCGAATTCGGGCACCAGCGATTCCATCAGGTTGAAGACCGATTCGTACAGCGCGACGTCGACCATCTGGCCCTGCCCTGCCACCCGCAACTCGCCATCCTTGCCGTTCCAGCGACCGCCGGTAACGTCCCGGTGGCGCAGCGCCATCATCGCGCCGATGACGCCATGCAAGGCGGCAACCGAGTCGCCGATGGAAATGCCGATGCGCACCGGCGGGCGGTCCTGATGGCCGGATACATAGCGGATGCCGCCCATCGATTCGCCGATCGCGCCGAAGCCCGGCAAGTCCTTCAGCGGCCCGGTCTGGCCGTAGCCGGACAGGCGTACCATGATGATGGCGGGATTGAGTTTCTTCAGGTCTTCGTAGCCCAGATTCCACTTCTCCAGCACGCCGGGGCGATAGTTTTCGATGATGATGTCAGCTTCCAGCGCCAGCTTGCGAGCAATGTCCTGGGCCTTCGGATCCTTCATGTTGAGCGTCAGGCTTTTCTTGTTGCGTGCCTGCACCGACCACCACAGCGAGGTGCCGTCCTTGAGCACACGCCACTGGCGCAGCGGGTCGCCGACGCCGGGCGCTTCGACCTTGATCACGTCGGCGCCGAATTCGGCCAGCATGCGCGAGCAGAACGGCCCGGCGATCAGCGTGCCGAGTTCGAGTACTTTGATGCCGGCCAGCGGGCCGGGGGATGATGTCGTGGTTGTCATGAATGAGGTGTGGCAGGTTATTTCATCAATCCGTTCTTGTCCATCCAGGCCTGCACAAGTGCAGCGACCTGGTCGGAGTTGCGGTCCATCATCAGCATGTGGGAGTTGCCCTTGATGCCTTGCTGCGGCAGGTCGAGCCGGTCGGCCACGCCGCCTTGTGCGCGCAGCGCCCGCTGAAATTTGTTCGGCGCTACGGTGTATTGCTTCCAGGACGTATTCTGATCGATGAAATCGCCCCACACAAACAGGAAGGGAATATTTTTCAGCGCCGAGATATCGACCTTGTCGGGATCGGGCGCGCCGGATCCTTCGACCGCCACGATGGCCTTGATCTTGTCCGGTGCATGCAGCGCGGCATTGATGGCGAAGTTGCCGCCCTGGCTGTGCACCACGATCACGCAGGGACAGACCTGTTGCACCAGCGCATCGTAAGCGGCCTGTGTGGCGACGTCGTTGGTGGCCCAGCGCGGGATGCCCTGTTTGGAAAACTGGTCGTAGGCGGCAACCGGAAACTGCGTGCCGGCATAGGCGAGGCGTTTGGCAGGATCGCTGTCGTAGGACCCTGCAGCACCGATGCGGAACAGCTCCCAGCCTTCCTGCTTGGTGCGGAAGAACGGCTCGGTTTTATAGACTTCGGGATAGCGCGACCAGGAGGCGCGGCCGCGCTCCACGGCATCGGTAACGTAGACGGTGTGCCCCTGCGTCAGGAAGAACTGCTGCCAGCCGGGTGAGCCGTCTGGCTTGGTTTCCCAGGTCGTGCCGGCAAGACCGCCGCCGTGCCACATGAGCAGCGGATAACGGGCACGGGGATTTTTCAGCCGGACGTATTGGGCGTACATCTGCCCGGTTTCAAAGTCGCCGTTGGGATCGACCTTGCGCGGTGCGGCGCCTTCGGTAAACACGATCTCGCGCGACGGCAATCCTGCCAGCGTCACTTGCCCGCCGCCGACATGGAAGCTGCCGACTTCCGCGACCTCATAGCTGCGCTGCGTCGACGAGGCGGCGCAGCCGGCCAGGATCGAGGCGGCCGTCAGCAAGGACGCCGGCAAGCTCAAGCGGGGGGTTCGACGTGGAAGAAATTGCATGTTTGTCTCCTGCATGGATTTGATCATCACTAGCGTCTGCTCTGTGGCAGATCGTCCATCATGATGCGCTGATCAACGCGGCGTCAGATGATCAGGTGGTACGTCGGTCCAGCATGGCGCGCGCGATGGTGCCTGCGTCCACGTATTCCAGTTCGCCGCCGACCGGCACGCCCCGCGCCAGGCGGCTGACCTTGAGGCCGCGCGCCTTGAGCGTCTCGCTGATGTAATGCGCGGTGGCTTCGCCTTCGTTGGTGAAATTGGTGGCCAGCACGACTTCGGCGACCACACCGTCGGTGGCGCGCGTGATCAGCTTTTCAATGTGGATGTCCTTGGGGCCGACGCCGTCCAGCGGCGACAGGCGTCCCATCAGTACGAAGTACAAACCCTTGAAGGTCAGTGTCTGCTCGATCATCAACTGGTCGCTCGGCGTTTCCACCACGCACAGGGTCGTGGCGTCGCGCTCGCCGTCCTGGCAAGTGTCGCAGATGACCTGTTCGGTGAAGGTGTTGCACAGCGCGCAGTGACGGATCGTCTCGGCCGCCTGAGCCAGCGCGCGACTCAGTTGCAGGGCGCCGTCGCGGTCGTGCTGCAGCAGGTGATATGCCATGCGCTGCGCCGATTTGGGACCGATGCCCGGAAGGGTGCGCAGGGATTCCGTGAGCTGGGTGAGACTGGACGGGGTTTTCAATTTCGGTCTGAGGTATGCCGGAAGACGGACAGCGCTTCGGCCGTCATGGATGGAACAAATTCGGTGATTTCATATTCGGCGACGCCGCCGATGTAGAACGGATCGGTTTCGATGATTGCTTCTACTTCAGCACGGTCGGCAGCATCGGCGATGATGATGCCACCGCTGCGCGGGACTTTGCGGCCGGACATCAGGAATACACCGTCGGCATACTGCTCGTTCAGGAATTGCTTATGCGCGGTCAGCAGCGCATCGATTTCGCTCGCCGACTTGGTATAGGTAATCGAGATCACGAACATGATGCCTCCTCATGAAAGCAGCCTGCAAAATCGTCGCGACTTCGCTGTCGCGTCAGAACGGCATCTTGAAGCCCGGCGGCAAAGGCATGCCGGAGGTCATGCCGGCCATCTTTTCCTGCGAGGTTGCTTCAGCCTTGCGTACGGCGTCATTGAAGGCAGCGGCGACCAGGTCTTCCAGCATGTCCTTGTCGTCGGCCAGCAGCGACGGATCGATCGAGACACGCTTGACGTCATTCTTACAGGTCATCACGACTTTGACCAGCCCTGCGCCGGACTGTCCTTCGACTTCGATCAATGCAAGCTGGTCCTGCATTTTCTTCATGTTGTCCTGCATCGCTTGAGCCTGCTTCATCAAGCCTGCCAGTTGGCCTTTCATCATGGTCATACTCCTTGGTAACTAAGTTGATTCATCTTGGTTCAGCCGTGGCGGAAATGGAACATTCGGCACAGTCACTACATTCCCCGTTTCCTGCCCGGCAATCTGCTTTTTACAACGGCCGGATCGATCCCGGCACGATGGAGGCGTCGAATTCACGCATCATGACTTGCACGAACGGATCGTTGTGCACGGTCTGCTCGGCTTCGCGTTGCCGCTCGGCGCGATCGGCTTGCGCCCTTGCGTTGGCCGTGAGCGCCACCGCACCGATCTCGGTTTCGATGCGCACGCTCTTGTTGAACCGCTCGCCGAGAACCGCCGTCAGTTTTTCAATATTTCCCGAGGCACGCAGAGTTTCCACCGGGATGCGCAAATGAAAAACCACGCTGTTGCCGCTTTGTTCGCAGCGCACCAGTTCGCTCTGCTGCGCCATCTGCGCAACCATGCCGCGCAACGACAGATCGGCGGCCAGTTGCGGCCAGTTGCCGTCCCAGCCAAGTTCGGCGGCGATCTTGGCGGTCTGCGCCGCCATCTCGGGCGTTACCGTGCTGGCCGGTGCCGCTGCGACGATAATGGCCTCGTCTGCGGCAAGTGCAGCCGGCGCAACAGCTGCCATCCCGGCTACGGCGTTGCTTGCTGAATATTGCTCAGTTTTTTTTTGAGCAGCGGCTGCTGCCGGCTCTTCATCCCACGGTGGCGGGGCCCGTTCGTCCAGAGCTGCCGGAACCGCAGATGCGGCAGGCGCCGGCGCGGCGACTGCCGGTGCGGGTGCAACAGGCTGCGCCGCCGGACGCGGCGAACTCTTGCCGGAGGCGGCGCGAGCTGCTTCCAGTGCAGCGGCGCGCGCGGAGTTGGCAGGCCCCGCCGGAGCAACTGCGGCAGGACGCGCAACCGGCGTGCTGGCGGTGGCAACTTGCGGCGCTGCGCTCAAAGGCGCGACGGCGGGATTCTGACGCGAAGGCGCTGCGGCCTGAGGCCGTGCCGCCGCTGTCGGTGCGGGCGCACTACCCGCAGCTGCCGCATTGGCAGCCACCGGACGGAACGCCAGCATGCGCAACAAGGTCATGCTGAAACCGGCATATTCGTCCGGCGCGAGGCCGAGTTCGTTGCGGCCATGCACCACGATTTGATAGAACAATTGCGCCTCTTCAGCGCGGAATTGCGACGCCAGACGCACGATGTCTTCTCGCTGCGGCAGATCTTCAGCCAACGCCGCCGGCACGGTCTGCGCCAGTGCGATCTGGTGCAACAACGTCGCCAGGTCTTGCAATGCGGCGTTGTAGGACAGGCTGCGCGTGGCCATCTCGTCGGCCACGGCGAGCAAGCCGCTTCCATCTTGTGCAGCCAGCGCATCAAGCACACGGATCAGATATGACTGATCGAGCGCGCCAAGCATGCCCTGCACTGCCTCCAGCGTCACTTTGCCGGCTGCGTAGGCGATCGCCTGGTCGGTCAACGACAGCGCATCGCGCATCGAGCCGTGCGCGCCTTGCGCCAGCAGGCGTAGGGCCGGCGCTTCGAATTCAATGTTTTCCTGCCCGAGGATGTTGTCCAGGTGGCTGATGATATGGCCCGGCGGCATCTGCTTCAGGTTGAACTGCAGGCAGCGCGACAGCACGGTCACGGGAATTTTTTGCGGGTCGGTCGTCGCCAGGATGAACTTGACGTGCTCCGGCGGCTCCTCCAGCGTCTTCAGCATGGAGTTGAAGGCATGGTTGGTGAGCATGTGGACTTCGTCGATCATGTAGACCTTGAAGCGCGCATTGGACGGCGCATAGACCGCCTGCTCCAGCAATTGCGCCATCTCGTCGACGCCGCGATTGGAGGCCGCATCCATTTCGATGTAATCAACGAAGCGGCCGGCGTCGATCGCCACGCAGGCATCGCAGACGCCGCACGGTTGAGCCGTGATGCCGCCATTGCCGTCCGGCCCCTGGCAATTCAGCGATTTGGCCAGGATGCGCGACAAGGTCGTCTTGCCGACGCCGCGGGTGCCGGTGAACAGGTAGGCGTGATGCAGCCGTTGCTGTTCCAGCGCATGCGTCAGCGCCCGCACGACGTGCTCCTGCCCGACCAGCGTGTCGAAGCTGCGGGGGCGGTATTTACGGGCGAGGACTTGGTAGGACATAAACGTGAGTTACCTGCGTTGGTTCAGACGGGCATTTTATTCTATTTCGCGCCCGTCTTTGCCGACTATCGCCGAATTGCCCTGATTCCCCCGCCTGAACAGGACGAGACCGGCTTACTTGCGGCCGTAAGTATCGTCGAAGCGCACGATATCGTCTTCGCCGAGATAGCTGCCGGATTGCACTTCTATCATTTCCAGGGGGAATTTTCCGGGGTTCTCCAGCCGGTGCGTCACGCCCAGAGGGATGTAGGTCGACTGGTTCTCGGACAGCAGGAACACCTCGTCGCCGCGCGTAATGCGCGCCGTGCCCTTGACGATGATCCAGTGCTCGGCGCGATGATGGTGCATCTGCAGGCTCAATGCGCACCCGGGATTGACGACGATACGCTTGACCTGGAAGCGCTCGCCGCTGTCGATGGAGTCGTACCAGCCCCAAGGGCGATGTATTTTGCGATGCGTCAGCGCCTCGTCGCGCCGCTGGGTCTTGAGGCGGGCAACAATACTCTTGACCTCCTGCATCTTGTCCTTGTCGGCCACCAGCACCGCATCCGGCGTTTCGACCACGACCATGTTGTCGATGCCGACGCACGCGACCAGTCGCCCTTGAGCGAACACCAGATTGTCCGACGCTTGCTCCAGCATGACGTCGCCGCGCGTCACGTTGCCGGCGCCGTCCTTTTCGGACACTTGCCACAAGGCGTCCCAGGCGCCGACATCGGACCAGCCGGCCGACAGCGGAATGATGCGGCCCTCGATGCCCAGATCCGGCGTATCGACCAGCTTCTCCATCACGGCGTAGTCGATCGAGTCGGCTGGACAGGCCTCAAACGCCGCTTTGTCGATGCGATAGAAATCGTTGTCCTGCTTGCCGCCGTCGAAAGCAGCGCGGCAGGCCTTGCCCATCGCGGGCTGCAGACGCTCGATGGCGCGCAGCCAGACGCTGGCGCGCACCATGAACAAGCCGCTGTTCCACAAGTAGTCGCCGGAGTCGATATAAGTCTGCGCGGTGGCCGCGTCGGGCTTTTCCACGAAACGGGCGATCGCATGCGCACCGTCGACTGGCGCGCCGCGCTGGATGTAGCCGTAACCGGTTTCGGGACGATCGGCGACGATGCCGAACGTCACCATGGCACCGGCCGCGGCATGCGGCACGGCCTGCCGGATCGCGGCCTGGAAGGCGCCGACGTCGCGAATGACATGATCGGCCGGCATTACCAGCAGCACCGGATCGATATCTCCCTGCGCCGCCAGCAAGGCAGCCAGAGTCAGTGCCGGCGCGGTATTGCGACCGACCGGTTCAAGCATGATGTGCTGTGTGGATTTTCCTGCGGCGCGCAGCTGTTCTGCGGTAATGAAGCGATATTCCTCATTGCAGACCACCACCGGCATCGACGCCAGCGCATAGTCCTTGCCGCCATCCTGAATGCGCAGCGCGGTCGCCTGCAACATGGTCTCGGTGCCGATCAGCGGCAATAGTTGCTTCGGATGCTGCTCTCGCGACAGCGGCCATAAGCGGGTGCCGGAACCGCCCGAGAGAATTACCGGTTGCAGATGGATCATCAGGTCAGTCGCTGTAGTCAATATTCAGTCCGCCAGGTGCGTGCTGTCACGCAGGCAGGCTAGGGAGCTTCGCGGCGACGTTTCTTCTGTTGGTACATCAAGGCGTCGGCGCTGCTCATCAGATCGCCAATCGTATCATGTACGACCGCATCATATTCAATCGCGCCGACGCTGTACAAGAGATCGTAGCCACGCTTGTTGGTCTGGTTGTGCAAGCCTATCGCCTGCTCGAAATGCCCGAGTACGGTGGCCGTTTCCTGTGCGCTGGTGTTGGTGAGGAATACCGCAAACTCGTCGCCGCCCAGACGCCCGATCACGTCCGATTCGCGGAAATTGGCAGCCAAAATATTGCTGAAGGCCACCAGCGCGCGATCACCTTCGGCATGACCGAAACGATCATTGATCTGCTTGAACAGATCGAGATCAAAGTACAGCAGCGAGGCTGGCTTGCCGAGCCGCTTGCACATGCTCAGCGCATGCTGGGACAGCGATTCGAAACCGCGCCGGTTGGACAGCTTGGTCAGTTCATCCATGGTGGCCAGATGCACCGCGACCATTTCCTGCTCGACCATGCGCGCCAGATCGCTCAACAATGCCTGGTCGTCGGCGTCGAACCGGCGTGGAATGGTGTCGAGCAGACACAGCGTGCCCAGCTTGTGGCCATGCGGACTACGAATCGGGCAACCGGCATAGAAGCGGATGAACGGCTCCCCCACTACCAGCGGATTGTCCCTGAAACGTTCATCGTCCAGCGCATTGGGTACGACCATCACATCGTCGCGCAGAATGGCGTGGGAACAGAAGGAAACGTCGCGCCCGGTTTCACAGGCATCGACCCCGACACGCGCCTTGAACCACTGGCGTTTGGTGTCGACCAGGCTGACCACGGCCATCGGCACCGAAAAAAGCCGGCGCGCCAGCCTGGTCAGACGGTCAAAGCGTTCTTCCGGTGGCGTATCGAGAATCTGCAGCCCATGGAGGTCGGCTACGCGCGCTTGTTCATCGACGGGAATATCAGCGATTTTCATCGGTGTCTGTGCCCAGTTATTGATTGAAATTCAGCCCGCAGACGCGTGCGATGCAAGTGAGTCCTGCCTGCCGAAAACCATGTAGATACAAGTACCCCGGCCATGTCATGGCTGCTGCCCCATCTTGCACGCAAAACCAACATTGCCAGCCAAACAATTTATCGGTGCGTTATTAGTTATTTTTCTATCTGTGACTGTAATGCCGATCAGGCGTCTCCGCAAGCATCCGGCTCACCCATATGCAGGAGTAAACAAAAAACCCCGCGACAGCGGGGTTTTTCGATAGCACGGCAATGCGTTGCGGCATCAGCCTTTTGCGGCCGCCGGTTTGTCCATTGCGGCGTCTTCCTTGCCTTCCTTGCCCTTCTTGCCGAACGGCTTGCCCGCTGACTTGACCGGCGCCACAGCCGATTTTCCGCGCGCCTGGCCGTTGACGGTCAGGCCGGCATCCGACAGCTTGACGGCACTCTTCTCGCCTACGCCCTTGACGCGCGTCTCGAAGTCGGACCAGTCCTTGAATTCACCTTTTTTGCGCTCGTCGAGGATGCGCTTGGACATCGCCGGGCCGATGCCCTTGATGCCGTCCAGCGCAGCCTGATCGGCCTTGTTGACGTCAGCCTGGGCAAATGCCAGGCCGGCGCTGAGGATGAAAGCGAAAACGGCGGCAATGAGTTTCTTCAACATGGGTATTGTTCCTTTAATGGGTCATCGTTACATCGTGGAAAGGGGAATCTCAGCTGGCGAATTTCGGCTGGCTGAGAAATTTAACGATTCCCTGGAACAACAGTTGACAAAATGAAAACTAAATTGCGCTCGTATTAATTCTTCGTGCCTGCGCCCGATTTTCGGAATGCGGGCACGATGCCTGAGAAAACCGGCTCAGAGCGCCAGTTCTTCGCGCGTGACGGTCGCCGTGCCGAGCTTGCCGACCACGATGCCGCCGGCCAGGTTGGCGATGCGGACCGCTTCCTTCAACCCGACGCCGTTGCCGAGCATGACCGCCAGCGTGGCAATCACGGTGTCGCCGGCACCAGAGACGTCGAACACTTCGCGCGCCACTGCGGGGAAGTTCACGACCTCGTTGTCCTGATACAGCGTCATGCCCTCTTCCGAACGCGTCAGCAGCAGCGCTTCCAGATCGAGCGAACGACGCAGGTTTTGCGCCTTCGTCGTGAGTTCTTCTTCCGACTTCCAATTGCCGATGATGCGGATCAGCTCGGAACGGTTCGGCGTCAGGATGGACGCGCCCTTGTAACGCGCAAAATCGTCGCCCTTGGGATCGACCAGAATACGCTTGCCGAGCTTCTTGCCGACGCTGATCATGTCGGCGACGTTCACCAGACTGCCCTTGGCGTAGTCGGACAGAATGATGACGTCGTACCTGTCGATCAGTGCATTGAACTGCGTGAGCTTGTCGCGCAGTACGGTATCGGTCGGCGCATCTTCAAAATCCACGCGCACCAGTTGCTGCTGGCGGCCTATCACGCGCAACTTGATGATGGTCGAGATGGCGGGGTCGCGATTGAGGTAGCTGCTGATGCCGAGGTCCGTCAGCAGGCCTTCGACCACCGCACCTGCCTCGTCTTGACCGATCACACCCAGCAAGCCGGTCTGCGCCCCCAGTGTAGCGGCGTTGCGCGCCACATTGGCGGCGCCGCCCAGACGTTCTTCGCGGCGCTCGACACGCACCACCGGCACGGGCGCTTCCGGCGAAATGCGGTTGACTTCGCCGAACCAGTAACGATCCAGCATGACGTCGCCAACGATCAGGATGCGCGCATCGCTCAGGCTAGCGAGGGAGTTCAGGGAATTCGGAATTGTCATCGGTTTAGCTCTTGGTGAGGATGGAGCGGCCGATACCGTGGTATTCGATACCGGCGTCCGCCATAATCTGCGGCTCGAACAGATTGCGGCCGTCGAAGATCACCGGCGCTTTCAGTTTGCTCTTGAGCTGGTCGAAATCGGGGCTGCGGAAGGCCTTCCATTCGGTCACGATGGCCAGCGCGTCGGCGTCTTGCAACGCGTCCATCGGGCTTTCGCAGAAACGGATGCGGCTCAGAATACTTTCGTCGTCATTGAAGTCCAGCGCCAATACGCGTCTGGCTTCCTTCATGGCGACCGGATCGAACACCGCCACCGTCGCGCCGCGCGCGATCAGCTCTCCGAGCAGTACACGCGACGATGCTTCCCGCATGTCATCGGTATTGGGCTTGAAGGCCAGCCCCCAGATCGCGAAATGGCGACCTTGCAAATTGTCGCCGAAGCGCGCCACGATCTTCTTGCCGAGCACGTGCTTCTGATTGTTGTTGACCTGCTCGACGGCGCGCAGGATATGCAGTTCCTGGCCGTACGCGCGCGCAGTGCGTTCCAGCGCCTGCACATCCTTGGGGAAACAGGAGCCGCCATAGCCGCAACCGGCATACAGGAAACTGTGGCCGATACGCGGATCGGAACCGATGCCGTGGCGCACGGCCTCAATGTCGGCGCCAACCTGGTCCGCCAGGTTGGCCAGCTCATTCATGAACGAGATGCGTGTCGCCAGCATGGCGTTGGCAGCGTATTTCGTGAATTCGGCGGAACGAACATCCATCCAGTAGGTACGTTCATGGTTGCGGTTGAACGGCGCATACAGCTTCTTCATGGCGGCGTATGCCTGCATGCCTTCGGCCGTATTGTCATGGCCGATCACGATGCGGTCGGGGCGCATGAAGTCTTCGACAGCGGCGCCTTCCTTGAGGAACTCGGGATTCGATACCACCGAGAATCTGGCTTCAGTGTTGGCGCGCTGCTGCAGCTCCCCTGCAATTGCGGCGCTGACCTTGCCGGCGGTGCCGACCGGGACGGTCGACTTGTCGACGATCACCTTGAAACCGGTCATGTGCTTGCCGATGTTGCGCGCAGCTGCCAGCACGTATTGCAGATCCGCCGAGCCGTCTTCATCGGGCGGTGTGCCGACTGCGATGAATTGCACGTCGCCGTGCGCCACGCTGGCGGCGACATCGGTGGAAAACTTCAGGCGCCCGGCGGCGCGATTGCGTGCCACCACATCTTCCAGGCCCGGCTCATGGATGGGAATGCCGCCGTTGTTGAGAATGTCGACCTTGTTCTGGTCGACATCGAGGCAAAATACGTCGTTCCCCAGTTCAGCCAGGCAGGCGCCGGTGACGAGGCCGACATAACCGGTGCCAATAATGGTGATTTTCATAATATTTCCTACAGATGCGAGTGCAGGAGCACTCTAGTTCATCACGTTCAATTCTTCGGTGCGGCGCGGCGGATAGGTTTCCCAATGGTTGCAGCCAGGGCAATGCCAATAGAACTGGCGCGCCTTGAAGCCGCAATGAGTGCATTGGTAACGCGCCAGCTTTTGCGTGTAGCTGTGCACCAGCGTTTTCACCACGGCGAGTTCCGGACGTATTTCCGCAGGCGCGTTCAGCATGCGCGCCTCAAGGAATTTGTCGAGGCCGAGCAAGGTCGGCGTGCGGCGCAACTCGTCGCTCACCAGTTGGTTGGCGGCTTCCACGCCTTCCAGTTCCAGCACCGCCTTGAACACCACTTCCAGCAAATCGATCGAGGGTGCTTCGGCCAGATAGGAGCGCAGCAGATTCAGGCCTTCTTGCATGCGCCCCACCGCCTGGTAACCGTCGAGCAGTCGCTGCGCCACCAGCGCGGCATGCGGAACGCTTTGGTGTTCGACCCGGCGCCAGGCCAGCAAGGCGGCTTCGATATCGCCCTTGGCGCGGTAAACGTCGCCCAGCAGCATGGTCGCGCGCACGCTCTTGCGATCCGTCGCCAAGGCTTTTTCCAACAGGCTCATGGCGGCGTCGGGATGCGTGTGCACCAACTCGTCTTCAGCCAATTCACAATAGAACTGGGCGATCTCTTTTTGCCGGCCACCGGCGCCTGCAGATTGCAGGGTTTCCGCGGCCTTGATGGCGCGCGCCCATTCTTTTTCACGCTGGTAGATTTCCAGCAACGCGCGCCCGGCCTGAGCGCCATATTGCGTGTCGTTGAGCAGATGGAAGGTCTCTTCGGCGCGATCCAGCAGACCGGCCTTGAGATAATCCTGACCGAGCTCGTACTGGGCGTGCGCCTTGTGCTCGGCCGGCAGATCGGGACGCGCCAGCAGGTTCTGATGGACCCGGATGGCGCGTTCGGTTTCGCCGCGGCGGCGGAACAGATTGCCAAGGGCAAAATGCAGTTCCACCGTTTCAGGATCAAGTTTGACGATTTCGATGAAAGCGTCGATGGCTTTGTCGGGTTGCTCGTTGAGCAGGAAATTCAAGCCCTTGAAATAGCCGCGCGGCAGCGTGCGCGACTCGGACAACAATTGATTGATGTCGACGCGGGCCGCGATCCACCCCAGTCCGAAAAAGACCGGAATGCCCAACAGCCACCAGAATTCAAATTCCATATAAAACCGCGATCAGATGAGGTGCTGCGGTGGAACTACGCTGTCCGGCTGCGGCGGCTGAGTCTGGGCCAGCAACTGGGCTTCGCGTTCCTTCTGCAGCACGGAAAGACTCTTCCTTTGTTTCGACGCTTCGCGACGATGGCGGAACACCAGCGGCGTCATCGCCAGCACGCCGAGAATGGCGCCGCCGACGAAGCACACCAGCAGCACCAGTACCAGAGGATCGGTGCGCTCATAGCCGAGGAAGAAATGCAGCGTGATTTCCTGCGTGTTCTTCAACGCGAAGAAAAAGAAAAGAATAAAGAGGACCGCCGCAATCAGTCTTGAAATTATCTTCATGGCGCAAATCCTTTTTCGATGTATTGGCCGGCCGGGCAGGCACGGCGACAGGGTACTGCCTGACCGCTCGCGCAGGAGGCGCGGCAGATATGAAATTGTACGTGAAAAAAAACGGCATCCAAAGATGCCGTTCATTTTGTTAAGCGCTATTTACACTCTTACATGCATGGCGCCCAACTGCTTCGCCAATACAGCGACGAAGCGTCAACTTAGTCTTCCTTGATGGGTTGCCCCACCATGGCGTCGACACGCTCCCGCAATTCCTTGCCGGGCTTGAAGTGAGGTACGCGCTTTTCCGGCACCATCACTTTGTCGCCCGACTTGGGATTGCGACCGATGCGAGGCGGCCTGCGATTCAACGCAAAGCTGCCAAAACCACGGATCTCGATGCGCTGGCCGGTCGCTAATGCGTCGACCATGGCATCGAGGATGGTTTTGACCGCGTAATCCGCATCCTTGGCGACAAGTTGCGGATAACGCTCAGCCAGGCGAGCGATCAGCTCAGACTTGGTCATTGTGCTCGACTAATCAGTTCTTGTTGTCGAGCTTTGCCTTCAGCAGTGCACCCAGGCTGGTGGTACCGGAAGCGGCGCTGGAGTCCGAAGACATCTTTTGCATTGCTTCCTGAGTCTCAGCGTTGTCCTTTGCCTTGATGGACAATTGGATGCTGCGTGCCTTGCGGTCGATATTGATGACCAGCGCTTCAACGCTGTCGCCGACCTTCAGGTGTGTACCGGCATCTTCAACGCGGTCGCGCGAGATTTCGGATGCACGCAGGTAGCCTTCGACTTCTTCCGACAACTGAATCACTGCGCCCTTAGGCTCGACCGACTTAACCGTACCGTTGACCAGTGCGCCCTTGTCGTTCATTGCTGCGAAGTTGTTGAACGGATCGCCTTCCAGCTGCTTGACGCCCAGGGAAACGCGCTCGCGCTCGACGTCGATTGCCAGAACAACTGCTTCCAGTTCGTCGCCCTTCTTGAACTTGCGCACGGCTTCTTCGCCGGTTTCAGTCCAGGACAGGTCGGACAGGTGAACCAGACCGTCGATGTTGCCGGTCAGGCCGATGAACACGCCGAAGTCGGTGATCGACTTGATTGCGCCCTTGACCTTGTCGCCCTTCTTGTGGCTGATCGCGAAGTCGTCCCATGGGTTCGGCTTGCATTGCTTCATGCCCAGGCTGATACGGCGACGCTCTTCGTCGATTTCCAGAACCATGACTTCAACTTCGTCGCCCAGTTGAACAACCTTGTTAGGCGCGACGTTCTTGTTGGTCCAGTCCATTTCGGAAACGTGCACCAGGCCTTCGATACCTTGCTCGACTTCGACGAATGCGCCGTAGTCTGTCAGGTTGGTGACCTTGCCGAACAGGCGTGTGCCTTGTGGGTAACGACGGGACAGACCGGTCCATGGGTCGTCGCCCAGTTGCTTGACGCCCAGCGAAACGCGGTTCTTCTCTTGATCGTACTTGAGGACCTTGGCAGTGATCTCTTGACCGACTGTGAGCACTTCCGACGGGTGACGCACACGACGCCATGCCAGATCGGTGATGTGCAGCAGGCCGTCGATGCCACCCAGATCCACGAACGCGCCGTAGTCGGTGATGTTCTTGACGACGCCGGTAACCACGGTGCCTTCTTTCAGGGTTTCCATCAGCTTTTGACGTTCTTCGCCCATCGACGCTTCGATGACGGCGCGACGCGACAACACGACGTTGTTGCGCTTGCGATCCAGCTTGATGACCTTGAATTCCAGGGTCTTGCCTTCGAAAGGCGTTGTGTCCTTGACTGGACGTGTATCCACCAGCGAGCCTGGCAGGAAGGCACGGATGCCGTTGGTCAGAACGGTCAGACCGCCCTTGACCTTGCCATTGACAGTACCAACGACGATCTCGCCGGACTCCATCGCTTTTTCGAGCGAGAGCCACGATGCCAGACGCTTGGCCTTGTCACGCGACAGGATAGTGTCGCCGAAACCGTTTTCCAGCGATTCGATCGCGACGGAGATGAAATCACCGACGTTGACTTCGAGTTCGCCGTTGTCATTTTTGAATTCTTCGATAGGAATGAAGGCTTCGGACTTCAGGCCGGCGTTGACGATAACGAAGTTATGGTCGAGACGGACGACTTCAGCCGAAATGACTTCACCAGAACGCATGTCTTGACGTGACAGCGATTCTTCAAACAGCGCTGCAAATGCATCAGCGCCAGCGGCTCCAGGAGCCAGGACAGTAGTGGTAGACATAGAATTTAAGAAAGGTGTTGGCCAGTATCCGGTCGCAACTTGCATAAATCAGACTGCTGGAGATGCATGCAAAAGGCGATGAATAATGGGTTTAGGTTTATCAACACTCGCCGGACTTTGCATCAGGCGAGCACCAATGGCGTTACAGAAACAACAGATAAAGCTGCAATAAAACTTATAAAGCCGCGTACCAACTGAGTACCTGCCTGACCGCCTCATCAGCCGTCATGTCGGAAGTATCCAGTAAATGCGCACCCTCCGCCGGCTTGAGCGGCGCCGACGCACGATTCATATCGCGCGCATCGCGTTCCCGCAAGTCCTTGGAGAGGTCTTCCATATTAGCAGGAAAACCCTTGTCAATCAATTGCTTATAGCGTCTTTGCGCCCTCGCCTCGACGCTGGCGGTCAAAAAGACCTTCAACGGTGCATGCGGGAAGATCACCGTGCCCATGTCGCGACCATCCGCGACCAGGCCTGGTGCTTTGCGAAAACTGAGTTGCAGGCCGTACAACGCATGACGCACCGTTGCCAAAACAGCAATCTTCGAGGCTGTATTTCCCACTTCTTCCGCCCGGATGGCCTGGGAAACGTCTTCGTTGGCAAGGAAAATATGGCCGCCGTCGAAATGGCAGTTAAGATGCTCGGCGCTCTTGGCCAGGCCGTGTTCGTCATTCATTTCGACGCCGCGGCGGATCGCCGACAGTGCCGTCAGGCGGTACAAGGCGCCTGAGTCGAGATAGTGAAAGCCCAGTTGCTGAGCCACTCGTTGCGCCACCGTACCCTTGCCCGATGCAGTCGGGCCGTCAATGGCGATGACGGGAATATTTGCCGTGTTCATGGGAATCCCCGCTTGTTGGTTAAGTCTGGATAAGTCAAATCAATGTCTGTTCGGCAATGTGCTGGAACACCCGGAAATAATCCGGAAAAGTCTTGGCCACGCATTTCGGATCATTGATGCGCACCTGCGTCCCGCGACGCGCAGCGCCATCCAGCGATGCCAGCGAGAAACACATCGCCATGCGATGGTCGTCGTAGGTGTCTATGGTGGCCGGCGTCAGTTGTTGCGGCGGCGTCACGCTCAGGTAATCCTCCCCCTCTTCCACAGTCGCACCGAGCTTGCGCAACTCGGTCGCCATCGCGGCCAGGCGGTCGGTTTCCTTGACGCGCCAGCTGGCGACATTGCGCAGCACGCTGGTGCCGTCGGCATACAAAGCCGCCACCGCGATGGTCATGGCGGCATCGGGAATGTGGTTGAAATCGGTGTCAATGGCCTTGAGCACCCCATTCGACGCCGCCTCGATCCAGTTGTCGCCCATGGTGATGGTCACGCCCATCTGGCGCAGCGCTTCTACAAAGCGCACGTCGCCCTGTATGCTGTCCTTGCCGACGCCTTCCACGCGGATCGGACCGCCGGCGATAGCGCCGGCCGCCAGGAAATACGAGGCCGACGAAGCGTCACCTTCGACGTGAATGACGTCCGGGCCTTGATAATGCTGACCGGCTGCGATCGTGAAGGACTGCCAGCCGTCGCGCTGGACGTCCACACCGAAGCGGCGCATCAGGTTCAGCGTGATCTCGATGTAAGGCTTGGAAATCAGCTCGCCGATCACCTCGATGGTCATCGGCTCATCCTTGGCCATCAACGGCGCCGCCATCAGCAAGGCCGTCAGGAACTGACTGGAGACATTGCCGCGCACTTTCATGCGATGCGCATTGAGCATGCCGCGACGGATATGCAGCGGCGGATAGCCGGGATTGCCGGTGTACTCGATGCGCATGCCGACGTCGTTGAGTGCATCGACCAGATCACCGATCGGCCGTTCGTGCATGCGCGGCACGCCATGCAGTGTGTAATCGCCGCCGATCACTGCCAGCGCAGCCGTCAACGGACGGATCGCGGTGCCGGCGTTGCCCATGAACAGATCGGCCTGGTGCACCGGCAATGTGCCGTCGACACCGTGCACGATGTAATCCTGGGTGCCTTCGACCTGCTCCCATTTGACGCCGAGTTGCTGCAAGGCCATCAGCATCACGAGCGTGTCGTCGGAGGCCAGCAAGTCCATGATCTTGGTGGTGCCGCGCGACAACGCCGCCAGCAGCAGGATGCGGTTGGAGATGCTTTTGGAGCCGGGCAGTTTGACCGTGCCCTGGACATGCGCCACGGGATTGAGGTCGATATGGCGAGGATAGGAAGCTGGCTTCATCGGGAATAGTTGTCGTGATGGTTCTGTGGGTAGTTCAGCGGCTTGTTCCGAAAATCCGGTGGACAGACGTACTCAGTCGCCGCCCTCTTTGCTCTGCCGCTCGGCGGTTTCGATCGCGGCAGTCCAATTGTGACGCGCCTGCTGGGCATTGGCGTAAATTTTTTCCAGGCCGTCGCTGTCGCGCTCGACCAGCATCTTGCGCATGCGGATCAGTTGCACCAGATACGCATCCAGCTCATGCAGCAAGGCGGCGCGATTGGCCAGCGAAATATCGCGCCACATTTCAGGCGACGAACCGGCAATGCGCGTGAAGTCGCGGAAACCGCTGGCAGCGTACTGAAACAGGATGGGCGCATGCGGTTTGGTAGCGATGTCATCCACCAGCGCGTAGGCCAGCAGGTGTGGCAAGTGGCTGACCGAAGCGAACACCGCGTCATGCTCTTGCGGGCTGAGGCGATGGATGGTCGCGCCACAGGCTTGCCAGGCTTGCGCCACGCGTTCGACGTCTTGTTCGATATTTTCATCGAGCGCCGTGATGACGGTCTTCTTGCCGACGTACAAATCGGCCAACGCTGCATCAGGGCCGTTTTGCTCGCGCCCGGCAATCGGATGGCCGGGCACGAATTGCCCGATCTTGTCGCCCAGCGCAGCGCGCGCCGCCGCCACCACATCAGCCTTGGTGCTGCCGGCATCCGTCACTACGGTGCCTGACCGCAAATGCGGCTCGATGCTCGCCAGGATTGCACCGGTCTGCGCCACCGGCGCCGCCAGCAGGATCAGATCCGCATCCTTCACCGCATCGGCAACCGAGGTGCAGGCCTCGTCAATGATGCCCAGTTCTTTCGCACGCAACAGCGATGCCTCGCTGCGGCCGACGCCAACCACATGCGCGACCGCACCGGCTTTTTTCAGCGCCAGGGCAAACGAACCGCCGATCAGGCCGACGCCGAAAACAACAATTTTCTTCACTGTGTGCCGCCTCAACCCAGGATGGTTTTCAGCGCGGCGATGAAGGCTGCGTTTTCTTCCGGCAGGCCGACGGTGATGCGCAACCATTGCGGCAAACCGTAGTTGCCGACCGGACGCACGATGATGCCCTGCTTGAGCAGCGCCAGATTGACGCGCGCGCCGGCGCCGTCATCGTCACCGACCTTGACCAGCACGAAATTGCCGTAAGACGGCACATAGGTCAGGCCGAGTTCATCGAAGGCCTGGACCAATTGCTTGTAACCCTGCGCGTTGACCTCGGCGCTTTTTTGCAGGAAAGCCTTGTCGGTGAGCGCGGCAACCGCAGCGGCCTGCGCCAGCGAATTGACATTGAACGGCTGACGAATGCGGTTGAGCAGATCGGTCACGCCCGGCTGCCCGATCGCGAAACCGACGCGCAGGCCGGCCAGGCCATAGGCTTTGGACATGGTGCGCGAGACAATCAGATTCGGGAAAGTGCGCACCCATTCGGTCGATTCGTATTGCAGGTCAGCCGACAGATATTCGTTATAAGCCTCGTCGATGACCACCACCACGTGCTGCGGCACGGCCTTGAGGAATGCCTCCAGCTCGGCCGCCGGCAGAAAGGTGCCGGTGGGGTTGTTCGGGTTGGCGATGAACACCAGGCGCGTATCGTCGGCAATCGCCGCCGCCATGGCTTGCAGGTCATGGCCGAAGTTCTTGGCCTTGACTTCGATGGCGCGCGCGCCGACCGCTTGCGTCGCCAGGGCGTAGACCAGGAAGCCGTATTGCGCATACACCACCGATTGCTTCGGCTGCACGAAAGCGTGCGCCGCCAGTTCGAGGATGTCGTTGCTGCCGTTGCCCAGCGTGACCCAGTCCTGCGGCACGCCGTACTTGGCGCTGATCGCGGCTTTCAGGTCGAAACCGTTGGCGTCCGGATAGCGGCCGATGTCGGCCACGGCCTGCTGCATCGCCAGCCGTGCCGACTCCGGCATGCCAAGCGGATTTTCATTGGACGCCAGCTTGATGATCTTGCTCTCGTCGAGCCCGAATTCGCGGGCGACTTCAGCGATCGGTTTGCCTGCCTGGTAAGGCGCCAGCGCGCGCACGTATTCCGGACCAAATGGTGTGGACATGATGAACCTTCGAATGATTTATACGGTAAAGGGGTAAGAACCGAGCAGCTTGAAGAACGCGGCGTTCTCCTTGAGCTCAGCCAGCGCCTTGGCGACTTTTTCGTCCTGCTCGTGACCTTCGAGGTCGACGTAGAAATAATATTCCCACGCGCCCATGCGCGCCGGGCGCGATTCAAAACGCGTCATCGATACGCCATGCTTCGCCAACGGCGCCAACAGGTTGTAGACCGCGCCGGCCTTGTTCGGCACGGACAGCACGATGGAAGTCTGATCACGACCGGACGGCGCCGTCTGCAGGCGGCCGATGACGGCGAAACGCGTGCGGTTGTGCGGGTCATCCTGGATGTGCGCATTGACGGTTTGCAGGTTGTATTTCTGCCCGGCGATTTCACCGGCGATCGCGGCCACGCTAGTATCTTCACCGGCCATGCGCGCCGCTTCGGCGTTGGACGCCACGGCCTGGCGCTCGACGCCGGGATAATTCTGGTTGAGCCATGCGTTGCATTGCGCCAGCGCCTGCGAATGCGCGCAAATGCGCGTCACGCCTTGCATGCCGCCCGCTTTGGTCATCAGGCTGTGGTGCACCGGGATCGAAATCTCGCCGCTGATGCGCAGCGTGGTTTGCAACAGCAGATCGAGAGTGCGGTTGATCACGCCTTCGGATGAATTCTCGATGGGCACCACGCCGAAATCGGCGGTGCCGGCTTCCGCATCGCGAAACACTTCGTCAATCGATACGCACGGCAGACCTTCGACGGCGTGGCCGAACTGCTGGTACACGGCTTGTTCGCTGAAGGTGCCTTCGGGACCGAGATAGGCCACCACGACGCGCTTCTCCAGCGCACGACAAGCCGACATGACTTCACGGAAAATGGTCTGGATATCGGTACCCAGCAGCGGCCCCGGATTGCGCTCGGCGGCCTTGCGCAGCACTTGCGCTTCGCGCTCGGGACGGAATACCGGCGCATTGGTCTCGGCCTTGACGTGCCCGACTTCCTGCGCGACGCGTGCGCGCTGGTTCAGCAAATCAAGGATTTGCGCGTCGATGGCGTCAATCTTCTGACGCAAGGGCAAGAGTTTGTCTTCACTCATTGTTGTGGTCTTTCTTGTTCAATCCGTTCCGGCCGCCAGCAAATAAATGCAGTCAGCCCAACCCTCAGAGACCGGCTGGCAAAACGCCGGTGGCAAGGCGCGCCGATGCAGACAGTACGCTAGTACGGCAAGGAGGTGCAACGCCGCCAGCGGTGTTTTTGCAGTCGCTCTCAGCCGCGTGTACGTTCGAAGTGGCGGAGGTACTCCACCAATGCTTCAACGCCTTCTATCGGCATCGCGTTGTAGATCGATGCGCGCATGCCGCCGACCGACTTGTGGCCTTTCAGCTGCAGCAGGCCGCGCTCTTTGGCGCCGGCCAGGAATGTCTCGTTCAATGTTTCGTCATGCAGGAAAAATGGCGCGTTCATGCGTGAACGACAGTCTTTCGCAATCCGTGTTGTATAAAACTCGGTGCTGTCGAGGTAGTCATACAGCAGGTCGGCCTTGGCGATATTGCGGCGCTCCATTTCGGCCACGCCACCTTGGCGCTTAAGCCACTGGAACACCAGGCCGGCGATGTAGATGGCATAGGTCGGCGGCGTGTTGTACATCGAGTCGTTGTCGGCGACGATTTTCCAGTCGAAGGCCGAGGGACAGATCGGCAAGGCGTGGCCGAGCAGGTCTTCGCGCACGATGACGATGGTCAGGCCGGCCGGGCCGATGTTCTTTTGCGCGCCACCGTAGATGACACCGTATTTGGACACATCGACCGCGCGCGACAGGATGTGCGACGACATGTCGGCCACGATGGGCGCATTGTCGGTGTCGGCTGCGACGTCGGGCGTGAACTGGTATTCGACGCCATCGATGGTTTCGTTGGTGCACAGATGCACGTAGGCGGCGTTGCGGGAGAGCTTCCAGGTGTCGCGCGCCGGGATGCGGGCGAATTTTTCAGCTTCGGACGAGGCGGCGACGTTGACTTCGCAATAGCGCCGCGCTTCCTTGATCGACTTGGTCGACCACGAGCCGGTGTTGACGTAGTCCGCCACGCCCGCGCCTTTGCCGCGCAGACCGGCGAGGTTCATCGGGATGATGGCGTTCTCGGCGATGGCGCCGCCTTGCAGGAACAGGATCTTGTAGTTGGCCGGCACCGCGAACAGCTCGCGCATGTCGCGCAAGGCCGTCTCGATGATCGACATGTATTCCTTGCCGCGATGACTCATTTCCATCACGGACATGCCGCTGCCGTGCCAGTCCAGCATTTCGTCGGCAGCTTGCTGCAATACTTCTTTCGGTAGTACGGCCGGACCGGCGGAAAAATTGTAGACCATGATCTAGGTAAAAAATAAAGAAAAGACGAAGCAACGATACAAGAACAAGGCCAGGAAGGACAGCAACAGACGACCGAACAAACAAACGCAACAGGATGAAAATGACCGGCCATCAGCCGGTCATTTTCTGTTCAACCCGAATTATTCGGCAGTGGCGTCGCCTTCACCGGCGACGGCATCACCGTTGCCTTCGGCATCACCTTCAACCTTGTCTTCCTCGGCGTCGGATTCCACCACGCGTTGCAGGCCGCTCAGCTTGGTGCCGTCTTCCACGGCAATCAGCGTCACGCCTTGCGTCGCCCGGCCCATTTCGCGGATTTCCGCGACGCGGGTGCGGATCAGCACGCCGCCGGTGGTGATCAGCATGATTTCATCGCTAGCCTCCACCAATGTTGCCGCAACCACCTTGCCGTTGCGTTCGCTGGTCTGGATCGCGATCATGCCCTTGGTGCCGCGGCCGTGGCGCGTGTACTCGGTGATCGGGGTACGTTTGCCGAAGCCGTTTTCAGTGGCCGTCAGGACCGACTGCTGTTCGTTTTCAGCGACCAGCAGCGCAATGACTTGCTGACCTTCTTCCAGGTTCATGCCGCGGACGCCGCGGGCGGTGCGGCCCATCGGACGCACGTCGTTTTCGTCGAAACGCACGGCCTTGCCGGAATCAGAGAACAGCATGACATCGTGCTGACCGTCGGTCAGCGCAGCACCGATCAGGAAGTCGCCCTCATCGAGGTCGACCGCGATGATGCCGGCCTTGCGCGGATTGCTGAAGTCGGACAACGGTGTCTTCTTGACGGTGCCAAGGCTGGTCGACATGAAGACGTACCGGTCTTCCGGGAAGACGCGGTTTTCGCCCGACAACGGCAGGACCACGGTGATCTTTTCGCCATCCTGCAGCGGGAACATGTTGACGATAGGCTTGCCGCGCGAATTGCGCGAACCCTGCGGCACTTCCCATACCTTCAGCCAATACAGGCGGCCGCGGTTGGAGAAGCACAGGATGTAGTCGTGCGTGTTGGCGATGAACAGTTGGTCGATCCAGTCGTCGTCCTTGGTCGCCATGGCTTGCTTGCCGCGGCCGCCGCGTTTTTGCGCACGATATTCGGAAACCGGCTGCGACTTCATGTAACCCGAGTGCGACAGCGTCACGACCAGGTCTTGCGGCGTGATCAGGTCTTCGGTGCCGAGATCAGTGGCGTTATGCTCGATGGTCGAACGACGCTCGTCCTTGACGCCGATGCCGAAGTCGTTCTTCGCAGCCGTCAGTTCGTCGGTGATGATGGCGGTCACGCGCGCCGGCTTGGACAGGATGTCCAGCAGGTCGGCGATCTGCTCCATCACTTCCTTGTACTCATTGACGATCTTGTCTTGTTCCAGACCGGTCAGGCGTTGCAGACGCATTTGCAGGATTTCCTGCGCCTGGTCGTCGGACAGCTTGTACAGGCCGTCGGTCTGGATGCCGTAATGCGCCGGCAGGTTTTCCGGACGGAAGGCTTCGATGCCGCTGCTGTTTTCCGCACCGGTGCGGGACAACATTTCGCGCACCATGGACGAATCCCAGGCGCGCGCCATCAGTTCGGATTTCGCGATCGGCGGCGTCGGGGCCGCACGGATGATCGCGATGAAGTCGTCGATATTGGCCAGCGCAACCGCCAGACCTTCCAGCACGTGGCCGCGTTCGCGGGCCTTGCGCAGTTCGAAGATCGTGCGGCGCGTCACCACTTCGCGGCGATGCGACAGGAAGCATTCCAGCATCTGCTTCAGGTTCAGCAGTTTCGGCTGGCGGTCGACCAGCGCCACCATGTTCATGCCGAAGGTATCCTGCAACTGAGTCTGCTTGTACAGATTGTTGAGCACCACTTCAGGCACTTCACCACGCTTGAGTTCGATCACCACGCGCATGCCCGACTTGTCGGACTCGTCGCGCAGGTCGGAGATGCCTTCCAGCTTCTTGTCGCGCACCAGCTCGGCGATACGTTCAAGCAAGGCCTTCTTGTTGACCTGGTACGGCAGCTCGTCGACGATGATCGCCGTGCGGCCTTCGCGACCGAATTCTTCAAAATGGGTCTTGGCGCGCATCACCACGCGGCCGCGGCCGGTACGGTAACCATCGCGCACGCCGGACACGCCGTAGATGATGCCGCCGGTCGGAAAATCAGGCGCCGGGATCAGTTCGATCAGTTCGTCAATCGTGCAGTCGGCATTCGACAGCACGTGCAGTGCGCCGTTGATGACTTCGGTGATGTTGTGCGGAGGAATGTTGGTGGCCATACCCACCGCGATGCCGGACGAACCGTTGATCAGCAGGTTGGGGATGCGAGTCGGCAGCACCGACGGCTCTTTTTCCTTGCCGTCGTAGTTGGGGTCGAAATCGACGGTTTCCTTCTCGATGTCGGCCAGCAATTCGTTGGCGATCTTATCCAGGCGGCACTCGGTATAACGCATCGCCGCGGCGCCGTCGCCGTCGATCGAGCCGAAATTGCCCTGGCCGTCCACCAGCATGTAGCGCAGCGAAAAGTCCTGCGCCATGCGCACCAGCGTGTCGTAAATCGACGCGTCGCCGTGCGGGTGGTACTTACCCATGACTTCACCGACCACGCGCGCACACTTCACGAACGGGCGGTTCCAGACGTTGTTCATTTCATGCATCGCAAACAGCACGCGGCGGTGTACCGGCTTGAGGCCGTCACGCACGTCCGGCAGAGCACGTCCGACGATCACGCTCATGGCGTAATCGAGGTAGCTCTTGCGCATCTCTTCTTCAAGGGAAATGGGGATGGTTTCTTTAGCGAATTGATCCATTGGCGAGTCGAGAGGTATTGATTTGAGTGGTTAAATCAGGCCCGAAACCTGTTCATTGCGGGCAGCGACTACAAACGAAGCATTCTAGCACGCCGCGCCTTTGCAGGACCGGTTTTAGCTCCCCGGCAATATGCATCGGCAAGCACAAACAAATACGGGCAAACGCGCCAATTGTGATTAAAATGCGAGCCTTCCGAAGAAAATGAGGCATCACGGAAATCGCGGCATGCACCGCGTTTCCACCAGGCAAACCGCGATGTTGCAGGCTGCCCCGTCGATGTCATCGCAACCAGCTAACTAATATGTCTTATAAATTTTCCGGTCTGCTTTGTCTGTTGCTGGGCATCGCCCTTTCCGCTCACGCCCAGAGCGCCCCTGATGTCGCAGCAACGCCGACGGCAGCCTACGGCCAGGATAACCAGGGCAGCGTCGCACGTAGCCAATATGGCCTGTGCTGGCGCACCGGCTATTGGACACCCGCGGACTCCCTCAGCGGCTGCGACGGCGAACTGGCGCCGCCCATCGCCAATCCCATCGCGCCCGCCCTGGTGAGCAATCCGGCCGCAATCACCACGAATGCCTTGGCATCCGTCAGCAGCAGCACTTGCGACTTCAGCGTCACGCTAAGCGACAGTCAGACATTCGGCTCCGGCAAGACGGTGCTGAACAAAGCGGCGCAGCAGCGCATCCAGGAACAAATTGTCGACCGACTGCCGGTTTGCGGTGGAATCGACGCAATTGTTGTCACCGGCCACGCCGACCGGCTTGGCTCCCGGAAACATAATGAAGAAATCGCCGTCAAACGAGCAGAAGCCGTTGCCGCATTTCTGAAGAGCAAGAATGTTGTCGCACCGATTCAAATCGTCGGCGCCGGTAGCAATGAACCCATCGCGCAGTGCGGACAAAACCTTCCCGCCAAGAAATTGGCAGGCTGCCTATCACCCGATCGCCGTGTGGTTATTCGCGTGCAAGGGCATGAAAAATAAGGTTTTTTAGCCAAAATTTGGCTTTTTTGGCAACGGAGTGCAGCACTTTGCGAAGGTAAACGTCTTGTTACCAAAAAACAACAGAGTGCTAAAAACGTTGATTGGACTATTTGGCAACGTTCGCTGATTGCACCAGCCTGTGGCAGAATGGCGGCTAAGTTCATTGCACGCCCTCCTGCAAAGTGGGGCATGTAACGACCTGAACACATGATATTATTCGTTTTTTTGATGTCGTAATTTTGTAGCGCAGTTTATCTGCGGATATCTCACCCGAGAGGAGAAACATGAACAAATTAGCAAAACTCGTCTTCGCTGCTGCGTCCGCAGCCATCGCTCTGTCTGCGACCGCACAGGAAATCAAGGACATCAAGGTCCGTCCAAACAGCCTGTACCTGCAAGACAGCCGTGACGTCGTTACCCGCAGCGGCTTCGGTCTGTGCTGGCAAACAGCGTTTGTCAACGGCCCATGCGAAGAAGCTCCTGCTCAAGCTGCTGCTCCAGCCGCTGCCCCAGCTGCTCCAGCTGCCGCTGCAGCAGCCGCTCCGACATCGGAAAAAGTTACTTACGCTGCTGACGCATTCTTTGACTTCGACAAGGCAGTTCTGAAGCCAGCCGGCAAGTCCAAACTGGACGAACTGGTTGCAAACCTGAACGGTCTGAACCTGGAAGTCATCATCGCTGTCGGCCACACTGACTCCGTCGGTTCCGTTGCCTACAACCAAAAACTGTCCGTCCGCCGCGCTGAATCGGTTAAGGCCTACTTGGTTTCCAAGGGTGTTGAAGCTAACCGCGTCTACACTGAAGGCAAGGGCAAATCGCAACCAGTCGCTGACAACAAGTCCGCAGCTGGCCGCGCCAAGAACCGCCGCGTTGAAATCGAAGTCGTTGGTACACGTAACAAGTAATACCAACAGTCGATTTTCAATCGAAAAAAACCCCGCTTCGGCGGGGTTTTTTTATGGAAATTTGCTTTGCAGCGAACAGCATCAAGCGGGTTCGGCTATCATTCAGCCTATGAATGCCGATCCTCAAGAACTGCAAAAATTTAGCGATCTCGCCCATCGTTGGTGGGACCCCACATCCGAATTTCGTCCTTTGCACGAAATCAATCCGCTCCGGCTGGAATGGATCAACGCCCGCGCCGCACTATCCGGCAAGAGCGTGGTCGATGTCGGCTGCGGCGGCGGCATCCTGGCCGAATCGATGGCGCGCAAAGGCGCCAGGGTAACCGGCATCGATCTTTCCGAAAAAGCGCTCAAGGTCGCCGACCTGCATGGCATGGAGTCCGGCGTCCAGGTTCGCTACGAAAAGATCGCCGCAGAAGACCTGGCGGCGCGTGAACCAGGCCAATTCGACGTCGTCACCTGCATGGAAATGCTGGAACACGTCCCTGACCCCGCCTCCATCGTGCACGCCTGCACAGCAATGGTGAAACCGGGTGGCCACGTGTTCTTTTCCACACTGAATCGCAATCCCAAGGCTTACCTGTTCGCCATCATCGGCGCCGAGTATTTATTGCGCATGCTGCCCCGAGGCACGCACGATTACGCCAAGTTCATCACGCCGGCCGAACTGGCGCGCTTCATCCGCGAAGCCGGCCTGGAACTCGATGGATTCAAGGGACTGTCCTACAATCCACTGACCAAGCTGTACTCGATCAACCAGGACACCAGCGTCAATTACATGGTGGCGTGCCGCAAGCCGCTGGCCTGATCACATACTCAATACGCAATAGCCGGCGACGTCCCGCAGCGGATATCGCCGGCAAATCGCAGCAGCTTCCGCTGTTGCCCCAACCGTCTTCACCGTAACGACCATGCCATTGAAAACACCCCGCGCCATCCTGTTCGACCTCGACGGCACGCTCGCCGACACGGCTCCCGACCTGGCCGAAGCCGTCAACCAGTTGCGCGCCGAACGCGGCCTGGAACCGACACCGTATGAACAATTGCGTCCGGTGGCATCCGCCGGCGCGCGTGGCCTGATCGGCGCAGCCTTCGGCGTCAAGCCTGACGACGCTGAATATGAGGACCTGCGCGTACGCTTCCTCAACAATTACGAAGCAAAGCTGGTCGTCAAAAGCAAACTCTTCGACGGCGTCGCCGCTCTGCTCACGCAATTGGAAGCGCGCGGACTCGCCTGGGGCATCGTCACCAACAAGGCATCACGCTTTACCGACCCGCTGGTGCCGCAAATCGGCCTGGGCCATGCGGGATGCGTGGTCTCCGGTGACACCACACCGCACACCAAACCCCATCCGGCGCCGCTGTATGAAGCGGCAAGCCGGTTGCAACTGAACCCGGCCGACTGCTGGTACGTCGGCGACGACCTGCGCGACATCCAGGCCGGACGTGCCGCCGGCATGCCCACCATCGCGGCCGCCTGGGGCTATTGTGGCCATGTGGAACCCGAATCATGGGAAGCCGACGTCTTGCTGCACGATCCGCTGCAGTTGCTGGAACTGATCAAAACGCAATAACCGTTACCGTCGTTGCCGTAGTTGAGTTACCGCCGACGCCTTTCCGGCGCCGGCCATACAATTAAACGAAGGCGCACGCCGCTGGCGCATGCGACCTTCCTCACGAGGAAAGATCATGGCCAATCATCCCCGTCCTGCCTGGCAGCTGCGCACCTTGCGCTGGTCCGCATACACCATCGTTTTCCTGCTATTGCTGGCGCTGGTCAGCTGGCTCGCCCTGCCGTCGCTGGTGAAGAAGGTCGCGATCGAACAGACGCAGGAAAAAATCGGCCGCAAGCTCGATATCGGCGAACTCAGTTTCAATCCATTCCTGCTTGCGTTGCGCGTGCATGACGTCACGCTGTATGAGCCGGACCAGAAGACTGCCGCCTTCAGCGCCAAGGAACTGGTGGTCAACGCGTCCTCCACTTCCGCGCTGCGCCTGGCCGCCATCCTCGACGAAATTCAGCTGGTCGAACCCAAGGTCCATATCGTTCGCCTGAGCGACGAAGGTATCGGTCGCTACAATTTCTCCGACATCATCGACCGCGTGCTGGCGATGCCCAAGAGCGAGGGCCAAACGCTGTTTTCGCTGGCCAACGTCCAATTGCAGAATGGCGCCATCCTGTTCGACGACAAGGTCAGCGGCAAGACCATCGACATCCGTGCGCTGAACATCGGCGTACCTTTCGTCTCCAACCTGCCGCGCAACATCGACACCTTCGTGCAACCGGTGCTGTCGATGACCGTCAACGGCACGCCGTTCTCGCTCAAGGGTCGCAGCAAACTCTTCGCCAGTTCGCTCGACACCACGCTGGCGATCGATATCGACAAGCTGGACGTCGCCAGCTATCTGCCCTTCTCGCCCGTTGCGCTGCCGGTCAAACTGGAAAGCGCGAAGCTCTCCACGCGACTGGACCTGACTTTCAGCCGCGACAAGGACAAACCGCAGATCGGCCTCGATGGTGACTTCACACTGGCCGACATTTCGGTGCAGGAGAAGAATGCCGCGCCACTCATCAAGATCGGTTCGGTGTCCGCCAAGATCGACAAGCTCGATCTGCTCAAGCTGAGCGGCGTAATTGACCAGATTGCCATCGACAAGCCGCAAATCTGGGCCGACATGAATGCCCGCGGAGAAATCAACTGGACTCGCATCGGCAAGAACGACACCCGGGCCAAACCCGCGGCATCTGCCAAGAAACCAGCAACCACCGCATCCGCGCCTGCAACCGCCCCCAAGACCGAAGCGAAAGACGCAGCGGCACCCGCCATCACTATCCGCAAACTGCTGGTGCGCGACGGCAGCGTGCAATGGACCGATGACGCCAACGCATCGCCGCGCCAGACTGTTCATCTGGACAAGATCACGGTCGACGCCGAAGAAGTCTCCACGCTGGCCGACGCCAAGCCGGCCAAACTTGCGCTGTCACTTACCGAAAACGGCAAAGGCGAAATCGGTTTCACCGGCGCATTGGCGCCGCTCAAAGGTGAAGTCAACGGCACCGCGACCCTGAAGGCGATCCAACTGAGCGGCTATCAAAACTATCTCAATCGCTCGCTCAACGGTGCGCTCAGCGGCCAGGTTTCAGGCAGCACCGAGGTGCAGGTTGCCGGCGGTCAGGTCAAGCTCGGCAAACTGGGCGTCGAAATCACCGACCTTAAACTGTCGCCCAAGACCAAGTCCGCCGCCGGCGTCATCGGTGCCAAAACCATCGCGCTCGACAACGCCACCATCGACTTGCTGGGCCGCAAAGCCGACGCGGACGCCTTCCGCATCGTCGGCCTCAATGGCGATCTGCGCCGCGACGCCAAGGGTGCGTTGAACCTGCAAGAGTTGCTGGCGGCGCCGGGAAGCAAACCCGCGACAGTCAACGTCAGCGAGCCTGCCAAAGAACCAGCCGTCGCATCCGCTGCCCCCGCAAAGAAACCAAGCGCCAATACCGCCGCCATCGCCTGGCAAGCACGTCTGCGCAGCCTGTCGATCAGCAACAGCAATATTTCCTACGAAGACAGCGGCGTGACGCCGACACAGAAGCTGCGCATCGAAGCTCTCGACCTCAAGGTCGACAACCTCTCCAGCCAACTCGACCAGACCAGCAAGCTGTCGCTGCAGGCCACGCTGAACAAGAACGGCAAGCTGTCCGTGACCGGCCAGGCGGCGCCGCAACTCAAGACCGTGGATCTTGCGCTGGATGCGCAGAACCTGCCGATCGCACCGTTCCAGACCTATTTCACCGACTACCTCAACGTCACGCTGACCAGCGGCACGCTCAGCACCAAGGGCAAGCTGGCGCTGACGCCGCCGGTCAACAAACAGGCGCTGGCGCTGCAATACAACGGCTCGGCCAGCCTCAATAATTTCCGCGTGCTGGACAAGCTGTCGTCGAGCGACTTCCTGCGCTGGCGCACGCTGAACCTGCAAGGCATCAACGCCAAAATCGGCGGCAAACCCTTGGTCACGCTGGAAAAAATCGCGCTGTCCGATTTCTATGCGCGCGCCATCCTGTCCGACCAGGGCAAGCTCAACCTGCAGGACATCGTGGTCTCCAAGGAAGCGCCGCGCAGCTCGGTCACTTCGCCCGAAACCAGCCCTGACAAGCCGTCGACGACCGTTGCCAAGACCACCACCTCGACCGCGCCGGTCACGCCCGCCGCGCCCGATCCCAACGCACCGGTGATCCGCATCGGCCAGACCGTCCTGCAGAGCGGCAACATCAACTTTACCGACAACTTCGTCAAGCCGAACTACACGGTCAATATGACCGGCATGGGCGGCACCATCGGCAGCATCGCCTCCGACAAGCCTCAACCGGCCACCATCGATTTGCGCGGCAAGGTCGACAACGATGCGCCGCTGCAGATATCGGGTTCGCTCAATCCCCTGTTCAAACCGATGTTCCTCGACATCAAGGCCAGCGCCAACGGCGTCCAGCTGCCGCGCCTGACGCCCTATTCAGCAAAATATGCCGGCTACCCGATCACCAAGGGCAAGCTGTCGATGGACGTGCAATACAAGATCGAGAACGACAAGCTGGTGGCGCAGAACGACGTGCGCATTGAACAGTTAACCTTCGGCGACCATGTCGACGGCCCCAACGTCACCAAGCTGCCGGTGATGCTGGCGGTGTCGCTGCTCAAGGACCGCGACGGCACCATCAATCTGAACCTGCCGATTTCCGGCTCGCTGTCCGATCCGCAATTCTCGATCGGCGGCATCATCATGCGCGTCTTCGTCAACCTGATCGTCAAGGCCGTCACGTCGCCGTTCGCGCTGATCAGCTCGATGTTCGGCAGTGGCGGCGGCGACGCCGAGCTCAGCTACATCGAATTCGAGCCGGGCTCTTCCGAGATCACTGCCGACATCCGCAAGAAGCTCGACACCCTTGGCTACGCCCTGCACCAGCGCCCGGCGTTGAAGATCGACGTCATGGGCCGTGCCGATCCAGCAGTCGACGACGCCGGCCTGCGCCAGGAAGTCCTCAACCGCAAGATGCGCGCATTGAAGCGCAAGGACGTCATCGAGAAGGAAGGCCAGCCGGCCGGCAAGGACAACAGTCTCAGCGACGCTGATCGCACCAAGTACATGGAAAAGATCTACAAGGACGAGAAATTCAAGAAGCCGCGTAACGTCGTAGGCCTTGCAAAATCCCTGCCGCCCGAAGAGATGCAGAAGCTGATCGTCGACAACACGCCGGTCACCGAAGACGACCTGCGCAACCTGGCCCAGCGCCGTGCGGACGTGGTGCGCAATTATCTGCAGGACCAGAGCATCATCTCGGCCGACCGCATCTTCCTGATCGCTCCCAAGCTCACGGCCGAAGGCATCAAGGACAAGGGACAGGGCAGCCGGGTCGACCTGAGCCTGCAGCAGTAAGGCAACACCAGCGGCAGCGGCGCGCCTTGGCTCTTGATAATCGGGCGGGCCGCCCCCACACTGAGTTATAATGCAAGTCTGCATGGGGCCGACTTGGTTTCGACGTGGGTTGCAAAGCAGCGCAGGGCATACCGAGGACTGACTACCTCGTAAATACAATCAGACAAGATATAACTGCAAACGATAACTCGTACGCACAAGCGGCTTAATACCCGCTTGCTCTACACTACTTCTTCCTTGGGGTAGGCTGGTAAAACAGCAGTAGAGTCATTTACAAGGAATCGCTTTGAATCGGGTCACTTGATTCAAGGCTAAATCTAAGGTGACTCGCCTTAACGAAGCGTGCGCGTCCGCGTCGTTCGGGTTAAATCAAATGGCAGCGCTAAGTATGTAGAACTGTCTGTAGAGTGCTTGCGGACGCGGGTTCGATTCCCGCCGGCTCCACCACCAATACAAAAGGTCACCCGCAAGGGTGGCCTTTTTTATTGGTAATGCGCAGAGGATCGAATCCGCGTCCGATACGGGCGCGGGGCGAGTCCGGGGTTGCGTGAAGCACCGCTTCGCGCAGGACGAGCCGGTTTGGCTTGCAAGCCAAACCGCGGGAGATTCCCGCCGGCTCCACCACCAATACAAAAGGTCACCCGCAAGGGTGGCCTTTTTTATTGGTAATGCGCAGAGGATCGAATCCGCGTCCGGCACGGACGCGGGGCGAGTCCGGGGTTGCGTGAAGCACCGCTTCGCGCAGGGCGAGCCGGTTTGGCTTGCAAGCCAAACCGCGGGGATTTCCCCAAGGAATTACATGAGAAAATTACTGAAGAGACATCAGCAGCGCACGACGCTTTCGTCGACAACGCGTAGTTCATCGCCCGCTTCTCGCGCAACAGTAAACTCGGCTGCAAAATACGCCGCTCGCCGCGCTTCATACTCGGCACGCAGGCGCACGTAGCGTCGCTCGGCAATGACTTGCTGAAAAATGAACACCAGGCCGGCCAGCACCAATGCAAGTGCGGCCAGCGTTGCGCCCAGGAATGGCGCGGTTGCAAATGAAATCATCGATTGTCCCCCCGGACAAATCCGCTTGCGCGGCACCACAATAAGTCTTTGTTTTGAAAACATTATACCCATCAGAATGTTTCCTGCGCATTAAAAATTTTCTATGAAACAGGCACGTGCCGTAGTCTTTATCTTTCTTGCAACTTCATAAAAAATCCGCCACATGGGCGGACTTCAAAAAACCGGCCGAAAAAGCTCGGAAAACGCTTGTGTCATGACTGACCAGGCACACCTGCGAAATAATCGCTTCATGCGTGCACTGCAGGCAAGCCATGCTCCACGCGCATCTGGTTCTTCGCTGCCAGCAATTCAGCGCCAAGAGCGTCAAGATCGACGCCGGATTTGCGTGCCTTGGGGAACATCTCAGTTTCCTCTTCTTCGACGTGATGTTCGATCTGCTCACCCAGCACCTTGATCTTCGCATCGAACATCGGATCGCTGGGCTTCAACTCGCCGAGTTGGCGGATCAGGTCTTTGGCACCCTCGTGCTCGACTTCCGCTTCGTTCATCAGATCGTCGTCGTCGATCTTTTGACGGATGCGCGGATAAAAAATCTTTTCCTCGATTTCCATGTGAATCAGCAATGCTCCGCAGACTTCCCGGGCGATGTCCATTTTCTGTTCGTCGCTGGCGCGGTCTTTTTTCTTTTCATATTCGTCGAACAGTTCCTTGGCTTCCTTGTGATCCGATTTCAGTAACGCGATGGCGTCTTGGCTAGTGGCGTTCACTTGTCTCTCCGATGGTGATAAGCGCACACATATGCGCCGTGTCATTATTAAGCGGAGCACCGTCGCGGCGCGATCAGAAAATCCCCCCTCCTCGTGTAGGCGCAGGTGAAGCAATATATGATCGTGCATCCCCCCTCTTCGGAAACATCGCAAAACTCTCTCGCCCCGCCCCTATGCCCGCCAACAAACAACCTGCCGCTGCAGTCCGTGAATTGCCGTTCCAGCCGCCGTTCGACTGGGAGCGTCTGTTGCGCTTCTTCGGCGGACGCGCGACGGCCGGCGTGGAAGCGGTGGAAGGTGGCGTGTACCTGCGCGCCATCGAATGGAGAGGCGATCAGGGGGCACTGGCCGTGTCGCGCCATCCCGACAAGGATTGCCTGGTCGCCGTGATCAACGGCAAGGCCGGCCGTCACGCCGACGCGCTGGTCGCACCGCTCAGCCGGATGTTCGACCTGCAGACGGACATCAAACACATCCGCAAACACCTCGCGAACGATCCATGGCTGGCGCCGCTGTTCAAGGCGGCGCCGGGCCTGCGCGTTCCAGGCGCATGGTCGGCATTCGAACTGGTCGTGCGCACCATCGTCGGCCAGCAAGTCAGCGTGAAAGCGGCGACCACCATCGTGGGCCGTCTGGTTGAACGCGCCGGAGAACGCATCGAAGGCCATCCGCACGCCGCAACCGCATGGCGCTTCCCGACGCCGCACGCGCTGGCTGCGGTCGACCTCACGGCCATCGGCATGCCCGGCAAACGCGTCGCCGCGCTGCAGGGTTTCGCCCATGCAGTGGCGCAAGGCGACGTGCCGGTAGACGATCCTCACGTCGATACGGCCGACTTGCGCAAGGCCTTGCTCGGCTTGCCCGGCATCGGCCCGTGGACCGTTGAATACGTCGCCATGCGCGCGTGGCGCGATGCCGATGCCTGGCCGGCTTCCGACCTTGTGCTGATGCAGGCGATCGTTGATCGCGATCCGCACTTGCTCAAGCTTGCACACCAAAAAGCCCGCGCGGAAATCTGGCGGCCGTGGCGCGCCTACGTCGCGATGCATCTGTGGAATGAGATCGCCGACCGCATGGGCCATGCGCGCGGCGGCTGACATCCTCGTCGTTTTCTGACGAAAGTGATGCTGAATTGATTGCCCATCGGCAGCATCCTTTACATTTCGATACAAAGCTCTCCCCCTTCTCGTCGGCTTCACGGAACCCATTCGAATAATTTCGACTCCATTATTCAGCGACATACGACTTTGTATGTTTGCCCGACTTGCTTCGTTCTCAGCCGCACTTACCCACCCGTGTTCCGCCAGCGTTTCATCCGCGTGGAAACAAGTCACGGGATAACCTGACCATAATGGAGAGAATCATCGGACAAGCTTGCATAAAAATAATGTCAATCTTCGGTACGCGACCGGAAGCAATCAAAATGGCGCCCTTGCTGAAAGCACTGCAAGCCGCACCAGGCATCGATTCCCAGGTATGCGTTACCGGCCAGCATCGACAGATGTTGCAGCAGGTGCTTGCCTTGTTCGACATCCGGACCGATCACAACCTGGATGTGATGGAACCCGATCAGACGCTCAACAGTTTGAGTTCGCGCCTGTTCAGCGGCCTCGACGGCTTGCTGGAGCAGGCGCAGCCCGATCGCGTGCTGGTGCACGGTGACACCACCACGGCCATGGTCGCGGCGCTGGCCGCGTTTCATCGTCGCATCCCGGTGGCACATGTGGAAGCCGGGCTGCGCACGCGCGACCTCACGCAACCGTGCCCGGAGGAAATGAATCGCCGCACCATCGACGTGGTCAGCGACATGATGTTCGCTCCCACTCTGCAGGCACAACGCAACCTGCTCGAAGAAACCTTGCAGGGCCGCATCTTCGTCACCGGCAACACCGTGATTGACGCCTTGCACATGACTGTGGCGAAACTGCAGGACGACGCCTCGCTGCGTGCACGTATCGACGCACAGCTGCCGGCCCTGCGACCCGGACGCAAAGTATTGCTGGTCACCGGTCACCGGCGCGAGAATTTCGGTGATGGATTTCGCAACATCTGCAGCGCGCTGGCATCGCTGGCGCAGCGCAACGACCTTGAGATCGTCTATCCGGTGCATCTGAATCCCAGCGTGCTGGGGCCGGTGATGGAGTCGCTTTCCGGCCGCGCCAACATCCACCTGATCGAGCCGCTCGATTACCTTCAGTTCGTGCGGCTGATGCAGCGCGCGGACATCATCCTCACCGACTCCGGCGGCGTGCAGGAAGAGGCGCCCTCACTAGGTAAGCCGGTGCTGGTCATGCGCGACGTCACCGAACGCCCCGAAGCTGTCGCAGCCGGCACGGTGCAACTGGTCGGCACGCACACCTTGCACATCGTGCATGCGGTATCGGCCCTGCTCAACGACGACGCTCTGCGCCGAAGCTATTCGCGTCGCCACAATCCGTATGGCGACGGCAATGCATCGGCGCGCATCGTGGCAGCGGTGTCGGGTCATCGCGTCGAAGAATTCACCGACGGGCAGGAACGTGTGCGCACTGCTCCCCTGCGCCGTGATTTCACGCTCACTGCATCTCGCCCGCAATAGATCACCGACTCTGAACAAAACGATTTTCTGCAACCAAATCTTGTCTGCGGAGGTCGTACAAAAAATAGCCCAGCCGCCTACAGCGCCCGCCGCTGAAGGGATACAACCGCACACCCCCGTCGCTGTGCGGTTTCCGGCCAAGACTTCACGTCACAGGAACCCATGAATACAGACCGTCCTACAACAATACTTCGCCAGGTCTTACGCGCCATTTCGCTGATGCCGATATGCGCCCCTTTTCTGATTTCCTCTCCTGCATATTCCGCACCCGCGGGCGGTGTCGCCGCAGCATTCCGCCAGCTCAGCGACGACACCTGGATCACGCGCAAGGAGACGCTTTCCAGTCTCGGCTTCACCACACCGCTGGTGCTTGCGTCGAATGACAGCAGTCGCGAAATCTATCTTCCCGTCCCCGCCAATGTGCCGCTGTCCGACGCCGCCCTGAACATGCGCGCCGGTTATCTGCGCGCCGACGGCGGACGGACCACGATGGTGCTGGCGGTGGATACCTATCCCGCCGCAGCGCGCTCCATGACCGCCGATCAAGGCGACGCCGGCATGACGCTGGGCATCGATGGCGCGCCCCGCGCCAACGGCTTCGTCAAACTCGGTGTGAACTGGACCACGATGCTGGCGGGCCAGACCAATTGCTCCGATCCACGCACACCGGGAAACGTATTGCGCGTGGCGCCGGAATCGAGCTTCAGCTACCGCTACGACAGCAAGGCCATTGCTGACCTACGCACCGCCTGGGGCGCCTTGCCGGCGGTGACGGCCATCATGGTCGGCAGCAAGCACCTGTCGGCGCAGTCGTATGACACCGCCTGGCGCATCGGCGTGGCTCTGGAGCGCGCCGGCAAGCACAGCACCGTCACCGTCATGCCAGCGATCGGAGACAGCATTGACCTTGGCCGCCTGAATATACCCGCCGCGCTGCGCAGCGTTCCCGCCTTTGCGGCGCTCACCGGCAGTGGCCGCCACACGCTCAAGGACCAGGCCGAGATCGGCGCGCTGCTGGCGCTTGGTCAGAATGGCGCCGATGCGCAATTGCGCGGCGACATCGTGGTCGGTGATCCTGCCTTGCTCAACGCCATCTCGACAGCTTTGAATGCCTTGCAGGAACAATTGCGCAGCACTGCGCCGGACGCGGTCGATACTTTCCGCGAATGGCGCAAGCGCCTTGAACCGGACACTACCGGCCTCGATCCGAAAGAGTTGCGACTGGTGTCGGCATTCGGCCGTCCGGTGATCCTGGTGGCGCCGCAGGCGGGCGCAAACTTCGCCGGCCTGTTCGATAATTTCTGGCGCAACATCAGCGGTGCGCCGGCATTGACCGTGCGCGCCGTGCATCGCCCGCACAGCGAAGAAGCCTTCATCCTGCTCAAGAATCTGGGCGGCGTCCCGGGCAGCTTCGACGTCATGAGCCGTGCCGACTGGACCGCCTCGTTCGACATCGCCGAAGTCGCCAGCGACGGCCGCGTGCCGTCCGAACTGGTGCTCGACGTCTCGGCCGCTCCTGGCGCCGGACGCACTCCGCCGGTGGTATCGGTCTCGCTCAACGACGTCTTGCTGGGCGCGAAACATCTGCAAGCCGACGGACGGCCCGAACGGATTGTCGCCAAGATTCCGGCGAATGCTCTGGCGGCGCAAAACCAGTTGAAGGTCGCCTTCGTGCGTCAGCCATCGAGCGACAACTGCCGCGAGACACCACAGGCATTCCCGGTAGCCGTGCTGGCGTCGAGCCACCTCAAGCTCGGCAAGGCACGCACCGACGCCAACTTCACCGGCATGGTCAGACGTTTCGCCGGCGGCGCCGACATCGTGCTGCCGCAGGCTTACCTCGCACATGCCGACAGCACGCTGCAAAACGTCATCATGCTGGCTGCCAGCACCGGCTTGCCGCCGGCCAACAGCAAGCTGGTTGTGGCGGAAGACGGCAAGGAAATCTCTCCCGGAAATCATTTCCTGGCGTTGGATGTCCCGCTCAAGGAAAGCAAGCACATGATCGAGGTCAGCGGCAACACGCTGGTACTCAACGACAGCTCGCACAAGCCCCTGCTCGACGTCAGCGGACTCAATCGCTTCGGCGCGCTGGAAGTGGTGAAAGTCGGCGGCAAGGAAGGCGTGGTCTATCGCAGCGTCGGCCCGCAAGCGCCGGTGCTGGAACGTCCCTTCCAGCTTTCAAGCGGTAATGTGGCTGCAGTCAGCGGCAGCGGCCTCTTGTCCGAGATCAATACGGACGACACTGCCGGCCGCGACTCGGTGCAGGATGCTCCGCGCCTGAACGTGTCCGACGTGCTGTGGTGGGCGGTGCCGTTGTTCATCGTCGCCTTGTTCATCATGATGCTGGTGCTGGCCAATCGCGTGCGTCGCCGTCACCTGGCGCGCCAGGAGGCAGAGAAGCACACCGCTGAGCGCGACGACACGCCGACGCCACCGCACGACCCGTCCTGACGGTAGCGAGGACTTATGTTCAGCACCGCCAATGCCACGGCCCAGCTGGATTTCCTGACGGCGAATTATTACGCCGCGCTGGAAATCTCGGCTGCGATGGTGGCCATCGTCATCCTGATTTCCGCCGCTGACGATTTTTTCTTCGACGTCTGGTACTGGACACGCCGCCTGTACCGGAAATTCACCATCGAACGCAAGGCCACGCCGCTGACCGTCGCGCAACTGCGCGAACGCGATGAACAGCCGATCGCCATCATGGTGCCGGCCTGGCTGGAATACGACGTCATCGCGCAGATGATCGAAAACATGGTGGCGGTACTAGACTACCGCCGTTACGTGGTGTTCGTCGGCACCTATGTCAACGACCGCGCCACCATCGAACAGGTCGAACGCATGCGCGGACGCTACAAGCAATTGCATCGCGTCGAGGTACCTCACGCCGGACCAACCTGCAAAGCGGACTGCCTCAACTGGGTGGTCAAGGCGATCTTCGCTTACGAGCGTGCACGCGACATGGAATTCGCCGGCGTGGTGTTGCACGACAGCGAAGACGTGCTGCATCCGTTGGAGCTGAAATTCTTCAACTACCTGCTGCCGCGCAAGGACATGATCCAGCTGCCGGTGGCGTCGCTCGAACGTGAATGGTATGAACTGGTGGCGGGCACCTACATGGACGAGTTCGCTGAGAGCCATGCCAAGGACATGCTGGTGCGCGAAAGCGTGGCCGGCTCGGTGCCGTCCGCCGGCGTCGGCACTTGCTTCTCACGTCGCGCCTTGCTCGGCCTGCAGGCGGAGACCGGCGGCGAGCCATTCAACACCGCCAGCCTGACCGAAGATTATGAAGTCGGCACGCGGCTGTCACAGATGGGCATGCAGACCATCTTTGCGCGCTTCCCGGTGCAGTTCACGGTGCAGCGCAAGCCGTGGTTCAGCGATGGTGCGGGCAAGACGCACTCGCTGGAAGTACCGCTCAGCGTGCGCGAGTATTTTCCCGACACCTTCCGCCAGGCCTATCGCCAGAAAGCGCGCTGGGTGCTCGGCATCGGCTTGCAGAGCTGGGAGCAGATCGGCTGGAAGGGCTCGCTGGCGGCGCGCTATTTGCTGCTGCGTGATCGCAAGGGCATCGTCACCGCCTTCGTCAGCATGCTGGCATATGTGCTGGCGCTGCAGTTCATGCTGTTCTCGGCGGCGACTTCTTTCCATCTCTGGCAGATTTTCTACCCGCCCTTGCTGGCCGGCGACGGCTGGTGGCGCACTGTGCTGCTGCTCAATGCGCTGGCGATGGTCAATCGCCTCGGGCATCGTTATTACTTCACGGCGCAGTTGTACGGCTGGCGGCACGGGCTGATGTCGCTGCCGCGCATGGTGGTGTCGAACTTCGTCAACTTCATGGCGGTGGCGCGCGCATGGCGCCTGTTCCTGCTGTATCTGTTTGCCGGCAAGGCACTGGCCTGGGACAAGACCATGCATGATTTTCCGAGCGAAGACCGATTGGCGGTGCCGCGTCGCCGTCTCGGCGACCTGCTCAAGACCTGGCAGGCGGTCGATGACGCCACGCTGGAACGAGCACTGGAAGAACAACGTCGCACCCATCTCCCACTTGGTACCGTCATGGTGTCGCACGGCTGGCTCGACGAAGAAACGCTGGCCGAGGCGCTCGCCTATCAGGAAAACCTGCCGCGCGTACGACTCGACAAGGACACCGTCGAGCAGCACGCCCCCGCCCTGCCCGGCGAAATCGCCACGCGCCTGCGCGCGCTGTACATCGGCGAAGAGACCATCGGCGATCGCCATGTGGCGCGCATTGCAGTGGCCAGCGCGCTCAGCGACGAGGCGCGCGCGGAACTCGAAGCCGCACTCGGTCTGCCGCCGTTTCCGATGGTTGCGCGCGAATCGGAAATCGCGGCCGGCCTGCGCCTGCTGCACGGTCAGCACAATGCTTTCGACAAGAATCAGACTGAAGCCGGGGTGCCGCTACTGGGCGACCTGCTGATTGGCGGTGGCCTGCTGTCGCGCGCCGTATTCGACGCCGCGATGCAACGCTACCAGCCGGACCGGCACGGCCGCATCGGCGACTACCTGGTGGCGCAATCGGTGATTTCACGCGACGCCATTGAACAAGCCGTACGCGAACAGCGCCGCTTGTTCCAGCGCAACGACGGGCAGGCAGCATGACGATCCTCCACAGATTCAGACTTGGCGCCGCACTGGCCATACTGCTCGCGCCTGCGGTAGTCCATGCACAAATGCGCGTAGTGCCGCTGCCCTTGAGCGGCCCAGCCTATGCACTGGCGCAGGACGCTTATCGTGCTTCGGCGCGCGGCGACTACCGGCACGCCGAAGCGCAATTGCGCGAAGCAATACGGCTGCGTCCCGACGTCGCCGCGCTGCGTGAACAACTGCAAAAGATCCGGCAGGAGCAAACCCGGTCCCGCGACAAGCCAAGCACGGTGCGCGACGCCGGCTATCGGGACGCCAACGCCGCCTTCACCGCTTATGGCCGCAAGGACTATCGGAATGCGGTGCGACTGGCGCGCGATGCTGCGGATAAGGCGCCCGACAACACTGCCTATTGGCTGTTGTTGGGCAATGCGCTGATCGCCGACGATCGCTATGAAGATGCCGATCGCTCTCTGGATGAAGGCGCCGGCAAGGTCGTCGGCAACACGACGCTGCGGCAGCGTCGCGATGAAGTCCGACGTGAACTCGCGGCCCGCGCCGCGGCGAAAGCATTCAATGCGCGTCGCAACGATGATGGCGCGGGCGAACTCGCCGCCATCCGCGACGCCGTCGGCTATGCACCCAGCAATCTCTCGTACCGGTTGATGCTGATCGTGGCGTTGCTGCGCGGCGAGCAATGGGATGAGGCCATCGTTGCAGCATCCGATGCACATGCGCGTGAAGCGACACAAGCTGCACCGCTCCTTCTGCGTGGTTACGCCTATCAGCGCCTGGGAAAAGATGCAGCAGCGAACGAAGACTTTTCATCGGCCGCCACGCTAGCCGGCAATGACGAACGCGACAACGTGCAGCGCTTCATTTCCGACACGCAGAAATCGCGCACGACGCTGGCGCGCAACCTGCCGACGCCTGAGCTGGATTGCTCCAACCCCGCAGCTTGTCGGGTATTGGCCGGCCAGCCTCCCCGTGATCGCGGCTATGACGAGGCGACGCTGGCCTACCAGGCGCTCGACAGCAAGGACTATGTCGCAGCATCCATGCATGCGCGCAAGGCCATCGCGGCCGCACCGCAGAATCGGGACTACCGCGTGTTGCTGCTGGATGCATTGACCGATGCCAACGACTTCGCTGCAGCAGAACAAGCTGCAAACGACGCGTTGGCGCAAGGCCAAGGCCAGGATGCCGTGCTTCTGGCGCAGCGCGGCGCAATCCGTGAACGATTGGGCAAAGCCGCCGCTGCACGCGAGGACTATGCTGAAGCGCTGGCGTTGGGCGGCCTGCCGCCGACAATGCAGATCGATTTGCTGGCGCATCTGAATCGTCGCACTGAAGCGCGCAAGGTCTTCGATGAAGCGCGACGCTCCGGTGCGTTGGATCAGCTGAGTCCACTGGAATTGGCCTATCTCGCCAGCAGCGCCGGCGACGACGCGGCCGCACATGCCGCTTTCAGCGAGGCTGACCGCTCCGGAAAACTTCCTGACCAGGCGCTGGACGACGCCGCCTTCGCGGCAACGCGGGCGCATGATGATCGCAGCGCGCTGGCGTATTTCAAGCGCAGCATCGATGCCGCCAACGACACCAATCCTGCAAACAAAAGCGCACAACAACAATTCGACACACGCCGCGCCGTATCAACCATCGACCGCGAATTCGGTTTCATCGCATCACTTACGCGCAGCGGCGGCGGCCCCAGCGCAGGCAGCGCGGCCGCAGCAGGCGCGCAACCCGGCGCCTCGGGCAACAACGGCAGCTTGCAAGCAGGAGCCGAAGCATACTGGCGGCCGTTCGGCTACCGCAACGGCAGCACGGTTGAAATATTCGGACGCGTGTTCCAGACTTTGCAGGATAAGAGCCGCGGCGCTACCGGCACGCAAACGGCGCAAGCCACCGTGGGAGCGCGCTGGAAACCGTGGAGCAGCCAGAACGTGGTGGTCTCGTTCGGCCGCCTGATCCCCATCGGATCGCAGGCGAGCAGCGACTGGCTGGCCCAACTGGCATATTCGGACGGTATCGGCACCGACTTGCGCGTCGACCGCCTCTCATGGTGGACCACGCAATGGTATGCCGAGGCCGGCCACTATCTGCAGCATCCGCAGACTTATGGGCTGGCTTCGCTGCAGGCGGGGCGCAGCTTCCGCCTCGACGGGGTGGACCCGCGGCTGGTGGTGTTTCCGCATCTGACACTCAATACCGACTACAACTCGCTGAATCAACAACGCAGCGCGACCGGCATCGGTCCGGGCGTCAATCTGCGATACTGGTTCCGCGAAGATGCCTATCACGCGCCGCGTTCCTACGTGGAAGTCTCATTGCAATATCGCATGAAGATCAGCGGCGACGAACGCGCGCGCGGGTTCTTCATGACGACCACGCTGTCTTATTGAGCGACCGGAGGACGTTTGACTTTTACCATCAACGGATTGCGCACCGCCACGCTGGCCATCGCTGCAGCATTGCTGCTGGCTGCCTGCGCCGGTTGCAATTCTGCGCCGGAACCGGTGCAGGTCGGAGGCGTCGTCTGGCAACCCGACAACGCCACCATCGCGCCGCGCGGCAACTGGGACCGCCTCGGCGCAAGTGAACTGCTGGTGCAATGGACGGCGGTCGACGGCACGGCCTTCGTCCCAGGCAGCGCCATGCCTACCGCCGCCAAGCTTCCCGATTGGGAGCGCATTGCCAGGGAGCCGTGGGCACGCGACGTCATCGTCGGTCTGGCCGGTCGCTTTGATGAGAAAGCCGCGCGCGCCGATATCGAACAACTCGCCGCCGACTCCGCCAGACTGGCCGCCTTGCCGACACCTCTGCATGTGACGGGCTGGTACTTCCCGGTGGAAATCGATCCGACCTGGCAAGAAGCGCCACGGCTGGCGGCGCTCCTCGCCAAGTTGCCGCGACCGCTATGGATCACCGTGTACGACAGCGCCAACGTCGGCCCCGACGCGCTGGCAGACGGCCTGCTCAAGTGGCTGCCGCCTGACGTCGGCGTATTTTTCCAGGACGGTGTCGGCGTGTATGCGCGCGAGCCGCGTGTTGCGCTTCACTACATCGAGGTGCTGTCCAAAAGGCTCGGCCAAGCGCGCGTGCGCGTAATCGCGGAAATGTTCCGGCCGTTGCCGGGCGGCGGATTCCGCAGCGCCACCGCGGAAGAGATCCGGCCACAGCTGCATACCTATCACGGCTATCGCGTGTCGCTCTTCGACGGGCCGCATTACCTGCCGGACAGGCTGGTGGAGCAACTGCGCCGGCCGTAACGATTAATTTTCTGACAACAACTCACGCTCTTTTTACGCGGACAATCCGCAGCGTTGCAAAATCACGCCAGGAATTCTGTAACCTTCTGCAACCGTCGCGCTATTTGTCGTGCCGGACGCCGCCAACAGAATATAATGGCGCACATCTTTTGCACTACAGCTGAGGCCATGAGCTCCGAATTCCACCAACTCTCAGAGAAAGTCGCGCAACTCGCCGCAATGACGCAATCGCTGCGCCGTGAAAACGCCGACCTGCGTCTTAACGTTGCGGCCCTGACCACCGAAAACGCGGAATTGTCGCAGCGTATGGACGAAGCGCATCAGCGCGTCGCTGCGCTGCTGGAAAAACTCCCGGTCGCAGCGCCGACGCTGGTCGACAATGAAGAGGAGACAGCATGATGCAAATCAACGTTTCCATCATGGGCCACGCCTACACCTTGGTGTGCAAGGAAGATGAAGAAGCCACGCTGCGCCAAGCGGTGGCTTACCTCGATGAAAAAATGTGCGCGATCCGCGACACCGGCAAGATCAAGGGCAACGATCGCATCGCCGTGATGGCCGCGCTCGGCATTGCCGCCGAACTGCTGTCGACCCAACCCGGCGGCGACGGCACCTTCGCCGGGCTGACGGTGGCGGAGTGGAAGCAAAGCATCGCGTCCATGCATAGCGTGCTCGACGATGCACTGGCGCCGCAGGAAAAATTGTTCTGACGGCTTCCGGATTACTCTTCATATCCTCTGTTTTCTTGCGCGCGTGCACTCATGCACGCGCCGCAAACGCCCCTCCCTCCTGTCCAATTATTGATCCACGAGAAACGGTTTGGCCCGGCATTTTAATGTGCACGGATGTTGCCTCACGCGTATGAAAGATTTACAGCTGTCACAGAGTGAAAATACCTCCGCTTTTTTACGCAAAGGCTTTGACAAGAATCCCGAATAGAGTAGACTTAAGTCTCCTGCCGTGTTCGCGAATGCTTATATTCCTTGAACCATTTATGTGCACAGGCTGTGGGATTTTGTTTGGTGGGCGTGAGCGTCGCTAGTCCGATGAACCCGAAATTAAACTAACTGCAGCCAACTTGAACCGCTTGGTTCAGGATGCCAGCATAGCGGCACAGGCGGGACTGAATTACTAAGGCGACTGTAGAAATACAGTCGCTTTTTTTATGCCTGCGCGGAATCGGAAATGTGAATGAGGAAGGATGGCATGCGCGACAAGGCGCATGCCAGGACGTCAATGACTGACGTCAGTCGTTGCGTTTCTTCGCGGCGGCCTTGCGCTCCTGGCCGACTTCGGCGATGGCGTCCTGGAATTCGGTGACGTCTTCAAAGCTTTTGTAGACCGACGCGAAACGGATGTACGCGATCTTGTCCAGACGCTTCAACTCACGCATCACCAGCTCGCCGACCTGCCCCGACACCACTTCGCGGGCGCCGCTGGACAACAGTTTTTCCTGGATGCTCTGAATTGCCGCATCGACCGCTTCGGCCGACACCGGACGCTTGCGCAACGCCAGCATCAGGCTGGCGCGCAATTTGGAAGGATCGAACTCGCTGCGGCTGCCGTTCTTCTTGACGATGACGGGCATCGTCAGTTCGATGCGCTCATACGTCGTGAAACGCTTGTCGCAATTGGCGCAACGGCGACGACGGCGGATCGCGTCCCCCTCTTCGGAGAGGCGCGTGTCCAACACGGGCGTGTCGTCATGATTGCAGAACGGACATTTCATAGAGGCAAATCGAAGCAGACTACAGGTTGGATACCGGAGACCATCTTACTGCGCCTGCAGCCTTCGCAACAGCGAAGGCCGCAGGATCAAACAATTACCTTGTTACTTCATTGCCTTGCTTGCCGATTACGCTGCATAGACCGGGAAGGCATCAGTCAACTTCTTGACTTCAGCCTTCACGCGTTCGATGGTTGCTGCGTCATGCGGATTGTCCAGCACGTCGGCGATCAGGTTGGCAACCTGTTCCGCTTCGGCTTCCTTGAAACCGCGAGTAGTCATCGCCGGGCTGCCCAGACGAATACCGGAAGTCACGAATGGCTTCTCAGGATCGTTAGGAATGCCATTCTTGTTGCAGGTCATGTGGGCCGAACCCAGAATCGCTTCGGCTTCCTTGCCGGTCAGATTCTTCGGACGCAGATCCACCAGCATCACGTGCGATTCGGTACGACCGGAGACGATGCGCAGACCGCGCTTGATCAGCGTCTTGGCCAGCACATCGGCGTTCTTCACGACTTGCTGTTGATACTCCTTGAACTCAGGTGACAGCGCTTCCTTGAATGCCACGGCCTTGCCGGCGATGACGTGCATCAGCGGACCGCCCTGGATGCCCGGGAAGATCGCGGAGTTGATGGCCTTTTCGTGCTCGGCCTTCATCAGGATGATGCCGCCGCGTGGACCGCGCAGCGACTTATGCGTAGTCGAAGTGACGAAGTCGGCGTGCGGCACAGGGTTAGGATAAACGCCTGCAGCGATCAGACCGGCGTAGTGCGCCATGTCGACCATGAAGTAAGCGCCGACTTCCTTGGCGATCTTGGCGAAACGTTCGAAGTCGATGCGCAGCGCGTAAGCGGAGGCGCCGGCGATGATCAGCTTCGGCTTCTTTTCGCGCGCCAGTGCTTCCATGGCTTCGTAGTCGATTTCTTCCTTGTCGTTCAGGCCGTAGGACACCACGTTGAACCACTTGCCGGACATGTTCAATGCCATGCCGTGGGTAAGGTGACCGCCTTCAGCCAGCGACATGCCCATGATGGTGTCGCCCGGCTTGAGCATGGCGAAGAACACGCCCTGGTTGGCTTGCGAACCGGAGTTCGGTTGCACGTTGGCGGCTTCGGCGCCGAACAGCTTCTTGAGACGATCGATGGCCAGTTGCTCGGCCATGTCGACGAACTCACAGCCGCCGTAGTAACGCTTGCCCGGATAGCCTTCGGCGTACTTGTTGGTCAGTTGCGTGCCTTGCGCTTCCATGACTGCAGGCGAGGTGTAGTTTTCGGAAGCGATCAGCTCGATATGTTCTTGCTGACGGACGTTTTCCTTCTGGATGACGGACCACAGTTCCGGGTCGACATTCGCGATGGTGTGATTCTTTGCAAACATGATTTCTCCAATGGATAAGGGTGCGCCTGAAGCACATCAGCCGGTAGCGCCTAAAAACGCCTGGTAGCGCCAAAAACACAATAGGCAATGCCGACTTGAGGACTTCCAAATCGAATGAGGGCCAGGATGAATAAGGGAATTGCAGGCAGCCTCAATCGTTCTTTCCATTCAGGGCTGCCCAGGCGCACGGCTAATGAAATCTCACGCTTCCCGATGGATACCCATCTTGTGCCGGAACAAGGTCCCGGTTTTTCGCCAGTCACGTGAGACGAAATGGTCTGGGCATTGTAAGGGATGCCTCAGGATTCGGCAAGATTTGCCTAATACCCGGGCCAGGAAAGCGTTGCATCTCGCGCAGCGGCGCTTTGGGCTACAATTTCGGGTTATTGATGCAAACATGCATCGTCCTACGCCAACAGGGAGAATTACAGATGATCGTTTTGATTACAGGTGCAACAGCCGGTTTCGGCGCCGAAATGGCGCGCAAGTTCGTCCAAAATGGTCACAAGATCATCGCCACCGGCCGCCGCAAGGACCGCCTCGACGCCTTGGCCGCCGAATTCGGCGCCGACAAGGTACTGCCGCTGGTGCTGGACGTCACCGACAAGAATTCGATCAAGAGCGCCCTCGCGTCGCTGCCGCAAGGCTGGCAGGACATCGACGTACTGATCAACAACGCCGGTCTGGCGCTGGGCCTCGAGCCGGCCCACCAAGTGGCGCTGGAAGACTGGGAAACCATGATCGACACCAACGTCAAGGGCTTGGTCACGGTCACCCATCACATCCTGCCGAACATGGTCAAGCGCGGCACCGGCACCATCATCAACCTCGGCTCGATCGCCGGCGCCTATCCATATCCGGGCGGCAATGTTTATGGCGCCACCAAGGCATTCGTCGATCAGTTCACGCTGAACCTGCGCGCTGATCTGGTCGGCACCGGCGTGCGCGCCACCAATCTGGCGCCAGGCCTGTGTGGCGGCACCGAGTTCTCCAACGTACGCTTCAAGGGCAACGACGGCGCCGCCGCCAAGGTCTATGAAGGCACCACGCCGCTGACCGCCGTCGATATCGCCGAAGCCGCTTTCTGGGTCGCCACGCTGCCGGCGCACGTCAATATCAACTACATCGAACTGATGCCAACTTGCCAAGGTTTCGGTCCGTTGAACATCAAACGCACCCAGTAAAAACGCGCCTCAATGTCCGATTCAACCAATAAAAACAATAGCAGCAACAGCGTCGGCAGCAGTAACAGCAACGACGCTTTTTCGTGGCCGGTCCGGGTCTACTATGAAGACACCGACACCGGCGGCGTCGTGTTTTATGCCAACTACCTCAAGTTCTTTGAGCGCGCGCGCACCGAATGGCTGCGCGCGCTGGGCTTTTCCCAGCAGGCACTGGTCGAATCGAGCGGCCTGATCTTCGTGGTCAAGAGCACCGCGGTGGACTACTTTGCGCCCGCGCGCCTTGACGATGAACTGAAATTGACCGTCGTGGTCGAACAGTTCCGCAACGCGTCCATGTCTTTTGTACAAGAGGCCTGGCGCCTCCAGGGAACAGAACAAACATTGCTGGCGCGCGGCCAAATCAAGATTGCCTGCGTCAATGCCGCCAACTTCCGGCCCCAGGCCATTCCGGAAGAAATGCTGGCCCGCCTCAAGGGAAATTTATAATTCATCATCGCCACGCACCACCGCCGCGGCATCTTTACACCTGCCGCGACGAGACTGAAAAAAATTGCACGTACAATTGAGCTCCGACTGAACGCCAGATTGCGCCAAACCGAACCCTGTACTGAACCTCGACCCCACACGCCTCCATGAACGTCACTCAAGATCTATCCTTCTTTGCTCTGATCACCAACGCTTCCGTCATCGTGCAGTTTGTCATGCTGCTGTTGCTGTTGGCCTCCGTTTTCAGCTGGACCTACATCTTCCGCAAGATGTTCACGATCCGCAGCGCGCGCTCCCAGACCGAAGAGTTCGAGCGCTCGTTCTGGTCCGGCGGCAACCTGATCGCGCTGTACCAGGACACGCTGTCCAACCGCCGCAAGGGCGGTGGTCACGGCGGCGCGCTAGAACGCATTTTCCAGGCCGGCATGGGTGAGTTCAACAAGGCCAAGGCGCAAGTCGGCAAAGGCGCGGCGATCGATTCGACCGGCGTGCTCGACGGCGCCCGCCGCGCCATGCGCGCCGCTTACCAACGTGAAATGGATGCGTTGGAATCTCACCTGGCCTTCCTCGCGACGGTCGGTTCGGTGTCGCCTTACGTCGGCCTGTTCGGCACGGTGTGGGGCATCATGAACGCCTTCCGCGGCCTTGCCAACGTGCAACAGGCGACGCTGGCAGCAGTCGCCCCCGGCATCGCCGAAGCGCTGATCGCCACCGCCATCGGCCTGTTCGCCGCGATCCCTGCGGTGATTGCCTATAACCGCTTCTCGCATGACATCGACCGGCTGGCGATCCGCTTCGAAAGCTTCATCGAAGAATTCTCCAACATCTTGCAACGTCAGGCGCGCTGATGGCAGGCTCATCCATGCGCGGGGGACGTCCCCGCAAGTTCAAATCGGAAATCAACGTCGTGCCGTACATCGACGTGATGCTGGTGCTGCTGATCATCTTCATGGTGGCCGCGCCGGTGAACGACCCGAGCGTGATCAACCTGCCGACCGCCGGCAAGTCGACCGTGCCGCCGAGCGAATACATCGAGATTGCGCTGAAACCGGACGCCAAGGCCACCATCAAGGTCAACGGCCCCAAGCGCGGTGAAACGCAGACCGCCTCCGGCCGTCCCGACCTGTCGCAAAAGCTGCAGGCGCTGCACGCTGACAACCCGGACATGCCGGTGATGATTTCCGCCGACAAGGAAATCAAGTACGACGAAGTCGTGCAGGTCATCGCCGCCGCCAAGAAGCTGGGCATCGCACGCGTGGGACTGGCAACGAAGTAATATGAGCACTCCTTACCAAGTACCGAGACAACCGGGCCGCTGGCGCGCCATCGCGCTGGCGGTGGTGGTCCACATGGCCTTGCTGGCCTTCCTCTGGTTCGGCATCAGCTGGCAGAGCGAAACGCCGCTTACCGTCGAAGCGGAAATCTGGGATCCGAACATCAAGGAAGCGGCGCCGCTGCCGCAACCTGCGCCCGAGCCGGAGCCGCCGAAGCCAACGCCGCAGCCTGTTCCTGTACCTGAACCCGTCAAGCCGCCGCCACCGAAGGTGGAAGAACCGCCCGTGGTGAAGCCTGACATCGCGCTCGAAAAAGAGAAGGAAAAGAAGCGCAAGGAAGCGGAAAAGAAAGAACGCGACGAGAAGGAAAAAGAAGCCAAGCTCGAGCGTGAAAAAGCCGATCGCCTGAAGAAAGAGAAACAGGAAAAGATCGACGCCGACAAGAAGCTGGCGAAAGAGAAAGACGACGCCGAGGCCAAGAAGAAAGCCGAAGCCGAGAAGCTCGCCGCCGAGAAGAAACAGAAGCAGCAAGCCGCCGACAACAAGGCCGCTGAGCAACGCCGCCAGGATGACTTGAAGCGCATGATGGGCCAGGCCACCAGCGCAGGCGGCGGCACCGGCACGGCTGCGCAGTCGCAGGGCCCGCGCGGCGCGGCCGACTACGGCAACAAGCTGGGCGCGAAGATCCGCTCCAACACCATCTTCGACATGCCCGGCGAGCTGAGTGCAAACCCGGCGGTAGAATACACAGTCGAACTGCTGCCCGACGGCACGGTGCGCGGCATCCGCAAGAACAAGTCATCCGGCATTCCGGGCTTTGACGAAGCAGTCCAGCAAGCGATCAACAAGTCGCAACCTTTCCCTCCTGACAAGGACGGCAAGGTGCCGAACAGCTTTACCTTTAAACACTACCCGAAGGATCAGAACTGATGATCAAAAACTCGCGCATAGCACTGAACGCACCGCATGGTCTTCGCCACCTCACCGGCATTGCCCTGACCGTCATGGGTATCGCCGCCGCTTCCGCCGCACATGCGGAATTGCGCTTTGAAATCTCCGGTGTCGGCGCCAGCCAGATCCCGGTCGCCATCGCAGCCTTCCCGGGCGAAGAAGCCGGGCCGCAACAGATCACTTCCATCGTCAAGGCCGACCTTGCACGCAGCGGCGTCTTCAAGCTGATCGACAACAGCGACTCGCTGTCCGACGCCTCCGCCATCAACTATGGCGACTGGAAGAACCGCGGCGCCAATGCGCTTGCCGTGGGCAGCGTGCAGCGCCTGGCCGACGGCCGTTTCGACGTGCGCTATCGCCTGTTCGACACCATCAAGGCGGCGCAATTGTCGGCGCTGTCCTTCGGCAGCCAGCCGCAGCTGATCCGCCTCACCGCGCACAAGATCGCCGACGACATCTATGAAAAACTGACCGGCATCCCCGGCATTTTCTCGACCCGTATTGCCTATGTGACACGTTCGGGCAAGGAATACCGCCTGGAAGTGGCCGATGCCGACGGTGAAGGCGTGCAAGTCGCCCTGCGCTCCAACGAGCCGATCATTTCGCCGTCGTGGTCGCCGGACGGCGGCAAGGTCGCCTACGTTTCCTTCGAAGCCAAGAAACCGGTCATCTACATCCAGAACCTGGTGACGCGTCAGCGCACGCTGGTAGCCAACTTCAAAGGCAGCAACTCGGCGCCGGCCTGGGCTCCTGACGGCCAGCGCCTCGCCGTGGCGCTCACCCGCGACGGCCTGACCCAGGTCTACGTGATCAACGCCGACGGCAGCGGCCTGCGCCGCCTGACCAATACCGCCGGCATCGACACCGAGCCGCGCTTCTCGCCGGATGGCAATTACGTCTACTTCACCAGCGACCGCAGCGGCGGCCCGCAGATCTACAAGGTCAGCCCGAACGGTGGCGACGCCCAGCGCGTGACCTTCGGCGGCAGCTATAACATCAGCCCGCGGATTTCCCCGGACGGCAAGACGTTGGCGTTTATTTCGCGCCGCGAAGGCAAATTCCAGCTTTACGCGCTGGATTTGACCAACGGTCAGGAACAACGCCTGTCCGATACCGTCAAAGATGAGTCGCCCAGCTTCTCGCCAAACGGCAAATACATCATGTACGCGACGGAATCAGGTCGTCGCGGGTCATTGGCCATCGTTTCCACTGATGGCCGGATCAAACAGCGCTTAACAACCCAGGTCGGCGATGTCAGGGAGCCAACCTGGGGGCCGTTCATGAAATAAACAATTATTCACATTCATTCACGACACAAGGAGTTTCACATGCGTACATTCAGTTCTTTTGCAATCGTTCTTTCGGCAGCCATGCTGCTGGCGGCATGCTCGTCCACCAAACTGGACGACAAGAACGCCCCGGTTGAAAACCGTGCCGGCACAGGCGCCACCACCGGCGGCGCAGATCCACGCGCAGTCAACACCGTCAATGCCGGTTCCGACCCGCTGAACGACCCGCAAGGCATCCTCTCCAAGCGCAGCATCTATTTCGACTATGACAGCTACACCGTCAAGGACGAATTCCGCTCGGTCGTTGAAGCACATGCCAAGTACCTGAATTCGCACAAGGATCGCAAGGTCATCATCCAAGGCAACACCGATGATCGCGGCGGCACCGAGTACAACCTGGCGCTGGGTCAAAAGCGTGCAGAAGCAGTCCGCAAGGCGCTGGTCCTGCTGGGCGTGTCCGATGCGCAAGTTGAAGCAGTGTCGTTCGGCAAGGAAAAGCCGAAGGCCCTGGGCAGCGACGAAGCAGCATGGGCTGAAAACCGTCGTTCCGACATCGCTTACCAATAAGACTTATGCGCACTTCCCTGAAGACTGCGCTCAAGTCGTTTTCCGCAGCGGCCATGATGGCCGCTGTCGCAAGCCTGTCCGTGTTGCCGGCAACGGCGCACGCAGGCTTGTTTGACGATGAAGAAGCGCGCAAGGCCATCCTCGATATCCGCAACAAGATCGATGCCCTGCAAAAAGATGTCGCCAACAAATCGGACAAGAGCAGCGCGCTGAGCCTGTCCGATCAAAACGACCAATTGCGTCAGGAAATCGCCCGCTTGCGCGGCCAGGTCGAAGTCCTCAGCAATGAACTCGCCAATACGCAGCAACGCCAGAAAGACTTCTATGTCGATCTGGATGCGCGCCTGCGCAAGCTGGAACCGCAAAAAGTCACGATCGACGGCAAGGAATCCAGCGTCGACCTGAATGAGCAGAAGACCTATGACGCGGCTCTGAACATGTTCAAGGGCGGCGACTACAAGGGCGCCGGCGCAGCGTTCAACGACTTCCTGAAACGTTATCCGCAATCCGGTTACGCGCCGTCGGCGCAATACTGGGTCGGCAACTCTTTGTATGCGCAACGCGACTACAAGGGAGCGATCGCCGCTCAACAAGTCGTGGTGAAGAATTATCCGGACAGCCCCAAGGTAGCGGACGCGATGCTCAACATCGGCAGTTCTTACGTCGAGCTCAAGGACAAGGCGGCAGCGAAGAAGGCCTGGGATGCGCTGATTGCAAAGTATCCGGAAAGTCCGGCGGCGCAGACAGGCAAGGAAAAACTGGCGACGTTGAAATAGTTTGCCTGTGCGTTTGACACGATTGATCGATTTTGCATATAATAGCGGTCTTTCGGGTCGTTAGCTCAGTTGGTAGAGCAGCGGACTTTTAATCCGTTGGTCGCAGGTTCGAGTCCCGCACGGCCTACCAGAAATTCAGCAGTAGCTAAAAAGGGTTCCAAGCAATTGGAGCCCTTTTTTTCATTTCCGATCGTGATCGTGCATGCCTGTTGCGATACGTCGTGTCCGCTGCCTACGCCCACTGCGCGGCCGCACGGCTCTTTTCAAGATGTCGTGTTGTATGCTTGCCGTCCCGACAAGTTGGCGTCGCAAATCGTACATTTGGTGTCAGAATAGGCGTCGCCGGGAAGCTTTCTCCGGCGACAACAACCCGTCACTCTGACCACCCGCATGGCAAAAAGAATTACATCGCAAGAAGACAGCAATCCGGCGCGGGCCGTCACCAAGGAAGATGTTGCGCGCGTCGCCGGCGTGTCGCACATCACCGTGTCGCGCGTGATCAACTCGCCCGACAAGGTGGCGCCGGCCACGCGTGAACGCGTCCAGGCCGAGATCGCCCGCATGGGTTACATCCCCAATCTGCTGGCCGGTGGACTGGCGTCACGGCGTACGCGCATTGTTGCAGCCGTGGTGCCGACCATCGGCCATTCGATCTTTGCGGAAACCGTGCGCGGCATGTCGGAGTATCTGATGGCGCACGGCTACCAGCTGCTGTTGGGCCAGAGCGATTATTCCGAAGACATTGAAACCAGATTGGTCGAAGCCTTCATCGGCCGCCGTGTCGACGGCTTGGTGCTGACCGGTGTGCAGCATACCGCCGCAACGCTGCAACGACTCAAGACCGCCGGCATTCCGGTGGTGGAAACCTGGGACCTGACACCGGAGCCGATCGATATGCTGGCGGGCTTCTCCAACTACGACGCCGGCGCGGCCATGGGCGATTATCTGGTTGAGCAAGGATATCGGCGCATTGCCTTCGTCGGCGGTGAAGATCCGCGCGGCGTGGCGCGCCTGGCCGGGCTCAGTGCCGCGCTCAAGCGGCATCGCCTGCGCGCGCCGATACGCATCACGGCGTCCCCGGGATCATTCCTGCAAGGCGGCCGCGAAGCCATGGTGACGCTGCTGGAGCAGCATCCCGATGTCGACGCCGCCTTCTTCAGCAACGATGTGATCGCCGCCGGCGCGGTACTCGAGTGCGATCGCCGCAAGGTGCGCATTCCGCAGGACATCGCCATCGCCGGCTTCGCCAATCTCGATATCGCCTCGGAAATCAATCCGCCGCTGACCACCGTGCATGTCAGCAGCCATCGCATCGGCGAGACTGCGGCGAGGATGCTGCTGGCGCGGCTCGGCGGCAAAGATGCCGAGGCCGACACGGTCAGCGATCTCGGCTTTTCCATCGTGCGCCGCGGCAGCGCCTGAACGCAGACGCTGCCCGTGTACCTTTGCGTTCAGGCGTCCTCGTCGTAGACCACGCCGCGCGTCTCGGGCGCCATCAGCAACGCGATCAGCGCGACGCCACCCATGAACACCAGATAACCGATGATCGGGTAATAGCTGCCGCCGTAGTACGCCAGCAGCCCTGTCGCAATGACCGGCGCCATGCCGCCCGTGATCACCGACGACAGTTCGCGCGCCATGCAGATGCCGCTCATGCGCGCGCTCGGCGGGAACAGCTCGGCGAAGAACGCCGCCTGCACCGAGAACATCGGATACAGGCCGAACACGATCATCATCACGAAGCCGCCAATGATCATCGGCGTCTCACGCGTTTCCAGCATCAGGAAAAACGGCCATGCGCCCAGGATCATGACCAGGATGCCGAGGATATACACCGGCTTGCGGCCGATGCGATCCGACAGCATGCCCCAGAACGGATTAAGCAAGGCCCCCAGGCCTGCGCCGATCAGCACTGCGATCAGGCCGATGCTGGCGTCGACTTTCAGTTGCGCGGTCAGGTAGGACAACGCCCACACCTGAAAAATATAGCCGGCGGTATTCTCCGAAAAGCGTGCGCCGATGGCGATGAACAGATGGCGACGATGATGTTTCCACACCGCCGAGATCGGCGACTTCAGCACGGCCTTCTTCGACTTGATCTTTTCAAACGCGGGCGACTCCAGCACGTACAGGCGAATGTACATCCCGACGGCCAGGCCGATGCTGCTCAGGATGAAGGGAATGCGCCAGCCGTAGTCCATGAAATCGGCTTCCGGCATCTGCCGCACCAGCGTGAAAATGCCGGCCGACAGCACCACTCCCAGTGCCACCCCGACACCGGGCCAGCTGGCGTAGTAGCCGCGTTTGTTGACCGGCGCGTATTCAGCCGACATGGTAACGGCGCCGCCGAATTCCGCACCGGCGGCGAAACCCTGGACCAGCCGCAACAGCGTCAGCAGGATGGGCGCCGCGATGCCGATGCTGGCATAGGTCGGCAGGAAGCCGATCAGCGTCGTGCTCAGTCCCATCATCAGCAAGGTGACCACCAGCACATTCTTGCGCCCGATGCGGTCGCCGATATGACCGAACACGAAACCGCCCAGAGGACGCACCACAAAACCCAACGCATAGGAACCGAAGGCGGCCAGCGTACCGATCATGGGATCGAGCTTGGTGAAGAACAGCACGTTGAAGACGATGGCCGCGGCGGTGCCGTAGAGGAAGAAGTCATACCATTCGAGCGCGGTGCCGACCACCGAAGAACGCAGCGCGATGACGCGCTGGCGCTCCAGTCCGGCCCTTTCGCGGTCTGCTGCATTGCTGGCGTCGCGTTCAGTCTGGTGCTCTGAAACGGACCTGAGGGCGTGGTCCGCGCGCGGGCTGCTGGCGATTGTATTCATGCTGTCTGTCTCCTGTGGATATCGGCGCCCTTGCCGGTCCCATTCTCATGTTAAAGCATGGGGACGTGTCGTGTTATCTCGATCTACGACCGGCGGGACGCCGTGTGCTCATTGATGGAAGCGATACTTCTCCTTGGCCTTGCTGGTTGATCTGAAAATGTGAAATCTTGAAATCATGCTGCTGCGCGTTCCTGTACCGTGTCTTTCCCCGCTCCTGCATCGTCTGCGCAGGCCCGCCACAGCGCACGCACACTGTCCTTCATGACGCCGGCTTCCTGCCAGCGGTCCGACAACTCATAGCCGTCGGCGCCGGTCATGGCGTATTCCGGCGGGCCGAGTTCGCACAGGAACGTCAGCACCCCATCGACCGGCGCACGGCGGCGCCAGCTGCGGAATCCGTATTCCCACCACTGCATGAACAGCGCCAGCCATTGCTGATGCTGCGCAAACGCCAGTTGCAGCTGGATCTGCTCGCGGCTCGCGACGCGACCGTGAAAGCCCCAGGCGTTGTCGATGATCCGGTGCATCAACGCGTGGTTCTCATCTGAAATCGGCCAGGCGAATTCGCGGCCCACCACGTAGTGCGACAAGTCGGCGGTGAGTCGCAGATCCGGAAACCGGTCCAGCAACTGCAACGTGAAGAACAGGTCGGTAGTCATGCGGTCGCGATGCGTCTCGATGTGCAATGCGATGCCGGCATCATCGGCCAGGCGTCGCCATCCTTCAATATAGGGAATGCACTCATCCAGCGTATGGGGGCGCACGTCGGCCTGCAGGTTGATGTGGTCGGCGCCGAACTCCTGCACGTGCTCGATGATCGGCTTGAGTTCGTCGACGCTGCGTGGATAGCACTGCGCCTGCCAGCTCATGCCGTGTTCACGCAGGAAGGCCGTGACTTCGCGTGCATAGTCGCGATCGAAGAAGCGCACGCCGGCGCCGTCGAAACCGGCGTCGCGGATCATGGCGAGCTTCTGCTCCAGGGTCCATTCCAGACCGTCTGGACGACGACGTTCCATGGCCCACAGGGATTGATAGACGCGTAGCTGTTGCATGGTGTGCGGCCGGCTCAGGTGGACACGGCTTGCACCGCCGCGTCGTCGGCAATATCGAAGAAGCGCTTTCCGCTGGACGCCTGGTTCTCGTAAATCGAACCCTGGTTCAACGCCGGCGGCAGCGGCATGCGCACCGGCACGTCGCGAAAGCGCGGCACGATGGTCGGTGCGCCGCTGAGCAGGCGCGAATTGAATTCATCGAAATCCGCCACGCCCAGCAGCGGGAAAGCATCCGCCGCGCACACTTCATACAGCAGGAAATTGCGCGACATGGTCGAGCGGTTCTGCGCCGAACCATGCACCGCGCGCACGTGGTGGAATGACACCGATCCCGCCTTGCCGGTCACCGGCACTGCCCGGTCGAGATTGAGTCCCGGCGTGGCCGGATCGATGGCGCCGCAGAATCGGCCGTCGGCATGGTGGTCGTAGGTCGGGCCGGTATGCGAGCCGGGCACCACCAGCATTGCGCCGTTTTCCAGCGAAGTGTCGTCGAGCATCACGCCCACCGCCAGGATGTCGTCATTGGTGTGTGGATAGAATGCCCAGTCCTGATGCCATTCCACCGGAGAACCGAAGCGCGGCGATTTCAGGTTGAGCTTGGAGCTCTGCAATCGCAGCCCCTCCCCCAGCAAATCCTGCAGCACCGCGACCACCGGCTGCGAGCGGATGAACTCCTCGAACACCGGATGATGTTTGTGTGGCTGCTTGATGCGACGCAGGCGCGGATCGGCGGCGCTATGGCCGTTTTCCAGATCGAACACCTGAGTGTGGGTATCGACGGCGCGCGATTGTTCCTGCCATTGCGCGAGCGCCTCCTTCATCCGCTGCAGCGTGAAAACATCCAATAAACCGGGCACGACCAGCAAGCCGTCGGTTCGATATTGTGCGATCTGCGCAGGGGTCAGCATGGTGCTCTCCTTGATGTTGGAACGGCCGCGACGGACAAATTCGCCGCTTTCCGGATTAAAGCAAAAATCAATGTTCGCGCGAACATATTAGGTCCGCCAAAATCCCGTGTCAACCTGAAATCCGGAGAAACGGCTGAACTTTGATGGCGCACAGCAGCAGCGCTGGCACGGAATGCGCCGTTGCTCAAGCGCGCCGGACGACGCTGGAACAGGACAAAAAAAAGCCCCTGGCCTTCAAGGGCCGGGGGCTGAATCCAATTCAAGAGGGAGGAACTGGAGGAGACGAGTTCAGGTTATCGCGCCGCAACATCACTCGCCACAGGACTTACATACGGACACACTTTCAACACTTTTCTGACAGCCCAGGGCCTGTTAACAATCAATTTACGAGATGCGTTGCTGCCAGAAGGCGTGCTGGCAAGGCGCGTGGCGTAGCAGGTGGCGGGCCCACCTGCAAGCCATGCAACGCCGCCAGCGCGCCTTCTGGCAGCAACCCTTCGGGAACGGCTGCAGGCGTCGCCTGCCGTTGTTGCAGCTCCTTGCCGTAGTGCCGCTACGTCGCGTCGCTGCGCCTAGGCAGTCAACGCCTGCCGCGCGTTCGCATTCGCAAATTGATTGCTAACAGGCCCTAGCGTCATCAACTTTCTGTAAAAGTGTTTAACCGGACTTGCTATTTGGTGCTCCATGCACGACAATAGATGAGAATTATTCTCATTTGATGGATTCAAGGTCGGATGCCCACAGAGCACGCGACTTTCCTTCCGATGCGATGCCCTCGGCGGCACCGATATCTCCCTGTCTCTTGGATATCAGCAACCTGCCCCCACATGGGTCGGAATCAAGAATGCGGAGCACGCTACGGAGAACGCCACCAACGCTGCCACCCATTCGCACCGGCCGCCGGAAATGAAGCCGTACCGAATACCGAAGGAAAAGATCATGATGCGTCTGCGCCCCCTCGACGATCAGCAACTGCCCAATCTGACCGATGTGCAACGCATTGCGCTGCAGCCTACCGCGACGCGCCTGCGCGGCGAATTCGCGCCCCTGATGCAACGTCTCGCGACGCTCGGCGGCCTCACTGAAGTTACGCGCAACTCCTCCGCCCTGCTTGAGAAAGACAACGTCAGCGGCGCGCTCTACGTCGACAATGAAATTGAACTGGCGCCGGCCGAAGCCATGCATCTGCGGATTTTCTATCCGCAATGGGAACACGGCTACGCGCTCGAAGAGCACGACGTCTGCAGCGGCGGCAAGCAACACAGCCTGCAATTCTTCGACCGCTTCGGCAGCATGATGCACAAGATCGTCCTCGGTGAAAACGGCGATATCGCATCGTTCCGGCAATTGGTCAGCGACCATGCCGCTGCCGAGCAGCTTGCGCCGCACCTGGTCCACCCACTCAACAGCGACGCTGAAAGCGAAGACGACAGCCTGCGCCAGATCGACGTCGACGCCTTACGCGCGGACTGGGCGCACACCCACAACCACGATGACTTCATCCAGCGCCAGGAAGCCTTCGACCAGCAGCGGCTGCGCAAGCTGCGTCTGGCCGGCAAGGCGTTCGCCTACCAGGTCGCCAACGATTCGGCGCGCGTGATCTTGCAGCGCATGACCGAATTCGGCACCTCCATCATGGCGCAGGTCGGCAACGCCGGCATCGTCCAGGCCTACTACGGCAAGATCAAGAACATCCGTGTCAAGGACTCGCGCCTGAAGATCACGAACTCAGGTTTCCGCATGCAACTGCGCGAAGACCACATCGATTCGGTCTGGGTCGCCAAGAAGCCGACCACCGACGGCATCATCACCTCGCTGGAATTGTTCAACCGCCAGGGCACGCACATCGCCAGCTTCCTGAGCAAGAAGTCCAACGGCCAGCCCGAGCCGCGCGAATGGCGTGACGCCATCATGCGGCTGATGCCGATTTTTGGCGTCTGACGCGCGCTCCCATTGCCATCAATGACGATGGCGATGGCGGCACAACAATTAAAATAAGCATCTTACTTTTTGGGGAATCACACATGAGCGAACGTCTTCTCGTCATCCTGGCAGGTCTCAACATGTTCATCGCGGTCGGCGCGGGCGCATTCGGCGCGCACGGCCTCAAGCAAGTCCTTGACGCCGACATGCTGGCGATCTGGCAGACCGCCGTGATCTACCAGATGGTGCATGCGCTGGGCATGTTCGCAGTGGCGCTGCTGATTCCCAAGTTCGGCCCCGCCATCCTCGGCTGGGCCGGCAGCGCGATGTTCATCGGCATCGTGATCTTCAGCGGCAGCCTTTATGTACTTGCGTTGAGCGGCGTGCGCTTCCTCGGCGCGATCACGCCGATCGGCGGCCTGGCTTTCCTGGCAGGCTGGCTGCTGGTGGCGTGGGCGGCTTACAAGGCGCAATAAACGTCGCTGCACACATGCAAAAAAAGGCCGGCAATGTGAATTGCCGGCCTTTTCATTTTTACGCACCACTTTGCCTGCAGATCAGTGGAAGAACTCCGCGATCAGCGTAGCGCCGATGAAGGTGCCCGCATTGGCGGCGAACGACACCAGCACGATGCGCCAGCCGAGCTTGCGGAACGCCGGGATATCCTTGGCGATCGACAGGCCGGCGAAGGTCAGCATTGGCGTGATCACGGCCAGGAAGTTGATCTTGCCGGTAATGGCCACGATCGCATCCGCCCATGGGCAGGCCGGCGAGGTCAGGAACATCGCCACCAGCGTCACCCAGCACACCGCCGGAATCTTCCTGCCGGTCAGGTTGCACAGCAGGTCCCCGACCAGCACGGCGCCGATCATGATCACGATACAGCCCACCGATTCCAGCGGCGCGACCTTGTAGGCGATCCAGTTGGCGATGATGGTCAGCACGCCGGCGAACACCCAGGCGGCGATGCGGCCGGCCAGGTTCAGGTCCGCTACTTCGGTATGGGTCTGTTCATGCAGCTTGTCGTCGGCGGCTGTGCTCGAGGACGATGTGGTGCGGCCGATGATCGGTTCCAGAACGCGATAGCCCCAGACCGCCAGCGGCAGCGAAATGAACAGCGTGAAGTAGGTGCCGATGGTGGTCGTGATCAGGTTGCTGGCTGCAGCGAAAGTCGCCACGTCCTTGGCCATCTCCGGCGTCTGCTGCGCGGCGATGGCGCCCGCCGCGGCCGCCATCATGCTGCCCGAACCAACGCCTGCACCCATCGCCAGTGCGACCGGATGGAAGATATTGAGGCTGGTGATGAAGCCGGCGAAGATCGCGATGAAGACCGCGCCGAACAGCGTGCCGGTGATGTACTCGGCCAGCACGCCGCGTCCTTCCGGCGAATTCATGCCGTAGCGTTCGCCGATGATCGCCAGGCTCGGTTCGCGGCCGACCGAGAACGTCGCGCCGATGGCTTCACGCTTGATGCCCAGCAGCAGCGCCAGCGGCAAGCCGATCACGATGGTGCCGACGAAGTGGCCGAATTCCTGGAACACCAGGGCCCAGCCGGCGCCGATGATCTTCGGCAGCGAACTGCCGACCATCAGGCCGAGCTTGGCGACGAACAGCAGCAACGCCGGCTGCAGGATGGCGGCCGCGCGGAACTGCAACGGCTGCGTCAGCGCCAGCGGTCCCATTTTCGATTGCAGGCTGCCGATCACGGCGCCCATGATGAGCGCCCAGACCATCGGCAGGAGCACCACTTTGCCCGGGCCCATCTTGAACGCCACCGAACCGATCAGTTCGGCCACGACCAGGATCAGCACCGCATACACATAGAGCTTCCATGTCTGCAGTCCTGGCTGGATGACGGGTGTTGTGGGTGGTGTTGTGGCGGATGCTTGCATATTGTTCCCTCCGGATATTGTGTGCGAAGACTGTTCAAAGCCGCATTGTGCGCGGCCCTCCCTGATACAGCTATTCTTGTTGCAACGATTGATGACGGCGTTTCGACGTGTTTCTTGATCGCCTTCGTTGTCCGGCGTCAATCATGCCTTGCCCTGCTCCGCGCCGCAATGAAAATGACATCGTTCTCATTGGGCGGGAACAGGGCCAGCCTGTTGCCTATCCCATCCGAACCGGTTCGCGTCATACGTAGCCGAAGGTCGCTGCCGGTTCTTTCGCCGTCTCGACCCACACGCTCTTGGTCTGCGTGTATTCGTACAAGGCTTCGACGCCGCTGGACCGGCCATAGCCGCTCTGGCCGTAACCGCCGAACGGCGAGGTTACGTTGATGGTCTTGTAGCCGTTGATCCAGAAGGTACCGGCGTTGATGTTGGCCGCCACGCGATGCGCACGCGCCACGTCATTGGTCCAGACCGCGCCGGCCAGGCCAAAGTCGCTGTCGTTGGCGATGCGCACCGCGTCTTCCTCGGTATCGAACGGAATCGCCACCACCACCGGTCCGAAAATCTCCTGCTGCGCCACGGCCATGTCGTTGCTGACGTCGGCCAGCACGGTCGGCCGCACAAAGAATCCCGGCGCCGAAAAATCCTGCTCCGCTGTCGCCAGCCGCGCACCGTTGCGCACGCCTTCGGCGATCATGCCGCGCACGTGGTCGTACTGCTTGCGATTGGAAATAGGCCCGACTTCAGTCTGCGCATCATGCGGCTGCCCGACCTTGATCTTGCCGGCGCCGTTGGCCAGCATGGCGACGAATTCGTCATACACCGCGCGCTGCACCAGCACACGCGAGCCGGCCACGCAGCTTTGCCCGGCGGACGAAAAGATCGCCGCCTGCGCGCCGAGGCAGGCGCGCTTGAGGTCGGCGTCGGCGAACACGATGTTGGCCGACTTGCCACCCAGCTCGAGCACGCACGGCAGCAAGCGGCGCGCGGCGGCTTCGGCGATCTTCTTGCCGGTTTGCGGCGAGCCGACGAACACCACTTTCTTGACGACGCGATGATCGATGGCGGCCTGGCCGACCGTATGGCCTTGACCGGCCAGCACGTTGATCAGCCCCTTGGGCACGCCGGCCTGTTCGGCCAACGCCGCCACCGCCAGCGAAGTGAACGGCGTCAGCTCGGATGGTTTGAGCAGCACCGCGTTGCCCATCGCAATCGCCGGCGCGACCTGCCAGCCGCAGGTGAAGATCGGCGCATTCCACGGCGTGATCTGCAGCACCGCGCCGACCGGCTCGCGGCGCGTGTAATTCAGATGCGAACTGGGCACCGGAATCACGTCGCCGTAAAACTTGTCGGTCCAGCCGGCGTAGTACTCGAACATCTCGGCGACCTTTGCCACTTCGCCGCGGCAATCGCGGATCGGCTTGCCAGCGCTGAGCGACTCCAGCTGCGCCAGCGCTTCTGTGTTGTCACGGATTTTCTGGCCGACGGCGAAGACGATGCGGCCGCGCGCGGCGTGCGTCAGCTTCCACCATTCTGCCTGCGCCGCCAGCGCCGCCTCGGCGGCCAGCTGCACGACTGCTGCACCGGCGTCGCGATAGCTCAGGCTGTCGGCGCCGGTGGCGGGATTCTGCAGCACCACCATCGCACCATCGCCCTGCACCAGCTTGCCGCCGACATACGAACCGACAAATCCGGCGCCCGGAAAGAACGGCGCGAACGCCGCCAACAATTGTTCTGCTTCATTCGATTGCATTCAAGACTCCTGATGATGTAGGTGATTTATTTCTCGATGAACTGCACGATGCGATTGAAATCCTCGCCGTCGGCGGTGCCGGCTGCGTCCCCACTCGCGGCCCACAGGCGGCCGACCTCGCCCGACAGCGGTGCCGAGGTGCCGAGCTCGCTCAGCAAACCCATCGCCAGGCGCAAGTCCTTGCGCATGAGCTTCATCGTGAATCCGGAGTCGAAGGCGTCGTTGAAAATCCAGGTGGGATAGTTGACTTGCGTGACGCCGCTGCGGCCCGAGCCGGCGTTGATGCCTTCAAAGATCTGCTGCGCATCGAGGCCGGCCGCGGCGGCGATGCGCGCCGCTTCGCCGGCGACGATCAGGTGCGCGCCGCACATCAGGTTGTTGAGCAATTTGGTGACATGACCGGCGCCGACCGGTCCGACGTGCACGCGCTTGGCGCTCATGGCTTCGAGCACTGGCGTGACCGCTGCGACATCTTCCGCCGCGCCGCCCAGCACCATGGTCATGGTGCCGGTGATGGCGCCCTTGGGACCGCCGCTGACCGGCGCATCGATGAAGCGCACGCCCTTTTCCGCCAGCGCTGCAGCGACCTTGCGCGTACTGTTGGGATCGGCCGTGGTGGTGTCGACCACCAGCAGGCCCGGCTTGGCGCCGGCGAGCACGCCGTCGGCGCCGAACACCACCGCCTCCACTACGTCCGAGGTCGGCAGCGACAGGATCAGTACATCGACTTCCGCCGCCAGCGCCGCCACGGACGCAAATGTCCGCACGCCTTCGCGCGCGATGCTTTCCGTCGCCGCAGCCGCCGGATCGTAACCGGACACCGTAAAGCCGCCGCGTTGCAACGACAGCGCCATGCCGCGCCCCATGTTGCCCAACCCTGCCACACCGATATGTTTCATGCCGCTCCTCACTGGATAAGTCGTACGTCAAATCAGACGGATCCAGTGTGCAAGCAGCCGAGGTGAGCGTCAATTACATCGAAAAGCCGATATTGTTCTATTTATGAGAACACAGAACAATTCAGCTGGTGACCTGAAATGCCTGCATCAGCGAGCTCGAATACGACACGAAACGATTGGCCGCCACCGACAATTTGCGGCCGACGCGCGTGACCAGGTGCACTTCGGCGACCGCCAGCACGTCGTCCTCGAGAGGAATTGCGAACAGTTCGCCCGCCGCCAGCTCGGTCGATACGGCAAAGCGCGGCAGCAGCGTCACGCCTAGTTCGGATCTGACGAAATGCTTGAGCACGTTGATGGAGTTGGTGGTCAGCGTCGGATTGAGCTTGATCTTGGCGGCGTATTCGGCCAGCGCCAGCAATTGCCGGGTGCCGTAGGACGTATGCATCAATCCGACCGGATATTCGCTGAGCTCCTGCAAGGTGCAGGACTTGCTGTTGCGCAGCGGCGAGTTGGCGCTGACGACCGCCATCATCGGCTGCCGCTGCACCGAGCGTGAGACGATCTTGGGGTCGGCGGGCGGGTTGTAGACCAGGCCGATTTCGGCGATGTCTTCGGCCACCATGCGCAACACATCGTTGGTGCCGGCAAGATCAAGCGAGACTGAAATCTGTGGATGGCGTTCGCAGAAATAGGCCATCGGCCGGCTCATGAAATCGCTCACGAAACCTTCGCCGATGACGATGCTGACATGTCCGCGCTTGAGTCCGCGCAGGCCTTGCAGTTTGGACAACAGATCGGCCTGGTGGGCGCCTTGTTCGCGGTAGTAATCGATCAGCAACTGGCCCGCTTCGGTGGGCACCACGCCGCGGCGGTGCCGCTCCATGACGGGAATGGCGATTTCCTGCTCGAGCAATGTGATCTGGCGGCTCACCGCCGACGGTGCGATATCGAGCTTGTCGGCCGCCGCGCGCACGCTGCCGCACTGGACCGCTTCAAAGAAATAGACGAGCCGCTGCTCGCTGAGTTTTTTCATCGCCCTTCCCTGCCTGTTCTGTTTTGAGTTGCCTCAATTAGAACAGAATCAGGGAAATGATCTTAATCCGCCACGAAAAACTCAAGCCGCCGCCCCGCTCAGCGCCGCCCGGACGAGGTCGTCGATCTCGGTGGTGATGTTCGACAGCACGCCCGCAACGACCGAAAATTCCTTGCCCGCCTGCCCCGCGCGCGCGGCCACGATGCGCGCATTGAAGGACACCATCTTGGCCTGCTTGGCGATGGTTTCGATGTCGGTCATGATGCCGCGCAGCTGCTTTTTCATCAGCACGGCGTGGCGCTTCGATTGTTCTTCATAGACGCTGGTGATCTGGTTCAGCACGCTCAGCAGCGGCGTGGTGATGCGCACCAGTTCCTCCAGCAGCGCCGGCGCATCGCGCAGTCGATCCTCGATGGCGTTGAGCGTGCGCTCGGCCAGGTTGATGAAGTAGACGATCTGCGCGTCGCCGGCCAGCTTGCCGAAATAGGCTTCGCGCACTTCTTCGCAAAAAATCCCCGGCACGGTGTCGGAACCCTTGACCAGCGCCGTGTGCGCGCCGCGGAACAAGGCCAGCGCCTCGCGCGCCGTCTTCGCCGCACCGTCGTGGCCTTGCGACGCCAGCACCGCATACAGCACCAATCGCTGCGAGGTGAAACGCCGGCGCCCGGACAAGTTGATCAATGCGCCGAACACTTCACCTGACAACGGCTTGATATCGCTGCCGTTGCTGCCGTTGCTGCCGTTGCCGCTGTCGGTCTCGTCGTTCTGCACCAGCCTGATTTGTGCGGACGCCATCATGGCATTCCTTTCATGTGAGCCCTGGAGATATTCTTATGCAGCTTCTTTGGCCGGATGCGCCTGCTTGCGATACAGGAATTCCAGCACCGCCGTGCGGTATTCGGAATACTGCGCGTCCTGCGCCAGCGCCACGCGTTCGCGCGGACGCGCCAGCTTTACCTCGAGAATTTCGCCGATGGTAGCGGCGGGACCGTTGGTCATCATGACGATGCGATCCGACAGCAGCACCGCTTCGTCGACGTCATGCGTGACCATGACGACGGTCGACTCGGTCTTGGCGACGATCTTCAGCAGCTCATCCTGCAGGTGCGCGCGGGTCAGTGCATCGAGTGCGCCGAACGGCTCGTCCATCAGCAGGACCTTGGGTTCCATCGCCAGCGCGCGGGCGATGCCGACACGCTGCTTCATGCCGCCGGAGATTTCATTGGGACGCTTGGTCTCGGCCGCCGTCAATCCCACCAGCGCCAGCGCGGCGCGTGTGCGGTCGCGCAGCTGGGTACGATTTTCGGTGGCGCCGAAGACGCGCTCGACGCCCAGAAAAATATTCTCGTAGCAGGTCAGCCACGGCAGCAGCGAGTGGTTCTGGAACACCACCGAGCGCTCCGGCGACGGTCCGGCGATTTCGCGGTTGGCGCACAGAAGGAGGCCGTCGCTCGGCTTGAGCAGGCCGGCGATCAGGTTCAGCAGCGTCGACTTGCCGCAGCCGGAGTGGCCGATCAACGTGATGAACTCGCCCTTCTGCACGGTCAGGTTGATGTCGCGCAGCGCATGGAAGCTGCCCTTCTTGGTGTGGAACACCATCTCGACGCCATTGATGTCGATAAACTTGTTATGCATGTCCATCAGAATCCCCTGTTGCTTTGTTAAGCGTTAGTCATTGCATTGCGTTGCATTGAAACCGTACCTGCTCAACTGCTGACTTCTTCATACGTGAAAGCCTTGGCCAGCGCCACCAGCAGCTGCTCGAGGATCAGGCCCACCACGCCGATCACCACGATCGCGATGATGATGTGCGGCACGTTCAGGTTGTTCCATTCATCCCAGACCCAGAAGCCGATGCCGACGCCGCCGGTCAGCATTTCCGCCGCGACGATCACCAGCCAGGCGGTGCCGATGGCAAGACGCACGCCGGTCAGCATGTACGGCAGCACCGACGGGAACAGGATCTTGGTGAGAATCTTCCATTCCGACAGATTCAACACGCGCGCCACGTTCATGTAATCCTGCGGCACACGCTGCACGCCGACGGCGGTGTTGATGATCATCGGCCAGATCGAGCAGATGAAGATCGACCAGATCGCCGCCGGATTGGCCGACTTGAACACGAGCAGGCCGATCGGCAACCAGGCCAGCGGCGACACCGGTTTCAGCAAGCTGATGATGGGACCGAACATGCCTGACAAAAAACGCACGCGACCGATCAGGAAGCCCAGCGGAATGCCCACCACTGCCGCCAGGCCGAAGCCGATCGCCACGCGCTGCAGCGACGCCAGTACGTTCCAGCCGATGCCCTGGTCGTTCGGACCGGTGCGGTAGAACGGATCGGAGAACAGCTTGATGGCCTCCTGCAAGGTCACCAGCGGCGTCGGGAAATTACCGGTCTTGGCGGCGACGATCTGCCACACCAGCACCAGGAAAGCGAGGCCGGTCAACGGCGGCAACACCTTCATGAACCAGCCTGCAAACGGCAGGTTTCTCTTCGCGGCTTTCACTTTCTTCACCGCCGGAGCGGGAGCAGCAACGGAAGCTGCCGCCGCAGCGGTGGTTGTCGGCGAGGCCGGTGCGGGCTTGTCGTTCATCATCGTTTCCATGACTGCGCTCATATCGATTCCTTCACTTGATCACTTGATGCTGCTGCAAGATGTCTTGCAATCCGTCGGCCTGCATCGGCCTGACGACGCAAACGCTCAGGCCTTGACCTTGAACGAAGCGGCGTAGGCTTTCGGATTCTTGCCGTCCCATACGGTGCCGTCCATCAGCTTCGATGTACGCATCACGTCCTTCGGAATGCTGGTCTTGGTCATGGTCGCGGCGTCCTTGTACAAATCAATCTGGTTGACCGACTTGGCCACGGCCAGGTAATCCGGATCGTCCTTGAGCAGGCCCCAGCGGCGATGCTGCGTCATGAACCACATGCCGTCCGACAGGTACGGGAAGTTGACCGCGCCGTCGTTGTAGAACTTCATGTAGTTCGGGTCGTCCCAGGTCTTGCCGAGACCGTTCTGGTAGCGCCCCATGATGCGTTGATCGATGACGTCCTTGCTGGTGTTGACGTAGGACTTGTCGGCGATCACTTCGGCCATCTTGTTCTTGTTGGCCAGCGAGGCGTCGATCCATTTTCCGGCCTCGAGGATCGCCGCCATCATGGCGCGGCAGGTGTTCGGATATTTCTTGGCGAAGTCGAGCGTGGTGCCGAGGACTTTTTCCGGATGGTCTTTCCAGATGTCCTGCGTGGTGGTGGCGGTGATGCCGACACCGTCGACGATCGCGCGGTGGCCCCAGGGCTCGCCAACGCAGAAACCATCCATGTTGCCGACTCGCATGTTGGCCACCATCTGCGGCGGCGGTACGGTAATGACCTTGGCGTCCTTCATCGGATTGATGCCGTTGGCGGCCAGCCAGTAGTACAGCCACATCGCGTGGGTGCCGGTCGGGAAAGTCTGCGCAAAGGTGTATTCGCGCTTGTCGGTTTGCATCAGCTTGGCCAGCGACGGACCGTCGACGCCCCCTTTGTCGGCGATCTTCTTCGACAGCGTGATGGCCTGGCCATTGTTGTTCAGGTTCATGAGCACGGCCATGTCTTTCTTTTGCCCGCCGATGCCCATCTGCACGCCATAGATGAGGCCGTAGAGCACGTGCGCCGCGTCCAGCTCGCCGTTGGTCAGCTTGTCGCGCACGCCGGCCCAGGAGGCTTCCTTGCTGAGCACGATCTTGATGCCGTATTTCTTGTCGAGACCGAGCACCGAGGCCATCACGACGGAAGCGCAATCGGTCAGCGGAATGAAACCGATCTTCACTTCTTCCTTCTCCGGTTTATCGGAGCCGGCCGCCCAGGCTCCTCCCGTGGCTAGTCCCAACATGCTCGCTCCCGTTGCAAGTCCTGCAGTCTGAATCAATTGACGACGCTTGAAATCCACTTCGTTCACAGCTTCCACGGCCTTGCTCGCTTGCTCTTTGAATTCCATCGCATTCCCCATTTGTTCGGCGGCAAAAAAAAAGGCGTCCCTTCGGCATGCACTGAGTCATGTCGAAAGACGCCTTTGTCTTGGATGGATCCGACCGCCATTGGCCGGATCGTTCATTGCGCAAACCTTGCGCTAATGCAGACGATTCAGCAAAGAGCGTGCCAAGCAGCTTATAAAACACTTAAAAGCCGCGCCGCTCATGGGCAAAGCGACAATCCGGCGTAACAGGTTTGAAAGGAAAGCGAGGGGAGTTTGCAAGCGTGGAGGCGCACCGCCTTTGTGCTGCGCACCAATTTGGCGGTGCATGCACGCCGCCGCATGCGGGAAAAGTGTCAGCCGAGCAAGTCTTCGACGTCCAGCAGGCGCTGGGCGATTTCCGAGAGCTTGAGGTTCTTGTTCATGGCCATGCTGCGCAGCTTTTGATAGGCTTCGTCCTCCGACAGCTTGTGGCGGGACATCAGCAGGCCCTTTGCGCGCTCGATCACTTTGCGTTCGGCCAGCTTGTGCTTGGTGTCGGACAATTCGGTCAGCAGCTTCTGCTCCTGGCGGAAGCGCGCCAGCGCCACGTCGAGCACCGGCTTGATGCGTTCAGCTTGCAATCCGGCCACGATGTAGGCAGTGACGCCGGCTTCCATGGCGGCTTCCATGGTGCTGGTGTTGTCGTCTTCGGTGAACATGACGATGGGGCGGCGCTCGTCGCGCGTGGCGATGACGATGTGCTCGAGCACGTCGCGCGCATCAGACTCGGCGTCGATGATGATCATGTCGGGCTGAAGCTGGGCGATGCGCTCGGGCAGGTACAGGTCGGCCGGCAGCGAGGCGATGATGTTGTAGCCGGCCTCCAGCAAGCCGATGCGCAAGGCTTTGCCACGCTCGGCCTGCTCCTGCAGGTCGGTGTCGGTCTCATCATCGGCATGGTCGATGATGGTGTTGACGACGACAATGCGTAGATTGCGCATGTGAGGTTCCAATGTTCGCCTGGACATCGTAAATCGATTCTGAACGCGTTACGGGTCTGGGTGGCTGTGGCACATCCCATACCGGATTGCACCGGCTTCATGTTGCCACACCTCCACGCTGCATGCCCGCCCGAATATCCCCGGATGCAGCGGGCGAATAGTAACCCATTTGGAAATGCCGCACACTTTCCATCATCTTGTGATGCATTCTTTTCGCGTTCTGCCTGCTGCACCGTCAGCATCATGCAAGCAAAAATCAAACCAGAAAAACGTGACGCGGTCGCATCGCCATGCCGTATTCCCTACTGCGCAACTCGCCTTTTCCTACAGGAAATTGAGGAAGACGCCTATCTACCGTAAGCAAGGCGGTTGTTAACATCCATTGCGTCAACTGCCTTCGCACAGTGGACACTATTTTTGATTCGGCTTTCCGCCAGGAGGAGATTACCCATGTCACGTCGCATTCGTTGCCTGCCGGCCGTCGGCAAGTCCGTGCAATTCGTTACTTATTTTGCCGCCGGCAGCGCACTTGCGCTGACCTCTGCCAGCGCGCTGGCTGATCCTTCGCCCGCGCTGGATCGTTTCAGCTTGTCGGCAGGCGCCTACTATGTTGACCCGACTTTCCGGGTCAATGCCAACTCCCAATACGGCTCGTATCAGTCCGGCGACATTGACCGCGATCGCACCGCCCTGCCGCGCGTGCGCGCAGAGTTGCTGCTGTTCGACAGCCAGGGCTTGTCGTTCGACTATTTCACGTACAAAAAGAATTACGGCGGCGCCATCAACCGCACCATTCCTGTCGGCACCGGCTCAACCCTCAACGCCAACGGCGACGCCAACATCCAGGTCGACATGGCGTCGCTGGCCTACAAGTGGTGGATCGGACAAGGCAATGACGTCTTCGGCATCGGACTCGGCGCCGGCTACTATCGCGCCAAGATTGACGTCAATGCATCCGCCACACTGAACGGCGCCGCCGGCACCTTCAGCGACAGCTACTCCGAAAAGACCTGGGCGCCCCTGCTGGAACTCGGTTGGAAACATGCCTTCAGTAAAGACTTCCGCATTTATGCAGAAGCCTCCGGCGTCAAGAAAAACTGGGGCAAGGTCACCGGCCACATTTATGGCGCAGCACTCGGCGCCGAGTGGTATCCGCTGGCCAACCTCGGTATCGGCGCCGACTACGGCATTACCCGCATCAAGATCAACCGCGACGGCGGCGGCGCCATCAACGACGCCAATCTGGATATTCGTCTTAAAGGGCCTTCGGCTTACGTGAAGGTCCGTTTCTAACATGGACGCCATGCGGAATTCCGCATGGCGACGATGAACGCTGCAACCCTGCAGTAACAACAAGGAGAACAACATGACACTCGGCACCATACTTCTGATCGTTCTTATTCTGATCCTGATCGGCGCCCTGCCGACCTGGCCGCATAGCCGTTCATGGGGTTATGGCCCCAGCGGGATTGCCGGCACGATCGTCATCATCCTGCTGATCCTGGTGTTGCTCGGACGACTATAGACCGGGGGTTTTCCCTGCCACGCAGGGCAAACAGGATATGATGGACGGCGTTGCATCTTGATGGTGCAGCGCCGTTCATCATTTTTACCGGAGGAGTCTGCAACGATGAGAAAAAATCGCCGACCACATCTGCTTCTGCTGCCGTTCCTGCTGGCTGCCGGCCTTGCCGCGCACGCGCCGTCGTTTGCCGCCGAAGAAGACGTTTCCCAGGAAGATCCCGCACGCTGGTACCAAGGCGACGACACCGCCCAGCTGCATTACAAGACGCTGGTGAAAGAAGCCCGCGCCGCCGGTGCGCAGGCACTGCAGGAGTGCAAGCCGCTCAAGGGCGCCGAAGCCAAGGCTTGCCGCAAGGATGCACGCGCCCACATGAACAGCGACCTGGCGCGCGCCAAACGCATCCTGAAAGCGCGCAGCGCAGCAGAATGAGCATGACGCAGTCAAGATGAGCCCATACTGCTCACGGATGCAAAAAGGGGACCCGCAGGTCCCCTTTTTCATTGCAAGGCAGTTTGTCCGCGCTTACTTGCCGACCTGATTACCGATCACGCCGCCGACTGCTGCGCCGCCGACAGTACCGATGGCGCTACCGCCGGTCAGCACTGCGCCGCCGACTGCTCCGACGCCGGCGCCGACAGCCGTATCGCGATCCCGGGCCGACATGCCGCTGCAACCGCTCAGGATTGTCAGGGCACAGACAGTGATCGAAGTCACTGCGATTTTATGTGTTATTTTCATGATGACACCTCTTCAAAAAATGGTTGTTGCTGCGGGATGCAGCAGTCGATTCTCGTGGACTCAAATGATGAGCCGGTAATTTTTAGACCACGTTCAACGTGCGAGTTTCATGTCGATGGACTACGCAAACATTCGCTTACACTTTTCGCGTCCTTGGCATCGCAGGTCTGTTTTTTCAAACCGGGATGCTCATACACGATGACCGCATTGCGGATCGATTGGGGATGCTTGCGCTGAACCATGTCGAGATAGAGGAATTTTTTCTTGTCCGCACCGGATACGGCTTTGGACCTGGCAGTGTTTGCCTTCGAATGCGCCAGTGCCTGCGGGGCATCGGCGCCGCTCGTTGTTCCATTGACGGCGAAGGCTGGGGAACACACCATTGCACCGGACAATACGAGCAAAGCCACTGTAGTTATTTTTTTCATAATCCCTCCCTCGACAAGTCGTACGCTTCACGACGCGGGAATGTTTAAGTGAATGCACCAGCGATACCGGGTCATCATGACAAAATAGGATTGCGCTCAACAGCCGTGCTTCTCCGATTCTGCCGTAAGACGATTCCTACAGATCGCCTTGGCCAAGACATGAAAATGGGAGCTGGAAGCTCCCATTTCATTAAGCGGCTTAACGGTCCTTCAGCGCTTCCTTGGCGTCGCCATAGCTCTTTTGAACAGTGCCGTCAATTTGCTTTGCAGCGCCCTTGACTTGCTGTTCCTTGCTATCAACCATTTCGCCGGCTTTTTGCTGGACCTTGCCTGCTACTTCTTTTGCCTTGCCTTGAACTTGATCTTTATTCATGATGGCTCCTGAAAGTGAAGGGACCAGTTACTGTCATCTGAAACAGTCAACTGCACACATCTCCTTGAGTGGAAACGCGATGATTCATCTTAACCAGCAGTGCTTTTTCGAACCATAAGACAGCCCCGCTTTGCAGCGTAGGACAATGCGAAAAAAAAGCGTCAGGGAGAGGAATTGCCGAAGACTGGCCTGCAGCGTACGTGCAGGCCGGGAGTTCAGACGTCGGCGGCAGGCGCCAGCGGAAGACGTATGGAAATGATGGAGCCGTTGCCTGGCGTGGAGCGGATCACGGCATTACCGCCGAAGAAAGTGGCGCGTTCGCGCAAGCCGCGCAAACCATAAGTCTTGTTGTTGTCCTGGCGCTCTTGCGGAATGCCGACACCGTTGTCGCGCACCGTCAGCGAGACCTGCTCTTCATCGACATCCAGGATCACGTCAACCTGGCTGGCCTTGGCATGTTTGGTGACGTTGTTGAGCATCTCCTGCAGCATGCGATAGATGGCGATTTCCATCTCGTGTCCAATGGTCACGTCTTCATCCGGCAGGCTGGCCTTGCAGGTCATGCCGGTGCGCTCGGCAAGTTCATCGAGCTGCTCGGTGATGGCCGCCTTGAGTCCGAACAGGTCCAGCATGTTCGGACGCAACTCGGTCTGGATGCGCCGCGTCGTGCTCACCAGCGAACTCATCAGTCCCTGCATGCGCGGTTTGCGTTCCTGCCACTTCTCGTCTTCCGGCAAAATCTTGTAGACACTCTCCAGATGCATGCTCAGCGCCGTCAGCGAGGCGCCCATGTTGTCATGCAGCTCGCGTGCGATGGCGCGCTTCTCTTCTTCGCGTACGGTTTCCAGGTGGTTGGTCAGCTCGCGCAGCAAGGCGGTACGCTCGACCACGGCTTTCTCCAGCTGCGCTTCGCGCTCGCGCAGAGAGTCTTCGGCACGCTTGCGTTCGGAAATATCGGTACTGATGCCGATCACGCCAAGAACGTTGCCCGCCTTGTCGAACCAGGGCACCCGCGTGGATTGGTAGGTGAAGATGCCATGCTGCAGATGCAAGGTTTGCTCGATCGTCTCCGGCAAGCCATGCGCCATGACGCGCTTGTCGTCTTCATCGATGCGATCGGCTTCTTCCCGCTCTGAGAACAGCTCGCGGCTGGAGCGATACATCGCCTCTTCCCAGGTCTTCCCGACCTGCTGCAACAACGCAGGATTGGCGAACACCAGCAACCCCTGGCGATTCTTGACGAAGATCGGTTCGCGGGTACTGTCGCTCACCGCGGTCAGCAAGGAATTGGCTTCGGCCAACTTGGCCGCACTCTGCATGCGCGCGCCATATTCGCGATCAAGCTTGCCGGCGAAGCGCCAGAACACGAACACCACCAGTGCGCCGTCGATCAGGGTCAGGAACGGCAACATCAGCTGATCGGAATACATCCCGCGCTCGGCCCCCTTGGCCACCAGCAGATTAAGCAACAGGATCAGGAACAGCATCGACGGCAACAGACGGCGCAACATGTTGCCGCCCGGCGCGTGGCCGATGATGATGGACATCAGGCGATGCGAAGGCCGCGCCATCAGCAGCGCAGCACCGAGCAGCAGGAAGCCCAGCGCGGTCAGTAAGGGAATGCCGGTCGAATAACGCAGGAAAGTCAGTTTGCTGATGCCATACAGGTAGCCGACCAGCGGGATCGCGCTCAGGCCGATCAGAATGAAAGCCAGGTATTCAGCCGGATAGTGACCGCCACGGATGCGCAGGTCCTGCAGCAGCAGGATCAGTGCCGTCAGCAGGAAACAACCTGCGGCGAGTGGATGAATCTCCGCGCCAAATGCGCTCCCCGCCAAAGTCAGGACCGGCAACGCTGCATGCAATAACTTCACGCCCAACAGATTCTGCAGCAGGAAGCCGCCGCTGAGCAGTAACAGCAGCACCGCAACCACGCGGGCTGATACGGCGAGCTTGCGACTGGTCTTGCCGACGTTGAGACATTGCAGGTAGAGAGCAGCGCCTGAAAGAATGAAACCGGCCGCCGAGCTGCCCTGCACCGCGATGAGGTCGGCCAGGATCCGGCGATAACCATCGTCGGCGTAGCAACTGATGAGCACCACCACGCCGAATAGCGCAATGATCATCGCCAGGCTCATGGCAGCGCTGATGATACTGGCGAAGTTGGCCTGGGTGGCGACGTAATGTTCGAGCGAAGAGCTTTCGCCGATATCGTTTCTGACTGGCGTCATGTGCATGTGCTGAAGCCCCTGATTTTTTCGTTGGCCGCGCAGCGAGGCGCGGCGGCATGCATAGACATTATATTGGGTTGCAACACCGCGGCATGGTGATGCGAGCGTTGGGACGACGTCCCGGCGACGGAAACCTAGGCTGGTGCGAAACCGTGCGACGAATTGCTTTTCCCCGCAGCCCCGCGCCCGCTGATGCGTTCGATCAGGCTGCGCAGCTTGGTGAATTCCGACGACTTGTCAAAGAAGAATTGCACCCCGTACTGCACGCCGACGCGGCGGTAGGTTGAACTGACGTGGTTGCTGAAGATGATCTTGAGTTCGTCATGGCGACGTTTTCCGGTGCGCGCCAGCGATTGCAGCAAGTGCATGCCGTTGCCCTGCTTGAGCTGGATGTCGAGAATGAGCACGTCATAGTTCTCGTTTTCCAGGCGGGCCATGGCATCCTGCTCGGTCTCGGAGTAGCCGGCCAGCACCACGCCAGGAATCTCGGCGAGACTTTCAATGATGAGATCCCGCACATCCGCCGAATCTTCAACCAGGAAGATTTTGAGCGGCGCATCCGCTGAATGACCCTTCCTTGTCGCTAGTTCTTGCAGCACATCTTCCATGATAACTATCCAAAACGACTAACAATCAACAATCAATGCGGCGCATTGCCGCTCGTCTCCCGCCTTCGTCATGTCCGTCGCGATCGGCGATCCAGCCGTCAGTCGATCAGGTTGTTCTTGATTGCGTAGTAAATGATGTCGGCGTTGTTTGCCATGTTCATCTTTTGCAGAACGCGGGAGCGATACGTGCTCACGGTCTTCACGCTCAGGCACAGCTCATCGGCGATTTGCGTCACACCCTGGCCCTGGCCCAGCTTGTAAAAAATCTCGTATTCGCGCTGAGACAAGGTCTCGTGCAGCGGTTTTTCCGAGTCCACCGGATCGGTGGTCAACAATTCGGCCACGCCGTAGCTGATGTACTTGTGACCGCGCAAGATCGTGTTGATGGCGCTGACCAAGTCGGTCGCGAGCGCTTCCTTCTGCACGTAGCCGCTGGCGCCACTGCGCAATACCTGCACCGCATAGCGGCTTTCGGGATGCATGCTCAGCATCAGAACCGGCAGGTTGGGCTTTTCACGCTTGATCTGTTTCAGCACTTCGACGCCGCTCTTGTCGGGCATCGCAATGTCGAGCAGGACAATGTCCCACTCCTGGGTGCGCACCAGGCGGATTGCTTCTTCCGCGGTGCTGGCTTCGCCACCCACTTCCATGTTCGGTATATCCGCAATAAAGTGCTGAACACCGGCGCGCACAACTGCGTGATCATCGACTACCAATATTTTTGTCATAGTTTTTACCAGCATCGAAGCAATGCTGCATATCTCTCATTGATCAGGCAAATGCGGTCAAACTGCCTAGGTGCAGCCTGCCCATCATTTGTTCAGAGTTATCCGGGGATCCGGACGTCTTCCGCGGCTAACTATACCTCAACGATTGCAAATTTCGTACCATTTGGATGCATCTCAGGGTGGCGACCGCTTTCGCGGCAGCCACCCTGACCGAACTGCGACTTACTTCAGGCGCAGATCGTTCTTGACCGAAGTCACACCCTTGACGCCGCGAGCCAGTTCAGTTGCACGGCTAGCTGCCGTTGCCGAACTGACAAAACCGCTCAGTTGGACCACGCCCTTGTAGGTTTCGACGTTGATTTCGGTCGACTTCAGGTTCGGCTCGTTGACGATGGCGGCCTTCACCTTGGTGGTGATGACGGCGTCATCGACGTACTCGCCGGTGCCTTCCTTGTTCGGGCCGGAAGCGCAACCGACCAGCGACACCATCATCAGTGCGAGGAAAAAGCCTGTAATACGTTTAGTCAAAGATAAAGTCATGATGAATCTCCTGTTGGTAATTTCAATTCGTGTTGCCTGCGATTTTTTATGGAGAAGCATCGCTACCTCTCCATGACCTTACTACTGTACTGGTTTACTCAATTGCATCTGGGCATATCCTGGAGATATGACCCGGATTACTTGGCGTACTTCACCTTTGCGTCGGCTTGGCACTTGTCCTTGGTGGCGCCGCTCATGGCGTCGCACTTTTCCTTGGCGGCATCATACTCGGCGTCATTGCTGGTTTTCTTTGCATCCTTGCGGGCATCAGTGGTCTTGCGCTTGGCCTTGGCGTCGGCTACTGCCGTTTCATGAGCAGCCTTGGCTTCCTTTTGGCAGACGTCCTGCTCATTGCCCTTGAGCGGCTTGCACTTGGCCTTGGCGGTCTTGTAGTCCGCATCGGCGGAAGCCACGTCAGCCTTGTATTGCGATTTGACGGCATCTGCTGCGCTGGCCAGGCCATGGGCGCCCAATGCGGCGGAAGTCAGGATACAAGCGGCGATGATTTTTTTCATGAGTAAGCTCCTCTGGTTTTTTAACAAATTGATTTTTTTGCGCCGGCGTGCGGCAAGCAAGTGACTTGAGATTCCGGTAAGGATCAGTGACGCAAATCCTTGTTGCGATCTTCGAATTCCTTGATCTGCTTTTCGGTTTCGTCCTTGTTGATGCCGTAGACTTCCTGGATGCGGCCGGCCAGCTGTTCGCGCTTGCCGTTGATGGTGTCGAGCTGGTCGTCGGTGAGCTTGCCCCATTGTTCTTTGGCCTTGCCCTTGAACTGTTTCCAGTTGCCTTCGATGATGTCCCAATTCATGTTTTTCTCCTTTGCGGTGATGGCACGAATGCCGTGAGAACAGTGCGCGCCCGGCTCAAAGGCCGGACAAGCGCAGTCAATCGAGCAGATCGCTCATGTCGTCGGCGTGTTCTTCTTCCTTCGCCATGATGGAGATGAGCAAATGCTTGGTAGTTGGATCGTCGTCGCCGATGCGTTCGATCATCTGGCGATACGTCTCGATCGCGATGCGCTCAGCGATCAGGTTGGCGCGGATCATCGACTTGATGTCGCTGGAATCGTCGTAGTCGGCATGACTGCGCTCGGACAGCTGGCTCGGATTGAAGTCCGGCTTGCCGTTCAATTGCACGATGCGCTCGGCGATCTGGTTGGCGTGGTCTTCTTCCTCGGCGGCATGCTCCAGGAACTCAGCCTTGATCGGCTCGTTTTCCAGGCCGGTCGCAGTGAAATAGTGACGCTTGTAGCGCAACACGCAAACCAGCTCGGTTGCCAGCGCGTCGTTGAGCATCGCCACAACCTCTTCGCGATTGCCCTTGTAACCTTCGGTGACGGCGCCGTCGCCGATCTTCTGAGCGGCTTCGCGCACCTTCTCGCGGTCGATTTGGAACGGCTTGCCTGAAATATGGCTGACCGTCGATGGTTTGCTAGACATGGTGATGTTCCTTTATCCGATTGGCTGAATGGCTACGAATGTACTGTGAGCAGGCTTGCCGCTCAGTGCTCGCCGGTGCGCGACACGCACAGACCGAACAACAGGCCGACGCCGGCGGAAATCGCAATGGCGCGCCACGGATTCGATTGCACGTAGTCGTCGGTGGTGGAGGCGATCTCCTTGCCGGTCTGGACCACGTAGGATTGGATGCCTTGCGCCTTGATGAAGGCGCGATCCAGGATTTCCTCGCCCTTGGCGCGCAGGTCTTCGGCTTTCTTGCCGGTGGTCGCTGCGGCTTCGGTGAACAGCTCCTGTGCTTCCTGCAACAGGACCTGGACATCGCTACGGACGGTTCGCAATTTTTCTTCGCGCATTTCTTGCCTCTCTTTCGTGTTGGTTGGCAGCTTCAGTAGCGGGCGACATCTTGCACATCTTCTTGATGCCGACGCTCAATACATGAAGTACTGAAGGATGAGCAGCATCAGCAGAGGCATGCCCAGTAACCAGCAAATCACCAGTTTTTCTTTTTCCATGGTTGCACCCGTTTCGATGATTCTTGTGTTGAAACGAACCGCTTGTCTCTTCCTTGCTATTCCCTCGACTGCATTCGGTTACTGCTGCATTTCTTTGTTTCCTGCTTGCTGCCTGTGCCGCTAAGTCGGTAACTGAACGATACTGGCAGTGACGCTGATCAGCGATAGGACGGCGGCTCATTACCTTGTAGGACAAGCCCGCAATCGGCTGTCATCAAGGCGTTGCGTCCTGCGACAGTTCGTCCTTGACGGGCATGGCCGGAGTCAGGACATTGCCGCCCTCACCTTCCCAGCGATGGAGGGCCTTGCGTTGCAGTCGTGCATCGCGGGTCGAGATACGGTTGGCGCAAACATTCAGGACTGCAATGACGGCGGCGCCGGTCAGACCCAGCGTGAAGAGAAGATTTCGCTTGTTCAGCATAGGGGCTCCCTGTTTCATTAATCCTGCAGCGAAGCTCAGGCGGACAAATGCTGCTTGAGCGAACGCTTGATCAGCTGACGCGCTTCACCCATCGTGCGTTGCACCTTGCCGGCTTGCTGCAGCTGCGCGGCGTGACGAAGATGCGCCTGATCGTGCACCAGGCCCGCCAGGTTTTCTTCCAGGCGACCTACGGCGATTTTCATGTTGCCAAGCAATTGATCCTTGTTCATGACGCGCTCCTCGCGGTTGGATGGGTGAAGCAATGGAGCAGATCGTAGCAATGCCCCTTGGCAAGAGGTATAGGACGCCCGCCCATTGTCTTGTAGGACAAGATGAGAAGCCACGCCAGCAAAGGGATTGCGACGATTGAGGAGGAATAATTACCGGCTTTTCCCCTTCCTCTCCTACAACAGATTGGGCCTGCGTCTGATGGCGGCTGCCCGTGGCGCCAACTACGATGCAGACATTGGATAGCGGCGCTGCGCCGTTGGCTGATAGATGACAGATTTGCACCATCCGGTTTTGCTGAAGTGTGAAGTGAAGACCGACGTGCACATCCTTCGGGTCGCCTGACCTCACTCTTGAAAAAGGAGCAAGCCATGGGTAAATATTTTCTCGCCTGGATACTTGGCGTCCCCGCATTCGTACTGGTGCTGATTTACTTTTTCGTGCACTGAATTTCATACATGTTCATGCATTGATGCACCGGCAGAATCCACAGAAAAACAATATTTCTTTTCCACTCTTCGACTGAAAGGCACATCATGAAAAACGACCGATTGATTGACACCCTGAACGACCTTATCCAGATCTCCAAGGATGGCGAAGAAGGTTTCCGCACCTGCGCCGAAGATGCTTCGGAGCGCCAGGCCTATTACAAGACCCAGTTTCTGGAACGCTCGCAGTCCTGCGGCCAGACTGTGCTGGAATTGCAAAACCTGGTGCGCGCGCTGGGTGGCGATCCGGCCACACACAGCAGCGTGAGCGGCACCCTGCATCGTCAATGGGTCAACATCAAGAGCGCCATCATGGGCAAGGATGATGAAGCCATCCTGAACGAGTGCGAGCGCGGTGAAGACGCTGCCGTCAACGCGTATCGCAAGGCATTGTCCGAAGACCTGCCGAGCGACGTTCGTCTGATTGTGGAACGCCAGTATCAGGGCGTGCTGGCCAACCATGATCGCGTGAAGGCATTGCGCGATCAGGTACGCGCCAAGAAGGCGGCATAAGCGTCTCCTTCACGACGCCATAAAAAAAGCGGCCTGCGGGCCGCTTTTTCGTGGGTGAATTGAACGCTTATTGAACGCTTATTTCTTGTGCTGCTTCAGTTGCAGCGCAAGGTCGTGCAGCGCTGTCAACAGAGTCTTGATGAATTCACGCGTCGGCTCATGCGTGAGCTTGCCGTCAGCGAAACGATCGCCGGCGCCGCCGATCATGACTTCCGGCTTGTTCAGGAATTTAAGGTCCAGGAACACGCCGATCTGACGCAGGTGGTATTGCGCACGTGCGGTGCCAACGGCGCCTGGACTGGCGCCCATGATCGCAGCCGCCTTGCCGGCGAACGGTTGTTCCGGCGGACGCGAAGCCCAGTCAATGGCATTTTTCAGCAACCCGGGGATGGAATAATTGTATTCCGGCGTGGAGAACAGAATCGCATCGGCCTCGGCAATCTGCTTGCGGAAACGCTCCACCGAAGGCGGCCATCCCTTGGCGCGCACGTCGTCGTTGTACAACGGGATGTCGGAAATATCGGCCTGAATCAGGCGCACGCCGGGCGGCAGCAACTCTGCTGCGGCATGTAGCGCGGCGGTGTTGTACGAACCCGCGCGCAGGCTGCCGGAAATGCCGAGGATGGTGATTGGGGTATCGCTCATGTCTGTGCCTTTTTATGAAAATGGAAAGAAGAGGAAAACGTAAAACCACCAACCCATGCTACACCACGCACACGGTTTTTTTGTCCTACGCTTCGCCCAGATACGCCGCCTTGACGCGCGGATCATTCAGCATTTCCTTGGCGTTGCCGCTCATGGTGATCAGCCCCGACTCCATCACATAACCGCGGTGCGCCGCCTCCAGCGCCAGCTTGGCGTTCTGCTCCACCAGCAGGATCGTGATGCCCTGCGCCGACACGTTGCGAATCACCTCGAAGATCTTCTCCACCATGATCGGCGACAGGCCCATTGACGGCTCATCCAGCAACAAGAGTTTCGGATGGCTCATCAGTGCGCGCGCCATGGCCAGCATCTGCTGCTCGCCGCCCGACAGCGTGCCGGCCATCTGGCTGGCGCGCTCCTTCAGGCGCGGAAACACCGTGAACCAGTGCTCGATGTCCTGCGCGATCTGCTGCTTGTCGTCGCTGGTGTAGGCGCCCATCAAGAGGTTCTCGTGGATGCTCAT